>JAFPZZ010000011.1 GCA_017417045.1 Bacillota bacterium
GCTGAGCTGAGAATGGCGCCAGATTCGTCTGATGTATCGCTGAGACCAGAGCCAGGATCGCTTGCGGCGTTGCTGAGTCCGGAGTCCGCAGCGCCAGCCGTAAGCGAAGGCGGGCCGTCCGGTCCGTCTGCGTATGCGGCGTATGGAGCCTGCATCGGCAGGCAGCCCAGGACTAAAGTCAGCGCGACGAGCGCGGCTGCGAGCTTTCTAAAATATGCTCTGTATTCTTTCATGGTCTTATCACCTGATGTGTCTAATCCTTTGCGGTTTAAGCGGATCACCCGTCCGTTGCGCGCAGTTTCCATTTGATTTAACTTTAAATCATTTCAGGGGGAAACACAAGCGCGGCGGGAGTTGTCTGTGTAAGATATTGTAAATTGGTATCATCACGATCCTCGTGTTGATAGATCATAGGAAATAAAAACTACCACCGTTTGAAAAACGGTGGTAAACGCTAAATATTAGCCGGCGCCTCCGAATCGAAAGCGGCTGATTAGGTTCAATATATCACAATTTACAGAATTTTACAAGCGCTTGGACTGCGGACGTGCCGCACACGGGAGTATCAGGACGCTCGACATCTGGCTTAGCACTTGGACGATAAGTACATCAACATAAATATCAGAATGCCCGGCAGCCGGACCGGTCTTCGATCGACCTCCCTCCTATGACGCCCTACCCGTTTAGTCCGGCAAATATGTCAGAGTTTCTGAGGAATCCATCCTCTATGCGGTCGTTCACGGAATAGGCGTGCTTTTCAAGGTCGCCGCAGGTCGCCTTCGTCAGGCTCTGCTCCTGCAGAAGGCTTATGATATACGAAGATACTTCTTCGATGAGATTCGCCGTATTGTCAGGAGAGGTATCTGCAGCATCGCTCCCGGAGGAGGGATCCTCAGCAGGGCGTTCCAAGGAGGCCCCGCCGGCGTCCCCTTCGAGTATCTCCTCCAGTCTGTCGGCGGCGATTGGTTCGCATTCTCTCAGCGCCCTGAAAGCCCACTTATAATAAGGCGTATAGCGGCCATGCAGGAGCATGAGCACGTGAGTGGCCGAGCTGACGAATTCGGCTGCGGCCAGACGCGCGGCGCCTTTTTCCCCATGCGCAAGGCAGCGCGAGTAGTTATACTGCCCGCTCTGGGCGGCGAGGAGCAGATAAGACGCGAGCTTCTTCAGCCTTATATCCTCAGGCATCTCCGAAAGATAGGACCTCAGGGCTGTCATCTCTCCCAGGCCGTCGAACCAGATCTCCCCGTTCACGGCTTCGAGCAGGCTCTGCTCGGGTATCCTTAGCCACTGCTCCGCGCTGAGCGGCAGCGTCTGCGTCCCGGTGCGGGCAAGCAGGAAGTCTGCCGTCCGTATAACGCCGCGGCGGGGACCACCCGCAGGCGCGACCAGGCTCCTCCTGAGACCTTCGTATTCTTTGGGAAGCTTGTCGTAGAAGCGCTGCAGCAGGAAAGCGTCCCTGCGGCTGACCCTGTCCTCATCAGGGATGAATATGCAAAAGCCGGGCTCGAAGTCATGGTCTTTGGAGATCTCGTCGTCGTAGCCCAAACATTCTGAACCGGGCCCGCAGAGGCCGATCGCCAGATAAGGCAGCAGATGCGAAAATTCACTGCGGATGGCATCCGCAGCGAATTCCTCGTAATATTTTCTTGAGATATCAAGGCCTTTCAATGATACTAAGCCCTTTCGTATATCCTCTTCGCCCTAACCCTGCACTCATCGGCATATTCGGTATATCCGTAGTACTCGAACACCGGGGCGCACTTCTCGCAGACGAAGGCATAGTTGCCGCTCTGCTCCTGTCCGGGCACGTTAAGGTACACCCAGGCCTGCTCTATGGCGCCGCGGATGCGGCTCTCACCCTCGGCGAATCCGTATTTGAACACGTAGACGTCCGCTATATTCAGCATCGTGATGGCGGCCTCGGGCTGCTGGCCCGGAATATCCCTGACGACGGAAAGGGCTTTATCGTAAACCTCCAGCGCTTCGTCGTAGCGGTCGAGGTCGAAATAGACTAAGCCGAGGTTGTTGTACATACCGCCGAGCCTCCAGTCGGAGCTCTTGACCTTTTCCTCGTATATGGGGCGGGCTTTCTCAAAGAGCTCCATTGCTCCCTGCGGATCGCCGAATGCCTTGAGCACAGTTCCCGCGTTTATATAGCAGGTGGCGCCGCTGACAGCGTCCCCGTAGCCGAGCTCGGGTATGAGAGCCAGCGCCACGTCCATGCTGGCGCGCGCCTTCTCCTCGTTTCCGAGCTTACGGTAAAGGCCCATGAGCTCGTTCTCAACGAGGAAGACACCGCGTTTATCTCCCAAGCTCTCCGCTTCGGAGATCCAGTAGCGCAGGATGCGCTCCGCTCCGGCATAGTCGCTGCGGGAGAGCAGCTCGTCCTCCTTTTCCATGACCCTGTCCATGGGTATCATGCCGGCCGCCTCGTTTTTCTCCCACATAGAGGTGTCGAACGGACAGTCGGGCTCTAGATAATCCTCTTTTTTGAGCATTTCAGGCTCCCTTTTGAAAACCGGTCTCAGGGCGCAGACATGCCTGCGCCCCCTGCGCCGGGCTTTTATATGCTACTTCTTTTCCGCCAGATATCCGAGTATGACCCTGATGCCGTTCTCCATCTGCTCGAACTCGGTATGCTCCTTAACATTGTGAGAGATACCGTCCTTGCAGGGGATGAAGACCATCGCGGTCGGGCAGACCTTTGGGAACATCATGGCGTCGTGACCGGCTCCGCTGGGCATCTTGCGGCATTTGAGCCCTTCTCTCACGGCGGACTGGTAGAGATCGTCGACCAGCCTCGGGTCGAGCGTTACGGGGGTCTTGCTGTCTACGCCGATGAGCTCATAGTCGATGTTCCTCGCCTTGCATATGCCCTCTATCCTGGTCTTGACCTCGGTCTCGACGCGCGCGATGCTGTCAGCGTCTATGCCGCGTATATCGATCTGCAGCGTGACCTTCCCGGGAACCGCGTTGATTATGTTCGGACGGTTCTCGACGACGCCGACCGTGGCGACGGAGCTGTTTCCGGACTCCCTGCGGCCGGCGTTTTCTATGGCGAGTATGATCTCCGCGGCGCAGGTGAGCGCGTCGCGCCTGATGCTCATGGGCGTGGCGCCGGAGTGATCCGCCATGCCGCTCAGATGCAGAGTGAACCTGTGGGCTGCCGCTATCGCGGTGACTATGCCTACGTCCTCGCCGGCGGCC
This sequence comes from Bacillota bacterium, assembly GCA_017417045.1. Classification (GTDB taxonomy): domain Bacteria; phylum Bacillota; class Clostridia; order Peptostreptococcales; family Anaerovoracaceae; genus RGIG2707. The sequence goes on from JAFPZZ010000011.1 coordinate 3,211, forward strand.
TCGAGCACTCTCGCCTGCTCTATGTGCAGCTCAATGTACTCCTTGTATGGCAGATCTCTCTTGATATCTCCCAGGTAGCCGCGCTTTTTGAGGACCTCCGGCAGCGGCGTTCCGTCGCGGCCGACCGCCTTCTCCACGAGCTTCATGTCTATCTGGTTTGTGAGCAGCTCAGAGCCGAGTGTCGCGAGCTTGAAGTTGGCGGACTCCTCGCAGCGGAAAGCGATGACAGTGATGGGGACTTCAATGCCTCTGGCCTTGAGCTCCTCCATGACCATGAGTCCTGCCGCTACTCCGACCGGCCCGTCGTAGGGACCGCCCTCTATGACCGAATCGAGATGCGAGGCTATGACTGTGCTCTTGTCTGCCGCCCCTTCCGCGAAATTCGCGGCGTAGCTGTTTCCTATATCGTCGGCCCAGGTGCGGTATCCGAGGCTCCGTGCGGTCTCGGTGAAGATCCTGTGCATCTCGTCCTCTTCGGGTCCGTAGGCGAGGCGCGTGTTTCCGCCTCCCTCGAGCGCCCCTACCGGCGCGAACTTGGCGAATAATTCCCTGAGCTTTTCCTTGCTGGCTATGAGTTCCATGTTTCCTCCGTGTTTTTATCTTCGGATGGGCGGCCGCGCGTGCAGCCGCTCCTATGCTGCTTTAGGCCTTCTGCCGGCCTTCCGCTAGCCCTCTATCTCGAGCGCTATGGAGGCGAAGCTCCTGGCGCCTATGCCTATGACTCTCTCGTCGAGATCGAAGCGGTTGTTGTGATGCGGCGCTATGAGCGGCATTCCGAACACCATCTCGGTGACCTTGCCGCCGTGCGACTGCACCGCCTTCATGATGGTGCAGACGTCCTCGCCCGCTCCGAAATCGAAGTCCTCTATGACCTCGTCGACTCCGTCCACGCCCTCCAGGATCTCCCTCGCGCGGGATACGACCTCGGGATCGCAGACTATGCCTCCGGCGGAGCCCATGAAGTTGATGTCGAGCCCGCACTCGTACATGTCGGCGGAGGCCTGGCAGACCCTCTTGGCGCTCTTCTCCATGTATTCGTTGATCTCGGAGGTGATGCCTCTGGTCTCTATCGTGAGCTCGGCGTATTCGGGAACGACGTTCCTGCCGGTGCCGGAGCGGAAGGTGCCGATATTGATCCTGCTGGAGCCGTCCTGGTGCCTGGGGATCGCCAGCATGTTGAGCACGGCGGTGGAAGCCGCGGCCATAGCGTTCTTCCCCAGGTTGGGCGCGAGTCCCGCGTGGGCCGAAGCTCCGTGGAACACGGCGTCGAACTTGGTGCTGGCGAGGAAGCCCGTAGAGCTCGCGGCCACCATTCCAAGGTGCGTGCTCTTGAGCCCTATATGCGCTCCGAAGAAATAGTCGCAGTCCTTGAACATACCGGTGGCGGTGAGGCTAGCTGCGCCCCTGAGGCCCTCTTCCGCGGGCTGGAACACGAGCATCACCCTGCCCTTGAGCACGTCCTTGTACGCGCTGAGTATCTTGGCCGTGCCGAGCCCTATGGCTGTGTGGGCGTCGTGACCGCAGGCATGCATGCAGTTCTTATGCTTTGAGCGGAAGCCGTTCATGACGGGCTTATGGCCGAAGTCCTCGGTCTCGCTGACGTCGTTGCAGTCTATGTCGACTCTGATGCCTATCGTCGGGCCGGGAAGAGCTCCTTCTATCATGGTGACGCAGCCGGTGTAGCCGCCTTTCATCTTTTCGATGAGCTCCGGCCTGTCGCTCTCCGCGAGGGCCCTTTCGTAGCATTCCTCGAGGGCCTCGGGCTTGGGCATCCCGTACATGCTCTCGGGCGAATGTATCTCCCTGCCGAATCTGACCGGAAGGCCTAGTTTTTCGAGCTCGGTGATTATCTTCGCCGTGGTCCTGAACTCGGTCCAGCCGGATTCGGGATAGGTGTGCAGATCTCGTCTGAACTCTATGAGCTCCTTCTCGAGCTCGTTCATGTCTATCCTGTCGAATGTCATATGTGTCCTCCTGGGCTTTTTGATCTCACTTAAAACAGCTCCTATGAAATACAGCCCGGCCGAAAGCTCGGCGCGGGCTGCTCTTTGTCAATGCTAAGCCAGGATCTCGTCTGCCAGAGCCTCGATCTGGGCCTTGTTCTCCTCGCTCATGGAGGAAAGTATGGTAACGGTGTTCTCGCAGATGGTCAGATCCTTGCATGCCGAGAGCTTGTTCCTCATGACCTTGGCGGCCATCGGGCCCCAGCTTCCGTTCTCGATGAGGCCTATCCTGCGCTTTTTGTAGCCGCGCTCCACGAGCTGATCGATGAACTGGTTCATGAAGGGGAAGATCTCTCCGTTGTAGGTAGTGGTCGCGAGGACTATGCGTCCGTGCCTGAAGGCGTCCTCGACGCACTCCGCCATATCCTCTCTTGCGAGGTCCGCGACGACTACCCTCTCGCAGCCCTTGGCCTTGAGGGTCTCTGCCAGGCACTCGACGGCCTTCCTGGTGTTGCCATAGACCGTGGTATAGGCGATGAACACGCCCTCGGTCTCGACTCCGTAGGAGGACCAGGTATCGTAAAGCCCGATGTAGTAGGGCAGATCCTCATTCAGCACGGGTCCGTGCAGCGGGCAAATGGTCTTGATATCGAGAGCCGCGGCTTTTTTAAGCAGGGTCTGTACAGGCATGCCGTATTTGCCGACTATGCCGAAGTAGTAGCGCCTCGCCTCGCAGGACCAGCCTTCGTCGTCGACGGCGTCCGAGGCTCCGAACTTTCCGAAGCCGTCTGCGGAGAAGAGTACCTTCTCGCTGGACTCGTAGGTGACCATTACCTCGGGCCAGTGGACCATAGGCGCCATGATGAACGTAAGCTCATGGCTGCCGAGGCTGAGCTTCGTGCCTTCGGCCGCGACAAGCTGTCTGCCTTCGAATTCGAGGCCGTAGAAGTTCTTCATCATAGGGAAGGCCTTGGCCGTAGCGACTACGACGGCAGCCGGGTATTTCTCGGTGAAGAGCTTGATGTTGGCGGAATGGTCGGGTTCCATATGCTGGACTATGAGGTAGTCCGGGGTCCTGCCGTCCAGGACGGCCTCGAGCTTGCCGAGCCACTCTTCCCCGAAGCTCGCTTCTACGGTATCGAAGACCGCGATCTTCTCGTCGAGGATGACGTAGGAGTTGTACATCATCCCGTCCGGGACTATGTACTGGCCCTCGAAAAGGTCGACCTGCTTGTCGTCGACTCCGATATATCTGATATTCTTTGAAACATCCATAGTGATCTCTCCGTAAAATGAATCATATTATAAAACGATAAACTGTCCCATATATTATACATTATCCTTATCGAAATGCCTATATAAAAATGGCCCGCCTAAGCGGGCCAAAGCGTATTAGCGAGACAAAGATCGCGCGCCGGGTATCAGGCATAGCTGTGTATGCCCGGCAGGAAGGTGTTCACGCCTATGTAGGTGAACATGACGCAGACGAAGCCCAGCGCCGCGAAAACGGCCGCCGACCTGCCCCTCCAGCCTCCGCGTATGCGAAGGTGCAGATAAGCCGCGTAGACTATCCAGGTCACGAGAGACCAGGTCTCCTTGGGATCCCAGGACCAATAGCTTCCCCAGGCCTGTTCGGCCCAGATCGCCCCTGTCAGCATGGTGAAGCTTAGAAACAGCATGCCAAGGGATACGCTTCTGTAGCCTATCATATCCAGCATCTCGCGGTCTGGTATGTGCTCATCAAAGAAGCCTCCCCGCGTCAGCCTGTCCCGCGCAAGGAAGATGAGCGCGAGCACGAAAGAGACCCCAAACGCGCCGTAGGCTATGATGGCCGTCGAAACGTGAAAGCCCAGCCAGTTGCTCCTGAGCGAAGGCATGAGCTCCTTCACGTCCTTGCTCTGCATAGCGGCGTAGCCGATTATAAGGAACATAACCGGCGAGGAGAAGGCTCCAAGCACCGGGAATCTGAAGCGGCGTATGAATATGAGACTGACCAGGCAGAGGCCCCATGCGAAGGAGGTAGCGAACTCGTACTGATTGGTCATGGGAAGCCTTCCCGCGCCCACGCCCCTGCATATGAGGGCTGCCGTGTGCAAGGCGAATCCCGCTGCCTGCACGAGCTGCGCGGCCGGGGCGAGCTTTTCCCTTTTGAACGCCACGAAGATGAAATAGAGTATCATCGAGGCGAAATAAAGGAGCATGACTATGGTAAAGAGCGTGTTCTCAGCCTTGAGCATGATCTTCCTCCCTTTCCGATACTGACTTTGACGGGACAGCTTCGCCTTCGCGGCCCTCGCGATCGGCGCATCCTTGCGCCGCTTCCCCTTTTGCGGCTTCCGCCGCCCTGAGGAAGCTCTCCTCGAAGATCCTTCCTCCCCTGGGGCTGCTGCCGCAGACCGTCCAGCTTCCTTCCTCCTCGTAGGCCCAGACCCTTGAGGGCTGCACGTAGAACGCGAGCGCGAGCCCGAGCAGGGTTACGATCCCTCCGGCGAAGGCCAGGCCGGTGAAGCTGTCTTTTTTGACCTGTATTAGCGTGTAGGGCCGGGGCTCCGTAAAGGTAACGACGTAATCGTCTATGATCAGCGGCTCGTCCCCGATCAGGACGTTCATGCCCAGGATCTGCCCCATGTAGTAGACGGTATAGAGATAGGCGGGGGTCTCGATATCTTCGGCCGCTGTCTCAGGGCCCGCCGGAGCAAGGGTCGGACCGCTGTAGAAGGCGTTGTAGTATATAACCAGCTCTGGCATGTCCTCGACCGGGACGAACTCGCCGGCGCAGAGCCAGTCCTGCTGAAGGAGCTCGCCGTTCTTCGTTATCGTGATCTTCGCTGCCCAGCCCGTGGAATTCTGATAGAACTTCATCCCGTAGAGCTTGGCGGGATGGTTGACGCTGATGGAAGCGGGGCGTCCGGAAGGCGAGCCTTCTCCTCCGCCAACGGGGCTTACTCTAATGTCCGATCTGTACTGGCTCACGCTGCCGCTGCCGCTGAGCTCTATGCGGAAATCGTCTATGCTGAGCTCGTAGCCGCTGTCGCCTACGGGCTTGGTCTGTCCGGGAACGCCGTAGACCGTGTACTCGCTCTTAGTGAACTGCCCAAGGGCGAATCCCGCTATGAGCAGGAGTATCCCGAGGTGGCAGACCCAGGCTCCCCAGAGTCCGGCGGCGTTCTTGGATGCAAACAGGCCGAGACCTTTTTTTGTTGAGGAAAGACCGGCCCGCTCATTATTCGCGGAGGAACCGCTGCCCTCTTCGGATGTCAAAAGGCCTGCGGAGGGCTCGATCTTTACCGGCTCACCCATACCGAGCTTTTTGAAAATCTGCAGAGGATCCGCGATGCCGGAGGCCGAGACCTGAGGGACGCCGTCAAATGCCCTCGCAGGGTCCTTTTCAGCCCTGTAGCGGGCCGAAAGCTGCTTCACGCGCGAAATATTGCAGAAGATCAGATCGGCGCAGAGAAAGGCGCTCAGGACTACGAAGCCGGGGCTGTGGAATATGTCGTCAAGCCCCAGCGCGATGATGAGGCCCGCGATCCTCTCGGAATAGCGGGCGGCATACCAGTCGAAGCTCTGCCCCTGCGTTATGAAGCTTCCCGCAGCGCACACCGCCGCCAGCACGACTATGATGCCTATGGCGAAGCGCATGGAAGTCAGTTTTTTTAAGAGGCTTTTTTCTTTCATCCTTCAAAAACGGGAGTCCTTCCCGGACTCCCGTATTATACCATATCCAGGCTCTTCAGGAAAACACGCAGCCCTCCCGGCGACCGCTGCGAGGCTAGGCCTACAGCAGGCTCATGGCCTCGTCTATCTTGAGTTCGGCGGTCTCGAGGCAGCTGAAGGCAAGGTCGGAGTTGTGTGCGCCCTCAGAGTTCTCGACATAGCAGTAGTCGAAGAACCACTGGGCTTCGCGGTAGAGCTTCCTCACCGCGTCGAGCTCCTCCTCGCTCTTCTCGCCCTTGCTGACGGCCTCCGCCAGCGCGTCCTTGAGCGCCGAGAGCTTGTTTCCGACCTCGGTCTCGCGCAGCGTTACCCTCTCCTGTATCCTGCGGACCATGGCGGTCATATCGGTGTTCTCGTGGCAGGTAGCGCAGCTGAGCAGGAGCATCTCGCTCTCAAGCGGACTCACCAGAGTGTGGCTGTGATAGACGGTGCCGTCCTCGGCCTGCTCCATGGGCATGTGGCAGTCCGCGCAGGTCAGAAGGCCCGCGTGCTTGCCCTGGGTGAAGGTCTCAAACTCGGGGTGCTGAGCCTTGAGCATCTTCGTTCCCGTGCTCGGCTGTATCCAGTCGTAGAAATCGAAGGAGTCGTAGTAAGCGAGTATGGCCTCCGGAGCCATGCCTGCGGCGTCATGATAAGGCATCATGGTCTCGCTGTCCTCCCTCGTGAAATAGTACTCTATGTGGCACTGGCCGCAGCTGAGCACCGAGGGATCGAAGCTCGATACGTTCGCGCCGAGCGCCTTGTTCACGTAGGAATGAGTGACGACGAGCTGCCCCGCGCTGCCGGCTTCGTTTCCGTGGCAGGTATAGCAGCTGATGTTCTCCTCCATGAGAGCGTAGACCTCTTCGAAGGGCATCGAATAAACCGAGACGCCCTGATCGTTCACGAGCTTCGCGAAATTGGGGGACTTGCAGGTCAGGCAGTTGGCCTTGGCGTGAGGCCTCTGCGTTTTGTATACGTCCTCGAGGGTATACTCATGCCCCCTGGCGCTGCCGTAGTCCTTAGCGAAGCCGTAGCCCTCGTAGATGTTCACGAGATAGGGATCCTGCTCGAGATAGCTCGTGACGTATACGTTTCTGGAGTTGTCCCTCATCGTAGCCGTTATGTACGGATATATCTCGGCCCAGTCGGCGGCGCTGACCGTGCCGTCGCTGCTAGTCGCCTCGGGAGCCTGCACGTCCAGATATTCGATGTCCGCGCGCGTCAGCGGTCCAAGGGCGCCCCTGTCCCGCAGGTGGTACATCACGTCCTTCCCGCCGAAGCCTCCGAGGAGGAACAGGGCCAGCGCTATGAGCAGCGCCGACAGTATGAGTTTTATCTTTTGGTTATGTCTGTCCATCTTTTTCTCCTCAGGAGGCGGCCTCTTCAGACCGTCCCGGCGAAGGGAGCGTTATGACCTTGGCGGGGCATTTCGCCGCGCACTTGCCGCACTGGACGCAGCTATCGTAATCGACGTGAGCGACGTTGCCTTCTACGTGAATGGCATCCGCCCCGCACTGCTTCTCGCAGAGCCCGCAGGCTATGCACCCGGCACTGCAGACCTTCCTCACGAGGGGGCCCTTGTCCTTGTTCGAGCACTGCACCCTGACGCGCTTGCGCTCCGGGACGAGCTCTATGAGGCCCTTCGGGCAGGCCTTGGCGCAGAGTCCGCAGCCTACGCATTTTCTCTCGTCAACGGCCGCTACCCCGTCCAGGACCCTTATGGCCTTCTGCGGGCATACGGAGACGCAGCTTCCCAGTCCCATGCAGCCGTAATCGCAGTCGGCGAGGTTTATACCGGCGAACAGGGCGCTCCTGCAGTCCTGAACGCCGCTGTATTCGTTCTTATGAGTTACCGCGCAGCTGCCCTTGCAGCGCACGAAAGCGACCCTTCTCTCCCCTGCTTCGGCCTCGACGCCCATTATGGCGCCGATCTTCTCGGCGACCGGGGCTCCGCCTACGGGGCAGCCGTTTACGGGGGCGGCTCCGCTGACTATGGCGGCGGCCATGGCGTCGCAGCCTGCCTGGCCGCAAGCGCCGCAGTTGTTTCCGGGAAGTTCGGCCCTGACGGCTGCTTCCCTGGGATCCACCTCTACGTAAAACTTCTTACCCGCGGTCACGAGGCCGGCGCCGACTATTATCCCGATAAGACCTATGACCAGAGTGGTCATCAATACTACGTTCATGTCAGGCCTCCTTTAAAACGAGAGCCCGGCGAAGCCCATGAAGGCTATCGACATGAGGGCGGCGGAGATGAGGACTATGGGGGCGCCCCTGAGGGGCTCGGGGATGTCCTCTTCGCGCATGCGCGAACGTATGCTGGCTAGCAGCACTATGGCTATGGTATAGCCGAGCGCGGTGCCGAAACCAGAGAGCACGCTCTGCACGAAGTTGTATCCGTTCTGCACGTTGGTAAGGGCCACGCCGAGCACGGCGCAGTTGGTGGTTATCAACGGCAGGAATATTCCCAGCGCCTTGTATATGGCGGGGGAACTCTTTTTGAGGAACATCTCGACTATCTGCACCAGGGCCGCGATGACCAGTATGAAGACTATGGTCTTCATGTAGTCGAGCCCGAAGGGGTCCAGCACGTAGGTGTATACGAGGTTCGCGACGCCGGAGGCTATGGTTATGACGAATATGACCGCGCCTCCGAGGCTGGCCGAGGCCTTCATCTGCTGGGAAACGCCGAGGAATGAGCAGATCCCTAGGAACTGGTTGAGGACGACGTTGTTTATCAGCGCTCCTCCTATGATCAGAAGTATCATTTCCTTCATCAGATCTGTGCCTCCTTTCTTGCCTCAGCGGGATCCGGTGCGGACTCGTCCTTGTTCTCGCAGGGGCTCATGCAGGCGCTGCAGCAGCCGTCGCAGCCGCTCTCAACGAGCTGCCTCTGGCGGGTCTTTATGCCTATGGCGTTCATGATCGTAACGAACAGCGCTATGACCAGGAAGGCTCCTGGGGGCTGCACGAAGATCCCTATGGGCTCGAAGCCGTCGGGGAGCACGTTCACTCCGAACACGCTGCCGTTTCCAAGAAGCTCCCTCACGAAGCCGGCCAGGGTCAGGGCTAGCGTGAAGCCCAGTCCCATCCCGAGACCGTCCATGACCGAGAGCAGCGGGCCGTTCTTGTTGGCGTAGGCCTCTGCCCTTCCGAGTATTATGCAGTTTACTACGATGAGAGGGATGTATATTCCAAGCGCGCTGTAGAGCGAGGGAAGATAGCCCTCTATCAGAAGCTCCGTCACCGTGACGAGCGAGGCCACTATGACTATGTAGGACGGAAGCCTCACCTCGTCGGGTATGACTTTTCTTAGCAGCGATATGATCAGATTGGAGAGGATCAGCACCGCCGTCGTAGAGAGTCCCATGCCTATGCCGTTCATGGCCCTCGTGGAGACGGCCAGGGTCGGGCACATTCCGAGCATGAGCATCAGGGTCGGGTTCTCTTTGATCAGTCCGTTGTACAGGCGTTCAACATATTTGTTCAAATCAGTTCCCTCCCTTCATGTAGTTTCTGAAGAAGTCGAGGGCCGCGTTCACGGCTCCGACCACGGCGCCCGAGGTCGTGCTGGCACCGGAGACGGTATCTATGGAGTTATCGCCGCCTGATGACGAGCCCTTGTTGAGGACGAAGCTGTCGACCTTCCTGCCGTTGAACTGATCCCTGAATTCGGGTTCTCCGGCCCTCATGCCCATTCCGGGCGTCTCGTTCAGATGCGTGAAGGCTATGCTGATCACGGTACCGTCGGGCTCTAGTCCTACCGTCAGAGTTATGTTGCCGTCGTAGCCGTCCATGCTGGTCACGTTGACCACGTAGCCGGCGATATTCCCGGAGGCGTCTTTCCCGACATAAGCTTCGTTTATGTAAACTCTTCCAAAGCCCTTGCCGTAGACCTCTCCGTCCAGATCCTCGATCGCGAGATCCGCCTTTTCGACGTTCTCAAAGCTCTCCGCGGCGGGGAGCACGTTTTTGTATGAAGCCAGGCTGGCCAGCCTCTTCTGCTCGTCTATGGCGTCCTTGGTCAGGGAGTATACCCCTCCGAGGGCGACGCCGGCGAGCACGGTGATCAGCGTGAGGGTGATCACAGGCTTGGGCACGCTCAGGCCCGTCTTATCTCCGTTTCTCGCGGCTACCGCGCTCTTTCTGTAGGCGTAGGGCTTTGGCACTACGTACATGTCGAGCAGCGGGGTGAAGAGGTTGCCTATGATTATGGCGTAGCTAAAGGAGTCGCCGGAGCCCGCTATCCTAAACAGCGCGCCGAGGCAGCCTATTATGCAGCCGTATATCACCTGGGCGGTCCTGCCGCTGGGCGAAGTCGTGTAGTCGGTGGCCATGAAGAGAGCGCCCATCATGAGGCCGCCTCCGCAAAGATGCGCCGCGAGGAAGCGCAGGTCGAAGCCCTGCCCTCCGAAGAGCAGCATCATGAGCGAGAAGCTGACTATGACCGAAGTGCTTATCGGGGTGTGGATTATATCCAGGGACCAGAGGAAGAGCCCTCCTATGATAAGGGCGAGTATGGATCCTCCTATGAGGCTGTTCGAGGAGCCGAGGAACATCTTTGTGATGTTGACGGCCTTGCCTCCCTTGAGCAGCGCTAGAGGAGTGGCGGAAGAGACTCCGTCCACGTCGAATCTCGTCATGCTGGCTCCGAAGGAGATCAGCAGGAAGCAGCGCCCCGCGAGGGCGGGATTGATGAAGTTCTTTCCGAGTCCTCCGAAGCTGCATTTCGCTACGACTATGGCGAATATCGCTCCAAGCACCGGCTGGTATAGCGGGACCTCGTTGGAAAGGCTGAGCCCGAGCAGCAGGCCGGTGACGACCGCGCTGCTGTCCTTTATGGTGCTCGGCTTATGGCAGGCCAGATCGAAGAGGTATTCGCTGAGCACAGCCGAGCCTATGCAGAGCGTGAGTATGATCAGGGCCCTTATGCCGTTGAAATACACTCCCGCGATAGTCGCCGGCATGAGGGATATGCATACCAGCTTCATTATCGAAGCTGTGTCGTGCCTGTCCCTGAAATGCGGGCCGGAAGAAAGTCTGAATGTATTGCTCATTTCTTCCCTCCCGCGGCTTCAGCGCGCTTCTTGGCGAGTATCTCCGCCTTCATGAGTTTAAATGTCTGCGTGAGAGGCCTCTTGGCCGGGCATATGTAGCTGCACGAGCCGCAGAAGAAGCACTCGAGTCCGTAGAGCTTCTTTTCGTAGCGCTCCCAATCCCCGTTCTCCGCGGCCTCCATCATCATCATGGGCATGAGCCCGTTGGGGCAGACCGAACCGCAGCGTCCGCAGCTTATGCAGGGATCGTACTTTCCGTCCTTCCCTTCGTCCGGGTCCACGGAGAGTATGGTGAGGGCGTTGGTGGTCTTGACCACGGGAACGTCCAGCGAAGCCACCGCGACGCCCATCATTGGGCCTCCCGCGAGCGCTTTCTTTGGCTCCGCGCCTTCCTTAAGGCCACCGGCCTCCTCGAGCAGAGCCGAGAAGGGAGTGCCGTCGCGGACTATCAGGTTGCAGGGGGAGACCACGTCCTCGCCGCTAACGGTCAGAACGTGTCTGAACAGCGGCTCATTGAAGGCTACGGCCCTGTAAGAGGCGTATATGGTCCCGACATTGCAGACTATGCAGCCCACGTCGGCGGGAAGCATCGAAGCGGGATAATCTATCCCTGCGACTGCCTTGATGAGGCTGCGCTCTCCGCCCTGCGGATACTTGGTCTTCATGGGCATGACGACTATCCCTTCGTGCGAAGCGGCGGCTACCTTCATGGCCGCTATGGCCTCGGGCTTGTTGTCCTCTATCGCGACGACGCCCTTAGCGTTCGGGAAGAGCCTGAGCATGAGCTCCATGCCCTTTACGATCTCCTCCGGGCAGCTCCTCATGAGCTGGTCGTTGCAGCAAAGATAGGGCTCGCATTCGGCACCGTTGGCTATGAGGTATCTGATGGCCGAGGGATCCTTGGGGCTGAGCTTGACCCTGGTCGGGAAGCCCGCTCCGCCGAGGCCTATGACGCCGGCGTCTGCGATCTTTTTGAGTATCTCCTCGCCGCTCAGGGCGTAGACGTCGCATTCCTCCCCTACTCCGGGCAGCAGCTCAAAAAGCCCGTCGCCGTCGACGACCACGCATTCCTGAATGGTGCCGGCGATGGTCCTTCGCTTTTCTATTGCCTTGACTGTGCCAGAACACGAACAGATGACGTTTGCCGACACGAATCCGTCGGCCTCGCCTATGCACTGGCCCGCCAGTACGCGGTCGCCCTTGCTTACGATGACCTTGGCCGGCTTTCCGATGTGCTGAGCAAGGGGAAAGACCATCTCCCCCGTCCAGTCGAAAGCCCTCAGCGGCGATGAGCGGCTGAGATCCTTATGATCCTGAGGATGGACCCCGCCGCGGAACAATTCTTTCAAAGCGAGCCTCCATATGTTGAATATAGAAAACAAAATGCTATGCGATCATAAAAGGATATGATCCTGAAAATAGTATACCAGACCATTCCGAAATGCCGCAAGTGCAGCGGAAAAGGTTAGCAATCGCTAATCCGTTGAATTATTTACGCTTTATCATCATTTGAATAATTTACGCTTTATCATCATACAGGACGCGCTTTGGGTGTATACTGTTTGCCGCGGACGCCGTCCTGGCGGGGTGAAGCTGCAGGCTTATCGTCAGCCCCTTCCGCTTAAATGGATCGCGCCGCCCTCACAGACACGATGAAAAAAGACAACACCGAACTCTTTGAAAAAACGCCTGTGCTCAAAGCCGTCATGACGCTGGTGATCCCGACTGTCATCAGCCAGATGATCACCGTCGTCTACAACATGGCGGATACCTTCTTCATAGGCCAGATGAACGACCCGGACCAGGTGGCCGCGGCTACGCTCGTCATGCCGCCCTTCGTCATGCTGACGGGCTTTGCGAACATCTTCGGCATAGGAGGAGCCAGCCTCATATCAAGGAGCCTGGGCATGGGCGATAGGGAAAAGGCCTCTCAGTGCGCCGCGTTCAGCATATGGACCTCGGCCGGCGTCGCCCTGGTCTACGGCATACTGATATTCTCCCTGCGTTCAGCGATATTCCCCTTCCTTGGGGCCAACGATGCTACCTACGGCTACTGCACGGACTACGTGCTCTGGACCATAGGCATAGGCAGCGTTCCGACGGTGCTCAGCGCCTGCCTCGCGCATCTCGTGAGATCCGAGGGATATTCAAAGGAGGCGAGCTTCGGCGTAGCGTTCGGCGGCATACTCAACATGCTGCTGGACCCGCTGTTCATATTCGGACTGCACATGGGAGTTATAGGTGCCGCGGCCGCCACTATGCTTTCCAACACAGCGGCCCTTCTCTATTTCGTGATACTACTTAGAAAAAACAGGGAGAGCAGCGTGATAGGCTTCTCGCCCTCGCGCTATCCTCGCGGCCTCGCAATTCCCAGGGAGATACTGCTCGTCGGGCTGCCCAGCTTCATCATGAACATGATGAGCATACTCTCGAATACCGTGCTGAACAGGATGGTCGTCTCCTACTCCAACCAGGCGATAGCCGGCATGGGCATAGCCAAGAAGATAGACATGCTCGCCTTCGCCATAGCAGGCGGCATGACGCAGGGCGTGCTCCCTCTTATAGGATATAACTACGCCTCGGGCAACAGGGAGAGGATGCGCTCGGTCATAAGGACGGCCTTCCGCTGCAGCCTTACGGCAGCGGCAGTCGGCACGCTCTTCCTCTTTACCTGCGCTGTGCCGGTAGTGAAGGCCTTTATAGACGACCCCGCGACCGTGGAATTCGGCCAGCACTTCCTCAGGATAGTCAGCCTCAGCTGCCCCGCCCTCTCTGTCACTATGATGACGATATCGATCTTCCAGGCCACCGGGAGCAAAAGGACCCCTATGTTCCTTTCGATGCTGAGGAAGGGCGGCCTCGACATACCCTTCATGTTCATCATGAACTCCATCGCCGGCGCATACGGGATACCCTGGGCGACGCCTATAGCGGACTTCCTCGCGATGGCCTTCTCTCTCGCCTTTTTCATACCCTACTGGAGGAAGCTGGACGTCCGATAGCGGCGAGCGGACTTAAAAGCCTCTGCCGCAGGGCTTTACCTGGACAAAAGCCAACTCTGCGCCAAACGCGGAGTTCTACCCAGATAAAAAAACGACCCGCGTCAAACGCGGGGTTCTACCCAGATAAATAACCGACCCCGCGCCAAACGCGGGGTCTTACCCAGACAAAAAGCCGGACCTATCGGGTCCGGCTTTAATGTTTGCATATTAGGATGTGAAGCCCTATTCGAACTTCTCCAGGTTCTCTCCGCTCTCCTTGCTGAACATGTGGATCACGTTGCCGCCGAATTCGTAGGCGATATCCTGTCCGGTCTTGAAGCCCTCTCTGTGCTCGCCCTGAAGGTCCATGGTCTGGACTATGACGATCACGTTCTGTCCGAGAGAGTTCAGGTGCAGGTGCACGGAGCTTCCCATCATCTCGCTCACCTCCACGGTGCCGTGGAAGCTGTTCGCGTCTTCGCCGAAGAGCGCGATGTGCTCCGGGCGCACGCCGAGGGTTATGGGCTGGCTCTCCGCGCCGTTCGCGGCCAGCCTGGCCTGCTTCTCGGCGGAGACAGCTATGCTCTTGCCATCGAGAACGACCTCGTAGCCGCCGTCCTTCTTTACGAGCTCCGCGTCGAAGTAGTTCATCTGCGGTACTCCGATGAAGCCGGATACGAAGAGATTGGCCGGATGGTCGAAGACCTCCTGCGGGGTGCCTATCTGCTGCACTACGCCGTCCTTCATGATCACGATGCGGTCGCCGAGGGTCATGGCCTCGGTCTGGTCGTGCGTTACGTAGATGAAGGTAGTGTTGATGCGCTGGCGCAGCTTGATGATCTCGGCCCTCATCTGGTTCCTCAGCTTTGCGTCGAGGTTGGAGAGAGGCTCGTCCATGAGCAGCACCTTGGGCTCTCTTACGATAGCGCGGCCTATGGCGACCCTCTGGCGCTGTCCGCCGGAAAGGTTCTTGGGCTTGCGCTCCATGTATTCGGTAATGCCGAGGATCTCGGCGGCCTCCTGGACCTTCTCGTCTATGGTCTTCTGGTCGACCTTCTTGAGCTTGAGCGGGAAGGCCATGTTCTCCTTCACGGTCATATGCGGGTACAGGGCGTAGCTCTGGAATACCATCGCGATGTCCCTGTCCTTTGGCGCGACGTCGTTGACCAGCCTGCCGTCGATGTAGAGCTCTCCGCCGGAGATCTCCTCAAGGCCTGCTATCATTCTCAGGGTCGTGGATTTTCCGCAGCCGGAGGGGCCTACGAGGACGATGAACTCGCGGTCGGCGATCTCGAGATTGAAGTCCTGGACGGCGAGCACGCCTTCCTCGGTCACCTTGAGGTTGGTACCTCTCTGGATCTCGCCCTTCTTTCTCTTCTTGGGCTCCGTGTACGGATATACTTTCTTGATATGTCTTAAACTGACTTCTGACATTCTTCTTCACTCCTTCCGTAGAGTTTCGTCATCCTTGCTATCTTAGCGGCGAGCTTTTTGTCGAGCTGCCCGGGGAGCAGCCTCCACATCCAGTTCCCGCCGAGTATTCCGGGGGTATTCATGCGGGCTTCTTTTCCGAGCCCGAGCCAGTCCTGCATCTGGGCTACGAACAGCTCCGCGACGCTTCCCATCCCGGCCCTTATCATGGCCTCGGAAAGATCCTGCCCCTTGGCGAGGCCGAGGTATTCGCGGGCTATCTTTATCTCCGAAGGCTCCGCGATCTTCTCCCAGGCTTTGACCGGGGGATTGTCGTGGGTGCCCGTGTAGCATATGCATCCGGGCTTATGCCTGAAGGGCATGTCGGTGCTCTCCAGCTTCTCGTCAAAGGCGAACTCCAGGACCTTCATCCCGGGGAAGCCCGAATCCGCGAGCAGCTGCTTGACCTCGTCGGTCGGATAGCCCAGATCCTCCGCTATGAAGTTCAGGTCTCTGAACCAGCCCTTGAGCGGGCCTATCAGGTCCATCCCCGGGCCCTTGATCCATTCGCCGTTTCTCGCGGTGGTCTCGCCGTAGGGAACGGCCCAGTAGCTCTCGAAGCCCCTGAAGTGGTCTATCCTGATGACGTCGTAGAGCCTGGCGGCGCCGCCTATCCTGCGTATCCACCAGCCGTATCCGTCCTGCTTCATGCGCTCGTAATCGTAGAGCGGATTGCCCCAGAGCTGCCCGTCCTCGTTGAAGTAATCGGGCGGTACTCCCGCGACCTTGTCCGGAAGGCCGTCCTCCCCGATCTGGAAGAACTCCCTCTCTGCCCAGACGTCTGCCGAATCCAGCGCCACGTATATTGGAAGGTCGCCTATTATGCCTATGCCTTTCTCGTGGGCGTAGTCCCTGAGATCGTTCCACTGTCTGAAGAAGAGATACTGGATATAGCTTATGATCTCGATCTCTCCCGCGAGCTGCTGCCTGCATCGATCCAAAGTCTCAGGATCTCTCATCCGGGCGCCCTCGTCGGGCCATTCGGTCCAGGAGACCATTCCGAAGCTCTGCTTGAGGGCCATGAAGAGGCTGTACTCTTGGAGCCAGCCGGAGTTCTCGGCTTTGAAGCTCTCAAAGCCGGGGTCATCTCTCTTCAGTCCCCTTATGGCGGCCTTTCTCAGCAGAGGGCCTCTTTTCTCATAAAGCAGAGCGTAGTCGACGTACATGGGGTCGTCTCCCCACGTGATATCGTCGATCTCGTTTTTCTTCAGCAGCCCTTCCCTTTTCAGGATATCCAGGTCTATGAAGTACGGATTCCCGGCAAAGGTAGAAGGACACTGATAGGGCGAGTCGCCGTAGCTCGTCGGGCCTACCGGCAGTATCTGCCACCATGACTGCTTCGCTTCGTGCAGGAAGTCTATGAATCTGCGCGCCTCCCGTCCGAGGGTGCCTATGCCCCCTTTGGACGGAAGGGATGATATCGGCAAAAGTATGCCGCTGCTTCTTTTCATTATACGCGCTCCCTAGCCCTTTACAGCGCCCGCAGCAACGCCCTTTATGATGTACTTCTGGCAGCTGAGGTAGAAAACGATGACGGGGATTATGGAAAGCAGTATCAGCGCCATAGTCGCGCCCAGGTCTACCGTACCGTAGCTTCCTTTGAGGTACTGGATATGTATCGGCAGGGTCCTGTACTTGTTGATATCGAGCACGAGCACGGGGAGCAGATAGTCGTTCCATACCCACATGATCTCGAGTATCCCGACGGAGATCATGGTCGGGCGAAGCATGGGGAATACTACGGAGAAATAGGTGCGTATGGGGCCGCAGCCGTCTATGGACGCCGCCTCCTCGATCTCCAGAGGTATCGATTTGACGAAGCCTACGAACATGAAGATCGCGAGGCCCGCGCCGAAGCCGAGGTATACGATGGGTATGGTCCAGGGGGTGTTGAGATGGAGCTTGTCCGCGGTCTTGGATAGCGTGAACATTACCATCTGGAACGGGACCACCATCGAGAATACGCAGAGGAAATACACCGCTTTGCAGAACTTCGAATTGACCCTGGCGATGTACCAGGCCGCCATCGAGGTGAAGAGCAGTATCAGAGCCGTCGAGGCTATAGTTATGACGACGCTGTACCAGACGCTCTTGAGGAAGGGGTAGTTTCCGAAGGTCATGCCCTTCACGAAGTTTGAGGTCCCAGCCCACATCTCGCCGGTCGGAAGATCGAAGGTGTTGGTCTTTACGTAGGTATTGAGCTTGAACGAGTTGATGACTACGGCCAGCACAGGCAGCACGTAGATCACGCAAATGATAGAGAGGACCACCGAAAGTATGGTCTTGGTGCGGTTCTCAGCGGAAAGTGTCTTGGCGTTCATCAGTTCTGCACCTCCCTCTTTCTGGTAAAGGCGAGCTGAGCGAGGCCCAGTCCCGCGACTAATATGAAGAAGATAACGGCCTTAGCCTGGGCTACGCCTGGCGAGGTCGAGCTCGAGCCGTAGAAGGTGTTGTAGATGTTCAGCGCGAGCATCTCGGTAGTCTTGATAACCGTTCCGTCGGCCTGGATTATGAACGGCTGGCCCGCCGTGAGGGCGAGGTTCTGGTCGAAGAGCTTGAAGCCGTTCGTAAGTCCGAGGAACGTGCATATGGTGATGGACGGCATAACGTTGGGTATGGTGACCTTGAAGAGGGTCTGCCACTTGGTGGCGCCGTCTATCTTGGCGGCCTCGAGCATGTCCTCTGGGACTGCCTGCAGGCCGGCTATGTAGATTATCATCATATAACCTATCTGCTGCCAGCACATCAGTATTATCAGTCCCCAGAAGCCGTATTTGGTCTCGAGGAGTATCGACGTGTTGTATTTTGAGAGAATGCCGTCGAATATCATGGACCAGATGTATCCGAGGACTATGCCGCCGATGAGGTTGGGCATGAAGAACACCGTCCTGAAGACGTTGCTCCCTTTAAGTCCCTGCGTCAGCAGGTAGGCGACCGTGAAGGCGAGCACGTTTATCAGCACCAGCGAAACGACGGCGAATAGCGCGGTGTACCAGAACGAATGCCTGAAGCTTTCGTCCGCGAAGACCGCCGTGTAGTTCGAGAGTCCTGTGAACTTCGCGTCACGTATGAGCCTGAATTTGCAGAACGACAGATAGATACCCTGGAAGAACGGCCATACGAAGCCAATAGCGAAGGCCGCGAGCACGGGGCCCATGAAGAGCCAGCACCAGCGGCGCAGGGGATTCTTGAAGAATCTCGCTATGGGGGATCTTTTCTTGCTTTCCAAAGCGTTCCTCCTTTTATTTGAGATAAGTTCCAGAGGCCGGGGCATCCGGCCGTAATGATCTATAGACCGGGGCGTCCGGCCGAAATGGTGCAGAGGCCGGGGCATCCGGCCGTAACGATTCAAAGGCCGAGGATATCCGGCGGTAATAAGATGAGAGCGTCCCTGGAGAAGGCCCTGGGCTCCGCCTTATAAAAAGCGGGGCGGGCGCAGAGGCCCGCCCCGTGATCTCGCATCTATGGGTGCGCTTTAAGGCTACTGATTAGCCTTCTGATACTGAACGGCCCAGCCGTCTACGAAAGCGGTCCTTACGAGCTCCCAGTTGGCGTCGCTCTGGTCGGCGTTGTACTGGTTGAGAGCGGAAACGAGGGCTGCTCTGTAGTCGTCTACGTTCGGCTGATAGTTGGTCGCCCAATCCATGATGTAGCAGCCATCCGCAGCGTACTGGTTGGCAGCGTCGAGGAAGCCGTTGGTGGAAGCGGGAGCATTCTTGTAGGGCAGGACGCCGAGCTGCTCGACCATTTTGCCTGCAGCCTCGGGGTCGGAAACGAGCCATACCATAAAGTCGATGGTGGCCTGCTGGTCAGCTTCGGAAGCGTTGGCGTTCACAGCCCAGCAGTTCTCGGTACCGCAGTTGAGACCGGCCTTTTCCTCGCCGGCGACTCCGCAGTAGTACGGGATCATGGTAGCTCTGGGCACGTCGCCGGAAACAGCGGCATACTCCCAGGAGCCGTTTACGAAGAACGCGGCCTTGCCGGTCTTGAATTCGTTCTCGGCGTCGTGTCCGCCGGTCGCGAGATCGGTCGGAGCGGTGAGGGAGTTGTTGATGCAGAGGTCGTAGAGGTTCTTGAAGTTCTGCATGTAAGCGCCGGTAAGGGAAGCGGGGCACTCGGTCCAGCCGCCGGCGTCTCTCTCTTCATAGAAGTACTCGAGGTTGGCCATGTGTCCGGTGAATCTCCAGGAGGAGCTTCCATCCATATCGGAGGAGGAGAATGCATCGAATCCGAGTTCGGCGGCGCGGGCGTGGATGTCTTCGGCGACAGCCTTGAGGCCGTCGAAGTTCTTGATCTCATCCATGCTGTGTCCGGCCTTCTCGATCAGGTCGGGGTTGACGATGATGCCGTAGCACTCATAGCAGTATCCGATGGATACGAGCTTGCCGGTCTCATCATAGAGGTTGAAGCCGTCGGTGTTGAGCTCGGCCTCGATAGCGGTGCCTCTGAGGTCAAGGGCGTAGTCCTTCCAATCCTTTACGCCGGCCTGGTTGCCGATGACGAAGAGGGTCGGAGCGGCGCTCTTATCCATTTCAGCGGTGAGGGTCTGGCTGTAGGTTCCGGAAGCCGCGGTGACGACCTTTACGGCAACGCCGGTCTTCTCGGTGTAGGTCTTGGCAAGAGCCTGAGCGGTCTCATCGAGCTCGGGCTTGAAGTTGAGCCAGTACACGGATCCCTTCTCGGGCTCCTTGTTTTCTTCTTTCTTTTCTCCGCACGCGGCAAGGCTGAATACCATTACCAGGGCGAGGAGAAGAGCAACGATCTTTTTCATGTTTTTTACATCTCCTTAACTATAACTGATCGATAATTGCAATAAATGCTCCACTATCTATAAATTATATAAAACAAGCCAAAAATCGTCAATAAAACGAACGCTTTGTGTTATTACATTTGTAAATGAATCGCGGGCTTATATATATCTTTTTTATTAATGATAGCCGTTTTTTACACATCTGTTTCCGATATAGAGGGCTTTTTTCGTTCTCATGAGCGTATAGATGGACTATACCTGGCCCTTCACCGCGTCAGATACTATCAGCATGGGCCTTCCTTCGCAGAGCAGCCTTCCGTCCTTCACCTCGGCCGCCGCACCGAAGAGCAGGTCCTCGTATATGCCGTCCGGCAGCCTCACGCCGAGCTCGGAGGGCTGTGCCCTGAGCGGGAATATCCCGGTCTTCACCCCTGCCCCGCTCTGCCTCGTCATCACGGCCGTGCAGGATGCGTCGTCCGCAGCGGCGTAGAAGATATCGTCCGGCTCCAGATATTCTTTCTTGAAGGCTGCGAGCTTACTGATCATAGGGCTGATATCGGTCCCATCGCTCCAGTCGATAGTATCCTTGTCGAAGAGGCTCGGACGGTGCTTTAAAGCTCTCTCCTGCCCTGCGTAGAGCAGCGTCGTCCCTTTGAGGAAGAACTGCATGGCTGTGAAGCTCTCGAGCTCAGCCTCTCCACTTACCAGCGATGCTATGCGCGGCTGGTCGTGGTTCTCTAGGCAGCGCAGCTTGTTGTAATTCGCGGGATAAGCCTGCTCCTGCAGGTTCAGAAGCTCAGTCCAGGCGCTCAGCGGGAGCTCTCCTCTCAGAAATCGGTCGAAGCTCTCCCTTATGTCGTAGTCGTATTCTATGTCGAAGGCCTCGTAGGCGTCTGCGTCCCTGGAGGCGTACATGCCGTTCATGCGGCAGAAGCTGTTAAAGGAGCTGTGTACGCTCTCAGCGAGCCATACGCATCCCGGGCGGACCTTCTCCACCTCGGCGCGCGCCCTCTTCCAAAGATCCAGGGGCACGAGCGAGGCAACGTCGCAGCGGAAGCCGTCGACCGTGCCCGCCCAGTATTTCAGGCTCTCGATCTGGTAATCCCAAAGTCCGGGAGCGCCGTAGTCCAGATCGATGATATCCGACCAGTCCCCGACGCGGTTCCCGGGGCTTCCGTCGGGCCTCTTATAGAAGAACTCCGGATGGGTCTCCCAGAGCACGGAATCGGGGGAAGTGTGGTTGTACACGACGTCTATCATGAGCTTCATGCCGTTTTCATGCACGGCTTCCGCGAGGGCCCTGAAGTCCTCTATGCTTCCGCAAGCCGGGTCTACCCTGCGGTAATCCCTGTTCGCGTAAGGGCTCCCCAGGCTCCCCTTCCTGGCCTTCTCTCCTACGGGGTGTATGGGCATGAGCCAGACTATGTCAGCGCCCAGCTCCCTGATACGCGGAAGGTCGGGGATGAGCGCTCTGAAAGTGCCCTCCGGCGTGTGGTTCCTTACGAAGACGCTGTATATGATCTGCTTCTGAAGACCGGGATCAGTATCCTTTGCCATCTTTTTTCCTCCGATAAGTACAAAAAATCCCGGCGCGGGCCGGGATAGTATTCTAGCTGTTTATGAGCTCGCAGCCCTCAGGCACGGCGAAGCGCACTGCACCCGGAAGGACCTCAAAGCTGCTCTCCTCGTAGGGCCCTATCTCCCCGTCCACGCAGACGTTGGCCGGGATGAGCGGGGTGAGGGTGAGCCTGTCCGTCTGTATGTATTCGATGTATTTCCAGGCCTCTTTGTCCTGCAGCTGCTTTCCCTCATGGTACTTGGCCAGCATGCGCAGAAGGGTGAAGCCCTTCAGCGGCCTTACGTATTCCACGTCGATGAGTCCGTCCGTGAGGCTGGCCATGGGGCTGCTCTTAAAGCCTCCGCCGCAGTACATGCCGTTCGCTATGGCCGTGAGCAGCACGTCCTCTTCCCTTATCTCGCCGCCTATATCGTAGCGCATCCTGTAGGTCGTCCTGCGCGGAAGTATGTCTAGAGCCGCCTTGAGATAGGTCGCGGAGCCCTTGAGCCTGTCGCTCTTGATCCTGGCCGCCCTATCGGCTATGTCGCAGTCAACGCCAATATTGACCATGTTTACCGCGTAGCGCTCGCCGAACTTTATGACGTCTATATCCAGGGTCTCGGCCGCGAGCTGCCTGTCCAGGTCGAGGAAATATTCTTTGTGCTTGAAATTGCGGACGAAATCGTTTCCGCTTCCGCAGGGCACGACGGCCAGCTGCGCATTTTCAAAGCCCACGAGTCCGCTCAGGACGTCGTTTATCGTGCCGTCGCCGCCGACCGCGTAGAACCTGGCCTCCTCTCCCGAGCAGGCTCTCTTCCTGACGTACTCGGTGGTCTCGTCCTTGCTGAGCGTCCTGTGGATCTCAAAGTCGAGCTCCTTGCTCTTGGCGAGGCTCCTTATGCGGGAGAGCAGCTCGGATTCGGCTGCCCCGCTGCCCGCGGCCGGATTGACTACGAATATGTGCTTCACTGATCCTGCCCTTCTTTCAAAAGCTGCGATTTGTTCATATATTTCTCGGCCATATCCGCCCTGCCGCATTCTGCGTAAAGCCTGGCGAGCGCGTCGTAGACGTCGGTGTTCGAGGGTGACAGCGCAGCCGTCCTCTCGTATTCCTCTATGGCGAGCTCCGTCATCCCGAGCTCGTCGTACGCGCCGGCGAGGTAGAAATGCAGCGGCCACCAATTGTCGAAGTTTGTATCCTCGTAGGGCCTCAGCACGTCTATACCCTGCTCCAGATAGCCCGCCGCGAGCAGGTTCACGCCCTCCTCTATCTTGACGGGATCTATGAGGCTCTCCATGCGCTCCTTCACGTCCTTTACCGGCTCGCTTTCCGGGTCGTCCGAAAGCCTCAGGAAGCGTTCCCAGGCCAGCTCGGCCTTTTTGTATGAGCCGGCGTTGAGATAGGCGTAGCCGAGGTAATACCAGGCCGGGGCGAAGGAATCATCCGCGTCCGCAGTGTATTCGAAAAAGAGATTAGCCTCGCTCTTCAGCAGGGCTATGAGCTCTTCCTCATCCTCTCCTTCGAGGCTGAGGTACCACTCCCTGCAGCAGCAGGCGTAGCCGAAGAGCGCGTTCACGTCTTCGTCATCCAAAAGCAGCGCGGCCCTGTGATACACGCAGGCCGTTCTGAACCTGCGCTCCCTCATGGCCGACGCGGCGTGCGAGAGCAGCACCTGCAGCAGCTTGTCCGGGCTGAAGAAGCTGACCAAAAACTCGAGATACTCGTCCCTGTATCTGAAGCCGGTATCGGCTCCTATCACCATGACCATGTTGTCAGAGATCCTGGTGACGTCGAGTCCGCCCTCCCTCTGCGAGCCGAGCAGATCCTCTGCGCTGAAGGGCACAGGGATGCCTATCATATAGCCCATATCGTTGGCGGCGCAGAACTCCTCCGAGAGCTCCGCAAACACGAGCTTTTCTATCTCCCTGCCCAGGTAGGCCTTGAGCAGGTCCTTTCTTTCAGCGAAAGCCACGGAAGCCATGCTACATCTTCTCCGGCGCCTTTATGCCGAGCAGCGCGAGGCCGTTCCTTATGGTCTGCATCGCCGCGTAGGTGAGCAGCAGCTTGGCGTTCTTCTCGTCCTCGTTCTTGGTGAGTATGTGCTCGTCGTGATAGAACTTGTTGAAGGCCTGAGCTATGTCCACAACGTGCCTCGTCACGACGGAAGGCTCGTATTTCTCGGCGGCGTCCGCCACGATCTCCGGGAAGCGGTATATGAGCTTGACGAGCTCGTAGGCCGCGTCGCCGCAGACGTAGGAGAGATCCAGGTCACGCGCGGAGAGCTTCGATATATCCGCTCCAGCGTTCCTGAGCACGGAGCAGGCCCTGGCGTGGGTGTACTGGACGTAGGGGCCGGTCTCGCCGTCGAAGTTGAGAACGGTATCCCAGCTGAACACGTAGTCCTTGATCCTGTTGTTCGAGAGCTCCTGGAACATCACGGCGCCTATGCCGACGGTCTTGGCGGTCTCGTCCACGTTGTCGGTGTTTACGCCCTTCTCGATTATGATCTCGCGGGTCTTCTCGACGGCGCGGCGAAGGACTTCCTCCAAAAATACCACGCGGCCCTTCCTGGTCGACATGGTGCCCTCTTCGAGGCTCACGAGCCCGAAGGGGACGTGCACGCAGTCCTTGTACCACTCCCTTCCCATGAGCTCGAGCACCTTGAACCACTGCTGGAAGTGCAGGTTCTGCTGGGAAGCGACGACGTAGATGTTCTTTTCGAAATCGTAGGTCTCCTTGCGGTATATCGCGGCGGCTATGTCTCTGGTGATATACAGCGACGAGCCGTCGCTCTTGGTAATGAGCGCGGGGCTCATGTTCCACTGCGATAGATCGACTATCTGGGCGCCCTGGGATTCCTGAAGCAGGCCCTTTTCCCTGAGCTCTTCAAGTACCGCGGGCATCTTGTCCGAATAGAAGCTCTCTCCGGCGTAGGAATCGAAGCTGATCCCCATCATATCGTAGACCCTGCTGAACTCCTTGAGGGATTCCTCCCTGAACCAGCGCCAGAGCTCGGTCTCCTCCTTTTCGCCGTGCTCGAGCCTCGCGAAGGTCTCCCTGGCCTCGTCCTCGAGGGAGGGATCCTTTTCGGCCTCCTCGTGGAACTTCACGTAGTACGAGAGCAGGGTCTTGATGGGCTCCCTGCGCACGTCTTCCTCGCAGCCCCAGCGGCGGTAAGCGGTGATCATCTTTCCGAACTGGGTGCCGTAGTCGCCGAGGTGGTTGATACGGACGACCTTGTAGCCGACCGCGTCGTAGAGCTTGTAGATGGAGTTGCCTATGACGGTGCTCCTGATATGTCCTATGTGGAAAGGCTTTGCGATATTCGGGGAGCTGTACTCGACTATGACGGTCTTCCCGCCGCCTATGTCGCTGCGCCCGAAATCGTCTCCGCCGGCCGCGACCTCAGAGAGCGTCGCCGCGGCGAAGGCCTTCCTGTCTATGAACATGTTTACGTAGGCGTTGACGTTCTGGACCTTTTCAAAGAGCCCGGAGCCGCCCAGCGAGGAGGCTATATCCGCTGCGATGAGGGGCGGGGCTTTTCTGAGCAGCTTCGCCAGCCTGAAGCAGGGAAAAGCGTAATCTCCCAGCGAAGGATCGGTGGGGATCTCTATGAGCGCCTCGATCTCAGCGGCTTCCATCCCGTCTATGCAGCCCGAAAGCAGCCCGGCGATCTCCTTTTTGATATCTATCATGGATACTCCTCTCTATTTCTTCAGTGTGACTATAGTCACGCCATCTCCGCCCTCTCCCATGCTTCCTGAGCGGAGGGAGGCAACATGCTTGTTTTTTTTGAGCATGGCCTGAAGGCCTGCCTTCAGCGTCCCGGTCCCCCTTCCGTGTATGACGGAAACGGTCTCGAGGCCCGCCATGAAGGCGTCGTCTATATATTTATCCACGAGCAGCTCCGCGTCGTCAAGCGTTTTTCCAATGACGTTGACCGACATGGGCACGCTGAGCGACTTGCTGACGTACATCCTGGAGTATTTGAGCTTCTCCTTTTCCTTTTTGGTCACATTCTCCTTGACTACGCTCACGTCCTTTACGTTGACCTTGAGCTTCATCGGGCCTACCTGGACGCTGAAATCGCCCTTGTCGTCGGGCTCGCTGAGAACAGTTCCCTTCTGATCTACGCTGAGCACGTTCACCCTGATGCCGGGGACTATCTGCTCAGCGGAGGGCGCGTGGTCGTTGGACTGGGGCTTCTTGCCGCTCGAATAGCGGCTCTGCCTCTCCTTCAGCCTGCGCTTTCCGGCCTCTATGCTGCGGCTGAGCTCCTTTTCAGCGGCTTCGGCCTTGACGTCGTCGAAGTATTCGCGCGCGTCGGCTATCTCTTTCTGCACCGCCGCGACTTCGGCTCTGGCCTCCTCCACGAGGGCCCTGGCCTCTTCCCTGGCCTCCTCCATGAGGAGCTCCTTCTGCCTGGCGTAGCGCTTCTCGAGATCGTCCATGCGGGCCTTCTGCCCGGCCATCTCGGACTTGATCTTCTCGGCCTCGGCGAGCTTCGCCTCGGCCTCTTTTTTGTCGTCCTCTATGGACCTTAGGACGTCCTCGAAGGCTATGTCGCCGCTCTCGAGATAATTGCCGGCGGCGGAGATGATCTTCTCCGGCAGTCCGAGCTTTCTGGAGATCTCAAAGGCGTTGGATTTGCCCGGTATGCCTATCATCAGCCTGTAGGTCGGAGAAAGGGTCTCGACGTCGAACTGCATCGAGGCGTTTTCCACGCCCTCGGTGGATATGGCGTATTTCTTGAGCTCGGTGTAATGCGTGGTAGCCAGCGTAGAGGCCCCTCTTCTGTAGAGATGGTCCAGTATGGATATCGCTAGCGCGGCGCCCTCGGTGGGATCGGTCCCTGCTCCCAGCTCGTCCAGGAGCACCAGGCAGCCCGTTCCCGCGTGCCTCACTATACCGACTATCGTGCTCATGTGCGAGCTGAAGGTCGAGAGGCTCTGCTCTATGCTCTGCTCGTCGCCTATATCCGCGAAGATATCCCTGTAAACGGGGACGGTAGATCCGTCGGAAGCCGGAATGAAGAGCCCAGACTGGGCCATCAGGCAGAGCAGGCCGGCGGTCTTGAGCGTTACGGTCTTGCCGCCTGTGTTCGGGCCCGTTATGACCAGGGTCCTGTAGGAGCCCCCCAGGGCTATATCCACGGGGACGACCTTCTTCTTGTCTATGAGCGGATGGCGGGCCTTTCTCAGCTCCAGCAGCCCCCTGTCGTTTATGGACGGGCGCATGGCGTTCATGGAGTACGCGAGCCTCGCCTTGGCGAACATGAAGTCGAGCTTTACCAGTATCTCCTGGTTGGCCCTTATCCTGAGCTCTTCGGCACCCACCATCGCGGAGAGCTCCCTTAAGATGCGCAGTATCTCCTGCTGCTCGGCGAGCTCGAGCTCCCTGAGCTCGTTGTTCATGTCGACTATGGACTGCGGCTCTATGAAGAGGGTCGCGCCCGAGGCCGACTGATCGTGGACTATGCCAGGGACCCTCGCCTTGTGCTCCAGCTTGACGGGGATGACGTACCTCCCCTGCCTCAGTGTAACTATCGAATCCTGGAGTATCTCCCTGTTCGCGGAGGAGGATACTATCTGCGAGAGCTTTGACTTGATGGCTTCGTTCTGTCTCAGTATGGAGTTCCTTATCCTGCGAAGCTCCGAGCTTGCGGAGTCCGCTATCTCGTCCTCAGAGATGACGCAGCGCTCGATCTCGCCCTCGAGCTGCTTGAGCTCCGAGAGGGTCTGCCTGTATTCGTCTATGTATCTGAGCTCCGGAAGATCGGAGCCGAGGAAGGACTTTGTCCTTCTCGCCGAAGCGAGGTTGTATCCCACCTGGAGCAGCTGCCTCTGGGTGAGCATGCCGTCCTTGGACGCGAGCCTCGCGAGCCCGCTTATATCGTAGAAATTGCCGAGGGGCGGAGCGCTCTTTTTGAGCAGCACCTCCATGGCCTCGGCTGTCTTTTCGAGCTCCTCGCCTATCTCGGCCGCATCACAAGACGGAAGAAGCCGTCCGGCTTCTTCCCTGGTCATGCCCGACATGCACTCGGCGGCGAGCAGCTCCTTGATCTTGTCGTACTCGAGTATCCTCAGAGCTTTTTTGTTCATATCCTCAGAAAGGCGCCTTCAAAAAGGCGCATATATCAGCAAAGCTGCGGTATCCGGGAAAATACAGGCCACGTGCGAAGCGCGGCGGCCCGCAAAAAGGCGCGCTCATCCGCGGCGGTCCCCATACGGGCAAGCCGCCGCAGAGCTTTGCGTCTTTATAGCTATCTGCGCAGAGAAGCGAGCTCGTTCTTGAGGTGGATGTTCTCCATCTGCAGATCGAAGAAGCTGCTCTCGATGTCCCTGCACTTGTTCTCGAGCTGCTGTATCATCTCGCTCTGCTCGTCCGGAGCGTTCTGGCTCTGCTCGAGCGCGGCGTTCAGCTCGGAGATGCGGGCCTTGAGCCCTTCGTTCTGAGCAGCGAGGGAGTTGAGCTGGTCTATGAGCTGCTTGTTCTGGCTGTCCTTCTCGAGGAACTGCTTCTGCAGGGCGTCTCTCTGTCCGGAGGCTCCGCTGATCTGCTCCTGATAGGAGGACATGGTCCTCTGGGCCTCCTGCCAGAGCTCCTCGTACTTCTGCGAGGCTTCCTTGAAGCTGTAGTTCTCCGCTATCGTATCCTCATAGGCCTTCTCGGTGTTGAAGAGCTCGTCGGCCAGATTGATGGCGGTCAGGACCGCTACCGAAGAGGTCGACTGATAAGTGCCGCCGCCTATCTCATTCATCTTGGAATCGACGTAGTCCGCGACCTTCATGATGTACTCACGCGGCTTGTCGCTCGCTATAGAGTATTCCTGACCGAAGATCTTTACGGACACCACATTCTTGCTGTCCATTGCTGCTCCTTTCTACATTTCTCTGAGAGTTGCGTTATAGTCTTCCCTGAGGGCCGCGAGGACCCTGGAATTGATCTCGTTTACTTCCGCCTCCTTGAGCGTCCTGTCGGCGGCTCTGTAGGAGAGCGTGAAGGCCACGCTCTTGAAGCCGGGCAGTATCGGTGCTCCCCTGTACACGTCGAAGAGCTGCGCGCTCTCGAGCAGTTCGCCCGCGTTCTTCTTTATGGTCTTCTCGAGGTCGCCGACCTGGGTGGCCTCCGTAACGACCATGGCGAAATCCCTGGTCATCGCCGGGAACTTGGGCAGCGGAGTGTATCTGGGGCCCTTCCTGTCGGCCGCGAAGAGCTTCTCAAAGTCGATCTCGGCGGCGTATACCTCGGCGTCTATTCCGTAGGCCGCGCATACGTCGGGATGCACCTGTCCGAGGCGGCCGAGCTCGGTATCTCCGAGCATCAGAGCCGCGCAGCGGCCGGGATGGAAGCGTCCGTCGTCCTTGACGGCCGTATAATCGGCGTTTTCTATGCCGGCGGCAGCCATGAGCTCTTCTGCAATGCCCTTAAGGCTGTAGAAGTCCTCTCCCTCGCCGTAAAGGCCTATGCAGAGCGAGTATCTCTCGCGGGGCAGCTCAGGCTCCGAAGGATCCGGCTCGTTCACGAAGGTGTTTCCGAGCTCGAACATCCTCACGGCGGGGATGCTCCTGGAATAGTTCGTATAGAGCACGTCGAGCAGGTTCGGAAGTATCATAGTCCTCATGACTGAGGTGTCCTCGCCCAGCGGGTTGAGCAGCTTGACGAAGTTCCTGTTCACGCCGTCTTCGGGGGCGTTCACCTTCTCGACGGACTTGGGGCTCACGAAGCTGTAGGTCATGATCTCGCTCGCGCCGAGGGCTCTGAGAGTGTCCTTGACGAGGTTCCTGAACCTCTGCCTCTCGTTGAGACCGCCCATATATGCTCCCTTGGGAAGCGTTCCGGGGATCTTGTCGTAGCCGTACATCCTGGCTACTTCCTCGATGTAGTCCTCCTCGATGTTGAGGTCCTGGCGCACAGTGGGAGCCGTGCAGGTAATGACGTCGCCGTCAAGCTCCGTCTTGATATCCAGACCCTCGAGATAGGCGCACATCTGCTCAGCGCTGATCTCGGTGCCTATGACCTTGTTGACCCTGGAGACCCTTACCTTGGTGACTACGGGCTTCGCGGGGTTCGGATATACGTCCACGTCTCCGCTGAGCACGGTGCCCGCTCCGAGCAGCTCCACGAGGTAGCAGAAGCGGTCGCAGGCGTCCTTGGCGAGGTTCGGGTCTATGCCCTTCTCGAACCTTCCGGAGGCCTCGGTCCTTTGCTTGAGGAAGGCGCTGGACTTTCTCACGGAATCTCCGTTGAAGTTCGCGGACTCCACGAGAACTGTGGTCGTGTCGGCCTCTATCTCGGAGTCGAGTCCGCCCATGATGCCGGCTATGGCTATGGGCCTATCGGCGTCGTTTATCATGAGTACGCTGCCACTCAGCTCCCTCTCTACCCCGTCCAGGGTGGTGAACTTATCGCCGCTCCTCGCGGTGTCGACTATGATCTTCCCGCCCTTGACGGTCCTGATATCGAAGGCGTGCAGGGGCTGGCCGTACTCGAGCATCACGTAGTTGGTGATGTCTACGATATTGTTGATCGGTCTCATGCCGGCTAGCATGAGGCTCCTCTGCATCCACCAGGGGGACTGCTCGATCTTTATGTCCTTGATGACCCTGCAGCAGTATCTGGGGCAGAGCTCGGGCTTTCTGATCTCGACACTGATGTAGTCGGCGCTCTTTTCGGGAGAGACCTTGGTGCACTCGGTCTTCGGGTACCTCATCTCGGTGCCGAAGGTCGCGGCGGATTCCCTGGCTATGCCGAGCATGGAGAGGCAGTCGGGCCTGTTCGGGGTGATCTCGAAATCTACCGTGGGCTCCTCCACTCCGAGGGCTTCAACTATGGGTGTGCCGGGGACGAAGCATTCGTCGTCCAGCAGCCAGAGGCCTTCCCTGTCCCTGTAGGGAGCGATCTTGTCGGGGAAGCCGAGCTCGGTGCAGCCGCACATCATACCGTCCGATACCACTCCTCTGAGCTCTCCGGCCCTGATGGTCTCGCCGCCCTCGCTCTTCGGCTTTCCGTGAAGGGGTCCGGGGATCTTCGCTCCGTCTAGAGCTACGGCGACCTTGTCGCCCTCCTTCATGTTGTCCGCGCCTGTGACGATCTGCACGGGCTCGGCCCTGCCCACGTCCACGCTGCAGACTACGAGCTTATCGGCGTTGGGATGCCTGTCTATCTTCAGGATCTTCCCTACGACTACGTTCTCTATCCCCTTGTCCCACCAGTCGATGACCTCAAGGTTCGTTCCGCTGAGAACCATCCCATCGACCCACTCGCCGACCGGGACGTTTATATCTGTATATTCTCTAAGCCATTTTACGGGTACTAACATCGCTCCGCCTCCTTACTTGAACTGGCTGATGAAACGGATGTCGTTCTCATACAGCAGCCTCATGTCGTCTATACCGTATCTGAGCATGGCGATCCTCTCGACGCCTATGCCGAAGGCAAAGCCGGTATATTTCTCGGTATCTATCCCGCCCTCTCTGAGCACGTTCGGATGGACCATGCCGCAGCCGAGGATCTCTATCCAGCCGGAGCCCTTGCAGACGTTGCAGCCCTTGCCTCCGCACTTGAAGCACTCCACGTCCATCTCGGCGCTGGGCTCGGTGAACGGGAAGTGGTGCGGCCTGAGCTTGGTCGCGAGCGAGCTTCCGAAGAGGAACTTCGCGTACTTGTCGAGGACTCCCTTGAGGTCGGCCATGGTGATGTCCTCGTCTACCACGAGGCCCTCGATCTGATGGAACATCGGGGAATGCGTGGCGTCCGGGGTGTCGCAGCGGAATACCCTTCCCGGAGAGATCAGCCTGATAGGAGGCTGCTGGGAAGCGATGATCCTGGCCTGCACGTCGGAAGTCTGGGTCCTGAGCAGTACGTTGTCGTTGATGTAGAAGGTGTCGGTCATATCCCTGGAGGGATGGTTGGGACCGGCGTTGAGCGCGTCAAAGTTGTTGTGCACCGTATCGATCTCCGGGCCCTCGGCTATGGTGTAGCCCATGGCCGTGAAGAAATCGATGGTCTCGTCTATGGTGAGGCTGACGAGGTGCTTGAAGCCGGGAGCAGCAGTCCTGCCCGGCTCAGTGACGTCTATGGTCTCAGCGAGGAACCTCGCTTTTTTCTGGGCGTCCTTGAGCATTGCGACGGTGTCGGCGAGGCTCTTTTCGATCTGGGCCTTGGCCTCGTTCGCGGCCTGTCCGAACTCCTTGCGCTCCTCGGGCTTAAGGTCCTTCATGGACTTGAGCATCTCGGTGAGCTGCCCCTTCTTGCCCAGTATCTTCACTCTGAGGGCTTCGGCTTCCTCGAGGCTCGCGGCCTCCTTTATGCTATTGACCGACTCCTCCAGAAGCGTCTTCAATCTTTCATTCATGTAAAATAACCTCTTTATTTCCCGCGGAGGCGCTGCCTCTGCGATTCATACATCATCATTCCGGCCGCGAGAGCCGCGTTGAGCGATTCTATCTTTCCGCTCATCGGGATCTTTATGGGCTCTGCCGCTTCCAGCAGCTCGGCGGAGATCCCATTGCCCTCGTTGCCTATGACTATGGCGGCGCCGCATGCGAGATCGGCGTCGAAGCATTCCTTCTCGGCCTCCATCTCGGCGGCGTATATCTTCTTTCCATGCTTTTTCAAAAGATCAGCTGCCTCGGAGGGGCTGCCCGCGAAGAACGCCGGCAGTCTGAAAATGCTGCCCGCAGCCGCTCTCACGGCCTTTGGACCGTAGAGATCGGCGCTGCCCTTCACGATGAGTACACCCGAAAAGCCCATGGCCTCGGCGCTCCTTATCATGGTGCCGAGATTGCCGGGGTCCTGGACCCTGTCTAGCACGAGCAGGTCGCCCGCGGGATCGGAGAAGAACTCCTCCTCGCTGCATTCAGCCTTCTCGGCGGCAGCTATTATCCCCTGGCTGTGCTCTGTGGTGCTCAGCTTCGAAAAAGCTTCGTCCGTTAGACTGTAAACGGCCGGGCCTTCAGCGGAGGCCATGGAGACGATGTCCATGATCTCGCCGCTCATCGCCGCGGCCCTGATAAAGATGAACCGGAGCCTTCCGCCGTACAGCACGGCGTCTCTTACGAAATTCGGACCCTCTATCAAATACATGCCAAAAGCGTCTCTGTATTTCTTTTCGGACAGAGACGCCGCCTGTCTTATGATCCTGTTGTCCTTAGAGCTTATCTCCTTCATGCGGGACTGTATTATTAAACGAAGCCGGTGCAAGCACCGGCTTCTGTATGCCTTCGTGTCTTACAGGTTCAGATCCCTCTTTTTGAGGAATTCGGGTATCGGGAAGTCACCCGGCGCGAAGCTGTCCCCGTCTTCAGCGGCTCCCGAAGGATCGACCTCAAGGTCGGCCTCGTAGGTCTCCGCCATCACGTTCCCGAGATCGAGGCTGGGATCCTGGGGGTTGGGCGTCTCGAAATCGGCCGCCTTCTCTCCCTGGCTCTTACCCTTTCCCATATCGTCCTCAAAGCCGGTGGCGATGACGGTGACGACGATGTCGTCTCCCATATCGGGCTTGATGGAGGTACCAAAGATGATGTTCGCTTCGGGATCTGCCGCCTGATGGATGAAGTCCGCCGCCTCGTTGACCTCCTGGATGCCCAGGTTGTCTCCGCCGGTGATGTTGAGGAGGACGGATCTGGCTCCGTCTATGGAAGTCTCGAGCAGCGGGCTCTCGACGGCGTTCTTGATGGCGTCCTTGACGCGGTTCTCGCCGCTTCCCTTGCCCACGCCGATATGCGCTATGCCGCGGCCGCTCATTACGGTCTTGACGTCCGCGAAGTCGAGGTTGATTAGGCCCGCGTCGGTGATCAGGCTGGAGATGCCGTCTACGCCGTCCTTCAGGACCTCGTCGGCCATGTTGAAGGCCTGGATCATCGTGGTGGTCTTGTCAGCCGTGGAGAGCAGCTTGTCGTTGGGAACGACTACGAGCGAGTCGACGTAGTTCTTGAGGAACTTGATGCCGAGCTCGGCATGCTCTTTTCTCTTCTTGCCTTCGAAGGTGAAGGGCTTGGTGACGACGCCTACGGTGAGCGCTCCGCTCATCCTGGCCGCCTTAGCTATGATAGGAGCCGCGCCGGTGCCGGTGCCGCCGCCCATTCCGGCGGTGATGAACACCATGTCGCTGCCCGCTATTATCTTGTTGAGGTCTTCGAGAGATTCCTCGGCGGACTTCTGCCCTACCTCGGGATTCCCTCCCGCTCCGAGACCGCCCGTGAGCTTCTCGCCTATGGCGATCTTGGTCTCGGCCTTGGACCTGTTAAGTGCCTGCTTATCGGTATTTACGGCAACGAAAGTGACCCCGTGCATCTTGGAGTCTATCATGCGGTTGACTGCGTTGCAGCCGCCTCCGCCTATGCCGATGACCTTGATGTTCGCGGGAATGTCTGCCGGTGGTTCGAATTGGAAAGTATTGGGCATATTAAGGCCTCCTGTTCAGCATACATATATATTGTGTTTATTTTAGCATATAAGGGGCCTGTATGCACAAGATATTAACAAAAAGTTTTTAATTAATTTGGGGACTGAAGGCTAAATAATTATTGTTTCCCACCTTGATAACACCGCGGGTTATGCCCTGCTTGTAGTGCTCCTCCAGCAGCTGGCGTATGCCCTGCATATTGGCGATGATGTTGGAGGGAGTCCCCTCGAAATAATAATTGTCGTAGATATAAGCCCTGATTATGACCGTCGAGAAGTAGATCTTCTTGAAATAGAGGTCGTTCTCGTCCATCACGGATATGAGGTCAAGGGTGCCCGGGAGAAGATAGGACTGCTCGATCTGAAGGGGCGAACCCGGGGTCATCTCGATTATGGACATGCCCATCAGGAGAGGGAGCGCGGGCTCGCTGTCCGAGATCCTCAGCACCAGGCCATCCTCGTCCAGGAGCACGTATTCGTCGCCGTAGGGCACTGCGGCGTATTCAGTCCTCTCCTCGACCGTTATCCTGATGGTGTTCCTCGGGACGCGGTCTATCTTGCAGTACTTGATATACGGATCCGAGAGTATAGCGTCCCTCGCCGGCCTGGTCTGTACCTCGAAGAGGTTGTAGCCCGTGCGAAGGCCCGAGAGCTCTATTACCTGAGCCTTCGTATAGAAACGGTTGCCCTCCACCTCGATCTTGGTGACCGTGAAGAGCTGCGACTTCAGAGTAAAATATGCGCCTGTAAGCAGCATGGCGAAGATGAGGAGATTGAGGAAGGGATGCTTCTTCCTTCTCCTTCTGCGCTTCTTCGGAGCCGGCTCTGCGTAACCGGGAAGCTCCTGATCGCCTCCGCCGTAGGCCATCTCCTCCTCTAGGCGGTCGTGGGGAGTGCGCTCCTCCGCGTTTACGCCATCGGATCCGCCGTTTTTCCCTTGATCAGCCTCAGGCAAAGTAACGCCTTCAGAAGAGCCCGAAGGAGCCTCATCTGAGGCCTTCTTTCGATCCCTGAAGACGTCGAGCGTGTCGGCGCCATACTCTTTGAAGGAGCTCTCGTCGGAGGCTAGGCCCTTCGAGAGGTTCTCCTGTCCGTTTTCCTGAGATATAACATCCCTGTCTGCCATCTCAGATCTCCAGATCCTGATATATAAGCTCCGCCGCGTCCGGCTTAGCGAGCCTTGCGGCGTTTTCCCTCATGCTTTCGAGCGCCGCGTCGTCGGCGAGCAGCGCGAAGGCCTTTTCGGCCAGAAGCCCCGGATCATCCGCGAGCTCCTTATCCTCTATCAGCAGCGCGGCGCCTTCGTCCGCGACCGCCTTGGCGTTCTTGAACTGATGGTTGTTGGTGACGTTTGGCGACGGGACGAGTATAGACGGTTTGGCGCATACCAGTATCTCGGATACCGCTATGGCCCCCGCCCTGCTGACCACGAGGTCCGAGGCCGTCATGAGCTCAGGCATATCGTCCGCATAGGATATGACTTCTACGGACGGAGAGAGCTGGGGAAAGTCCTTTCTGGCGCTTATCTCCTCGAAATACCTTCGCCCGGTCACGAAAATGAAGCGTATATTCCTGTCTCCTATGCTCTTTCCGAGCTCCATGGCGGCGTCGTTCAGTATGCCCGCCCCGAGACTGCCTCCGAAGAGCAGTATGAGCCTGCAGTCGTCGTCCAGGCCGAGCTTTTCCCTGCAGCTCTTCCTGTCCAACGCGCTGAAGGCCGCCCTTACGGGATTGCCCGTGAGCACGGTCTTTTCGGGATGCCTGAATAGCTGCGCGGACTGCTCGAAGCTTATGAAGACCTTGTCCACCCTGGACTCGAGCAGCTTGTTCGTCACGCCGGGTACGGCGTTCTGCTCGTGTATGTAGCAGGGGATCTTTTTCTTGTGCGCCTGCGTCATGACGGAGCCCGTCACGTATCCGCCCGTCCCTATCGCGAGGTCGGGCTTGAAGCGCTCTATTATGCGGGCCGCCTCGCGGCTGCCCTTTATGACGTTTTCAAGAGTTTTTATATTGGCCGCCAGGTTCCTGCGGTCTAGGCCCGAGGCGTCGATGCCCTCGATCTCATAGCCCGCCGCGGGCACGAGCCTGTTCTCCATGCCGTGCCTGGTTCCTATGAAGAGTATCTCAGCTTCCGGATGATGCTCTTTTATCTTGTCGGCGATGGAGATGGCCGGGTATATGTGCCCGCCCGTTCCGCCGCAGGTCAGAAGTACCCTCATCAGGCCTCCGCTTCTATCTCATCTATCGTGTGCTTGGATATGTTGACTATTATACCCATCTCCGCCAGGAAAAGTACAGTCGCATTTCCCCCGAGGCTAACCAGCGGCAGGGCCACTCCCGTCGGGAAGAAGGACGCGGAGACGACCGCGACGTTAAGTATGACCTGTATGGCCAGATGCAGCGTTATCCCCCCGGCCAGGAGCATCCCGAAATAATCCTTGGCGCCCATGGCTACCTTAAAGCAGTTGTATATGAGCATGAGGTAGACAAGCAGCAGCGCGAGCACGCCGACGAAGCCGAGCTCCTCACCTATTATTGCGATTATGAAGTCGTTCTGAGGTTCGGGCAGGTAGAGCGTCTTTTGTATGCTCTGCCCTGGGCCCACTCCGAGGAAGCCTCCGGAGCCAAGCGCGAGCAGTCCCTGCACGACCTGGTAGCCGGAGCCGAGCGCGTCCTTGAAGGGATCGAAAAAGGTCTCTACCCTTTCAAGCATATACGCCCCCTTCGGGGACAGTATGATGAGCACGAAGCCGCCTACGCCGAGGGCGCCGACCAGCAGTATGAGCTTAAGCGAAAAGCCCGCTATGAACATCATTCCAATGCCGATCAGAACGACCGTTCCCGCGGTAGAGAGGTTCGGTTGGAGAACTATCAGCGCCGCGCAGAAGGCAAGCACTGCGAGCACCGCGGCGTTGGGCTTTAAGCGGTGTATGCGATCAGGATCCTTCGCGTAGAAAGACGCGATCCAGAACACGAGGCAGCTCTTTATGATCTCTCCCGGCATGACCGTAAAGTACTTGAAATCAAGCCATCTGGTCGCGTTGTTGAGGGTTATCCCCAAGGGAGTGAATATCAGAAGCAGGAGTACGACGCCTATGCCGAGCAGCGGCCAGGCGAAGACTGAATAGATGTGATAGTTGAGCAGACCGCAGATAATGAACGCCGCCATGCCTATGCCAAGCCACATGAGGTCATCCTTCACGTAGTGGTAGTAATTTCCGAACTTGCTCAGCGACTGGTAATAGCTCGCGCTGAAGACCATAGCGACGCCAAAAAGGGCCAGTATCACGGTGAATATGGTCACGTAGAAGTTGCTCTTTTTCCTGTTTTTGGTCTCAAGCAGTCTAGCCATTTATTATCAAATGCGCTGCGCGGGCACGCTCCGCGGTCCGCGGGGAATGCTGCGCGGTATGCGGTCGTCACCCCTGCGCGGCCGTCAGTCCTGCGCGCGGGGCTGCGCCTTATTCTCCCAGGGCGTTCGCAAGCCTTCTGAAATGCTCGCCCCTCTCCTCGTAGCTGCCGTACATATCCCAGCTCGCGCAGGCGGGCGAGAGCAGCACGGTCGCGCCGGGGACGGCGAGCTCGCTGCCTCTGCCGACGCATTCGTCCAGATCTTTGCAGCGCACTATCCTCTCCTTCGGAAAACCTCCGGCGAGGGCCGCGGCTTCGATCTTGTCCGCTGTCTTTCCAAGAAGCAGAAGGTATTCCACCTTGCCGCCAAACTTCGATATGAGCTCATCGAAGGAAGAGCCTTTGTCGTATCCGCCGGCTATGAGCAGTATCGGAGCCTTGACGGCCTCGATGGCTTTCTCGGTGGAATCGGGGTTGGTGCCTTTGGAATCGTTGACGTACCTGACGCCCTTATATTCACGTATGAATTCTATCCTGTGCTCGACGCCCTTAAAGCTCCTAAGACATTCCGCTATGCAGGGGATGTCCACGCCGGAGAAGAAGGCCATGGCCGAAGCCGCGAGGGCGTTCTCCAGATTGTGAGTTCCGGGTATATATATCTCGTCTTTAGTGCAGATAAAGCGCTTTCTGCTCTGGTTTACGATATAAAACTTTCCGTCGTCTTCTATGGCATAGCAATGCGAACCCCTCGAAAGCTTTTCAAGCTCGTCGAAGCCCAGCTTGTGCGAGAACGGAACGAGCTTAGGCGTGATATCCATGGCCTTCACGCTCTCCAGCGTAGCGGGATCGTCCGCGTTGAACACGAAATACTGATCCGGAGTTTGGTTCGCGTGCACAAGGTGCTTGACCCTGGTGTACTCCTCGATGGTCTTGTGCCTGTCCATGTGGTCCGGCGTGATATTGAGTATCGCCGAGACCTCGGGCCTAAAGCTGCTTATAGTTGACAGCTGGAAGCTCGACACCTCGGTCACGAGCCAGGTGTCCTCATCGGAAGTCTCTGCCACCGATGTCACGGGAAGCCCTATATTCCCAACGACCTCGGTCTTCCTGCCGGCGGCCTTTTCCATCTCGCCCAGCAGGGCCGTAGTCGTAGTCTTTCCGTTGGTGCCGGTTATCGCGAGGAAGTGTCCGCGCGCGTTCTCATAGGCGAGCTGCAGCTCCCCCGAGATCACGGCGCCGCCTTCTGCGGCCTTCCTGACCGGCTCTATCTCCGGGGGCACGCCCGGGCTGAGCACGAGCTCGTCGTAGCTCTCCTGCGGGAAATCTCCGAAATAGAGCTTAACTCCGAGAGCCCTGAGCCTTGCCGTGAGCTCCGGGGAGAATTTTTCCTCAGCCTTGGAATCCCAGGCGGAAACGTCCGCGCTTTTAGCGAGCAGCTCCGCCGCCGCGACGCCCGATCTTCCCAGTCCCAGTACGAGATACTTTTTCATCTTTGTCACCTGTCCGTCCTGCCGCGCCCTACAGAGCCAGCGCGCCTACTATCCCGAGCAATACCGTGATGACCGAGAACGTGAGGACCACCCTCACCTCGGACCAGCCGCCTAGCTCAAAATGATGATGCAGCGGGGCCATCCTGAAGAAGCGCCTGCCGTTCTGCGTCTTGAATACGTAGACCTGTATTATGACCGAGAGCGCCTCGGCCACGTATATGCCTCCGACTATAGGGAGGAAGAGATCGAGCCCGTCGGATACAGCTATGGCCGCCATCGCGCCGCCCAGGGCCAGCGAGCCGGTGTCTCCCATGAATACCTTGGCCGGATGCCAGTTGAAGCAGAGAAAGGCCAGACATGCCCCCATCACGGCGAAGGCCATCGCCGAGGAGGCGAAGCTCTGCGGCCCCTTTCCCCTGAAGATCTGAAGGGCAAAGAACGCCGCCGCAGCGACCGTGACGCTGCTGCTGAGCCCGTCGAGTCCGTCCGTGAGGTTCACCGCGTTGGTCATCGCGACCATTACGAATACCAGGAAAGGCACCGTGAATATGCCCAGGCTCACAGCCTTGCCCCAAAAAGGCA
This sequence comes from Bacillota bacterium, assembly GCA_017417045.1. GTDB lineage: Bacteria > Bacillota > Clostridia > Peptostreptococcales > Anaerovoracaceae > RGIG2707. The sequence goes on from JAFPZZ010000011.1 coordinate 42,498, forward strand.
CGTATACCATATGGCCAGAGGCATATTCGACCCAGGCGTATACCGCGGCGACTATTATCTGGAGGATGAGCTTCTGCCTTGGCTTGAGCCCCTCGTTGTTCTTTTTGACGACTATGATGAAGTCATCCACGAAGCCTATTAGGCCGTAGCAGAGGGTCATTATCGCGATCCATACGAAGCTGGGCCTTTCCGCCGCCGAAACACGGCTGAGCCATATCCCGGTAAAGACCACGGGAAGTATTATGGCAATGCCGCCCATGGTCGGGGTCCCGGCCTTCTTGAGATGCTCCTTGGGTCCGTCTTCCCTGATGCTCTGCCCCGCCTTGAGCCTTCGAAGCAGAGGCAGCAGCATCGACTGGAGCAGGACGCCCAGCGCGAAGTTTATGACCAGTATGTAGATGACTTTGCTGTTTTCTATCATGTCTTTTCAGTATCCCAGCTCTTTTCTGAGCCTCGCGGCCAGCTCGTGTATGCCGGTGGCGAGCGAGCCCTTCACCAAAACGGCGTCGCCGGGGGCGAGCAGGCTCTCGACGAAGTCCGCAGCGGAGTCCATGTCCGGGAAGCTCGAGACACTGCAGCTCTCCTCGGAGCGCATTATGCCCTCCGCGTAGAGCTCCCTGTCCGGGCCGACCAGAACGGCTATATCCATGCCCCTGTCCGCGATCAGCTTTCCTATGGCAAGGTGGCTCTCTTTGTGCACGGGGCCGAGCTCGCCCATCCTCGCAAGCACGCATATCCTGCGCTTCGCGTCTATGGCCGCCATCGTAGATATGGCCGAGGCGACGGAGTCGGGATTCGCGTTGTAGCTGTCGTCGACGAGCAGTATATCACCCTTCAGCCTGATGGGGGTAAGTCTTTTGTTCTCAACGGAGGCCTTTGAGAGGGCTTTTGCGGCGTTTTCGAGGCTTATGCCGTAAAGATGCCCTATCGCGGCCGCTAAGGCGCCGTTGTGGGCGTTGTGAAGCCCCATGACGGGCATCTCGCAGTGAGCACTCTCGCCCTCAAGAATCATATCGAAACTGATCCCCTCGAGCCCCAGGTCCTTCGCATTTTCTATCTTCAGCAGAGCTCCTCCGCCTTCCCCGACCGGAAAGCGCTTGAAAGCCCCGGAGGAGAGCTTATCTATGCTCTCGTCATCCATGAAGGGCGAGTCGCAGTTGTAGACAAGTGTGTTCTCCGGCCCGAAGAAGCTCGTTATCTTGAGCTTCTCGGCGGCTATGCCCTCCTGGCTGCCTATGTATTCCATGTGCACGGTGCCGACGTTCGTGATGACCGCGGCGTCCGGCCTTATGCGCTTGCAGTATTCGTAGATCTCGTTCTTCCTGTCCATGCCCATCTCGAGGACGAGAGCCTCCGTGTCCTCGTCCATGGAGAAGATAGTCATCGAGATCCCGAGGTAGGTGTTGAGGTTCTTTTTGGCAGTGTGGATCCTGTACTTTTCGGACAGCACGGCAGCTACACGAGCCCTCGTCGAAGTCTTTCCGGTGCTTCCGGTTATGCCCACGACCAGGGGATCTACTTCCCTGAGATATGCCGCGGCGAGCTCCATCGCTCCGAATTCGGTATTGCCGCACACTATCCGGGAAACGTCGTCATGTTTTTCAAAAAAGGCGCGGCTCTGCGCCATATCCGAGACGAGGAAGGCCCTGCAGCCTCCCGCGTAGGCGCCTTCAAGGTACTTATGCCCATCGTTGCTCGGGCCCTTTACCGCTACGAAAAGCTGGCCTTCTGAGGCCTCTCTAGAATCTATGGCTATGCCGTTTATCTCCGTATCCTGTTTTCCGAGAAGCTCCATCCCCGCGAGGGACGCCAGCTCCTTCAGCTTTCTGTATCTCATGATAACTCCGTATTATTTGTAATAGATGGTGACCGTGGATCCCTTTGGCACGTCCTCGCCGGCCTTAGGATACTGGTCTATGACGGCCAGCTCCTCGTAGCTCTCGACCTCCGGGGAGACCTCGCAGTTCAGATATCTGCCGGCCGCGTAACCCATCGCGTCCTCGACGCTCATGCCGACGAAGTCGGGCACAGTAGTGCGCTGGCTCCTCAACTGCCTGAGCTCCTCCGCACTGTAATCAGGCTCTATGTCCATATACTGAAGCAGCTCGGTGAGTATGGCCTTGCATATGGGGCCCGCAGAGGTCGAACCGTACCTCGTGGTCCTCATCGTATCGACTATGCAGAGCATGACGATCTTCGGGTCGTCCACGGGCGCGACGACCATCACCGAACCGATGAGGTCGGTCTTGGAATAGCCGCCTGCCTCAGGCTTGTTAGCCGTACCGGTCTTGGCCCCTATCCTGTAGCCGGGGATCTTGACGGCGCCCGCGCCGCCCTGCCTGACGTTGTATTCCATGATGCTGAGCATGTCGCTCGCGGTCTGGGCCGAGATCGAGATGCTCTTGACGGTATTTTCGTATTCATAGACAACGTTGCCGTCGGTATCGCGCAGCTCCTTGAGGAAGTGCGGCTGCATGACCTTGCCGCCGTTTGCGATCGAGCATACCGCGGTCGTGATGCTAATCGGGGTGACCGCGATGCCCTGGCCGTAGGACATGGTCGCGAGCTCGACAGGGCCCGCGCTGGTCAGATTCTGCAGCATGTTGAGCCCTTCGCCCGGATAATCGACGCCGGTCTTCTCGGTGAGGCCGAACCCGGCGAGCCCGTCGGCAAAACGTTTAAGGCCCATGCGCTGCACCAGGCCTATCATCGTGACGTTGCAGGAATTCGAGACCGCCTGCGTAAGGGTCTGTACGCCGTGAGCCGCGGGGTAGTTCCAGCAGTGGAGCGTCCAGTCAGCCACGCGCACGTAGCCCGGGCAGTAGAAGGTCTCGTTCATATAGGTGACGCCGTAGTCCAGCGCCAGAGAGGTCGTGAAGAGCTTGAACACGGAGCCCGGCTCGTAGGTGTCGCTGATATTGAAATTGCGCCAGACCTTGTTCCAGTAGGCCACTTTCTCCTCGCTGGTCATGGCTTCGAATTTCGCCTCGTCTCCCGCGAGGGGCGCCCTGGGGTCGTTCGGGTCGTACTCGCCGGTCTGGGCCATGGCTAATATGCCTCCGGTCTTGGGATCCATGATGAGGCACATGACGCCGTCGGCCTTGTTTTTGATCTTGCCGATCTCTATCTGCTCCTCGACTATGTGCTGGATGTTCTCGTCTATGGTCAGCACCAGGTCGTTGCCGTCCTGGGCCGCGTAGTACTGGTTGGTGCCGTAGGAGAGCGCGTTCGCGGCGCTGTCCTTGCTCGTGATCCACCTGCCGTTGAGCCCGGCCAGGTAGTTGTTGTAGTAGAGCTCGATGCCCGTAAGGCCGACGTTGTCGTCGTTGGTCATGCCGAGTATGTGCGACGCGAAGGTCTTCATGGGATAGCTGCGGCTGTCGGTCTCCACGACCTCTATGCCGGCGAGCTGCTCGTCCCTGATGAGCTTCGCGGTCTCCTCGTCGATATTCTTGGCGAGCCTTATGAGCCTGCGGTCCGAGGTAATGGTGTCGTAGACGTCGTCGTAGCCCATCTCAAGAAACTCCGCCAGAGCGTTCGTCTCGTTCTGGATGTTGACGATGCGGTCGTTCTCGGTCTTGCCGTTGGACTTGACAGTGTCGGGCCTCACCCAGATCGTGTAGCTGGTGGCGCTGGCAGCGAGCACGCTGCCGTTTCTGTCCAGTATGGAGCCGCGGCGCGCGGTGACCACCTGATCCGCGGTCTGCTGGCGCACGGCCCTCTGAGCGTATTCGTCGCCCTTGATGATCTGATGGTAAGCGAGCCTGGCCGTAAGCGCCAAAAAAAGCAGGCATACGATGCCGAATGCCGCGAGTATCCTCTTTCTGTTCTGCTGTGTGGTCTTAGCTCTTTCCTTCGCCATAAAACAGAAAAAACGGCGCGAAGTCTCCGCGCCGTATGCGTCTCCTTATCTGTAGATGGTCTCCATAAGTGCGAGTGCGAATTCCTCGATGTCGGCGTCTCCCTGGTCGTAGTAGACTATCTGATCGAAGTCCGGATAGATCAGCCCGAGCTCCAGCGCCCTCGACTCGAGGTTGGTGATGTTGGTCGCGCTCTTGATGCGGACCTCGAGGTTCTGTATCTGCCTCTCGCTCTCCTGTATCTGCCTGCTGAGGCTGTTGATCTCGTACTGCAGTTTTGCGGTGTAGGCGTTCACCCCTATTATCAGGAGGAATACCATGAATACCGCCACTATGACTGCTATTATCCTTGCCCTGTCTTTGAATGCTGTCACTTTTGCTCTCCTGTAAAAGCGGCCGGTCCTTTGGGGTCAGATCTTTTCGATCACCCTCAGCTTCGCGCTGCGCGAGCGCGGATTGATATCGAGTTCTTCTTTGGAAGCGGTCACGGGCTTTCTCGTGACCTTCCTCATGTCCGGCTTCCGTCCGCAGACGCAGACCGGAAGATCCGGCGGGCATATGCAGGGGTCGAGCCTCCTCGCGAAGCACTCCTTGACTATGCGGTCCTCGAGGGAGTGGAAGCTTATGATAGCGAGCCTTCCCCCCGGCGCGAGCACGTCGACGAAGTCGTCCACTGCGGTCTTAAGCTGCCCGAGCTCGTCGTTGACCTCTATCCTCAGCGCCTGAAAGGTGCGCTTCGCGGGATGTGGTCCGTCCCTTCTGGCGGAGGCCGGGACCGCCGCCTTTATGATCTCAACGAGCTGAAGGGTGCCCGTTATCCTCGTTTTCTTTCGTTCTCTGGCAATGAAGGAAGCTATCCTTGAAGCCCAGCGCTCCTCGCCGTACTCTTTGATGATCCTGGCGAGCTCCTCTTCGCTGTAGCCGTTCACGACGTCCTCGGCAGTAAGGGAATCGTCCGCGTTCATCCTCATGTCCAGAGGCGCGTCCTGCATATACGAGAAGCCGCGCTCGGGATTGTCCAGCTGGAAGGACGATACCCCCAGATCCAGCAGAGCGCCGTCCAGGGCGTTTATCCCCAGTTCCCTCAGGACCTGCTTGATCTGCGAGTAATTGCTCTGAACGAGCTCCACCCTGCAAGGGAGACCTTCGAGCCTTTCGGACGAGGCGTCCAACGCGTCGCGGTCCCTGTCTATCCCGATGAAGACGCCCTCAGGCCCGAGCCTTGAAGCTATCTCCTTTCCGTGGCCCGCTCCTCCGAGCGTGCCGTCCGCGTATATGCCGTTTTGCTTTATATCCAGCCCCTCAAGCACCTCGCCGAGCAGCACCGGTACGTGAGAGAACTCCATGTCCTATACCTGATACTTTTCGCTGATCTCGCTCAGCACGTCCGCGGAGAGCTGTCCGCCGTTAGGATCGCTGTCGTAAACGGACTTGGCCCAGATCTCTATGCGGTCCAGCATACCTATGGTGACGGTCTCCTTCTCTATCCCGGCGAAATCCCTGAGATTCTTGGGGATGACCGTGCGCCCCTGCTTGTCTATCTCGCAGTCCTCGGCGTTCTGGTAGGTGTAGCGGAGGAAGGCCCTGGCCTTCTCGTCGGATCTGGGGAGCTTCGCCAGCCTGTCCTGCTGCTCCTGCCAGGTCTGCATCGGATAGATGACCAGGCAGTTGTCAAGGCCCCTGGAGATGACGCACTTAAAGCCGAGCTCATCCCTGAATTTAGCGGGGATAATGAGCCTGCTCTTGGCGTCTATGGAGTTTTGATAAGTCCCCATCAGCATAGCTGCAGCTGACCTCCCAGATTGATGTCTCCACTATACACCACTTTTCGACTCAAAGCAATGATTTTAAGCAGAAAAATGGGATTTCACATCCACTTTTTTGCCCTGCGCTCCACTGCATGAAGGAATGAAGATCGAAACCGGGAGAGACGTGGGAATGATCGGAAGAAATGTGCGGCGTGATAAGGGATCACGCAGGCAAAAGGGATGAGACCGCGATCCTGCAGTGAGTGATCAAGACTGCAGAGCAGTGCCTTAAAGCAATAAAAAAAGCCCTGTTCCCAGGGCTGGATCTTTTACGCAGATTTTTGCCGATCGGATATCTAAAGTGCGTTATCGACGAAAAAGCGTGTCTTTTATACATTTTTTCGTCGGAAAAAGTGCGCCGGGAGCGCACTTTTTCGCCGATAACTATTTTTTCTTGACTTCGACCGTCACCTTTCCGTTCGTATTGCCTATGGCTGTAAGCTGCAGGACGTAATCGTCCCTCGGGATCTCCAGGTCCTTCGTTTCGTTCGGCCCGACGGTCTCGGTCGCGACGATATCGCCGTAGATGATCTCGTCGCTCTTGTCCGCGCGGGTGATCTTTGTGATCTCCACGAACTCTATCTGAAGCTGCCCCTTGTCAAGGGCAGACGCTATATTCACGTATCTGTCCTTGCCTACGGAGATGTCGAAGCTCTCGGCATACGCGCCATCCTCGGCGTCGGACACCTCTATGCTCACCTTGCTCCCGCTTCCGGTCATGGTAAAGGTCGCGCCCTTGCAGCCGCTAAGAAGCAGCGTCAGCGCCATGACTATAATAAGTGCCAAACATACTTTTTTCATTTCAGAGCCCTCATAAATAGAATTGCTGTTACGCGGGAGGCCCTGGCGCCGCCCGCTCCATATATTATTACACCATTTTCGGGTTTTGCAAGGGAGCTGCGCACTCCGATATCCGGGCCGCTATCGCCGGTTCTTACTCGCAGCCCCTCGCTTTCACACTTTCTTAAACAGCCTCGCGTTCCAGAACTCCATGCCGAGCTCATCGAGGTAGAAGTGAAGTATCGCTCTCCAGTTCTTCGTGGCGGTGCTGAGCATGATGAATTCCACGCTGCCGGAGACTGCCTGCTCGGCGCAGCTGAACAGCTTGGAGCCTACTCCGAGGCTTCGGTACTGCGGCCTTACGTAGATCTCCTCGACCTCGAAAAACTGCGTACCTGCAGGCATGATAGTGCTCGCCTTTTTGGAGATCTCCGCGTGCCCGAAGAGATAAGCTACGGTCTTTCCGCAGTCCTCCGCGACGAAGATCCTGTTGCCCTCGATGTCGGAGCGTTCGTTTTTGCGGTAGCCGTGGCAGCTTCCCTCGGCTTCCCAGTCTGCAGACAGCCGTATGAGCGTTTCCAAAAGCTCTTCCGTGAGCTCTGCTTCTTTGATCTTGATATCCATGGGGATCCTTCCGTTTTCCTTTTCAGCTCCGAGCATGCATTGCGCCTTCCTTACTTTTTGACCGCTGATCTATACTTCTTTTTAATCCAGCTGATCTATCCTTGCTTTTAAACCCCTGATACCTGAAGAGTCTGGAGTTTATTCTTCCATCCTTTCCAGATGAGTGTTCAGAAGATACATACGCAGGTCTTCCTCCTCGAAAGCTTTTTCCGAGAACGGGTCGGCGTAGCGGCGGACTAGTTCACCGAGCGTGATGCTTCGGGCTTCTCTGAGCGCGGGGATATCTTCTTCTACGACCCTGCGGATCAGTTCGTCTATCAGATCTGTCTTCAGATTCCCTATCCGCCATTCCGGACGCATGTGCGTGAAATTGAAGAACAGATCGTAGTTGTTTGTGACATAGAGCACGATCCCTTCGCTGTTGTGCGGGACCACATGGGAAGTATCGTCCTTCCACATTTCATACCATTGTTTTTCCGGATACAGCTCGTCGTAGTTCAGGAAATAAGGTATCAGCTCTTCGGGGATGTGCTCCTTTATGATGCGGATCGGGTAAAGCTTGCGGTTCTCCCCGTCGCAGCTTCCCGGATGGACAAAGAATCTGAAAACCCCGCCGAAGGCCTCACAGCGTTTAGCCAGCTCCAGATCCTTTGAAAGCTGCAGGAGCGCGGGCAGCTCGTCTTTATTCTCCTCGTTGATGAACGTCTGCCAGCGGGGGCTGATATCGTGATCAAGCAGGATCTCCGTCGCTTTCAGCAGCTCCGAAAAGGCGCCTTTGCGCCCTACGTAGCGGTCGGTGGTCGCTTCCATGCCAAAGAAAGTCAGCTGGACGCAATTTACGCCAACTTCCTTCAGAAAGCCCGCATACTCCGGGTCCCGGACGATACGCCAGAAGCTGGCCAGCTCAAAACGCGGCGGAACGGCGTTTGCGGAAAGCATCTTGTCGCGTTCCCACCTGCCGCGGTAGTCCGGGCAGAAATCCGGCTCCCTGAGCCAGCTGAAGAACTCGATCTCATCAAAATAGGGCTTAAACAGGTCGGCGATCCATTCGTCAGCATTTGGCTCCATCGCTCTGTTTGGCATGTGAGACAGCCAGCAGTGCAGGCATCGGTTTGGGCAGCCGTACATATCTACGGCAAGCGTCAGCGCCTTCTTGTTTTTCATTGCATTACCCCCTCGATACTGTCTTTTCAGATCTATGCAGGTATTATACCAAATCATCTTTCCCATTTTGCCCTTATTTTCGCCTCGCCTCTAACATCTGCCCTTATCTTCCCCCTTCCCGCATCTTGGCGCTTCCTCACTACTGCGGTATAATCGGTCCAAAGGGCCCTCGCGGCCCGGGTAAAAAGACAGGAGCGTAACGCGCCATGAAGATAAAAAACAGACCCCTTTCCTACGAGGAAGTCCTCGCCCTACCGGAGCAGGCGCATATGCAGCCCAAGAGGCCGAACATGTTCTTTCGGACGCTGCTTAAGGCGGTCGGAGCTTCGGATCTGAAGGCCACGGACTTCACCTATGAGACCGAGGGCATGGAGAGGCTCGGCAAGGACGAGCCCGCGCTCTTTCTGATGAACCATTCGAGCATCATAGACCTCAAGATCGCCTGCACCATACTCTATCCCAGGCCCTTCAACATCATCTGCACCTCGGACGGCTTCGTCGGAAAGAACTGGCTCATGCGCGAGCTCGGCTGCGTCCCGACGCAGAAATTCGTAAGCGACGTGCGCCTCGTGCGCGACATGAAGTTCATCGCTGACAAACTGCAGGATTCCATACTGATGTACCCGGAGGCGAGCTACAGCTTCGACGGCACCGCGACTCCCCTTCCGGAGTCCGTCGGAAAGCTCCTTAAGCTGCTCAAGATCCCCGTCGTCATGATAAAGACCTCCGGGGCCTTCCTGCGCGACCCGCTCTACAACATGCTGCAGCTGAGGAAGGTCAAGGTCAGCGCCAAGATGACTTACGTGCTGTCGCCCGAGGATATCAAAGAGAAGAGCGTGGACGAGCTGAACGCCGTCCTGAAGGAGCTCTTCACCTTCGACAACTTCCGCGATCAGCAGGAAGCGGGCGTCATCGTGGACGAGCCCTTCCGCGCGGACGGGCTGAACCGCGTGCTGTATAAATGCCCCGCCTGCGAAGCGGAGGGCCGCATGACAGGCAAAGGCACTGAGCTTCGCTGCGAGAGCTGCGGCAAAGTCTGGGAGCTCACCGAGACCGGCTTTTTGAAGGCCGCGGATGGTGAGGATATATTCGACCATATCCCTGACTGGTACGCCTGGGAGCGGCAGCAGGTGCGCGAAGAGCTCTTAAGCGGCAGCTACAGACTGGATATCCCCGTGCTTATCCGCGTCCTGAAGGACACGAAGAGCCTTTACACCGTCGGTGAAGGCAGGCTGCTGCATACGGCCGAAGGCTTCCATCTGACGGGCGGCGGCGGCGCGCTCGACTACTCGCAGGATCCCTCGGACTCATACAGCCTCTACTCGGACTATTTCTGGTACGAGCTGGGCGACATGATATGCATAGGCACGAACAAGCTTCTGTACTACTGCTTCCCGCTCGAAGGCGGAGACGTCGTCGCAAAGACCAGGCTCGCGGCGGAGGAGCTGTTCAAGCTGAAGAGGAAGGGATAAAAGAGAAGACGATATGATGGCTGATATATGACGCTGTGAGTCGATCTTCCGGGATGAGCTCGAAGGAAAACATGTAAGGGTGATCTCTGTCGAAATGGGCGAAAAGCCTTTTGAACTCATAATGAAAGGGTATATTGAAGGTAAGTATACCCGGTCAGTGAGATAAACGAATTTCCGGCGGCTATCCGGCAGCTAGGTGAAGCCGCGGAAGAGCTTGCAGAGTTCATAAAGAAAAATCGATAACAGTATCGATCGGATCATCAGCCATAGTACAAATTTATGTACCTGCCCTGTGATAATATTATTTTGCCGAACAAATAACGCGTTTCGCTTAATTAGGGAAGGGATCAGGACTATGATCGCGCTTGCAGGTATACTGATGATGGCATTCATCGGGCTCATAATGCGTCTGATGCTGTACGCTTCAGAGCTCATTCTATGGCTGGCATTCGGTCCCTTCATAGCCTTGTTTAAACTAGGCCTCGCGGCGGTCAGTCTCCTCTTTTGGCCCGTCACCGCATTTCTTAACCTCCTCTGCGGAAGATCTGCAGATGTGAAAAAAGGCTGAGGAATATCTTGTAACGAAAAGTGCCGGTGCTGATGCGCCGGCACTTTCGTTTTACACATTATTCGTTGGGTTTAGATCAGTTCATGCATTCAAAGCGGTCATGACCCATCTGCCCGGACTCTCATCTCGCGGATCCGCTGCCGTGCGCTGCGTTCAGGTCAGGGCCCATGATCCCGGCTCCAGGATCGAGCCCCTCGTAGAGCTCTGCCTGGTCGTAGCCTGTGTGGTAGCGGTAGGGATCGAGCAGCCTGAAAAGCGACCTGCGCTTATCCGTCCCGACGTCCACCCTGTTCAGCATCGTGAAGCCCTTAAACGGCGGCATATAGGTCACGATGTCGTTGATATCGGCGAAGTTCCAGCACTCCTCGCAGAGGGTCCCGAAGTATTTTTTCATACGCTCCGCGTTGGAGCTCACGCTCTTGAAGGGCCTTACGCTTCCGTAGGTGAAGAGGTGCGGCCTCACGCCGAAGTTGTAGTTCAGATCCTGGCAGCAGAGTATGGCCTGACCCGAACCCAGGGACCAGCCCAGGATCTCGGTCTCGGCGTCAGGGTGCTTGTCGTGAAGTTTCTGCCACTGCTTCCTGACCTCGCGCTTGATGGTGAGGTACATGTCGCCCCAGCCGCGGTGCACCCTCAGCTGCAGAGGCTCGCCTTCGAATTCTATGGCGTCGTAGTATTTGACGGAGAATTCGCCGACATTGGCGACCCAGTCCGAAAAGCCCGCCGTCCTCTGGAAATTGAGCTGGATGACGTTCCTGTCCTCCTCGTAATGGATCTCGTAGTTGACCTCGTGGCTGATCCCAAAGAGCCTCTCCCAAAACGTGTTGCTGTAAGCGACTGCGGTGTAGCTCACGGCGTAAGAGACCGTGCCCTTGTGGTTGTAGTCCTCGCTGGTGTTTATGAAATACTGCTCGAAAGGCAGCCTGCGGTAGTCCATGCGCTTTCCCCTTTTCCGCGCTCCGGCGCCCAGGCCTCCGGAAACTCACGGATCGGATGATATTTTAAAACCTTTTGTTTTATTATATCACCAGGGAAACGCCTGTTCAACCGGCTATACCTTTGCCAGCCGCCCCGTGTCCTATATCTTCGCCAGCCTCTTCGCGAACTCCTCGCCCGCCTTCTTTCCTCTCTCGAGGTCGGAAGGCCATCTTTTGGCTCGTATCTCCTCGGAGATCGCGGCGGCCTCGGGGCCGGGGCTGATGTAGATATCCGACTTGCCGCTCTCCCAGGTCTGCGTCTGGTTGACCGCAAGCTCGGTCCAGTTTATATTCTTCAGGAAGCCTTTGGCGTTGCCGCTCAGGGCCTGCGCGTGCAGCGGGAGCTTGACCTCGGACACGATCTCCGGCTGGTACATGGTGTATATCGCGGCGATCTCGATGTGGTGGTCCAGCTCTCCTGGGTATATGAAGCGCTCGAGCAGACATTTCAGCTGAGCGGAAGGCTCCCAGAAATACACAGGGGTGGCGAAGACTATGCCGTCCGCCGCCCTCATGCGCTCCAGAAGCTCGCTCGCCCCGTCGCGCTGGACGCAGCCTATGCCCTTGCGGCTCTTGAGCCCGCAGCCCATGCATCCCCTGCAGCCCTTGTAGTCGAGGTCGAAAACGTCGACCCTCTCTATCTCGGCGTCCGGGCTTACGGCCCTGATCCCCTCGATGAACGAATCCAGCATGGACGCGCTGTTTCTGTGTTTGTTCGCGCTCCCGTTGAGCGCTATGATCTTCTTTGACATGATGTCTCCTCCCCTCAGGACCTGCGCGGCGCCCTGTGCGCCCTTTTATCTCGATTTTATCACGGACGGACGTTTTCTGTTGAAATGACTTGCGTTTAGATGGTATAATCCTTTTCGATTTTTCTTAAGGAGGACCCCCATGTTCCGAAAGATGGGATACGCTATATTCTGCGTGCTCGTGATAGTCATCGCGATGGCCATGCAGTACAACACCACTGAGACCAGGAAGCTGAACACCCAGCTCAGCGAGATGAACGACAAGGTCGCAGAGGCCCAGGCCGAGCTCGCCGAAAAGGAGCAGACGCTCGAAGCCCTTCAAAGCAGGCTCGCGGAGCTCGAAGCAGAGGCGGAAGCTGAATCGGCCGAGCAGGCTGGCTCCGATGAAGACGCCGAAAGCGGCACGGCTGACAGCACGGACGCCCCTGCATACGGCACGGCGGCAAACGAAGGAAAGGAGGCTCTGTGATGGCTTATACCGGAAGAGGACAGAGATACGGGGATTCCAACTCTGATACCGCGGCCCTGATCCTGTGGGTCGTGAACGTCGCTCTCGCCTTCGGCTCGACCCAGATCAACTCGACCTTCGAGGCGACCAACGCGGAGCTTACTGAGCAGCTTACCGCCGCGCAGCAGGTGTACGAGGAGACCGAGACGAGCATAGCCGAGGCGGATGACGCTATAGCGGAGCTTGAAGCACGCATAGCTGAGATGAAAAGATGAAAAGACGGCACGGTCGACCGTGCCGTCTTATTTTAGATCTTAATTTATGGCTGTTTGAAGCGCTGAAGCAGATCTGCCCCGCTGCCGGCATCCTACTTACCTATCCAGCTCTCGTCTGAAGGATCGTTTCTGAAGGCTATGAGGGCGGGGATCTGTTCCTCGCGTATATAGCCCTGCTCGGCCGCTACCTGAAGCAGCGTATCGTAATCTGAAGCGGAGTGGTTCACGAGCTCATGCTCCTTGAGCCTTGCGTCCGCTTTTTTCATGCCGTAGGTGAATATCGACGCGATCCCTAGGACCTCGGCCCCGGCCTCTCTGAGCGCCTCGCATACGTCTACGCAGCTTCCGGCCGTCGAGATGAGGTCTTCGATCACGACGACCTTTGTGCCCGGTTCGCAGCGCCCCTCGATCTGATTGCTGCGGCCGTGATCCTTAGCCGCGGCGCGCACGTAGCCCATGGGCAGGCCGAGTATGGTCGCGACTATCGCGGCGTGGGCTATCCCGGCGGTGCTGGTGCCCATGACGGATTCGCACTGCGGGTAGTATTCCCTGATGATCTGCGCAAGCGCCATCTCGACATCGCCGCGCACGTCTACGTCTGAAAGGGTCAGGCGGTTGTCGCAGTAGATGGGCGATTTGATCCCGCTTGCCCATATAAATGGCTGCTCGGGGCGGAGGAACACCGCCTTGATCTTGAGAAGATCGGACGCTATCGTCTTTTTGATCTCGCTGCTGTTCATTGTTTCCCCTCCTCGAATTCCCTGCTCGCACGCTCGTAGGCCTTTACGGGATCGGCCGCCGCTGTGATGGCCCGTCCTACGACTATGAAGCTCGATCCGAGATCATGCGCCATGGCCGGAGTAGTCACCCTCTTCTGATCGCCCCTGTCGCCGCCCGCGAATCTTATGCCCGGGGTAACGGTCAGAAAATCGCTGCCGCAGGCTTCGTGTACGAGCGCGGATTCGAGCGGGGAGCATACGACTCCGTCACAGCCGGCCTCCATGGCATTCTGCGCGTAGTGCTTTACTGTGTCCGCCATGCTGTGGTCTATCCAGAGCTCTTTTTTCATGACTTCTTCGCTGGTGCTGGTCAGCTGGGTCACGGCGAGGAGCAGAGCCTTTGATCCCCTTTCGTCGAGGGCGCGCCTCGCGGCCCTCATCATCTCTATGGAACCTGCCGCATGGACGTTCACCATGTCCACATCGAGCTCCGCAAGCTGAAGCATGGACTTGTGGACCGTGTTAGGTATGTCATGGAGCTTCAGATCGAGGAATATCTTGTGTCCCCTTGTTTTTATCTGCCTGACTATCTCAGGCCCTCCGCCGTAAAAGACCTCCATGCCTATCTTGACAAAGGGCTTTACCTCTCCGAAGCTGTCCAGAAATCCCAAAAGCTGATCTCTGCTCTCAAAATCACAGGCGATGATGACTTCTCTCTTCATTTGAATGCTCTCCCGATAATCTCGTTTATATCATCTATGCCGAGCTCTTCGAGCGCTGCCTCGAGCTCATTTTTTATCCTTGGCACACTCATTGGGTCGATGAGGTTCGAGGTGCCGATCTCAACGGCGCTCGCTCCCGCGGACATCATTTCTATGACGTCCCGTCCGCTGCAGACCCCTCCGCAGCCTATTATCGGTATGCTCACGCGCGGCGAGATCTGGTATATCCTCTGCAGCGCCAGCGGGAATATCCCGGGGCCGCTCACCCCTCCGGTGACGTTGGCGAGCACCGGCTTTCCAGTCCTGTAGTCCAGGCGCATGCCGAGGAAGGTGTTCAGCAGGACCAATCCGTCCGCACCGGCTTCCTCCAACGCTTCACACATGGCCGGCAGGTCCGGACACTGCGGCGTGCATTTGACATATACAGGTTTGTCTGATGTCTTCTTGACGGCTCTGAGCACTTCCGCGGCAGTCTTTGGATCCGTTCCGAAGCTCATCCCTCCTCCGTGGACGTTTGGGCATGAGATGTTAAGCTCTATGGCCCCGACGATATCTTCCGCTGCCAGAAGGCGGGCACACTCTGCGTATTCTTCCACGGAAAAGCCGCTGACGTTAGCGAATATCTTCCCCCTGTATATCTTCCTGAGCTCGGGGAAAACACTCTCTATGACTTCGCGCGCCCCGGGATTTTGAAGTCCCACGGCGTTGAGCATCCCGCCGGCACATTCCGCTATCCTTGGAAGGGCGTTGCCTTCTCTCGGCTCGAGCGTAGTGCCCTTCATGGAAAAGCTTCCGCATTCGTTGACGTCGAAGAAGTCCAGATGGTCCATTCCGTAGCCGAAGGTCCCGCTCGCTGGGATCAGGGGATTTTTGAGCTCCATCCCGGGAAGCTTTACCGCAAGCTCTGCCATACGATCTCCCCTTTCCTGAACACCGGACCGTCCTTGCAGACGCGCTTCATTCCGGAGACTGTCCTTATGCTGCAGCCCATGCAGGCCCCGAATCCGCAGCCCATGCGCGTTTCGACCGAAAACTCCCCGTCCGAGCTCATTGCCGATGCCAGCCCTTCCATCATCGGAAGCGGCCCGCAGGCCCTGAACGGAAGATCTGTGAGCCCTTCGCGTCTCACGACGGACACAGCGTCGTCTCCTTCGCTGTCGAAGCAGTATATGCTCCTTAATGCCAGGGCCTTCATTTCCCTCTCAAAGAGCGCGTGCTCCCTGTCCCGGAAACCGAAGACCGCCGTCACCTCCAGTCCGGCCTTAACGGCCTCCTCTGCTAGCAGCAGCAGCGGGGCGCAGCCTATGCCTCCTCCGACTATGAGCAGCCTGCTCTCGGCCGCGGAGCCCTCTTTGTACATACCGCTCCCGTGTCCGCAGCCCGCGGCGCCGGAGGTGCAGCAGGGGTCCTTGCCCGGGAGGCTGAAACCGTTTCCAAGAGGCCCTATAGCGTTTATCACGCCGTTTTTGAGCCCGCTCAGGATCACTGTCCCCTCTCCCGCCGCGCGCACACAGAGCCTGAGGATCCTGCCGTCCCGTCCGCAGACTGAGACCGGCCTCCTGAGCGTTTTGCCCGGCACCGAAAGCTCAAGGAACTGCCCCGGCCGGACATCCAGATCTTCCCAAGGCTCCAGCGAGAGCTCGAAACAGTCCGGAGAGACCCATTCATTTTTAAGTATTTTGAAGTCTGTTATCTTCATTTTCAGCGCAGCTTTTCTTGCCGCAGCTCAGCGGTCCGGCTAAGTCCGACCGCCGATACGTTTTCAATCCTATGCGTTGTACTTCTGCTCGTCGAGAGCTCCTTCGCTCTTGGCGACGGCCATGGCGCAGGCGCTGTCTCCGACCACGTTGAGTGCGGTGACGAGCATCTCGATCGGCCTGTTGATGGCAAGGATGAGGCTGTAGGCCATGAGCGCAAGCTCATTGTTGAAGCCTACTCCGCTCAGTATCGTGAAGAGTATCACGGCGCCGGCTCCGGGAGCCGCGGGAGTTCCGATGGACGCGATGATCGCCAGGAGCCCTATGAGGAGCAGAGTGGAGAAACTGATCTCATATCCGCTGCAGCCCGCTATGAAGATCGTCGCTATGACCTGCATTATAGCCGTTCCGTCCATGTTTACGGTCATTCCGAGCGGAAGCACGAAGGACGCCACCTCTTCATTCACTCCAAGGTCCTCGGTAGCGGTCTTGAGGTTGAGCGGCAGAGTCGCAGCGCTTGAGGAGGTGGAGAATCCGAAGAGGGCCACCTTGCCGATCTTCTTTACGAAATTTGCCGGGGATAGCCCGGTAGTCACCTTCACAAAGAGCGCGTACCCTGCGAAGAGCACTATGAGGAGCAGCGCTACGGTCAGGATCACGTAGGCGATCGCCGGACGCAGATGTGCTATGCCGTAAGTCGCGCAGGTCCTGGTCAGAAGACAGAAGATCGCTGCTGGGCCGAATCTGTTCACTATGAAATTGAGGAATACGTTGATGATCTCACCGATCTCGCCGCAGAGCGCGGGTATGATCTTTACCTTGTCTCCGAGCTTGTTAACGGAGAGCCCGACAGCTGCGGCGGTAACGACTATCGCGAGCACGCCGCCGTTATTGGTGAGCGCCGAAGCGAAGTTATTCGGCACCGCGTTGAGGATTATGTTGAGGGGATTGCTTCCCGTCTTTCCTGTGCTTCCGGCCATATCGAGCGCGGTATTGCGGAAGGCTCCTGCATTAAAGGCCGTCATTCCTGCTACAGCCGCGAGGATTATGGCCAAAACAGTCGTCGTGAGGAACAGCCCGATGGTCCTGGACGAGATCCTTCCGAGCTTTCTGGAATCGGAGATGCGCACCATGGCGCTCACGATGCTGGTGAATACCATGGGGACGATGACGAGCTGAAGGGCTTTGACGAAGAGCTGCCCCACGATATAGAAGAGTCCAAGAGCGCTCTCATTTCCTTCCGCGGTGATGTCCGCGAAGAGCAGGCTGTTTATGGTATTCCAGGTCTGAGCGTTTCCCCCGGAAATCAGCGATTCGCGAAGCGCTATGACACCCAGGCCGCATATTACCGCCGCGGCCATTGCGATGAGCATCTTTG
This sequence comes from Bacillota bacterium, assembly GCA_017417045.1. Classification (GTDB taxonomy): domain Bacteria; phylum Bacillota; class Clostridia; order Peptostreptococcales; family Anaerovoracaceae; genus RGIG2707. Next base: position 59,739 of record JAFPZZ010000011.1, read on the forward strand.
CTGTTAGGTCTCTGGAGCCGTTTTTCTGCATTTTGTACCTCCTGTTAAAAAACAACCTCCATAGTATGAGCCTACAGAGGTTGCACATTCCAGTACTGTCCCGGATCCGGACCCGAGATGTTTCAGATATGATCGCCTTTATAGTATCCCGTACTATATTAAAGTCTTTTGCCGCAATGATTATATGAAACGCGCCGCCGCCGTGTCAATAAAAAGTTTGACGCGCGATCTATTCAAATATCGCATTGATGGGGCCTGCTTATTCACAAACCTGACGCATACTGTACTGGGGGACGCGCCCGGCACGGGAAAGCCCGTCACGGCTCATGCGGCTGAAGTAAGCGTTTTTCAGCGCGTTTTTTGATACCGCAGTAAAAAGCTGTTGATTTGGCGCATGTTTTGATATTAATATTGAGCGTGATTTTATTTATCGACGCAACAAGGAGAGCAACCAAATGAGCGAACAATGGAAATACTTTGATTTTGAGATCTATGGGATCAAGAGGCAGCTGCCCTACGTAAAGATCGCCGACGATCTGGCGCTTGCGAGCTTCGTATGCATATCCGACACGGAACTGGTGCAGACCTGCGCGCCCAAGCTCGTCGAGAGGCTCCCCGAGGTCGATTACCTCGTGACAGCCGAGGCCAAAGGCATCATCCTCACCTACGAGATGTCCAGGCTCATGGGCATGAAGGACTTCATCATCGCCCGCAAGAGCAAGAAGCCTTATATGCAGGACGCCATCGGCTGCACCGTGTACTCCATCACCACGCAGAAGGAGCAGACCCTCTATCTCAACGGCGTCGACGCCGAGAAGATCAGGGGCAAGAGAGTCGCCATCATCGACGACGTCATCGCGACCGGTGACTCAGTGAGGGCCGTAGAGGAGCTCGTTAAGAAGGCCGGCGCAGAGGTCGTCGCCAGAGCTGCGATCCTTGCAGAGCTCGAGACTGTGGGCCGCGACGACGTCATCTACCTCAAGGAGCACTACGTCTTCCGCCCGAACGAGGACGGGAGCTTCACCCCGATCTCTTCGCTGAAGAAGTAATGCGAAAAGCCGCAAGATACAGCGATCCCCGCGCGGCCGCGCGGGGATCTTTTTCATCGTATCCGTTATCATATCCGTTTCCGTATCAGTTATCGCATCAATTATCGCATCAGTTTTGCGGCTTCCCTGCCCCTCACGAATAGATCATCATATCCGTCCTGCCTATGGCGAAGCAGCACAGGAACACCGCGCTGAGGTCCTTTTCGTCCGTCCAGATGCGGAAGAAGCCCTGCGATGGGACGCTCGAGAGCATGCCGCCCTTTTCGGCGTCTTCCTCGTGGACGAGCCTGCCGGAGGACTCTATATGGGCGACCTGCACGCCGTCCCTGTATATCTCGTAGCTCCATTTGAGACCGGAAAGCCCGGTCTATATCTCTATGCCGTTTTCATGCAGGCTCTTCCATACGTCCTCGCCGTTAAGGCTGAAGGTCGAATGGTTGTCGAGCACCCAGGGGGCGTCGGAGGACGAAGTGACCGTCTTGCTCACGAGGAACTTCCTGCTGCGTCCGTTCTCATGGTCTGTGAAGGTATATTCGGAGTCCGAGATCAGGGAGAAGTCCGTCGCGTCGGCCTCATAAAGCACCCTGCGGTCAGGATCTTCGATATGGCAGCCGCCCTTGGCCGTGCCGAGGTCCGTCAGGAAATAAAGCTCTCGCTCCCCTCCCGCGCGCCGCGGCCCGAAGAGCCCTTCGTCAGCGCCGGACTGCTCTTTCAGCTTAGCCAGTTTTCTCTTTGCCCGCAGAAGTGAGTACAGGGAGCCCGCCGCAAGGAGCGTCCCGGCTCCAGTCAGATAGATGAGCATGCCAGGCGAGTCCTCTGCTATACGCGTGGGATCCGCGGGATCGTATTTGATGCTTATGCACTTGCCGGGCATGTAGCCATCCTGGTAAAAGCCTATGCTTCCCGTATAACTTTTTCCGTCAACCTCATAGTCAACGTAAGTGGTATAGCTGCTGTCGTCGCCTCCTTCGCTCTCCACTTCGATGCGCGTGATCACGGCTTCTGTCTTCTCAAAGCCCCTGGTGTCAAATGTGAATTTTATGCCAAGGCCGAGCATCGCGAGCCCTGCTATGAGCAGCACGACTGTCATCCCTTTGGCCGAAAGATCGATGCGGGGCTTATACCATTTCATTTCCGGTCTCCTCTTTAGTCATTGTTATGTCTTGATCTTTGTTTTGTCGTTCGCGGAGGGACCGGGCGGCCCCTCCGCGATCCTTTTTCGCCTTTACTCGGCGAAAAAGTCATAGCTTATCCTGCCGTTATTTTTGATGAAGCCCTCGAGCATGCGGTACTCGTTGGCCAGGTCGTTCATGTCGAGGAGCTCCGACTGCGAGTGTGAATAGCGCCTCGGGATAATGATCCCTATGGCCGGGCAGTGGCTGCCGGAGAAATTCACCCCGCCCGCGTCGTTGTTTCCCGCTCCGGGCGAGGGCACCCTCTGCAGGGGTATGAGATTCTCCTTCGCGTACTTTTTAGCGAAGGCCAGCAGGCCGCGGTTCGGGAAGATCTTCGCGACGGGGCTAGTCATATCCCCTACCGTTATGATCGGGCCGCCGCCCATTCTGGTAGGAAGCCTGCGCTCCGGCTCCTGCCGGCGTCGCAAGCCCTGCTACAGGCAGTCCCTGAATATCTCCTCGACGTCCTCCTTGGTAAGGGGGACCCACGCGTTGGTGAGCCTTCCGCCTACATCCGCATGAGCGGCCATGTCCGCGAAGTGCTCGGTGCCTATGCCGAGTTCGGACAGGCTCATCGGGATGCCGCAGCTCCTGAAGAAGTCCTCGAGCGCGTCTATGCCCTTCAGGGCGAGCCCGTGATCATCCTCCCCTTCGATGCCCCAGACGTTCTTCGCGAAGCGGACGAACCTCCATTCAGTCGAGGGATCGTTCCGCAGTACGAACCTCATCCATCGCGGCGTGAGTATGGCGAGGCCGACGCCGTGGGTTATGTCGTAATACGCCGAGAGCTCGTGCTCCATCGCGTGGCAGGGCCAGCCGGAGTACTTCTTGCCGTAGGCGAGTATGCCCGAGCAGGCTATCGACTCGGCGTGCATGAGGTTCGCCCTTGCCGTGTAATCATCTGGAGTCTTAAGAGCGACCGGCGTATATCTTATAACGGTCTTAAGTATGGTCTCGGAGAGTCCTTCGGTCAGGCCGCTGTCTCCCGGGGAAGAGAAATAGCACTCCATCGTATGGGACATGATGTCCGCAGAGCCGGCCGCAGTCTGGTATTTCGAGACGGTGAAGGTGTAGCTCGGGTCCAGTATCGAGACCGAGGGATGGGTGAAGAAAGCGCCAAGCTTTTCATGGGTCTTAAGGTTGGTGATGACCCCGCCCCCGTCGAAGTCCGAGCCCGTGGCGCTGATGGTGAGTATGTCGACCAGCGGGAGGGACTTCTTGGGCCCGGGCACGTTTTTGACCATGTACCAGAGGTCATCGCCCTCGTAGTAATAACCGGAGCAGATGGCCTTGGAGCAGTCTATGGTGCTCCCGCCGCCTACGGCGAGGACCACCTCTATGCCGTTCTCCCTGCAGAGCCTGACGCCCTTTTCGACGGACTCGATGCGGGGATTCGGCTCGACTCCGGCGAGCTCGGTGACCGTGAAGCCTCCTTCGCTTAAGATCTTCATGATCTCGTCGTAGAGCCCGGTCTTTTTTATGGAGCCCCCTCCGTAGACCAGGAGCACCTTGGTCCCGTACTGCCTGAGAGCCTCGTCAAGATGGGATATCTGGCCCTTGCCGAAATAGACTTTGGTTGGTATGGAGTGGATAAAGTTTTCCATGCGTTCTCCTTTCTGCTTAAAACTATTGCTCTGCCGTTCGCATGATCTGTGCTGTTCGTATGATCTGTGCCGTTCGTATGATCAAAGAAAGGTCCTGCGGTGTATCGGGCAGGGACCGAGCCTGGCCAGCCCCTCGTAATGCGCTTTGGTGCCGTAGCCCTTGTTGCTCTCGAAAGCGTAGCCCGGGTAGACTACGGCCATGCGCTCCATCTCCCTGTCCCTCGTGACCTTGGCGAGTATGGACGCCGCGGCAATGGATACCGAGAGCGCGTCGCCGTGGATAATAGAGCTCTGCGGAGCGTCGAGCCCGGGAAGCCGCACGGCGTCTATGAGCACGTGATCGGGCTTTACGCTGAGGCCGCTTACAGCCTCCAGCATGGCTTCCTTCGTGGCTTCGAGTATGTTTATCTCGTCGATGCGCTGAGGCTCCCTCCTGCCGAAGCTTACGCAGACGGCTGCCTCCATTATCTGATCGAAGAGCAGCTCCCTCTTCTTCGGGCTTAGCTTCTTGGAATCGTCCACGCCGAGCAGTGAGAAATCCCGCGGGAGCATGACCGCTGCCGTGACTACAGGCCCCGCGAGGGGTCCCCTTCCGACCTCGTCGACCCCGGCTATATGGAGCTTTCCGGCTTCCCAGAGCTTCCTTTCGAATCGCAGCATCTCCTCGAGGCGCTGCCTTTGTTTTTCCACTCTTTCCTCTTTAGTCATCGCGTGCCGTCCTCCCCGGCTGTGTGTCTCATATTTGCGCGTGCCGCTTCTGCGGCTTTATATATCCTGCGCGCCGTGATGCGAATAATATACTTTTTTCGCCCCAGACGACTTTATGCGCTCCCAGTCGCTTTCCAGGGCGGCGTTCCCGCCGTATGCGGCTATGTATTCGAAGGGCTCCAGGTCGCCGGCTATGCATTCGCCGCTGTCCAGTATGAGCGAGACGCTGTCAGGGCTGTGGCTGGGCGTGGAGAAGATCTCCCCGTCGATGCCCATCCCCGCGAGGAAGTCCCTGCTCTCTTCGCAGCCTATGACGAGGGCTTTCCCTTCGTCTATCTTCGCGAACGGTATCCCGTCCCTGGCGAAGATATAGTCCGAGCTGTGAACGCTGTCTATCTGCGTATCGATCAGGAGCAGCCCGACTCCCCGACCCGTCAGTTCACCTATGAGCCCCATGTGGTCTGGATGATAGTGCGTCGCGAGCACGCATCCGATGTCGCTGATCTTGAGCCCGTTTTCCTTAAGCGCCCTGCAGAAAGCGCGCAGCGTTCCCGCGTAGTCCGTGTCGACCAGCAGGCCCCCGCGGCTTCCGGGGATGAAGAAGGTATTTGTATTTCCGTATCTTAGTATGATCAATGCTGTGTTCCTTTTGCCGGTTTGGGCCTACGGCACATGAGGCCTCAGCTCCCTGCTTCCCGGAGCTTCTGTTCGGGCGTCGCCGCCGGGCAGGCCTTAGAGCAGCTTCCTGTAGTACAGGCCGCCGGTGCGTCTGAAGTCCGGTGACTCGCCGCTCCTAAGCATCGAGCGTATCAGCCTGCATTCGGAGGGCGATTCTATGGTGAAATACAGCAGCTCGTAGTCCGCGTCCGCCCTCTCCTTGTCCGCGATATACAGCGGGACGGAGTTTAAAAGCTCGCTGTAGCTCCTCTCCCTGCATATCAGGGGGAAGTCGGTCTCGGTGCGGTCGGTTATGAAGTTCAGTCCGCTGCAGTCCCCGCAGCCCTTCTCGCCGCGCATGGGGCAGGCCCGGAACTTCATGAGCGGCAGTCTTCCGTAGGAGATGTATCCCATGGGTTTCTCGTGCCTCAGCCGGCCTATCCCCGCCATCGAAAGCTCAAACGAGGCGCAGACCGAGGAGAGCCCGAAGCCTTCGGCCTGGGCCAGGGCCTCGGAATTGAGTATGTTGAGCCCGCTGCCCCCGTGTACGCGCAGACCGAGCCTTCTTGCGAGCCGCAGGCCGCCTATATTGTCAGCCCAGGCGTCGGTGAGCCCTTTTTGTATTAGCGAGCGAAGGCGTTCCTCAGCGCGCGGGGCTTCCTCAGGCCAGATCACCGCCGGGAGCTCGCATATGAGCCTTCCGGCGCAGCGCTCTATGATCCCGGGATCTTTCTCCAAAGCTCTTAGCGGCAGCATGATGATCTCATCCTCCGCCGGGGCGAAGAGCTGCCCCCCATCCTCGAAGCGGCATATGTATTTCTTCCCGCCGGAGAAGAGATGGGAAAGCTTCGCGCCGGCATCCGCAAAGTCTTCGGGATACGAGGAGCCTCCCGCTGAAGCCGGTCTTATAGCTGCTTCATCGGTGCCCGCGGGCGCTGCATCCTCCGCCCGCCTCTTCGGCTCATCGGCGCCGGATCTTTCGTATACGGGCGTGCTGGCGGAGACGATTGCCGCGTCGAGCCCGGCCAGCGCCTCCCGGCGCAGCGCGTTCAGCGCTGATGCTGGAAGCATCAGGCCGGGCTCCGCGTCAAGCGTGAGTCCGTCCAGGAAGTACATGCTCCCGCCCGTCTTTGAAAGGCTCTTCCTCGCGTATTCTTCGTCCAGGGGAAGAGTCCTGGCCCTTTCGGGCGCGGCTCCCTCCGCCGAGGCGAAATAGCCCGCGCCGAATACGCTGAGCTCCGACGGCCTGCCCTCGTGCACGCTCAAGACCATATCGACGGGTACGCTCTGAGGCTCCTTTTCGTATATCTTCGCGAGCTCTCCGAGCACGCCCGAGGCCGCGGTGACGTCTTCCTTGGTCCTGTAGCCGAACATCTGGGGCCCGCGCTTTCCCATGAGATAGCCGTCGGTAAAACCGCTTCTGGAAAACACGGCCCTGAGGGTCTCCATATCGGGCTTCCTTCCCTCGAGCGCGTCCCTGCAGGCCGTCACCGAGGCAGCCACGTATTCCGCCCTCTTCATGCGGCCCTCTATCTTAACCGAAGATACCCCTGCGTCCTCGAGCTCTTTGAGATGCTCCACGTACGAGAGATCCTTTAGCGATAGCGCGTGATCCTTAGATCCTATGCGCCAGTCGAGCCTGCAGGGCTGGGCGCAGAGCCCCCTGTTGCCGCTGCGGGCTCCGATGAGCGAGGACATATAGCAGGCGCCGGAGACGCTCATGCAGTGCGCCCCGTGTACGAAGACCTCGGCCTTTACACCGGTGTTTTTGATGATGCTCCTGATCTCCTTCAGGCTGAGCTCCCTTCCGAGGACCACCCTGGAGTAGCCATGCTCCATTAGCAGGCTGACGCCCTCCTCGTCCACGCATACCATCTGAGTGGACGCAAACAGCGGGAGATCCTTCCACGTATCCCTTACGTAGGCTGCGACCGCGAGATCCTGGACTATCAGGGCGTCGACCCCTGCCTCCGCGGCTGTATCCGCGGCTCTTTTCATTGCCGCCAGCTCCTCGTCCTTTATCAAAGTATTGAGGGTTATATAAACCTTGACGCCGTGGAGGTGGCAGTAGGCGACGGTATCCGCAAGGCCATCTCCTGCGAAATTCTCGGCGTTCCTTCTCGCGTTGAAATCCTGCAGGCCGAAGTATACGGCGTCCGCCCCGCTCCTCACGGCAGCTATGAGCTGCTCCTGACCTCCGACCGGGGCCAATATCTCTATGCGTCCGTTCTTATTCATCCATGGCCTCCGCTGCGCTCCTCGCCTCAGCTCCCGCTGCTTTTGAGTTCTCCTTTTCCGGGAAGAATTCCTCCCTGTAGTGCGTCCTTCTGAACTCTCCGGGCGTACAGCCCACTAGGCTCTTGAAGCTCCTTATGAAGTGGCTCTGGGATGAGAAACCCAGTATCGCGCTTATCTCAGAGGCCGGAAAGCTCGAGTATTTGAGCATATTCTTGGCCGAATCCATCTTGCGCTCCATGATGTAGCCCGAGAGCGTCATCCCGGTCTCCTTTCTGAAGAGAGTGGACAGGTAGCTCGGATTGAGCCCCGCATACTCGGCGACCTCGGCTATCCTGATGTGGTCCTGAAGCCTTCCGTCTATGAACTCCATGGCCATGAGCACGGGCCGCGAATAGGAATCGCGCCGGCCCACCCCGGCCATCTGCCTGGTGAAGTATTCGAACATCTCCGAATGGAGGATCCTTACCTCGTCCTCCGTAAGGCACTCGTCCATGCGGTTTATGTACAGGTCGCTGGCGTTGTAGGCCGTCTCGGGATTGAGCCCTCCTGCTATGGCGAAGCGGGTGACGAGGGTCGCGCTCGCGACGAAAAGATATTTTATATTCCTGAGAGCGTCCTTCGAAAGACTGCCCTTTGAGGCGCTGGAAAACATCATCCTGCTCTCCTCGACGGCGGCAGCATCTCCGGCCCTCATGAGCTCGTACTGGCGCATCTCTCTCTCGTAGGAATGATGTCTGAAGCTCAGCTCTCTGTTCAGATATTCCCTGTAGGCTATCAGATCATCGGGGTTGTTTATCATTCGTTTCATTTAGCTTCCTCCGCGCTAAAGATTATGTCATAAAAACAAAATTATTGCTATACAAAACTCGCGCGCGCGGATAATATATCTTGTGTTTTTTCGATAGCATCTTTAATTAATATATATACGTTATGAATAGAGCAAAAAGACCAGAGCTTCTGGCTCCCGCGGGAGACCTCGAAGGAATAAAGACTGCGCTGAAATACGGAGCCGACGCTATATACTGCGGCGGCCCTTTCATGCAGCTCAGGGCCGAGAAGGTCGGCTTTGACGAAGCCTCCCTCGCGGAGGCCGCAGAGCTCATCCACGCCAAGGGCAGCAAGCTTTACGTGACGGTCAACAGCTTCGCGGTAAACAGCGAGATACCCCTTCTCGGAGACTACGCCAAAAGGCTCCTGGACCTCGGCACCGACGCCGTAATAGTCTCCGACATAGGCGCGATCGCTGAGATCAAGGACAAGTGCCCTCAGATGGAGATACATCTCAGCACTCAGGCCAACTGCATGAACTACCGCGCCGCCGCCGTGTACTACGATATGGGGACGAGCCGCATAGTTCTAGCCAGGGAGCTCACTCTCGAACAGATACGCGAGATAAACGCCATGAAGCCCGCCGGGCTCGAGCTCGAATGCTTCGTCCACGGCTCCATGTGCATGGCCTACTCGGGAAGGTGCATACTCAGCGCCTATACCACGGGCCGCAGCGCGAACCGAGGAGGCTGCGCGCAGTCCTGCCGCTGGAACTACTACCTCATGGAGGAGAAGCGCCCCGGCGAGTACTTCCCCATCGAAGAGGACGCCAAGGGCACCACTATACTGAGCTCCAAGGACCTCTGCGCCATAAGCTTCCTCGATCAGCTCGAAGACGCCGGAGTCGTATCCTTCAAGATCGAGGGCCGCATGAGGACGCCCTACTCCATCGGAACGACCGTAAACGCATACAGGATGATGATGGACGGCCGCTGCACCCTCGAAGAGGCGCGCCAGGAGCTCGAGACCTCGAGCCACAGGCCCTTCTCCACGGGCTTTTACTTCGGCGATCCCAACCAGGTCGCGACCGATTCGGACGGCTACATAAGAGACTGGCTCTTCATAGGCAGCGCTCAGGAGGACGCGAAGGACGGCAGGGTCACCCTGCTCACCAGAAACGCCTTCAGCGTCGGAGACGAGATAACGGCCGTCACCCCGGGCTATCCCGGAAGGAGCTTCACCCTCACCGAGATCACCGACGAGGAAGGAAACCGCATAGATCGCTCATCGCACCCGATGAAGCTCGTAAAGATCAACTGTCCGGATTGGCTGCAAGAAGGAGACCTCCTGAGGCGCAGATCGGACAGACAGACAGTTTAGATAGACAGACAGTTTAAGAAGAGATAACGGCCAGCAAGGGAAGGCAGCCCCTTCCCCTAAGTGGCCGAAGCGATATTCCGAAAGGCAGGAAACAGATGAAACAGAAAAAGAGCGGAGCCAACCTCCTGGTCTTTTTTAGCGTAATGGTCATGTTCAACATGGCCGCAAGCTTCGCGCATCCCGTTACGCCTACGCTCATAGTAGAACGCCATCTCGACAGTTCGATGTTTGGCATAGCGCTAGCCGCGATGCTAACGATGATGTTCCTCTTCGCGCCCTTCTGGGGCAAGATGTGCAGCTACGTCCCGACGAGGAACCTCATGCTCATCGGGGCAATAGGCTACGCCATAGGCCAGTATATATTCGGATCGGCCGTAAACGAGGCCATGGTCGTCGGGGGCCGCGCCTTTGCCGGCGTCTTCACCTCGGCCTGCTTCACAGCCTTTGCCAATTACGTGATAAACGTCAGCGATCCTGAGAACCGCGGGCAGAACCTGACAGTGCTCGCCACCGTGCAGAACGTCGCTGGAGCCGTCGGCTACTTCGTGGGAGGAATGCTCGGGCTCATCTCCGTAGAGTTCACCTTTATGGTACAGATCATAGTCCTGGCCACCGGAGGCGTGCTCTTCTTTTTCATCAGCAAGGACGATACCCCCTTCAAGCACAGGCCCGAGAAAAAGCTCAGCCTCTCCGACGCGAACCCCTTCGCGGCCTTCTTCGATCTGAAGAACTTCATCACGCCGGCTCTTGGGATGCTCTTCGCCATCACGGCTATCTGCGCCATAGGCCAGAACTCCTTCGAGCAGGTATTCAACTACTACATCAAGGACTACTTCGGGCTGTCCTCCGCGTACAACGGCATATTCAAGGCTGCCATAGCGGCCACAGGCTTCCTCGCGAACAGCCTGATCTGCATGAGGCTGATCAAAAAGACCGATACCAATATCACATTCCTGCCGGTCATCGTCGCCTGCGTGATTCCTCTCGGCTTCGCGCTGCTCTTCTTCAACAGCCTCTGGCCTTTCGCGGCATGCGACATATTGTTCTTTACGGTAAATACCATGCGCCTGCCCCTGATGCAGAACCTCTGCGCTGGACGCGCCACCCCCGAGACCAGCAATTCGGTCATGGGATTCTACCAGGCGATGGGCTCGCTCGGAGGCATCTTCGGAGCGGCCTTCGCCGGGCTCATATACGACACCAATTCACACTATCCATTCATACTTGCTTTCTGCGCCTTCGTCATCGGCACAGCGCTCTCGGTGATCTACGTGAGGCACTACAAGAAGGAACAGGCCGCGGAGTAAGACAGCCGCGGACCGAAGCGGCAAGCTGAAACGGATAAAATACGGTAGAGATAGGAGAAGATCATGAACAGGAGACAGTTCCTCAAATTCCTGATAGTTTACGCCGTCTTTTCGATGTCGGCGAATTTCGCGCACCCCGTGACCCCAACCCTAATAGTCGAAAGGAATCTGGACAGCTCAATGTTCGGCATCGCGCTCGCAGCGATGTTCGTCATGAGCTTTTTGTTTTCCCCCTTCTGGGGCAAGCTGTGCAATTACATCCCCACCAAGACCATAATCCTGATAGGCGGCCTGGGCTACTGCGTGGGACAGGTCATCTTCGGGGCGGCCGTAAACGAGGCCATGGTCGTGGGAGGAAGGATGGTCGCGGGAGCCTTCTCCAGCGGCGCCTGGACTGCTGCGCTCAACTACGTCGTAAACACCAGCTCTCCCGAGGAGCGCGGAGAGCACCTTACGGTCTACGCCACGCTTCAGAACGTCATAAGCGCGGTCGGATACTTCATCGGCGGTATGCTGGGACTCATCTCCGTCGAGTTCACCTTCACCGTCCAGGTCATAATGCTGGCCGCCGGCTGCATAGGCCTCTACTTCGTCTGCCTCGACGACACCCCCTTCAAGCACAAGCCGGAAAGAAAGCTCACCTTCTCCGACGCGAACCCCTTCAAGGTATTCGTCGAAGCGAAGAGCTTCATGAACGTCAACTTCGCCCTGATCTTCGCTATGGTAGCCATCGCGGCCGTCGGACAGAACTCCTTCGAGCAGGTATTCAACTACTTCATCAAGGACCAGTTCCACCTCTCCTCCGCCTACAACGGCATATTCAAGGCGGCGATCGCGATCTGCGGCTTCATAGCGAACAGCACGGTCTGCATGTGGCTGGTCAAGAAGACCAATATAAACAGGACCTACGCCTGGGTCATGATAGCGGCGACCATACCCGCTGGACTCATACTATTCTTCTTCGGAAGCATCATACCCTTCGCCATCTGTGATATAGTATTCATGACCATAAATATCATCAGGAACCCCATACAGCAGAACCTCTGCGCGGAGCACGCGAGCGCCGAGAACAGCAACTCCGTGATGGGCTTCTTCCAAGCAATGAACTCGCTCGGCGGCATCTTCGGCGCCGCCTTCGCGGGACTGATCTACGATACGAACACCCACTATCCCTTCGTACTCGCCTTTATAGCTTACCTGATCACCTCCGTGATCGCGGTCATCTACAGGGCCAGGTACGCTAGGGAGAACAGGGCTTAATATACCGGGCGCGCAGGTTCGGCGGCGCGCAGACAAGTTATGAATGAGACTAAGAGAAAGCATCTGCTTCCGCTGTCGTTCTTCGTGGTGATGTTTCTCTACAATTTCGCCAGCGGATTCGCGCACCCTGTCACCCCGACTCTCGTCGTGGACCGCGGTCTTCCGAGCCAGTGGTACGGCTACGCGATGTCGGCGGTATCCGTCGGGAGCTTCATGATAGCGCCTTTTTGGGGCAAGCTCTGCAATTACATATCTACCAAGAGGATCGCTATACTGGGGCTCGTAGGCTACGCCGTAGGACAGTTCATAATGATGAATGCCTACAGCGGGATCCAGCTCCTCATAGGCAGGGTCTTCGCGGGCCTGCTCGCCTCCGGGGCGACCATATCGATACTCAATTACATAATCAACGTCGGGGACGAGCACGAACGTCCCAGATATCTGACCATCTACTCTACCTCAGGCAGCGTCAGCAACGCCCTGGGGTATTTCGTAGGCGGTTTCCTCGGCATAAAGGGCATCCAGGTTCCGTTCATCGCTCAGATGTCCATACTCGTCGCTTCGGCCGCGCTGGCGTTTTTCGTACTAGAGGACGATACCCCCTACAAGCACCGCCCGGATCGGGGCATGAACGTCAGAGAGGTCAATCCCTTCAGCGCCTTCATGGACGCAGGGAAGTACATGACCCCTCTTCTGGCCTGCTTCTTCGCCGCATTCGTGCTCTACTGCCTGGGGATGTCGCTGTTCGAGACGGTGTTCAATTACTATATCAAGGACCACTTCGGACTCGGCTCCCAGTACAACGGCACCATCAAAGCCGTCATAGCGGTGTCGAGCCTGCTCGCGAACCTGAGCATAGGCATGTGGATAGTCAGAAAGACGGACATACACAGGAGCTTCTTCGTGATGTCCGCCGTCACCGCCGGGGTGGTGGGCTGCTCTCTGCTCTTCTTTGAGAACATGCTCCCGCTCTCCGCGATATTCATCGTTTATTCCGTTATCAGCATCATGCTGATGCCGGTCGCGCAAAACATATGCGCGGAGCACGCGACGGAGGAGAACAGCAACAGCCTCATGGGCTTCTTCCAAGCCATGAGATCCTTCTCGTCCATAATCGGATCCTATGCCGAAGCCAGGCTCTACGCGCTGAGCGTAAGGCTCCCCTTCTTCACCGCCTCAGCGGTACTGCTGATAGGGACGGCCACGGGCTTCGTGTATATGGCGCGGCAGAAAAAAGAAGCGTAGGCCGGATCACACAAAAGACAGGATAAGCTCCGCGCGAACGGATAATAAGACATGAAAAAGAAACATCTTCTTCCCTTCTCTTTTTTCATAATGATGTTCCTCTACCACTTCTCGAGCGGCTTCGCTCACCCGGTGACTCCTACCCTGATAGTCGACCGCGGTCTTCCGAGCCAGTGGTACGGCTACGCCATGTCCGCAGTATCCGTCGGCTGCTTCGTAATAGCCCCCTTCTGGGGCAAGCTCTGCAACTATATCTCGACTAAAAGGATAGTCATGATCGGCATGCTGGGCTACGCGGCGGGCCAGTTCATCATGATGAACGCCTACAGCGGAGTGCAGCTGCTCATAGGACGCGTGTTCGCCGGCCTTCTCTCGATGGGGCCTACAGTCGCCCTCATCAACTACATAATCAACGTGGGCGATGAAAAAGAACGGCCGAGATACCTCACGATATACGCCACCTCCGGCAGCGTCAGCAACGCGGCCGGCTATTTCGCGGGAGGACTGCTCGGCATCAAGGGCATCGAGTATCCCTTCATCGCGCAGATGTGCATATGCGTGCTTGCCGCCCTGATGGCATTCCTCGTGCTCGAGGACGATACGCCCTACAAGCACCGTCCCGAGCGCGGCATGAACATAAAGGAGGTCAACCCCTTCAGCGCCTTCCTCGACGCGAGGAAGTACATGACCGCGCTGCTGGCCCTCTTCTTCGCGGCTTTCCTGCTCTACAACCTCGGCATGTCGCTGTTCGAGACCGTCTTCAATTACTACATCAAAGACCATTTCGGCCTCGGCTCGCAGTACAACGGCACCATCAAGGCAGTGATCGCCGTATCGAGCCTCATCGTGAACTTCACAATAGGGATGTGGATCGTCAAAAAGAGCGATATTCACAGGAGCTTCTTCCTCCTGGCCGTGATCACCACGGCCGTGGTGGGATGCTCCCTGCTCTTCTTCGACAGCATGCTTCCCCTGTTCGCGATATTCATCCTGTACTCCATCCTCAGCATCATGGTAAGATCGCTGGGGCAGAACATATGCGCCTCGCACGCCACCGAGGAGAACAGCAACAGCCTCATGGGATTCTTCCAGGCCATGAGCTCGTTCTCGTACATCATAGGCTCGTTCTCCGAAGCCAGACTCTACCTGCTGAACATACATCTCCCCTTCTATGCCGCTGCTTCCGCTATGCTCCTAAGCGCGGTCACGAGCTTCGTATACATGGCGCGTCAGAAAAAAGAAAAATGAAAAAGAAACACCCACTCCCCATAACTTTTTTCATCGTGCTGATGCTGTACCATTTCTCCATGGGCTTCGCTCATCCCGTCACGCCGACCCTCATAGTCGACCGCGGGCTCCCGAGCCAGTGGTACGGCTACGCCATGTCGGCCGTCTCGGTCGGAGGCTTCATGATAGCCCCATTCTGGGGCAAACTCTGCGGATACATCTCGACCAAGAAGATCGCTATGGTAGGCCTGATAGGCTATGCTGCAGGCCAGTTCATAATGATGAACGCCTTCAGCGGGGTGCAGCTGCTCGTAGGGCGCGTGGTGGCGGGGCTTCTCTCGGCCGCGTCTTCTATCGCCCTGCTTAACTACATCATCAACATCGGCGACGAAAAAGAACGCCCGCGCTACCTGACGTTCTACGCGACGTCCGGGAGCGTCATGAACGCGATAGGCTATTTCGTGGGCGGCCTCCTCGGGATGAGGAGCATCGAGACCCCGTTTTACGTGCAGATAGCGATCTGCATATTCGACACGCTTATCGCCGTCAAGGTGCTCGAGGACGATACCGAATACAAACACAGGCCGGATCATCCTCTGAACGTACGCGAGGTCAACCCATTCAGCGCGTTCATGGACGCCAGGAAATACATGACTCCGCTGCTCGCCGTGTTCTTTACGGCGTTCATCCTTTACCACATAGGGCAGGCCACTTTCGAGACGGTCTTCAACTTCTACATCAAAGACCACTTCGGGCTCGGCTCCCAGTACAACGGGACCATAAAGGCCGTGATCGCTGCCACCAGCCTGCTCGCGAACATGACCATAGCGATGTGGGCGGTCAAACATACCAACATACACAGGACGATAACCGTCATCTATGCCCTGTCGGCCTGCGCAGTGGGCTTCTCCATGTTCTTCTACGAGAGCATGCTCCCCTTCTCCGCGATGTTCGTCCTCTATTCGATCCTCGGTATCATGGCTATCCCCATGGCTCAGAACATAACCGCGGAGCACGCGACGCCCGAGACCAGCAACAGCCTCATGGGCTTCTTCCAGGCGACGCGCTCCTTCGGCTCTATCATAGGATCCTTCGCCGAGGCCAGGCTGTACACTATCAACATACACTTCCCCTTCATATCCGCGACCATAATGATAGCCGCGGGCACGCTGCTGAGCGTCGGCTACTCGATGGCGCACAAAAAAGAAGAGTAAGATACGGAAAAGCGCAACAAATTTGGGAAACGGATATGCGAGACCGATAAAGCGAAAAAGGAGGCAAGCATGGACATCAGATCTTTTGACAGCGAATACGTTGAAAAGAACCTCGACATGCCAGGGTGCGTCGAACTCATGGAGGATACCCTCCTGAAACTGCACCGCGGAGGCTTCGAACAATACCTCAGGACGGGCCAGCCCATGCCGGGCGGCAATATCATCGCCTTCATGCCGGCGTTTTGCTTCGACGGTTATTTCGGAGCCAAGATCCTGAGCGTATTCCCGAAAAACAGCAGGGACGGCTTCCCCTCCCACCAGGGGCAGATCCTGATCTTCGACGGTGAGCACGGCGAGCTCAAGGCCCTAGTCGACGCCACATCCGTCACCAAGATACGCACCGGCGCCGTAAGCGGCGCGGCCTCTAAGTATCTCGCCAGAAAGGACTCGAAGATCCTGGCTCTGCTCGGGGCGGGAGAACAGGCTGAGAGCCATTTAAAGGCCATTTCAGGGCTTTTCGCGCTGGATGAAGTCAGAGTATGGAATCACAACAAAAGCAAGGCAGAGAGCTTCTGCGGGGCTCACAGGGCCATCGCGGGAGGCGCGGTCCTGAAAGCTGCGGACAGCGCCGAAGAAGCCGTGAGAGGCGCCGACATCATATGCACCCTCACCCCATCCAAGGAGCCCGTCGTAAAGTACGAGTGGATCAAGCCAGGCGCTCACATCAACGCCGTGGGGGCCTGCACCAAGGACGCCCGCGAGCTAGACACCGAGACCGTGAGGCGCGCCAGATTCTTCTGCGACAGCGTGGAATCCGTTATGGCGGAAGCGGGAGATTATGTCATCCCGATGAACGAGGGCGCGTTCGGCAAAGAACACCTTGTCGGCACCCTCGGCCAGCTCTTCGCAGGCGAGATCGAAGGCCGGACCTCAGACGAGGACATAACCATATTTGAATCGCTCGGCCTCGCTGCCGAGGACCTCGCCGCGGCGAAGTATCTGATGGATAAATAATAGATCCGGATAAGCAAAAGAGCGCATGGCGGCGTGAAACGGAAGCAGAGAGACTGCCTGCTGCCCGCCAAACGCCGATATCAAAGTCCCGGTACGCCGGGACTTTGAAGCACAAGGAGAAAAAGATGAGCATACCTTCGAATGTAAAGGAACTGTTCCCCGCGGCAAAGCGCTGCACATACTTCGACGTCGCCTACGACTGCGGCGGATGCCTTCTTGGACGCAGCTCCGCCCAGAGATTCTTCGACGACTGGGAGGTCTCGGCCGCCGAGAACGAGCGCGGAGGCCCGGGACGCGGAGTCTTCTTCAGAGAGCTTGACGAAGCGAGAGAGTATCTCAACGAGCTCGTCGGCGGCACGGGACCGCAGCAGATAGCCTTCGCCAGGAACACCAACGAGGGCATCAACGCCCTGCTGCAGGGCTTCGATTTCCGCGAGGGAGACAATATCGTGACGGACGCGGGCGAGCACCAGTCCGTGATCATGCCCTGTCTCAACGCGGGCCGCGGCAAGGGCTTCGAGGTGCGCGTCCTGCCCGAAAGGGACGACAAAAAGATATTCGCGGAGGAGCTCATCGCCCTCGCCGACGAACATACGCGCATCATAGCCGTCAGTCACGTACAGTCCGCCACCGGCTGGTGCCTGGACCTGGCAAAGCTCGGTTCATGGTGCAGGGCCAACGGGGTCTTCCTGATAGTGGACGCCATACAGAGCCTGGGGATAAAGCCCTTCCATGCCGAGGAATGGGGAGTCGACGCGGTCGCGGCCGGAAGCTATAAGGGGCTCTGCGGCTCCGAGAGCGCCGGATTCGTATACGCTGACAGCGAATTGCTTAAACACGTCAGCCCGGTCTACAGCGCCGCGGGTTTCGCCGTCTCATTAAAAAGAGGCCCTGAGTGGGCCGTGGAATACACCGATCCCGGCTCTGCCAGGAAGCTCGAGAATTCCACCCTCGACAACCTCGGAGGCTATATACTCAACGACAGCGTGAAATGGCTACTCGGACTCGGTATCGAGAACATATGGGAGCACGTCAACGGGCTCTACCACTACCTGTACGACGGGCTGAAGGCTCTCGGCATGGACATACTGAGCTCTGAGGACGACGGCGAGCACGCGGGCTCGCTCCTGCTTAAAGGCGCAGGCGCGGGATACGATCTCGAGGAGCTCTTCGAATTTCTTCGCTCGAATAACATCGCCCTCACCTACGCTCACGGCCACATCCGCATCTCCATCGGTGTATTCAACACTAAGGAAGACGCAGACGTGCTGCTTGCGGCGGTGAAGGAGTTCAAGACGCGCTGAATACTCAGCGCGCCTTTTTATGAGAGGATGATAAAAGGTCTGTCGGTCTTATTTAGCAGCTTTCTCGGCCTTCCTGGCTTCCCACAGCTTTCTCGGCTTTCCTGGCTTCCCACAGCTCTTCGGCCTTCGGCGCCCAGCAGGATGCGTAGGAATCGCACTTGGAGCACAGATGCTCCGCTGTCTCGGGAGACTGCAGGTCTGTGGACTTCGCTCCGGTCTTTTCTATGATCTCGCGAAGCTTTTCGGGATTCTCAAGCATCGGACAGGGCTGCAGCATGTTTTCGTTGAACGGCTGAGCGTCGTGATAGGCCATGAAAAGCGGTGAACGCAGGATATCCAACAGGCTCTTCTCCCTGATATTGGAGTCGGAATAGTGGATGAACACGCAGGGATCAGCGTCGCCGTTCGCGTTGATATGGAAGTAGTTCCTGCCTCCTGCGATGCAGCCTCCGACAAATTCGGCGTCGTTTTGGAAGTCCATCGCAAAGAGCGGTTTCCTGCTGCGATAATCCCTTATGCGGTGATAAACTGTCTCTCTCTGTTCGGGATCCGGCAGCAGCTCCGGGCTCGCGTCGTTTCCGACGGGCATATAGTGGAAATACCAGACGAAATACGCGCCCTTTTCTATCATCATATCCCAGTATTCCTCTGACGTTATGGAGTCATAGTTCATACTGGTGTAGCAGCACGAGAGGCCGTAGATGAGCTTGCGTTCATGCAGGATCTCCATCGCTTTCAGGACCTTCTCGTAAACTCCGGGGCCGCGGCGGCTGTCCGTGGCTTCGCCGAAGCCTTCCAGAGAGATAGCCGGGACGAAATTCTTTACCCGTAGCATCTCATCGGCGAACTCTTCATCTATAAGTATTCCGTTCGTGAACGCGAGGAAGATGCAGTCGTCATGCTTTTCACAGATGCGGATCAGGTCCTTTTTCCGTACCATCGGTTCTCCGCCCGTGTATATGTACATATAGACCCCGAGTTCCTTCCCTTGACGGATGATGTCGTCTATCTCCTCAAAGCTTAGGTTCAGCTTGTTGCCGTACTCTGCCGCCCAGCAGCCAATGCAGTGCAGATTGCATGCGCTGGTCGGATCGAGCAGAATGGCCCAGGGAATGTTGCAGTTGTATTTCTCGCGCAGTTTATTCTGAATAGGGCCGCTGGTAAGATTGGCGTTGATAAAGAAGTTGACCGCGACAGTTTTCATCACCTCCGGGTCTATATCGTTGATGATATGACGCACATAGGGATAGAAGGCGTTCTCCGGATCTTCGATCGCCTGCCTGATCACCGCCCGCTGACCGGGATAAAGTCCGTTTGAGAACCTGTCGGCCCAATCGATGAGCTTGACGAGGTTCGGCTCCGGATCCTTATAGATCTGATCGAATAACTTGGTCAGACCGAATTTGCTTAAGGTAGTTGTTACGCTCATGAAGAACCTCCTTGTTTTGCTGATGAAAGTATATATACTCCCGGTCTTCAAAGGTATGTCCAAAAAAGCCGGCCTCGTCCTAATTAGGACGGACCGGCGGGTTTGTACATATCCTATGAAGTTTTCATCAGCCATTCAGTGGAGCATCTTATCCACGAGCTCGTCGAAAATGGGGCCGTATTTGTCGACGCTTTCCTCTATATCGTATTCCATATCGTTCCAGAAAAACCTCAGGATGTAGCCTGCGACGGAATATTTGACGATATCCGCCACGATCTCCGTGCGTTCGGGATCTACGTTCCTCTCCTCCCCTATCTGATGGATATAGCTGCTGATGGAGTAGTCTGTCTTCGTAAAAATATACTGCTCCAGACGGTCGCGGGAAAGAGAGTTGTAGATGTGGTAGACCTTCTTCTTGTTTTCCCTGCAGGCATATAAGAGAGACTTCATCATGCTCTTCCAGTCTCCGTCCTGAACGGAGTTCTCATATTGCCCGAGCGCTCTCAAAAGGGCGTCGTCGAGAAGAGCATATATATCCTCATAGTGGTAATAAAAGGTATTGCGTCCTATATTGCATTCTTTGGTAAGCGCAGTTACGGTGATATCCTCAAGCGGCATGTGTTCCAGCATGTTCTCAAAGGTCTCGATTATGAGTTTTTGCGTATAATTTGCCATTATGCCACCCTTTTTTATTTTAAGGCACATCCTGTCATGATAAATGATGCACCATTTGGGAGCATAATAACAGGGTCAAAAGTTTCAGTTTGTTCTAAAATTCTATATTAAACCCCGATTTTGACGATAAATCCGGCGCCGCGCCTCATCCCTATCAGCGTACGATCTCGCCGCCCTTGACGACGTGCTCGGGCACCTTGTACATCACGGAGATGTCGGCAGCGGGATCGCCGTCCACGACGACGAAGTCCGCGTACTTTCCGGCCTTGATGCTTCCGACCTTGTCCTCCTGGAAGATGATCTTGGCGGAGTCTATGGTCGCCTGCCTGAGGATATCCTCGTTGCTCATGCCGAGGGTCTCCTTTCTGAGGCGGAACTCCCTCATCGGGTCGCTGGTGAACTTCTCGAGGGAGACGTCGGTGCCCCAGCCGAGGAGTATGTTCTTGTGGTCGTTGTAAGCCCTGAGGAGGCTCTCCTTGATGGTCGGCATGATCTGATGCATGCGCTTGCCGTTGTAGGTCTCGGGCTCTTCGAGTATCTCGTCGATCGCGTACATCGTAAGGACGAGCGCGGTGTCCAGTCCGTTGTCGTCGATGTAGTTCAGTGTGTCGGCGCTGATCATGGAAGCGTGCTCTATGGTGTGTACTCCGGCCTTGACGCACATGTCGATAGCGGTCTTGCCGTGCGCGTGCACGGAGACATAGGAGGAGTTCCGCTTGGCGACCAGCACTGCCGCCTCGATCTCGTCGCTCTCGATGATGGGATAGCCGGGCTCGTTGGAGGGCATCATGAGAGATCCCGATCCGTAGAGCTTTATGAAATCGGCGCCCTGCGCGAAGTTCTTTCTGACCGCGTCCCTGAAGCCGTCGGAGCCGCAGGCGAAGATGTCGAGGGTGTCGAGAGTGGTCCAGTTGGAGCTGATGATGGGTCCGCTCGTCGTGATCCTGGGGCCCTTCACCTTGCCTGAATTGATGAAGTTCCTGACGTACATAGCCGGCCTGCAGTGGTTGTCGCCCACGTCCCTGACCGTGGTGTAGCCGCAGTCCAGGAACTTCTGGGCGTAGCGCAGGGTGTTGATTGCAAACTCCGGCTGCGGCTGCCCGTTGCCCTTCATGAGAGCGCCTATGTTCTCGTAGAAGAGATGGCAGTGCAGGTCGATGAGTCCGGGAAGAAGGGTCTTGCCGCCGAGGTCGAGGATCTCCGCTCCCTCATAGCCCTTGCCCGGATCCGTCCCGCAGGGAACGATACTGTCGATGAGGCCGCCCTTTACAAGGACGTCGCCTTTTTTGAGATCCGTGCCCTCCGTGAGGAAGGGTACGAAGCTGGCGTTTTTGAGTATAAGCATGATCAGGCTCCTTTCGGTCTTTTATTCTGCTGATATAGTCAAACGGGATCTGTTTATCTCTTTTTCCTCTGGGCAGGGAGCTCGTCATACATCGCTTCCAGCAATTCTCTGAGAAACTCCTTGTTCTCCAGATCATCCACCAGCAGCATTTCCTTCGCCCCTTCATAAGGCAGCTCCAGATTTGCCTCCGGCATCATTTCCAAGGCGGACTTTACAGGCTTCACGAGGAAGCGGTCGTCGTAGATGCCGCCGGCGATCCTGCCGCGGTAGTAGATGATGTATTCACCCATCATAGCCCGGTAGGACACGTCTTCCGTTTCGGAAAGCTGCTCCAGGATAAAATCAAGGTATTCCTTACTCGACGCCATAGCTGCTTCCTTACTCCTCCACCCGCCAGTCTATGGGCTCCATTCCGTTCTTCGCGAGGAAGGCGTTGCACCTTGAGAACGGGCGCGAGCCGAAGAAGCCCCCGTGCGCCGAGAGCGGGCTCGGATGGGCGGATTCGATGATGAGATGCTTGGGATTGGTGATGAGGGCCTTCTTGCTCCTCGCGTTTGCTCCCCAGAGCATGAAGACCATGGGCTGCTCCCTATCGTTTAGAAGCTCTATGACGCGGTCCGTGAGCTGCTCCCAGCCCTTTCCCCTGTGAGAGTTGGCCTGATGGGCCCTGACCGTAAGCACCGTATTGAGAAGCAGGACTCCCTGCTCCGCCCAACGCATGAGATAGCCGCTGTTAGATGGCTCTATCCCAAGATCTGAGTAGAGCTCCTTGTAGATGTTCTGAAGCGACGGCGGAAGCGGCACTCCTGGCCTAACGGAAAAGCACATGCCGTGAGCCTGCCCCGCCTCGTGGTAAGGATCCTGGCCGAGTATGACCACCCTCACCTTCGAATAAGGCGCCGCCTTGAGGGCGTTGAAGATATCGTACATGCCGGGATAGATGACCCTGCTGCCGTACTCGGCCTTCAGGAACTCCCTGAGCTTCAGATAATATTCCTTTTTGAATTCTTCAGCCAGGAGCTCGTCCCAGTCGTTGCCGATGTTGACAGCCATTACGCCTCCAGCACAAAGTCCTTTATGAGCTCGTACACGGCTTCCTTGCCGTGCTCGTTGAGTATCTCGTGGCGCATGTTCTCGAACAGCGTCAGCGATACATCTCCGCAGCCCGCGGCCTGGAGCTTCTCGCAGACCTCGGCGGGGCCCTTCCCATAGTTGCCTACTGGATCGTCCCAGCCGGAGACTATGAGTATCGGACGGTTCTTGGGCACGAGGGTGTACCACTTGTCGTCGCCTATGTACTGTATGGTGCTGAGAAGATCCTGATAGCCGGCTATGGTGAACGGGAAGCCGCAGTATGGATCGTCTATGTATTTATCAACTATGGCATCGTCCGTCGTGAGCCAGTCGAAGGGCGTCCTTGGATTGGTTATACGCTTGGCGTAGGTGCCGAAGGCCATTTTGTCGAGCAGATCGCTGTGGCCCTTGCTGCCCTTGGTAAGCCTGAGCGCCTTGCACAGGGTGATCCCTGCGCCTGCCGCGGAGTTTTTCCCGCAGGTGCCCATGATGATGAAATTGCCGGAGTTCTTGCCGTGCTTGGCCATCCATCCCCTGAGTATGAAGGATCCCATGCTGTGCCCCAGCACGGACACCTTGCAGTCTGGATACATGTCCTTGAGGATGTGATGGAGCTTCTCCTCGTCTTCGCGGAGGAACTTCCAGCCCTTCTTCTCCCCGAAGTAGCCGAGGTCTCCGGGCTTTGCCGTGCGACCGTGGCCGAGGTGGTCGTCTCCCGCGACGACTATTCCGAAGCCGTTCAAGTATCTTGCGAAGTCGTCATAGCGAAGGATGTGCTCAGACATCCCGTGTATGATCTGCAGCACCGCGACAGGCTTGGTCTCCGGTTCCCAGAGGGTCCATACGATGTTGTTGACTCCGTCCGTGCTCTGGAATTCATGATCTGTTCTCATAACTGCGCCTCCGATAGCAAAAGACTGTTACCTTTTCAGCATATCCTTAAGATACTGTCCCGTATATGAACCGCTGACCATGGCTACGTCCTCGGGAGTGCCCTGGGCGACTATGCGTCCGCCCCTGAAGCCTCCGTCCGGACCGAGGTCTATGATGTGGTCCGCGGTCTTGATAACGTCGAGATTGTGCTCTATCACTATGACGGTGTTGCCGGCGTCCACGAGCCTCTGCAGCACGTCTATGAGCTTGTCCACGTCCGCGAAATGCAGGCCTGTGGTCGGCTCGTCGAGTATGTAGACCGTCTTGCCTGTGCCCCGCCTTGAGAGCTCGGTCGCGAGCTTGATCCTCTGCGCCTCGCCTCCCGAGAGCTGGGTCGATGGCTGGCCGAGCTTGATGTAGCCGAGGCCGACCTCGTGCAGGGTCTGCACGTAGCGGCTTATGCCGGGGATGTTCCCAAAGAAATCCTTGGCCTCGTCGACGCTCATCTCAAGCACGTCGTATATGTTCTTCCCCTTATAGCGCACCTCGAGCGTCTCGTGGTTGTAGCGCTTTCCGTGGCACACCTCGCAGGGCACGTACACGTCGGGAAGGAAGTTCATCTCGATCTTGATTATACCATCTCCGCTGCAGGCCTCGCAACGGCCCCCCTTGACGTTGAAGCTGAACCTTCCGGGGCCGTAGCCGCGCATCTTGGCGTCGGGAGTCTGCGAAAAGAGGTTTCTTATGCCGGTGAACATACCGGTATATGTGGCTGGATTGCTCCTCGGGGTGCGGCCTATGGGAGACTGGTCTATGTCTATGACCTTGTCGATGAATTCGAGGCCCGTGACCTCGCGGCACTTTCCGGGGCGGTCTTTGGCCCTGTACATTTGCTGCGCCAGGGTCTTGTAGAGTATCTCGTTTACGAGGGTGGACTTGCCGGAGCCTGACACTCCCGTCACGCAGATGAACTTGCCGAGGGGGAATTCCACGTCTATGTCCTTGAGATTGTTCGCCGAAGCTCCCCTCACCCAGATCGAATTGCCGTTTCCGGGGCGCCTGAAGTCGGGCACCGCTATCTTCTTCTCGCCTGAGAGGTACTGGCCTGTTATAGACTCCCTGCAGGCCTTGACCTCCTCTATGCTGCCCTGCACGACGAGCCTTCCGCCGGCCTCGCCTGCGCCGGGACCTATGTCTATGATCTGGTCCGCCTGCTCCATGGTCTCCTGGTCGTGCTCGACTATTATGAGCGTGTTGCCGAGGTCGGTGAGGCTCCTGAGAGCGGACAGCAGCTTGCGATTGTCCTTCTGGTGCAGGCCTATAGAGGGCTCGTCGAGTATGTACATGACGCCCACGAGCGAAGAGCCTATCTGAGTGGCCAGCCTTATGCGCTGGGACTCGCCGCCGGAAAGAGTGGCTGAAGCCCTGGCGAGCGTGAGATAATCAAGCCCTACCTCCTCTAGGAAGCTCAGCCTCGCGCTGATCTCCTTGAGTATGAGCCTCGCGATGGACATGTCCTTTTCGGAGAGCATTCCGGGGAGCTGTCTGGTGAATTCGAGCGCGTCCGTAACGGACAGCTCGGTGAACTCGATGATGTTCTTGCCGCCGACGGTCACGGCGAGTATCTCGTCTCTGAGCCTCTTGCCGTGGCACTTCTCGCAGACGTCTATGGTCATGTATTCCTCGAGCTTGCTCTTGATAGCCTCGGAGCTGGTGTAGCCGTGGCGGCGCATCAGGTTGGGGATGACGCCCTCGAAGCTGTCGTGCCTGTGCGAGACAGAGCCGTCGCGGCGCACGTAGCCGTAGTCGAGCTTTCGGCCGTCCGTGCCGTAGAGCAGCTCGTGCTTGAACTTCGCCGGAAGGTCCTTGTAAGGGATATCCATAGAGGTCTTGTGATAGTCCGCGAGGGCCTTTATGAGCTGCCTGTAGAAGCCGGCGTACTCCATGCTGGCGAAGGCCTTGGTGAGGGCTCCGCCGTTGAGCGAGAGCTCCTGGTCCTCAATGAGGAGGTCCGGATCCATGCGCTCTATGAAGCCAAGTCCGTTGCAGACCGGGCAGGCTCCGAACGGGGAGTTGAACGAGAAATCTCTCGGCTCGAGCTCCTGTATGGAGATACCGTGCTCCGGGCAGGCGAGCTTGGTGCTGTAGGTGTATTCATTGCTCTCCTCGCCCTTTTGGACGAGAGCCGTGACCAGGCCGTTGCCCTGGGCGACGGCGAGCTCCACGCTCTCGGAAAAGCGTCCGAGCTGTCCTTCTCTTACGACGAGACGGTCTATGACTATGTCGATGTCGTGCTTGTAGGTCTTGGCGAGCTTGATCTCATCCTCTCCGAGGGTCTTGATCTGACCGTCGACGCGCACGCGCACGAAGCCGTCGCGCTGTATCCTCTCGAGGACCTTTTCGTGCTGGCCCTTCTGCTGCCTTATGACGGGGGCGAGCAGCGTCACCCTCGCGCCCTCGCCCATGTCCATGAGCTGGCCCGTTATCTGGTCCACGCTCTGGCTGGATATCTCCCTGCCGCAGATCGGACAGTGAGGTATGCCTATGCGCGCGTAGAGCAGCCTGAGGTAGTCGTAGATCTCCGTGACGGTGCCGACGGTCGAGCGGGGGTTCTTGCTCGTCGTCTTCTGGTCTATGGATATCGCCGGGGAGAGCCCGTCTATGGAGTCCACGTCGGGCTTGTCCACCTGTCCGAGGAACATCCTCGCGTAGGCGGAAAGGCTCTCCACGTAGCGCCTCTGGCCCTCGGCGTATATGGTGTCGAACGCGAGGGAGGACTTCCCGGATCCCGAGAGGCCGGTCACTACGACCATCTTGTCCCTCGGTATGGTGATGTCGAGATTCTTTAGATTGTGGGCTCTAGCGCCCTTTATAACAAGGTCTGTTTGCATAATATATATTTACGTTGATCTGCGTCTGGCTGACGCTTCTTCCTGTTTTGCGGCTCTATATCCTTGCTCTTACCTCGAGCATGCGGTCTCTGAGCAGGGCTGCGCGCTCGAACTGCAGATCCTTTGCCGCGGCGCGCATCTCCTTCTCCAGCTTGGCGGCGTATTCGAGAAGCTCTCCCTTCGTGAGCTCGAGCAGGTTCTTTCCTTCCATATCCGCGAGCTCGGCCTCGGCCTTCTGGGTGACCTCGATGACGTCTCTAACGGCCTTTCTGACGCTCTCCGGCGTGATGCCGTGCGCCTCGTTGTACTCCTGCTGTATCTTCCTGCGGCGCTCGGTCTCGCTTATAGCGACGCGCATGGCCTCGCTGACGCTGTCCGCGTACATTATGACGTGGCCGTTCACGTTTCTCGAGGCCCTGCCTATGGTCTGTATGAGCGAGGTCTCGGTCCTGAGGAAGCCCTCCTTGTCCGCGTCCAGTATGGCCACCAGCGACACTTCGGGAAGGTCCAGGCCCTCTCTCAGCAGATTGATTCCCACGAGCGTATCGAAGACGCCGAGTCTGAGGTCTCTCAAGATCTCGTTCCTCTCCAGGGTATCGACGTCGGAATGCATGTAGCGCACCTTGAGTCCTGCGTTCTTAAGGTAATCCGTCAGGCTCTCCGCCATCTTTTTTGTGAGGGTCGTGACGAGCACCCTGTTTCCCGCGGCGACCTCCTTGTTTATCTCGCCTATGAGATGGTCTATCTGCCCTTCGGTGGGGACGACCTCTATGGGCGGATCGAGAAGGCCCGTGGGCCTTATGATCTGCTGGGCGTCTATACCTCCAGCCGCTTCCCTCTCGTAGGCCGCGGGAGTGGCGCTCACGTACATGATCTGATCTATCTTAGACATGAACTCATCGAAGGTCAGAGGCCTGTTGTCCAGGGCCGATGGAAGCCTGAAGCCGTAATCGACGAGGGAGGTCTTCCTGCTGCGGTCGCCGTTGGACATCGCCCTCAGCTGAGGCAGCATGGCGTGGCTCTCGTCGATAATGACCAGAAAATCCTTTGGGAAGTAATCTATGAGGGTGAAGGGCATCGCGCCCGGCGGATTCCCGACGAGGTGCCTGGAGTAGTTCTCTATGCCCTTGCAGGTACCTATCTCCCTCATCATCTCGAGATCGTAGCGCGTCCTCTGCTCCAGGCGCTGCGCCTCTACGAGCTTGCCCCTGTCCTTTAGCCAGATGAGCCTCTCCTCGAGCTCCTCCTCTATGGTCCTCAGGGCTCTTTGCATGTTCTCCGCGGATGTCGCGTAGTGCGACGCGGGAAAGATCGCAACGTGGTTTCTTATGCCCGTGATCTCGCCCGTGACGGGGTTCATGTCCTTTATTGACTCGACCTCGTCCCCGAAGAGCTCTATCCTGACCGCGGATTCTGCGCTCGCGGGGATGATGTCTATGATATCTCCCCTCACCCTGAAGGTGCCGCGCTCAAAGCCCAGGTCGTTTCTGGTGAACTGTATCTCGGTGAGCTTTCTGAGTATGTCGTTCCTGCTCTTGATCTGGCCCGGCCTGAGCGAGAGCATCTGGTTCTTGTAATCGAAAGGAGAACCCAGTCCGTATATGCAGGAGACGGAGGCCACGATTATGACGTCGTCGCGCTCGGCGAGGGCCGCAGTGGCGGAATACCTCAGCCTGTCTATCTCCTGGTTTACGTCCGAGTCCTTCTCGATATATGTGTCAGTCGAAGGCACGTAGGCCTCCGGCTGGTAGTAGTCGTAGTATGAAATAAAATACTCGACCGCGTTCTCGGGGAAGAATTCCTTGAATTCTCCGCAGAGCTGCGCAGCCAGAGTCTTGTTGTGCGAGATCACGAGCGTGGGCTTGCCCACCTGGGCTATGACGTTCGCCATGGTGAAGGTCTTGCCTGAGCCCGTGACTCCGAGCAGGGTATTGTGTTTTTTTCCGGCTTTCATGCCCCTCACGAGGGCCTCCACCGCGGCGGGCTGATCTCCCGTCATCTGAAAATCCGATACCAGCTTGAACTGTGCCATTATCCGTTTATGACCTCATAGAGCTCGGAGGCCCCATCCTTGGTGACGTGCTCCGGCGTGGAGAGCACTCTGACGCTGATCTCGGAGCTCGCGAAGCGTATAGTGATCACGTCTCCGGGGCCAACGTCCTTTCCGGGCTTGGCCTCCTTGCCGTTGACGCTTATCCTCGCCTCCTCGCAGGCGTCGTGCGCCACGCTGCGGCGCTTTATCAGTCTCGATATCTTAAGGAATTTGTCTACTCTCATCTCTATTTACCTGCGCCCCTTCCCCGCCTCAAAAATAAAGAAGGACGAGCGGAGGCTCGTCCTTCAGGAAAGCGGTTTGAACTACTTGCCGTTGACCTTATCCTTGAATCCCTGGCCGGCCTTGAAAACAGGAGCCTTGCTTGCGGGAATGGCTACGACTTCTCCCGGCTTCCTCGGGTTGCGGCCGCTTCTGGCCTTTCTCTCTCTAACCTCGAAGGTTCCGAAACCTACGAGCTGGACCTTGCCGCCCTTCTTGGTGAGCTCATTCTCGATGGTGCTGATGGTAGCGTTTACGACAGCTTCAGCATCCTTCTTCTTCACGCCGGTCTGGTTTACGACGGCTGCTACGAGTTCAGATTTGTTCATAACTTCCTCCATTGATGATAATTAATATTTCAACCCCCTCATGGGGATGGTCTACCTTGTAATTATCTAATAAAAACGGGTCTAAGTCAATATACTTTAGGCTACTTTGAACCGTCAGCGCAGACTTCTTTTTCCGGCTGTTTTTCAACGCTTCAGCGCCCTAAAGGACGGCGCGGCGGCAGGGTCTTACGGGCCCGCGCGATCGGCTCCGCAGAAAAGGCCGTGAGCTGTATAAAAAGCCTCTTCCGTCTATTTGTCAGACGCGAATTTGTCGTAGATCTTTATGAGAAGGCGCACGAGCCTCGAGCTCGCCACGTCCTCCATGTCCTCCAGCTCCTCTATGCTTATGAGCTTGGCGTTGAAGAGCCTGAAGACGTATACCGCGGCTCCGGCGAACACTCCGAGCAGGCAGGCGATCCTGGAATCGATCGGAGTGTAGTTGACGAGTATCCAGTTGAGCATGACGGCGACGAAGCCCATCGCGAAGGATTCCTCTATGGGCTTTCTGTAGGCCGTATTAAAGCTCACAGTGACGCCTGTATATCTCTTTACCGCGAGCAGATTGAGGGCCGCGGCCATGCCGTAGGCGAATACCGTGCCAATGGCGGCTCCTCTGATGTTGAGAGCCTGGACTCCGGTGAGGGCGATAGTGAGGAATACCTTGCAGACCGCTCCTATGCAGAGGTTGATGACAGGCACGTGCTGCTTTCCTATGCCCTGAAGCGTGCCCGTGGTCGCGTGCACTATGGAGAGGAACACGACGCCTATGGCGAGTATCTCAAGGCAGTTGGACGCCCCGAGGGCGGCCTCGGGCTGCCTCGGATAGAGCAGCTTCATGATGGGCCCGGCCATGAACATCATTCCGAAGGCGCAGGGCATCGCCACTATCATCGCGTATCTGATGCTGAGGACGATATTCTCCTTCATGAACTCGCTGTCGCCCCTCTTGTACGAGGAAGCTATGACGGGAACGAGGCTCATGGATACCGCCTGCGTAAGCACCTGGGGAAGATTGATGATGGGCTGCGCCATGCCGGTGAGCTGGCCGTAGAGCGCCCTAGCCTCGTCGGAGGAGTAGCCCAGGGTCATGAGCCTGCTCTTGACGACGACGGTATCGATCGAGGTTATTATGGGCATGATCGACGCGCCTATGGTTATGGGAACGGCGATCATTATTATCGTTTTGATTATGCTCGAGCTGCTCTCCTCGGCCTCGTGGCTGATGGTCGAGATCTCGGCATCTATATTCTTCTTATTCTTGAGATAGATGAAGAGTATGGCTATGAAGCCGAAGAGCCCTCCGAAGGTGGCTCCGGAAGACGCGCCGGCAGCGGCTACGGGAAGTCCCTTATCCAACAGGATAACGGTCAGGCTGAGGCCGAAGGCAACCCTGAAGAACTGCTCGACGAACTGGGATATAGCCGTTGGACGCATGTCCTGCCTGCCCTGGAAGAAGCCCCTGTACGAGCCCATGAGCGGCACGAATATGAGCGCGGGCGCTATGGCCCTCATGCAGTAGATGGCGTCAGGCTCCTTGATGAAGCTGGTGATGGCGCCCGCCCCGAAGAAGAGTATGGAGGCGGAGATCAGACCGGTTGCGAAGAGCAGCTTGGAGGAGGTCCTGAAGACCCTGTAGGCCTCGTAGGGCTTGTCCTGGGCGTACCTCTCGGCGACCATCCTGGAGACTGCGGTCGGTATCCCGGCAGTCGCTATGGTTAGAAACAGCACGTAAATGGGATAGGCCGTCTGATAATAGCCCATTCCGTCGTCGCCTATTATATTTCCGAGGGGGATCCTGAACGCGGCGCCGAGGACCTTGATCAGTATCCCCACCGCCCCCAGTATCATGGCTCCGCCCACAAAGGACTTTTTCTTCTTCATCGGATCGCGTTCTCCTTGACATTCAATCTGATGATTATATACTGTCCGACGCTCTTTTTCAAGATTAGAGGCCGCCTAAGCCGCCTGCCCGAGTATGCAGTCCACGAGGGCGAGCGCGTCGGAGAGCAGAGGCGCCTTGCCGGACGAAAGGCTGATCCTGGGGACGCTGCCGCCGTATATCGTAAGCCTCAGGCCAAAATCGTCCATGAGCCTCGCGAAGGCCTCGGGAGTCAGCAGGTTCTTGTCGTCGAATATGAATACGAGCCTGTCTTTCTGGCTGACGACCTTGTTTATGCCGCATCTTGAGGCCCTATTTCTGACGAGCGCGACGTCCATGAGGTTGTCGGCCTCTATCGGAAGGTCTCCGAAACGGTCCAGGAGCTCGTCCGTGACCTCGAGCCTGTCCTCGAAGCTCTGTATGGAGGCTATGCGCTTGTACATGGCGAGCCTCGTCATCTCGTCCTGGATGTAACGCTCGGGAAGGTAGGCCCTTACCGCGACCTCGACCGCGGTGTCGGAGCTTATCTGCTCCTCTTCCTCGGCCCTGCCGCCGAGCTCCCTTACGGCCTCGTCGACGAGCTTGCAGTAGAGCTCGTAGCCGACGTCCACCATGTGCCCGGACTGCTCTACTCCTAGGAGGTTGCCGGCGCCTCTGAGCTCAAGGTCCCTCATGGCGACCCTGAAGCCAGAGCCGAACTCTGTGAACTCCTTTATGGCCCTGAGCCTGCTCTCGGCCTGTTCGGAGAGGACCTTGTCCTTCTTGTATATCAGGTAGGCGTAGGCCATACGGTTCGAGCGCCCCACCCTGCCCCTGAGCTGGTAGAGCTGCGAGAGGCCGAAGCGGTCCGCGTCCATTATGATGATCGTGTTGACGTTCGGGATGTCTATCCCGGACTCTATTATCGTGGTGGAGATGAGTATCTGCGTCTCGCCGCGGGTGAACTCGAGCATCACGTCCTCGAGCTGCCTCTCGTTCATCTGACCGTGGCCGACGCTGATCTTGGCCTCGGGAACGAGCTCCTGTATATGCCTGGCGAGGGTCTGTATGCCCCTCACCCTGTTGTAGACTATGTAGACCTGTCCGTCGCGGCCCAGCTCTCTTCTGATGACGTCGGCAAGCATGCGGTCGTCCTGCTCGAGCACGTAGGTCTGCACAGGATAGCGGTCCTCCGGGGGCTCTTCTATGACGGACATGTCCCTCACCCCTATGAGCGACATATGCAGGGTCCTCGGTATGGGCGTGGCGGAGAGCGTCAGCACGTCGACGTTGGTCTTGATCTGCTTGATCTTCTCCTTGTGCTCGACTCCGAAGCGCTGCTCCTCGTCTATGACGAGCAGTCCTAGATCCTTGAACTTGACGTCGGAAGAGAGCAGCCTGTGCGTCCCTATTATCAGATCTATCTCTCCGGTGGCGAGCTTTTTGACTATCTCGGCCTGCTGCTGCTCGCTGCGGAAGCGCGAGAGCATCTCGATGATGAAGGGATAGCCCTTGAAGCGCTCCGTGAAGCTGTGGAAGTGCTGGTTCGCCAGCACTGTGGTCGGGACCAGGATCGCGGCCTGGCGGCCCTCCTCCAGGCACTTGAAGACCGCCCTCGCGGCCACCTCGGTCTTTCCGTAGCCCACGTCGCCGCAGAGCAGCCTGTCCATGACCTTGCTGCTCTCCATGTCCTTTTTTATCTCCTCGGTGCAGCGGAGCTGATCCTCCGTCTCCTCGAAGGGGAAGGAGTCCTCGAATTCCTTCTGCCACGCCGAGTCCGGACCGAAATGATAGCCGTTTCCAAGGCTCCTCTGCGCGGAGATCTTAAGCAGGTCCTCGGCCATGTCCCTGATGGCGGCCTTGGTCCTCTCCTTGGTCACCTGCCAGTCGTTTCCGGAGAGTCTGTTGATCTTCGGAGCGGCGCCCTCGCTGCCGACGTATTTTTGTATGCTCTCGAGCTGGTCGACGGGGACGTAGAGCACGTCCTGCCCCGCGTACTGTATCTTGAGGTAATCCCTTACGCTGCCCTCGATCTCGAGCTTCTCGACGCCCTCGAAGCGACCTATGCCGTGATTCTCGTGCACGACGTAGTCGCCCTTGTTTACGTCCGTGAAGGCCTTTATAGCGGCGTTCCTGCCCCTTCTTGAGCTGCGCCTGCGCTTGGCGGCCGGGAATATCTCGCTCTCGGAAAGTATCAGGAGCTTCTCCTTTGGAAGGTCCATTCCGGCGCCGAGGGTACCCATCCTGAGCTCGCAGGATGACAGCAGCCCCTCCCTGCCCAGGAATTCCTTCAGGTTATCGTTCCTCTCGGAGGTCTGGCAGGCTATGAGCACCCTGTAGCCGTCCGAGATATATCTTCTGAGCTCGGAGGCCAGCATCTCCATGTGCCCGCCGAACACCGGGGCCTGTCTGGCGCCCGTATCGACGAGCTCGTCGAGGCTGTCCGCGAGCCTTATCTGCTGTGTGAACGGAGTAGTAAAGACTATGTCCGCCCTGTCAAAGCCCTTGACCAGCTTGACAAGGTCGTAGGGATCCGGAGAGGAAGCGAAGTCTTCCGGCACGGCGAGCCAGTTTCCAAGCAGGGCCTTGCGGTTCTCATCCTCCTCGGCGAGATAGAAGTCCGTGACCTCGCCTATTCTGGTGGGATCGTCGATGATGATGAAGGACGGATCCTTCATATAGTCCCAGATCAGGGCCGGCTGCTCGTAAAAGTATGAGATGAAGGCCTCTAGGTACTGCCTGTTCATCTTCTCCTCGATGAGGTCTATGAGGTAGTCCCTCTGCCTTCTGAGCTTTTCAGCGCCCTCCTCGGTTACGCGCCTTGAAAGCGCGCCCGCATAGGCGGACATAACGCCCTTGAGTCCGCGGTCGAAGGCCTCGGGAGAGCCCGAAAGAAGCTCTGCGGGAAATACCGTGAAGCTCTCTATGTTCTCTACCGAACGCTGCGTTATGGGATCGTAGGATCTCAGGGAATCGAGCTCATCGTCGAAGAACTCGGCCCTTACAGGCCGCTCCTGCCCGGGACAGAAGATATCGATTATGTCTCCCCTGACGGCGAACTGGCCGGGAGCCTCGGCCGACGGGACCCTCTCGTAGCCCATGGAGGAGAGCCTTCTTTCGAGCTCGTCCCTTTCCATGCGCCCTCCGAGCTTGAGCTCGAAGACGTTCCTGAGGTACTCCTCCGGCGGAGGGAGTTTTTTGAGGGCTCCGAGCACGGGTGCGACTATGACCGCGTTCTCATCGGTGCAGAGTGAATCCAGAGCCCTTAGCCTCTCCGCAAGGTCTGCCGTGCTCTTGGCGTCGTACCTGAGACCGGCGGCGTCCTGATCCGGGAGCACGCTCACCTTGGCGCGCGAAAAAAAGGACAGGTCTCCGGCTATGCGCCTAGCCCTGGCGGGGCCGGCGCAGATTATCAGTCCCTGTCCCGGTCTTTTTTCGAGCAGCTTAGAGGCTATATACGCCGTCCTGCTGTCTGTTATCCCGGTGTAATTTATCTTCAAAGGCTATTCCTTTCGGCTGTCTGCCTCGATGTCTTCCTTAGCGGCGCCTCTCTCGGCGGTCCCAGTGGAGCTGGAGCCCGCTGCTGGCGCCTCTGCGGCGCGGGGTTCTTTCTCCGCAGAGCCTTCAGAGTCTGAGGGATCCTTTTCTCCTGAGTGGGCCTTTTTCTTTTTTCCCTCGCCCTCGTGCTTGCGGTTGTATATATTCATCGTGGGAGCGACGCCCTTCTCCACAATGGAGATGCAGGCGTCGGCGGCGCTCAGGACGGCGTCCGCGAGAAGAGGCCTCTCCTCCTCCGTCCATCTGCTCACTACGTAGCTCTCCAGCGGGATGATGCCGCTCTGGCCTATGCCTATGCGCACCCGGGGGAAGTCGTCTCTTCCGAGCTGATAGATTATCGACCTCATTCCGTTGTGCGTGCCCGCGCTGCCCTTGGCGCGTATCCTTATGCTTCCTACGGGAAGATCGATATCGTCGCAGATGAGTATTATATGGTCCGCAGCGACCTTGTAGTAATCCGCTATGGGCCTTAAGGCCTCGCCGCTGAGGTTCATGAAGGTCTGCGGTTTTATGAGCATGACCTTCTCGGAGCCTATGCGGCCCTCCCCTATAAGCGCGCGGAATTTGAGCTGCCTGACCTGTATGCCCAGCTTATCGGCTAGGATGTCGATGGTCAGGAAGCCCATGTTGTGACGCGTGGTCTCATAGTTTTTCCCGGGGTTTCCGAGCCCGCAGATAAGATACATGATGCGCTCCGATAAAATTTATCGGGCCGGGGATACCGGCCCGAGCTGTTACTTGGATTCGAGTACGTCGAAGAGCGAGCTCAGCGGCTGGTTGAAGTATATCCTCCTGATGGTCTCAGCGAATACCGGGGCGACCGAGAGGGTCTTTATCTTGCTGCAGATGTTCTGCTCCTGGACCGGAAGTGTGTCGAGGACGACCATCTCCTCGATGGCGGAGTCCTCTATCCTCTGGAAGGCAGGACCTGAGAACACGCCGTGAGTCGCGGCGGCGTACACGTGCTTGGCGCCCATCTTTTTGAGGGCGTCGGCCGCGTTCGTGATGGTGCCGGCCGTGTCTATCATATCGTCGACGAGTATGCAGTTCTTTCCCTCAACTTCGCCGATGATGTTCATTACCTCGGAGACGTTGGCCTTGGGACGGCGCTTGTCGACTATCGCTATGGGTGCGTCGAGGTACTGGGCGAAGGTCCTGGTCCTCTTGACGCTGCCGTGGTCGGGGGAGACGATGACAAGATCATCAAGCCCCATCGTTTCAAAATACTTCTCAAGCACAGGTTGCCCGATGAGGTGGTCTACGGGGATGTTGAAGTAGCCCTGGATCTGGGCCGCGTGAAGGTCCATTGTGATGACCCTGTCGGCTCCGGCGACGCTGATTATGTCGGCGACGAGCTTGGCTGTGAGCGGTTCCCTCGCCTTGGAGATCCTGTCCTGCCTGGCGTAGCCGAAATAAGGTATGACGGCGTTGATCCTGCCGGCGGAGGCTCTCTTCATCGCGTCTATCATGATGCAGAGCTCCATGAGGTTGTCGTTGACGGGCTTTCCTGTCGACTGGATGATATAGCAGTCGCAGCCTCTTACGGTCTCTCCGAGATGGAGAGAGACTTCCCCATCGCTGAATTTACTGACATCTGCCATTCCGAGCGGCTTCTCCAGTATATTGGAGATCTCCTTCGCGAGCGCGGGGTTGCCGTTTCCTGCGAAGATCTTGTAATCAGAAAAGCATCCGTAGTTCATGAGTATCTTGTCCTTTCGAGTTATCCAAAGCAGCGCTTTCGCGTGCAGCCTGTACTACAGTATCCCCTCGTTTATGTCGATGACGACTCCGTCTTCTCCCTCGTCCATGATCAGAAGAGGCGTGAAGCTCTTGATCTTCTTGTTCTCGAGGCCTCCCGAGACCACGACGACGCCTACCCCGGCGGATTCGGCGCCGAACTCGGCGAGCATGTCCTGTATGCCCTTTATGCTCCCGCCGCCGCGCATGAAGTCGTCTATGATGATGGCTTTGGACCCGGATCTTACAGCCCTCTTTGAGAGGCTCATCTGCTGTATCCTTTCGGCGGATCCGCTGAAATAGTTGATGCTCACCGTAGAGCCCTCCGAGACCTTGCTCTCGCGGCGTATGACCGTGAGCGGGAGGTTAAGAAGCTCCGCCGTGAACAGGGCTATCCCTATACCCTTGGTCTCCACGGTGACGACCATGTCAGCGTCCGCGCAGGCGAACTGCCTGGCGAATATCCTGGCAGCGCCCTTGACCGTGACCGGGTCGAACATTATGTCCGAGGTGTAGAGGAAGCCGCTTCCGAGCAGCCTGTCGGGCTCCATGAAGCGCTTCTTGAGATCCTCGAGCACCTTGACGCTCTCCTCCCTGGATATGTACGGCACGTAGCGCACGCCGCCCTTTATCCCGGAAGTCGTCTCGAGATATCCCAGTCCGGCGCTCTCGAGAGCGGTCCTGACCAGCTTTATATCGTCGCTGATGCTGGATTTGGTGCAGCCGTATTCCTGCGCGAAGTATCCCAGGGAATAATCCCTGTTGGGATTCTCCGTCAGCAGATGCGTTATGGCTGCTATCCTTTCGGCTTTCTTCATAACAGCGCCCTCAGCCCAGGATCAGGTCGGCGACCTTGTATATGTCTCCGGCGCCCATGGTTATGACGACGTCGCCGGCGGAGGCGT
This sequence comes from Bacillota bacterium, assembly GCA_017417045.1. GTDB lineage: Bacteria > Bacillota > Clostridia > Peptostreptococcales > Anaerovoracaceae > RGIG2707. The sequence continues at coordinate 96,877 of JAFPZZ010000011.1, forward strand.
TGTTCCTGACGAACTCGGCCATGGCGGCGAAGTCGGGCATGAAGTAGACGTCCTTGCCCGGATGCCTCTCCTTCATCCTGTCCATAACGGCCTTTGAAGAGAGCTTGTATATGTTCTTCTCGCGGGCAGCGTAGATCTCGGCGAATATGACCTTGTCGGCGTCCTCGAAGGCGTCGGCGAACTCGTCGAAGAGCGCGAGCGTCCTCGTATAGGTGTGCGGCTGGAAGAGGCACCAGATCTTGCCCCTGGTGAAGTTCCTCGCCGCGGCGAGGGTCGCCTTTATCTCGGTGGGGTGATGAGCGTAGTCGTCGATCACTACGACGCCGTCATCTGTCTTGCCTATTATATCGAAGCGGCGGTGAGTGCCCTTGAAATCCCTCAGGGTCTTCTGGATGACGTCCAGCCCGACTCCCAGGTTGCTGCAGGCCGCGATGGCCGCGAGCGAATTCGTCACGTTGTGCTCTCCCGGGACGGAGAGGCTTATCTTGCCCTTGAACCCGTCCTTGGTGTAGAGGTCGTAGGAGGGATAGCCCAGCTCGTCGAAGGTGATGTTCTCAGCCCGGTAGTCGCTGCCTGCGCCGAAGCCGAAGGTTATGACCCTGCAGCTCAGGCCGTCTATGATGTCCTTTATAAAGGGGTTAGCGTCGAAGGCCACGACCGTCCCGTTTTCAGGGACTGCTTTTGCGAAGGTATCGAAAGACCTCGCTATATGGTTGATGTCCTTGAAATAGTCGAGGTGGTCCGAATCGATGTTGAGTATGATCTCCATGAAAGGCCTGAGCTCAAGGAAGCTGTCCATGTACTCGCAGGCCTCGGTCACGAAGTAATCGCTGGAGCCTATGCCCACGTTGCCCTCGAGCTCGTTGAGTATGCCCCCTACGAGGACGGTCGGAGAATACTGAGCGTCCTGAAGTATGAGGGAGACCATAGAGGTCGTGGTGGTCTTTCCGTGGGTCCCGGCGATGGCGACGGAGAGCGGATAATCAGCCATGAGGGCTCCGAGAGCCTCAGCCCTGGAGATGATGGGGATGCCCCTGGACGCGGCAGCCGCTATCTCGGGATTCTCCATGGAGACAGCGGCAGAATATATGAGTATATCTGCCCCGTCGGCGTTCTCCGCAGCGTGGCCTATGAAGACCTTTGCTCCCTTGGAGATGAGATGCTCCGTTACGCTGCTGGACTTGATGTCCGAGCCGGACACCTCGTAGCCCCTGCTCAGAAGTATCTCGGCTATGGCCGAAAGACCTATTCCGCCTATGCCTATGCAGTGCACATGTCTGTGATTCTTTAGATCGATCATATATCCATGGCCCTTTCTATGCGCCTAGTTACCTGCTCGATACCCATGATCTTCTGTATGGTGCAGAGATCCGGGGAACTGCTCCTGCCTGTGACGGCTATCCTGATGACGCTGCTTACGTGGCCGACGTGGCCCTTGTAGGCGTCGGGGTTCTTTTTGTAATCCTTTGGCTTCGCGGCGTATCCGAGCTCCTCGGCGATGGCTCTGACCTTGCCGAACCAGACGTCGTTGTCGTCGGAGATGTCGTAGCCCTCGAGATACCTTCTGAGTATCTCCTTCCTGTCGGCCTCGCACTCGGCGGGCCACTCGCTCTCGTATTCGAAATACTCGTCGAAGAAGTACTTGATGAAATCGAATATCTGCTCCGCGTAGATGAGGTCCTTGCGCGGCTTTTCCCCGCCCCTGTCTATGTCAAAGATCTTTACGAGCTTGTCCTTCTCGCGCTCGAAGAGCTCATGGATATCCGGGTGATGCTGCTCAGCCCAGCCGAGCATGAAGTCCCGGATCTCCTCGGCGCTCTTTCTCGCGAGCACGTCCTTGGAGACGTCGTTGAGCTTGCTGATGTCGAAGAAGGTGCCGGAGCTGCTCATCTTGGAGAGCCCGAACTCGAACTCGTCCATATCGGCGTTTGGATGGGCCATGCGCCACTCCTCAAAGTCAGAATTGAGGATGGTGAGCAGATACTCGCGCACCGCCTCGGGGAAGTAGCCCAGCTTCATGTAGAACTCGAGCGAGAGCTCGGGATCCTTGCGCTTTGAGAGCTTTCTCTTCTGCCCTGTCTGCTCGTCAACCTTCATGAGCACGGTATTGTGACAGTAGACCGGGTGTTCCCAGCCCATAGCCTCGAAGAGCTGGACGTGGATAGGAAGCGACGGCATCCACTCCTCGCCCCTCACGACGTGGCTTATGCGCATGAAGTGATCGTCCACCACGTGGGCGAAGTGATAGGTCGGAAGCCCTATGGTCTTGAGTATGACGACGTCCTGGATGTTCTCGGGCATGGAGATCTCGCCCCTTATGGCGTCGTTCACCTTGAAATATCTGGAGGGATCGCCCCAGGAGCGGAGCCTGATGACGGGCTTTTGCCCTTCCGCGAGCCTGCGCTCGACCTCCTCGTAGGAGAGGTCTCTGTGCCTGGCGTATTCGCCGTAGATCCCGGGGTTGATCTTGTTCTTCTCCTGCTCGGCGCGGATCTGCTGTATCTCCTCCTCGCTCATGAAGCAGGGATAGGCCTTGCCTTCGGAGATGAGCTTCTTGCAGCAGGCCTTGTAGATGTATCCCCTCTCGCTCTGCCAGTAGGGGCCGTATTCGCCCTTCCAGCCGTCGGGCATGGCGCCCTCGTCGAAGCGTATGCCGAAGTAGTCCAGAGTGTTTATGAGCACCGGGATGGCGCCCTCGACCTCCCTCTTGACGTCGGTATCTTCTATCCTCAGCACGCAAACACCGCCGCTCTGGTGAGCAGCGCGTTCGTCTACGAGAGCCCCGAAGAGGTTTCCAAGATGAATGAAACCCGTGGGGCTGGGCGCGAGCCTGGTGACCTTCGCGCCCTCGGGAAGGGAGCGCTCGGGGTATATGAGCTCATAATCATCCGGAGTCTTGTCTATCTCCGGGAAAACGAGCTCGGCTAGTTTCCTGTAGTCCATTTATTCTTTTGCCTTTCGCTTATTACCTCTGTAAAAAAGCGTTAAAAGTATACCACAGCCGCGGAGTTTAATAAATAGCTCCGGGAAAGAAAAGAGGAAAAAGGCGCTCCTCGCGGAGCGCCTGATGATCATATAAGCGGTCTTTCAGCTTTGTTTTCCCTGCCAGACGACGATCTGCGGGAACGGTATCTCTATGCCTCCGGCGTCCAGCCCGAGCTTGAGCTCGCGGTTCATGATGCGGCGTGCGTTGTAGATATTGGATTCGTGAACGTCGGCTATGACCTTGAGATCCACGGATGAATCGTTCAAGTCCTCTACGCCCATGTACTTGGGTTTGACGGGGAAGATGCCTGGATACTGCTCCGGAAGCCTGTCCAGCACTGCGTTCACGACGCTTTCGGCCTTCACGAGGTCGGCGCCGTAGGATATGCTCACGATCGACACGGCCACGGAAGATACGTCGGAAAGATTGGTCAGCACCCTTATATCTGAGTTGTTCATGATCCTGATGTTTCCTCCCACGTCGGCGATCTGGGTGGATACTATGCCTATGGAGCGCACCGTTCCGCGGAAGCCGTCCACGCTGATGATATCCCCCACGTAGAATCGGCCCTCAAACAGGATGAATATCCCGGCGAAGATGTCTTCGATAAGCGACTGCGCGCCGAAGCCTATGATCAGGGCCAAGATCCCGAGGCTTGCGATGACCGTCAGCACGTCGGCTCCCAGTATGTTCAGCCCGAAGATGATCCCGAAGATCACGACCGCGTAGCGTATGACGTTGCAGAGCATGCCTTTCAGAGTCTCCCCGCGGCGGCTGCCGGTTTTGACGAGGCTCATGATCCACATCAGTATGCGGTATACGGCCCAGCAGCCGGCGATCATGATGATCAGCGCCACCAGGCGCATGAAGTCGAATCCGCCGCCTTCGGTCCTCATGGGCAGATATTTGCCGAGATACGTGCTGTTGAACAGCTTAAGGGCCTCTTTTTGAGGGGCGCTCAGGAAGAAGCACATGTCGGGCAGGCAAACCAGGAGCAGGATTAGTATCACGAGTATCACTCCTATGATCCTGCCGCTGCCGCCTCTTGGTTTTCTTTTCGTCGCATTATTATCGCTCATGAGGGTCCTCCTTTCATGCCCTTCGAATCAGCATATTCAGTTCACCCGGATGACGGAGTAAAGTACTGTCACTCGATCACAACGTCGCTTGAGGATATGCGTACGGTATTCCCGCTTTGGTTGATAAAGACGAAGTCTATGCGCAGCTTGTTGCCCGAGACGAGATTCTCCCGCGGGACCGAAGTGCTGCCGGAATCCCCGTATTCATATCCGCCTTCGTTGATATAGCTGTTGTCGGCATAAGACCAGAGCATCACGGAATCGTATTCGTAGCCGCTCAGCACCTCGTCGATATAATCCGTATCCAGGTAGTAATATACGTAGTTGTTGCCGTAGAAGGCGTCTATGACTGGCAATCCGCAGACGGAGCAGACGACGACTTCCCCGTCGGAAGGCAGTCCGCCCGAATAAGTATGGCCCGGAGGTTCGACCGAGACCTCTTCCCCGAGACTCAGCAGCTCTCCGCATCTCTCGCAGTAATACGCTTCCTGATAGGCGCCCCCGTCCAGACAGTCGGGCCCGGTGACGTTTCCTTCGTCGTCTTCGTGGCCATACAGCCACTCTTTCGTGGGTTCATCCGGAGTGAGATGTCCGAGCGCAAGCTGCGCGACCCCTGTCCTTTCGAGCTCCTCGCCGCAGACCGCGCAGTAAACGACTTCTTCGCCGTAGCCGTCCGCCTCGCACGTGGCTTCGCTTACGTTCTCCATTACCGCTTCCGCCCGGATATGGCCGGTCGCCTCGGATATGATAGTTTCTCTTGAAAGCTCTTCGCCGCAGACGGAGCAGTAGACTACGCTCTCATAGCTCCCATCCTCGGTGCACGTGGCTTCCGTCTCGTTCTCCGTGACCGCCGCAGCGGCGCTGTGTCCGGAAGCGGAGCTGCGCACCATCCTCCTGGACATCTCTTCGCCGCAGACCGAGCAGTAGACGACCCTGTCGTAGCTTCCTCCCTCGGTGCAGGTGGCGTCGGTCTCGTCCTCTATGACCGCCGAGCCGGCGCTGTGCCCGGCAGCGGCAATGCGCACCGTGCTTCTTGATATCTCCTCGCCGCAGACCGAGCAGTAGACGACCTCTTCGTAGTGTCCGTCTTCGGTGCAGCTGGCCTCCGTCCTGTTTTCTGTGACAGCCTGGCCAGCCGTATGTCCGGCAGCAGGGATGACGGCTGTCGTCCTGGATATCTCCTCACCGCAGACTGAGCAGTAGACCGCCTCGTCGTAATGTCCGGCTTCGGTGCAGCTGGCTTCCACCCTGTTTTCTGTGACAGCCTGGGCAGCAGTATGTCCGGCAGCGGGGATGACGACTGTAGTTCTGGAGATCTCCGCGCCGCAGACCGAACAGTAGACCGCTTCGTCGTAATGCCCGTCTTCGGTGCAGCCTGCTTCCACCCTGTTCTCTTCGGCGGCTTCGGAAGCCCTGTGGCCGGCAGCCGGGACCGCGACCGTGGTTCTGGAAAGCTCTTTTCCGCATGCGGTGCAGGTGACGAGCTCCACGTAAGAGCCTTCTTCTTCGCAGGATGCCAGTACCTCGTCAAGCCTTTCGGCTTCTCCAGGGATATGGTCGGCCTTTGCCGTCCTGACCTCGCGCCGCGAGATCTCCTCTCCGCAGACCGAACAGTTTATGACTTCCGTATATCCCCCTCCGAGGAGGCAAGTCGCTTCGGTCTCGTTTTCATGTATTGCTTCGGCCGCGACGTGCCCGGACGCGGGAATCTCCCCGTGCACGTGAACGCCGCACTCGAGGCAGACGTATTCAAACTCGCCGCTCTCCGTGCAGCTGCTTGCTGTGTATATTATGGGGTTTTCCGTGTCGTACTTGTGGGGAGCGTCCGGATCTCCGTTCCAAAGATCTATCAGATCATCCGCGGTGTAGCCTGTCTGCTGCGTAAAAGCGGGGCGCATCGCGCTCTGCACGGCTTCAGAGATCTGCGGAGCGTACGTCCCGCGTGAAGCGTCTGCCGGCGAGCATATCGTCGCTACCACCGCTGCGGTACACAAAACCGCGGCTCCTCCTTTGACGGCGGATCCGAGGAACTTTTGCAGCAGAGCGAAACGATTTCTCTTGCGGCGCTCTTCGCGCCTGTCAGATGGGCCCTCTTCCCATTCGGGAGCGCGGCCCTGAAAGACGTTCTCTTCCCTCGTTGTAACGGAAGATTCCTTGAAGAATGTATAGTCGGGAAATACAGGAGTATATTCAGGCAGAGCGCTGTGCTCCGGGATCGTGGTATGTTCCGGTATCTGAGAAAATTCCTCGTTGTAGGAAGGATCTTCGCGCATCTTAGGCCGCCGCAGTGTCTGAATAAAAATAGCAACTACCTAATTATTGCAGGTAGTTTCCTTTTAATCAACGGATTTTATTGAATTTGTCGGATTTTTTAAAGAGATACTATGATCAAGTTTCCCCGGACGCGTACACGAGCAGGAATCAGGACATAACTGTCTGCGCCTGAGTATATCCAGACAAAGAAAAAACCTTGAGACCATTGAAGTCTCAAGGCTCGTTCGTTGGTAGTGCCTAGGGGAGTCGAACCACCCGCCAAATGGCTAGATTTCAAGGGAAATCGGCTCTCGTGTGCAATACTCGTGTGCAATAATTCTGTTAATCTATGGTTTTCAGACCAAAAAACGATGAAAGAGCCACCACCCAGGATTGAGTAGCGGCTCTTTCAGCAACCGATTTGATAATCAGAATATAGTGATTATTTGACGCAATGTCAAGCTAAACATTAAGAGGTAAGCCCAGCCTTTCTGCTAATGCTTCCGAAAGAACCCTGGAAAAATTGATCCCCTGTCGCTCTGCTGCGTCTTCAAGATAGAACGGAATTGTGCAGTTCTTTTTTACAAGCCTATTGTCATGTAATTTACGATATGAATCAAAATCAATATCGACAAGTGATACAAATTCGCCATCTTCCAAATCTGCGTTTGCACTAAATGGATCTGGAATTGTTTTCCCTTCATCCTGATACAAAACACCCATCATGCCAATGGCGTCTCTGGCCATGACAATTGCCTCAGCCAAATCCTTGCCCTGCGTAAACTGATCAAAATCAGGTATTCTGACAGAATACCACTTATCCCCTTTATATAGATAAATGGGATAAACAACAGCTCCTTTCACATCCATCATTCATCCTCCCTTTCAAACAAAAGAAAGACAACCTTTGGCGGCATGGCCCAATAGAGGGAATCACCCTCTATTGGTTAGTGCCTTCTTGAGAATGCTTTTAGCTGTTCGTTCGTCGATTTCGCTATGTCTCGGAACCTGCACCTGGACCGATCCCTTGAAGTATACATCATGCCTCGATCCATTACGCAATAGTGTGTATCCAGCGTCCTCAAGCCTTGAAATAAGGTCGCGCCGTTTCAAATCGGTTGCCCTCCTTTCATGCTTTATGATACGCCCTGTGATGCGCACTGTCAAGTAGTTTCGCAATTAATCAGTCGATAATCTTCGGCCTCTTTTTAGACTCATCGTAGTCCACAGAAGCCACGCCCATGATGGTATCAAAGGCGCGGAGTTGGACATACCATCGCCCATCAAGATTGATGGCAGGCACTCTCACGACCCCATTGACCTTGGATGACTTAACATCCATCTCGACCATCTCGACCCCGTCCGGCAGCTTCTCTTCCTGGTACTCGACCCACGGCAGCAGACCCCACATCTTCCACGTGCGAGTCTCATAGCCCCAGATCTTTCCGATGTTGCCCACAGCCGTAGTCTGGACCCCATCCTTCCAATTCGGAGTGCATTCGATGGCAAGGCCGTTGCCGAGATAGATGCCC
>JAFPZZ010000012.1 GCA_017417045.1 Bacillota bacterium
GAAGATGTCGACCATCTTCTGGAGATAATCGTCGTAGTCGCCCATGCGGCGGTCCCAGGCCATGAAGGCCGGCCTGACCTCGTCGGTCCAGCGCTCGGGGGCTATGAGCTCGGCGTTGACCATCTTTTTGAAGACCTCGGTTATGAGGCCCTCGCGGTATATAGTGCCGTCTATGTCGAAGAATGCTGCTGTGTTTTTCATTGATGTCGTCATTTTCTTTTACGGGCCATACGCGTCAGATCAGACCCATCGCCTTTATGAAGCGCTTCAGAAGAGCGAAAGTCGAGGCCTTTCCGAAGCGAACGGCCATGCTGAGCACATGCTTTCGGCTTCCGCTGTCCATATTCCTTATGCTCTGAACGATGGAACCGGCCCTGCCTACGAGGTCTTCTGTGAGCTCGTCGAAGCTCTTAAGGCCCGACGCCTCGAGCACTCCGAATACGGCTTCTATGAAGAGCCGCCTTTCGTCGTCGTCCATCTCGTCCAGCCAGCCCTGGATGGATTCCTCCGTCCAGCCGCTGAAGCCGGAGAGGCCTTCGCTCCTCACGAAGGAGCCGCCCTTTATCAGCCAGCAGTCCGGAAGGTGCTGGAAGAACAGGGCTCCGTCGCTCTTCACGATGAGGCGCTCGTAGAACGTTGGCATGATCATGCCTACGACGGAGGCCTCGGGAACTATGACCACGGTCTTGTCCTTGATCTCCAGGAAACCGGGATCGTCAAGCACGTTTTTTCTGAAGCCCGGCCCGTCGTTTGACCAGACCTTGACGAGCCTGTCTTTGAATTCCGCTGGTAGCTTAGCCGCCGCGTATATCGCGAGGTTGCCGCCCTTAGAGTGGCCGCCCGCGTGGAAGGGCGCGCCGTAGCGCTCCATGAGCTCTTTCAGGTATTCGGCCGCGAGCCTCTGGCCGTAGGTCTCGTCGAGGAAGGCGAAGCTGAAGTCCTCCTTCCAGCCCGCGACGGAGGCGTCCGTCCCCCTGAAGGCCGCGTAGCAGCTGCCATCCGGGAGGTGGAAGCAAACGGCGCAGAACTGGGTGTTTCCGTCGATGAACTCCTTGAGATCCGAGACTTTGAGCTCTCTGTATCGCCTGGCCCGCGCCATGTAGCGCGCGAGGCGCTCCGCGTCGTAGGTCAGGAGCTGCTCCCCTCGCTCTTCCGCAAGATACCTCTCGCAGAGCTCAGTGAGGAGAAGCGGCCCGTCCTCCATAAGCCCGCTCATGTCCATGTATGAGAGCATCGCGAGCACTGCGTCGTCGCCCTCGCAGAAGGGCTGCTCCGAAAAGTCCAGCTCCCCGTATTCGCATATGAACTTCAGAAGGGTATCCTTTTCTGGGCTGCGGCTCCTGAGCCTGTCCTGCAGGTCCTGCTTTTCAGATATAAGCTCTTCTTTTTTATTGTTCTCTTCCGTGCTCATACTATCAGCTTGAATTTGTCGCCCAGGCAGAGCTGGGTGGAAAGTATAGTGATCGTCTCGGCCTCGTCGTGCGCCGCGCCCTCGATGCGCAGCAGGGGGTATCCCTTTGCTACGCCGAGCTCTTTGGCCTCTTTCTGGCCCGCGAAGACGAGGTCTATGGTCTTTGACGAGTGGTGGGGCACTATGCCGTGCTTGTCCTTGAGCACGGCGTAGAGCGAATTGTCGTTTAAGTCCTCTCCAAAGAGGAAGGAGAAGCTCTCGGGGTATTTGTCGATCTCGAGGACGACCGGCCTTCCGTCCGCCAGGCGCAGCCTTTCCAGGACGAGCATCTTCTCTCCCGGAGCCAGCCCGAGCAGCTCGGCCTCCCTCGCCGAGGGTTCTTCCAGGGCTATCTTCAGGGTCTTGGCCCCCGGCTTCATGCCCGTCATGCGGCAGATGTCGCTGAAGCCTATGACGCCGCTAGAGAGCCCGCGCTGGAGCTTCTTCTCGGCGACGAAGCTGCCCTTGCCTGAGCGCCGGGTTATCAGGCCGGATTCGCTGAGCTCGGCCAGGGCCTTGCGCACGGTGACGCGGCTCACGCCGAAGCTCTCGGCCAGCTCGAACTCCGTCGGGATGCGAGAACCGGCGGGATACCTGCCGCGGTTTATGTCTTCTTTTAGTTTTTCGGCGAGCTGCCTGTAGAGAGGCACCGCGCTGCTGTTCAAGAGCTCATTTTGCATCATATTGTATCTTTCTTTGTCTGTTGGTATTGACACTTTGTATCTATTTGTATTATACTCCGCTTGCAAGGATGCATCAAACGTTTTTCAAAGGAGAAATAACAATGGAATACAAAGCAAGCGATATCAAGGGTATTGTAGCAGAGATACTCGAAAATAAAAAGGCCGTGGGCGGTGTGGACTCGCTCTACTTCGTAGGATGCGGCGGCTCGCTCGGAGCGCTCTATCCCGCCAAGATCTTCATGGACAACGAGAGCCTTACCTACCGCTGCGGCTGGATCAACAGCAACGAGTTCGTGCACGCGACCCCGAAGAAGTTCGGAAAGAACTCCATACTCTGCGTAGCCTGCCACGGCGGAGACACCCCGGAGACTGTCGCCGCCGCCAAGCTCGGCAAGGAGATGGGAGCCGCGGTCATAGTCCTGACCTGGAAGGACGGATCCCCGATACTCGAGCACGGCGATTACATCGTCAAGTACACCTTCGACCCCTCCGTCGATCATCTGGGCAACAAGATCGACCACGGCGCCGACAAGGTCATGTGCGCTCTGATGGTGGCCGTAGAGCTTCTCGCCCAGACCGAGGGCTACGATCACTACGCCGAGTTCTACGACGGAGCCTCCAAGATCAGCGGCATCATCGAGAACGCCAGAGAGATGGTCAAGGAAAGGGCTGAGGCCTTTGCCGAGGAATATGCGGACGACGAGTTCATCTACACGATGGGAAGCGGCGCCTCCTACTGCTCCGCCTACATGGAGAACATCTGCATCTTCATGGAGATGCAGTGGATCAACGGTGGCACTATCCACAGCGGCGAGTACTTCCACGGACCCTTCGAGGTCACCGACGCCGACGTTCCCTTTGTTCTGCAGATAGCCGAGGGCTCCACCAGGGAGCTCGACGAGAGAGTGCTCAGCTTCCTGAAGAGATACGCGAAGAGATACGAGGTCCTCGACGCCAGGGAGTTCGGGCTGGCGCAGATCGATGCTTCCGTGGTAGACTATTTCAACCACTCCCTCTTCAACAACGTTTACTCCGTATACAACAGCAGGCTCGCCGACAGGCGCCAGCACCCGCTCTCCACCCGCCGCTATATGTGGAAGGTGCAGTACTAGAGCATTCTCAGGTCCTGCCAGGCTGTCCGGCCCGGCAGGACCGTTTTTTATACTTCGGGATCGGAGGGCTTCAAGGCGATCCCCGGAGCCCATCCAAGGAGATGCAGGCATGAAAGAAATACGCATAATAGCCGCGGGCGACTGCGTCTGCGACAAATACCTCTCGCGGGGTAAGATGTACCCGGGCGGACAGGCCGTCAACACCTGCGCCTACGCCTCGATGAACGGCGCTAAGACCGCCTTCATAGGCAAGCTCGGCGGCGACGAGGTCGGAGACTGCCTGCGCTCCGCGATGGACGCTCTCGGCATAGACCGCAGCCGCTGCCGCGAGTTCGAAGGCGAGACAGGCTTCGCCATGGTCACGCTCAAGGACGGCGACAGAGTCTTTATTGGCTCCAACAAGGGAGGCATCTCGAAAGACCACAGCTTTGACTTCACAGAGGCGGATCTGGAGTACATAAGGGGCTTTCAGCTGCTCTACAGCGACCTGAACGCCTACATCGAGGACGACCTTCCTTATCTGGCCGGCGCCGGAGTGCCTATAGCCTACGACCTCTCGACCCGCTGGGACGACGAGTACCTGGACAGGGTGCTGCCTTTCGTAGAGGTCTCGCTGATGTCCTGCGCGCATCTGAGCGCGGAGGAGCGAGAGCGCGAGATGAGAAAGGCTCAGGAGAGGGGAGTTAAGCTCGCCCTGGGGACGGTAGGCGAAGACGGCTCCTATCTGCTCTACAAGGACAGGATATTCTACGCCGAAGCCGTAAAGGCCAGCGACGTGCTCGACACCATGGGCGCCGGAGACTCGTATTTCGCGGCCTTCCTCTGCTCCATGCTGGCTTCCTCAAAGAGCGGAAAGTTCTGCGAGGGCAGCGACGAGGAGATGGCGCTCCGCATAGAAGCGGCCATGAGGGCCGGCGCGGAGTTCGCCGCGAAGGTCTGCTCCATGGAAGGAGCTTTCGGACTCGGAGTGCCCATTGCGGGCAGGACAGAGCTGTGGCAGCAGTGAATGAGGAGGCTGAAACCGGACTCGAAGAGGCTGAAGTCAGGCAAATCAGCTCTCGCCCGGAGCGGTCTGATGATCAGAAGCGAAGCGTCCCGCGAAAACGCGGGACGCTTTTCATATGCCCCTTTGTTTGATGCGCGCGCTCATGGTAAAATAATATATTAGCTTGCAGGAGAGACTGCGGACGGCCGCAAGGCCGTCTTGGGTCCAAGAATATCTGAGGCTTTTAAACAGGTATATACCTGAGCCCTATAATCAAGATCGAGGAGGATCGAAATGTTCAGAGAACTGGTCAGATTCAAGCAGGCGCTCAGCCCCGAGGACTGCATCGAGGTCCTTAAGAGCGAAAAGAGGGGCGTGCTCTCTGTCAACGGCGACGGCGGTTATCCCTACTGCATGCCGCTCAACCACTACTACGACGAGGAGAGCGGCAAGATCTACTTCCACGGCGGAGCCGAAGGCCACAAGATCGACGCCATAAGGGCGGACGACAAGGTCTGCTTCTGCGTCTATGACCAGGGTGCGCACGTCGGGGAGAACTGGTGGCTCACGGTGAAGAGCGTCATCGTCTTCGGCAGGGCCCGCCTGATCGATGATAAGCAGCTCACCGAGGAGATCTCCAGGAAGCTCTGCCTCAAGTTCACCAGCGACCAGGAATACATCGACAAAGAGGTCGAAAAGTCGCTCTGGCGCACTCTGCTCTTCGAGCTCGAGCCCGAGCACATCAGCGGCAAGCTGGTCAATGAGAGATAGACAGGTTGGAGAGCGGCCTGCTGCCAGAAAAACGATGAAAAGCGTCATCTGCGGGCCCCGCAGCGGAAGCGTCAGGGTCCCTTCATCCAAATCGCATATACACCGCCTGCTGACGATAGCGGTTCTTGGGGGAGGGCCCGTGGATATCGTCTGCAGCGGGATATCCGAAGACGTGAGAGCCGCAGCTTTTTGCGCGGCGGCTCTGGGCTCTCCGGTCGTTTTTATGCCCTGGGGCATAAGGGTCGGGGCGCGCAGCAGAGCTGATGGATGCAGCGCCGAAGTCTGCCACCGCACGGCAGCGAATGAAAGCATCATCCTTGCGGTAGCGAATGAGAGCGTCGTCCTTCCCTGCGGCGAGAGCGGCATGACGCTCAGGTGCATGCTGGCTACCGCGGGAGCGTTCCTCGCGGAAAGAGGTGAGGGCGCGCCCATCACTCTCAGAAGGAGCGGGAGCCTGACCAAAAGGCCGCTCAGTCCTTTGGACGAACAGCTCGCCTTGCACGGCATGGAGATAAGGGAGTCCGGAAGCGACCTCATCTGCTCAGGCAGGCTTCGCGCGGGAAGATATGAGCTTCCCGGGAACGTATCGTCGCAGTTCGTCTCGGCCCTTTTAATGGCCCTGCCCCTGCTGGACGGGGACAGCGAGCTCATGGTAAAGGGCAGGCTCGGTTCCGCGCCCTACGCCTTCATGACGGAAGACGCGCTCAGGAGTGCCGGGATAAAGCTTGAAAGGCAGGGCAGCGCGGAAAGCGGGCTCAGCTATCTCATCCCCGGAGGACAGAGGCCCAGGCTGCCGCGGACGGTCACCGCAGAGGGCGACTGGTCCGCCGCGGCGGTGTTCCTCTGCGCGGGCGTTTTTTCAGAAAAAGGCATAGAAGTCACGGGGATAGCCCCCGGATCGGCCCAGGGCGACAGCGGCATATTGGATATATTAAGGCGCTTCGGCGCCGAAGCTGAGCTCACTGAGCACGGGGCCCTGGTTAGGAAGGGGACGGAGCTCCGAGGCATAGAGCTCGACGCTTCGTACGTGCCGGACCTCGTTCCCCCCATATGCGCCCTCGCTGCGGCGGCGCAAGGGGAGACCGTCATAAGAGGCGCTGCGAGGCTTAGGCTCAAGGAGTCCGACAGGCTGAAGAGCTGCGCGGAGCTGCTGAGAGCCATAGGAGCGGAAGCCGAGATATTCGACGACGGCCTGAGGATCAGGGGCGGCAGGCCCCTCAGAGGGGCGGCCGTACAGAGCTTCGACGACCACAGGATCGCCATGGCCGCGGCTGCCTGCAGCTGCGCCTGCGAAGGAGTCATGACCATAGAAAGCGAGGACTGCGTGAGCAAATCCTACCCGGGATTCTGGGAAGACTGGGAAAGTCTCGCGCGAGAATGAAGCGCAGCCGGCGCCGCAATGGCAGAAATATACGCAGATGCTCGCGGCATATGCCGGCCGGAGGGAAAAATGAGCTACGGAAAGCTTTTTAAAATAGAAATATTCGGAGAGTCACACGGCCCTGAGATAGGGGTCACGATAGAAGGCCTTCCCGCGGGCTTTGAGCCCGATATGGAGGAGCTGCGCGCCTTTCTCAAGAGGAGGGCTCCGGGCAGGAACGCCTGGTCGAGCGCCAGGAAGGAGCCCGACGTGCCCGAATTCACGGAAGGGCTCGAGGACGGGGTCTTCACCGGCGGCCGCGTCACTGCGGTAATAAAGAACACCGACGTGCGCAAGGCCGATTACGACAGGGTGGGGAGCGTGCCCAGGCCAGGCCACGCGGACCTCGGAGAATACTTTAAATACGGCAGGATAAGCTCCGGTGGAGGCCGTTTCTCAGGCAGGATGACTGCACCTCTCTGCGTCGCCGGAGGACTGTGCAAGCAGCTGCTGAGCCGCGAGGGCGTAGAGATAATATCCCGCGTCGCAAGCGTGGGAGAAGTGGAAGACGAGGCTCCTCTGACAGCCTCGACGGCGGAAAAGGACTTCCCTGCAGTCAGCGGCGAGGCGGCGGAGCGCATGAAGCTGCGCATCTCCTACGCCAGATCGGCCGGCGATTCGGTCGGAGGGGTTGCGGAGTGCAAGGTGCTTGGAGTCCCCGCAGGCCTCGGCGGAGCCCTTTTCGAGGGCATAGAGAGCCGCATAGCGGAAATAGTCTTCGCCATCCCGGCCGTCAAGGGAGTGGAATTCGGTTCAGGCTTCAATGCGGCGCGCATGAGCGGCAGCCAGAACAACGATCCCATCGTCCTCAGGGATGAGAAGATAGTCACGGCTACGAACAACGCCGGAGGCATACTCGGCGGCATCACCGACGGCATGCCGCTGGTCTTCAGGACGGCCTTCAAGCCCACGCCCTCGATCTCCTTACAGCAGAGGAGCGTCTATCTCGAGAGTATGGCGACGACCACGCTCGAGCTCACCGGCAGGCACGATCCCTGCATAGTCCCGAGAGCTGTTCCCGTGCTCGAAGCCGCGGCGGCCATAGCTCTGTACGACGCCCTGCTGCAGAGAAGGGAAGAGCTCGCTTTGGAAAACGAGGTGTTTGCACAGAGTAAGGATGATCTCGCGCAGAGTGAGCCTGCATCAGAGGGACCGGCCGCCGGTAATACAGAAAAAGCCTCGTATCCGGCTGAGGCGGCCGCGTATCCGGCTGAGAAAGCGCCGGCCGCGGAAAAAACGACCGAGAACAGAGCTGAAAAGCCCCTGGATCTCGGGGAATGCCGCGCGAGGCTCGACGAGATAGATCCCATGATCACGGAACTCTTCGCGGAGCGCCTCAGGATAAGTGCAGACGTCGCGCGTTTTAAGGCGGCGAACGGGCTACCCACCTACGATCCCGCAAGGGAGGCTGAGAAGCTGGACAAGGTCGCCTCGCAGCTGCCGGAGGAGCTTGCGCCCTTCGGAAGGGAGCTCTTCAAAGCTGTGATGGATATCGGCAAGGAGTACCAGAAAAAGGTGCGCTCGGAGGAGAAGAATGGATAAAAGAAACATCTTTCTTATAGGGATGCCGAGCTGCGGCAAGACGACGATAGGCCGCGTGCTCGCGGCAAAGCTCAGGCGCGAGTTCTTCGACACCGACATAATGATAGAAAAGGCGACCGGCACGACCATTCCTAAGCTCCACCGCGAGATAGGGGAGGATATGTTCCGCGACCTCGAATCCGGGGTCCTGAGCGGAGTCTCCGAGAAGAAGGGCGCGGTGATAGCGACCGGCGGCGGCCGCGTGCTGCGCGAGGAGAACAGGGGCTATATGGAAGGCGGCGTCATAGTCTGGCTGCAGAGGGATCTTGCTCTGCTCAGTCTGGACGGCCGCATCTCCAACGGAAGGACGACAATAGATAAGCTCTACATGGAGCGCAGAGAGAGATACGAGAGCTTCGCGCAGTACACGGCGGACAACAACGGGACGCCGGAGGAGACCGCGCTCAGCATAATCGAGATGCTGGGGCTGTGAGAGGGGCTACGCCGCAGAGGCCGGTGCATTCGCGGCTGCTGTGGGCATTCGCAATTGCTCAGGACGATCTTGCCTGGATAAAGGCAGCCCTTTCTTCATTTCCACTTGCATTTTGAGCTGCGAAACTGTATATTACATACAATATTATTCGCTTAATAATTGTTTGAAGACACAAATAGCAGGAGGAGACAACGCACATGGGCAAGGTATTTTTCACCAACGGCAACATCATGGACGTCAAAGCGGAGAAGATATTCAAGGGATCCATCCTCACCGAAGACGGCGTCATCAAGGAGGTGGGTGCCGATCTTACGGCTCCCGCGGACGCCGAGGTCGTTGATTTCGGAGGCGGATTCGTAAGCCCCGGACTCTTCAACTGTCATACTCATATACTCATGAGCGGCCAGGCCAATCCGAGCAAGGATATGGGCGAGGTAGAGACCATAGTCGACGCGCTCGGCAACTGCAAAAAGCACATAGAGACCGGCGTGACCTTTATCCGCGACGTGGGCGGCTCAAAGTATTACGATATCCAGATCAGGGACATGCAGAGAAAGGGCAAGATATTGGCCCCTGAGATGCAGGTCTCAGGCAGGAACATATGCATGACCGGCGGTCACGGCTGGAGCTCCGGCCGCGAGGCCGACGGCGCCGACGACGCGCGCAAGGCTGCCCGCGAGCAGCTCAGGGCCGGCGCTGACTGGATCAAGCTCATGGCCACCGGCGGCGTCATGACCAACGGCGTGGAGCCGGGCTCCCCGCAGTTAACCGAAGAGGAGATGAGGGCCGCCATCGAGGAAGCCCACAAGGTCGGAGCCAGGACCTGCACCCACGCGCAGGGCAACACCGGCATCAAGAACGCCCTCAGGGCGGGCATCGACTCCATCGAGCACGGCTTCTATCTCGACCAGTGGTGCTACGACTGGATGAAGGAGCACAACGTATACTTCGTACCGACCCTTTCCGCCATGTACTGGATCAAGGTCAACGGCGTGGAAGCGGGCATTCCCGAATGGGCCGTCAAGAAGGTCAACGGCGCCTTCGACGCTCACAAGAAGTCCTTCTACGAGGCCTACAAGGCCGGCGTGAAGATCTGCCTCGGCACCGACGCCGGCACCCCGTTCAACTTCCACGACAGGACCGCCTACGAGATGGTCCTCATGGTCGAGGACGGCATGGAGCCCTGGGACGCCATCAAGAGCGGCACCGTCAACGCGGCCGAGCTCTGCCAGGTCGAGAAGACCCACGGCAGCATCGAGCCGGGCAAGGTCGCCAGCTTCACCGTCTACGGTGCGGATCCCATCGCGGACATCAACGCCGTCTGCGACTGCCGCATGACCGTCATCAAGGGCAAGGTGGCTTTCTGCAAGTAGCAGGCAGCCGAAAAAGGCAGGATCCCGGAGTTTCAAGAGGTGAAACAGCAAGAGCTCCCCGAAGCCTTAAGAGCGATCTGGAGCAAGAGTAATTCAGAGAATTAAAAAAAGGCCTGCGTCATCGGCGTCAACCGGCGGCGCAGGTCTTTTGCCCTATTTTTCAAGCTTGAACAGCTTCGCTGTCAGACCCGAGATATACACGGAAAGGATGACGCCTATTACTACGGCGGCCGGGAGAGCCCATGCGGGGCTGAGCGCCATCAGGGTATCGGCGTAGCCGGCCGGCATCTCTTCGACGGCGCACTCGTACGTATACGCCCGGTTGAACCATATCTGGCCGTAATAGCCGAAGCTTGAGAAGCTCATTAGCGCGGTCGCGATAACGTCGCCGTTCAAACTGTACCTGCAGGCAGCTCTGACAGCTTCCGCAAGGACCGTTATCACGATAAGCGGGGCGACGTGCCACAGGACAGCGTCCTGTATCGCCAGCAGCAGAAGAAGTATGCCAAGGAACAGGCAGAGCGCTGTTCCCGGAGCCTTCGTACGTCTGAACGCTGTGATTACGATGCCCGAGAGCAGTATCCCAGCCGTTATCTGGTAGCACACGAAGAGGACAGGATGAAATGAGCCTGTCACGCATACTATCGCTGTCATGACGGCGTACAGTACTGCGTAAAGCAGGTTTCTGAGCGCAGTTTTTTGTTCCACTTTTCCATAATTAAAGGCCTCCTTGGTTAACAAAAACGGTTATCGTTAGCTAACTTTATGGCAAAGAAAAAACTCGCGTAAGCGGGTCTTTCTCTTGCGTTTATCGATACTGGTTCCAGGGTCCTTCTCAGGCTCCCAAGATCTTCATCCATCCGGGATAGAGCAGTTCTCCTACGAATCTCAGATGGCCGAGGGCTTCATCCTTCGTCATATCGTGCCGCACCGTTTCGAATATGAGGTGGACGTAAGCCGTTGACAGCATGTGCCACTGCGTTTCCTGGATGTTTCTGGATATCCTGCCTGCTTTCAGCAGCGATTCAGAATACGCCATGTTGCCCTCAGCCTCCATCCTGATCAGATCGTCCTCGAAGGTCTCGAATGTCGATCCGGCCGAGCAGCAGATCAGCAGTTTCACGCCGTCGTAATGATCGTAGATGACGTCGGCCCAGATGGCCGGCCAGTCCGGGCGGAAGGGGTCGTGATCCGGATCGGTCCTCATATGGCTTTCAGCCCTGGAAAAGGCCTCTTAAAACGCGTCCAGAGCGTCCTTCACCAGGAAGCGGAACATATCCTCCTTGCCGCTGAAATGTTTGTACAGCCCCGCGGTCGTGATCCCGACCTTGGCCGATATCCTGTTCAGCGACGCCTTTTCGTATCCGAAGGTGAGGAATTCCTCTTTCATGCACCGGATTATCCTGGCGTTGGTCTTTTCTTTATCTCTGGACAATCCTTTTCTCCCGCGTGCGCGCTTTATGATGAGTTTGCAGGCATTTGCAATATTAAGTTAATCATATTAACTTATAAAAGTCAAGTTCTTCCACTGTCTTGGCGTCACGCGGGCTGTAACGCGGATCATCCGTGTGATATAATACAAATGATTCGTTATAGCTGTTTGGAAAAGGAGAAACATGATGAGCAAATACGCAGGAACAAAGACCGAAAAGAACCTCGAGGCCGCGTTTGCCGGCGAGTCTCAGGCCAGGAACAAGTATACCTATTTCGCCTCCACCGCGAAAAAGGAGGGCTTCGAACAGATCTCCGCGATCTTCCTCAAGACCGCTGAGAACGAGAAGGAGCACGCCAAGATGTGGTTCAAGGAGCTGGGCGGCATAGGAAGCACCGCCGAGAACCTCGGCGCCGCCGCCGACGGCGAGAATTACGAGTGGACCGACATGTACGAAGGCTTCGCCAAGACCGCTGAGGAAGAAGGCTTCCCCGAACTCGCCGCGAAGTTCCGCGGCGTGGCCGCCATCGAGAAGGCGCACGAGGAGAGATACCGCGCGCTCCTGAAGAACGTCGAGGCCAAGGCCGTATTCGAGAAGAGCTCCGTCAAGGTATGGGAATGCCGCAACTGCGGTCATATCATGACCGGAACCAAGGCGCCCGAGCTCTGCCCGGTATGCGCGCACCCGCAGGCCTACTTCGAGCTGCGCGAGGAGAATTATTAGGAAGTTTCTAGGCGCGCTTTCGCCTGCGTCGCTGCGGACACAGCCGGCAGCATCCCTGCAGGCATGAACGATCAGGCGGCGCTTCGGACGCGGGGCCGGGAGCTTGAAGAAGATCATGATACGCAATGAAAAATAGGAGGCCGGAAGGCCTCCTTTGCGCATGTCCTTATAAAGCGGAAGCTATGTCCTTATAAAGCCGGCGCTTGCCGAATATATGCAGCTGCTCCTGTACTCGGCGCCATTCCGTTACACGCCCTGCTCAGGGTCCTTAAGCAGATCCCTGTAGGAATCGCCCCACAGATACCACTGCTTGTCCTTCGGATCCTGAAAAACCTTTACGATCCGTTCTTCTCCTGTCTCGGGGATGACGACGTATATGTTTTCGATATAGATATCTACACCGCTGTAGATCGAATGCTGCGGATCGTTGACGTCCTCGTGCATCCAGAAGCGGTAGCTGTCTCCGTAGGGGGTATAGCCGTTGTCCGCGTTCGCCCCCTCGCAGAACATCCTGATCCACCAGTCGGCGTGAGCTGCCTTCTGCCCGCAGGAGCTGAGCATAATTATGAGCGCCAGGATCAGCGCGGCGGTCTTCTTGTTCATAGGGATCTCCTTGAATCTGCATTTCAGTCCGGAGGCTCATTTTAACTTAATTTAATCACCATTTTCCGGCGGCAGCACAGCCGAATACGGTATGCCGGGGGAATAATGATGCCAAAGCCGCATGAGCATATTTGTTTTCCGCATTTCCGGCGCTTAAAAACGGCGGCGCTGTATCAAGTTAAAAAAGGGAATGTCCGCTCCTGCGCTGCGTAATGATGTTATTTGGCAGACAAGCGGTCTATGAAGAATCAATAAATAAATGCCGCGGGAATTACTCCCGCGGTTTATTTGTGCTATCATAAAACATGATCTCATCGTATTAAAGGCCCCTATAGGGGATGAATCGAACAGGAGTACGCCATGTTTTGCATCAATTGCGGGAAACAGCTTCCCGATAACAGCAGATTCTGCCCGTACTGCGGCACGCCCGTCGCCGTCACGGAGATCGGGGAGGCTGCCGAAGAGAAAACAGAAGAGCTTAAGGCTGCCGCTGAGGAGACTGCTGAAGAGCTGAAAGTCGCTGCGGAGGAGACTGCTGAAGAGCTTAAGGCTGCCGCGGAGGAAAAAGCTGCCGAGGTCTCCGAAGAGCTGAAGGCCGCTGCTGAAAAGGCTGCCGCAGCCGCGGCAGGCGCCAAGGAAGCAGCCGAAAGGGCCGCTGAGAAGGCCGAAGAGGAGATCGCCGAGACCTTCGGCGAGCTTTCGGGCATAGCCGAGGAAAAAGCTGAGGAGCTCGAGGGTCTGTCGAACGAGACAATCGAGGATCTCGCCGAAAAGATCGAAGAGGGCGTCCAGAATATATCCGAGACCGCGGGCGAAGTCAGCGCCGAGGCCGAGGATAAGATAGAAGAGCTCGAGGCTGCCGCCGAGGAGAAGCTGGAAGCCGCAAACGAAGCCGCCGAAGCCACAGCCGAAGCAGTAAGCGAAGCCGCCGAAACCGCCGCTGAAGCTATTGTAGAGGCCCTCGCCGAAGCAACATCCGACTGGAGCCTCACCAAGGAAGCCGCGGCAGCAGCCGAGGCGGAAGGCATGGCCCCTGAGGAGGCCGCCAAGGTAGAGGCTACGGAGTCCGCGAAGGCCGCAGCGGAGACAGCGGCCGCAGCTGCAGCCGCAGCCGCCGCAAGCGAAGCGGCCAAGGCCGAAAAGAAGAAGAGCAAGAGCAAGAAGATCATTTCCACCGTTCTGGCGCTCCTGGTAGTCGCTGGCGCAGCGGGCTGGTACTTCTATCAGAACTCCGCCCCGGTCAAGCTGAAGAAGCTTCAGGCTAACGTTGAGCAGATCGCGGCCACGGGAGACTACGAGCAGGCGATAGATACTTACAAGGAAGCCCTGGGCACCGGGCTTGACGACGCCGTCATAGAGCAGGGCATCAAGGATCTGTATATCAATTACCTGAACGCCGTCGCGCAGACCGAGCCGCTCTCCGTCGTAATGGATCTCACGGACCGGATCGCGGAGGAGTTTCCCGATCTGAGCGACTCCGCGCTTGCTATGCTCAGAGGCGTCCTGGAAAGGGAGATGGAGGCCGCCAGGGATGCCGGAGATATCGACGCCGCCAAAGACATATACATGAAGGCGATCCTCAAGTATCCCACCATCTCGGGCAGCATAGAAAGCATTTACAGCGGTATGCGCAAGGATAAGGCCGAGGAGCTGTTCAGCGATTTCATGACCGAAGAATGCGTCGCTATACTCAAGAGCGGCTCGCTCCAGGATATCCGCGATTATCTCGAGCTTCGCAACGTGCGCGCAGCATTGAACGAGATCACGAGCTATAACAGCGGCGACGTCGTGATCGACGCTGCGGGATACCCCGGCCTCAAGGTCGGAAAGCACAGGGTCGACGGCACGACGGTGATCTACATCGGCGAGTACAAGGGCAATGTGCCCGACGGACAGGGCGTGCGCATCTGCTACGTGATCGATTCGGAAGCGGGCGCGGATAAGTACATAGTCACAAGGCTCAGCAGCACGTTCTACGCGGGCGTCCCCTCGGGCAAATTCTCCGAAAGGGTACTCGTGAACGGGACCAACAGACATGAATACCTGGTAACGGGCAGCACCAATTCCGGCAAGTACAACGGCCCGATCAAGATCGAATACAGCAGCGCCGACGAGCCCCTCGTATTCATGGGCAATTTCACGGACGGCAAGCTTACTAACGCTGAGACCACTGAAGACGGGAAGTATTTCGTGGCGATAACCGAAGACGGCAGCGTCTACGTGACTACCACGAGCCTCGACAGTACCTGGGGAGTATACCCCGGCAACAGGAGGATACTGTAAGCTCAGGCCCCGGTCGCTAAGGGGCGCGGACAGGCAAAGCCCCGGCGCTCAGAAGAGCTGCAGCCCTGAGGCATATAGTCTATGAACGTCAAAACTCCCCCGCGAGGGGGAGTTTTCTTGTCTGGTTACGACCCCGCGTTCGACGCGGAGTCGGTCCTTTGCTTGCCTGATCGGTCCTTCGTATGCCGGGTCGGCCCTATGTTTGCCTGAGGCAGCCTATATCCTGTCGTCGTCCACGACCTTGTCCGCCTCTGCGATGAGGTCCATGACCCTGTCGGTCATCTCCCAGCGGAAGCCCTGATCTTCGCGGCCGAAGTGGCCGTAGTTGCTGGTCTTCCTGTAGATGGGCTCCCTGAGTCCGAGGATCTTGATGATCGAGGCCGGTCTGAAGTCGAAGGTCTTGGACACGATGTCGGCAAGGACGGTGTCGGGAAGCACTCCCGTGCCGAAGCTGTCGAGCATTATGGAGATAGGCTCGGCCATGCCTATGGCATAGGCCAGCTGCAGCTCGCATTTCTCCGCCAGATGCGCCGCGACGAGGTTCTTTGCGGCGTATCTTGCCATGTAGCAGGCCGAGCGGTCGACCTTGGTGGGATCCTTGCCGGAGAAGCATCCGCCGCCGTGGCGCGAGTAGCCGCCGTAGGTGTCGACGATTATCTTGCGGCCTGTGAGGCCGGAATCGCCGTAAGGTCCGCCGATTACGAACCTTCCGGTGGGATTGACGAAATACCTGGTCTCGTCGTCGAGCAGCGCGGGGTCTATTATCGGCTTTATAACGTGCTCTATGAGGTCCGCCTTGATCTGCTGCTGGCTGACCTCCGGGTCGTGCTGGGCGGAGATGAGCACGGTGTGGACCCTGAGGGGCTTTCCGTCATCGTCATACTCGATGGTGACCTGGGTCTTGCCGTCGGGTCTGAGATAGGGCAGAGTGCCGTCCTTGCGAACGTCTGTGAGCCTCTTGGAGAGTTTGTGCGCGAGGCTTATTGAAAGCGGCATGAGCTCGGGGGTCTCCGTGCAGGCGTAGCCGAACATTATGCCCTGGTCGCCCGCTCCTTCGACGTCCACGCCCATGGCGATGTCGGGACTCTGCGTGTGCACGCTGTTTATGACGGCGCAGGAAAAGCTGTCGAAGCCGTATTCGGACTTGGTATAGCCTATATCCGCGATGACTCCTCTGGCGATCTCGCCGAAGTCCACGTAGCCCTCGGTCGTCATCTCTCCCATTATCGATACGAGCCCGGTCGTGACCGTGGTCTCGCAGGCTACGCGGCTCATGGGATCCTGGCGCAGAGCCTCGTCGAGTATGGCGTCGGAGATCTGGTCAGCTATCTTGTCGGGATGTCCTTCGGTCACCGATTCCGAAGTAAAAAGTCTTTTCATGGTTCCTCCTTCCGGGCTATGAAAAAGCCTCTTCCGAAGAAGAGGCGTCATCTCTAACCCTCATCTTTCAGATAAATCTGCAGGATTTGGCACCTTCGCTTGCGCGGGTTGCCGGGCTTCACAGGGCCTGTTCCCTCAGCCACTCTTGATGAGTTAATTATTAAATTGCTGTTATAGTACTTTAAAAAGCGCGCGCCGTCAATAGGAAAAAGAAAAAAGTTAGCATAAACCAACTCAGTCCTCTAAGCATCTTCCGCTCAGGCCTTGCAGCATCGCTGCCGCTCGCTTCATTCCCCTTCCTCCGTAATCAAAGCTTAATAAAGCCTTCATCCCTCCTTCATTGAAAACAGGGGCCTTCTCGTGTATTGTTATCATACGGAGGTGTGCGTTCATGACGGAATTCGAGAGAAGGGTATACGAGGCTGTCAAGCTCATCCCCGAGGGCTGCGTCGCCACCTACGGACAGGTCGCTGAGCTCGCGGGCTATCCCCGCGCCGCGAGAGCCGTCGGCAACGCGCTCCACAAAAACGACGATCCCGAAAACGTCAAATGCCACCGCGTGGTGAACGCCTCGGGCGGGATGGCTCCGGGCTTTTGCTTCGGCGGTCCCTACGAGCAGGTAAGAAGGCTTCAGGCCGAGGGCGTGCGCGTGGTCAATTTCAGGGTCGATCTCGAAGAATATGGTTGGAAAATATAACCAGTTGTGATATAATAAATCGTTAAGGCCGGACGCAGCGCCCGGCTTGAGCAATACGCAGAACGCAGAAAAGATAAAGGATCGTACATGGGTCTTCTTGAAAAGATATTCGGTGACAACAACACCAAAGAGATAAAAAGGATAGAAAAGATCGTAGACAGGATCGAGGCTCTCGACGAGGACATGCAGGCCCTCGAAAACGAGGAGCTGCAGGCCATGACTCCTAAATTCAAAGAGAGGCTGGCCGCGGGCGAGACCCTCGACGATATACTTCCGGAAGCCTTTGCGGTATGCCGCGAGGCGGCGCGCAGGGTTCTCGGCATGAAGCACTTCCGCGTGCAGCTCATAGGCGGCGTCGTGCTTCACGAGGGCAACATAGCGGAGATGAAGACAGGCGAAGGCAAGACCCTCGTCGCGACGCTCCCCGTCTACCTCAATGCGCTCACAGGAAAGGGCGTCCACGTCGTCACGGTAAACGACTACCTGGCCAAGCGCGACATGGAGTGGATGGGCCAGGTCTACACCTTCCTCGGCCTCACGGTAGGCTGCATCATACACGAGGTCAGCGGAGAAGACAGAAAGAACGCCTACCTCTGCGACATCACCTACGGCACCAACAACGAGTTCGGCTTCGACTACCTGCGCGACAACATGGCCATCTACGCCAGCAACCAGATGCAGCGCGAGCTGAACTACGCGATAGTCGACGAGGTCGACTCCATACTCATAGACGAGGCCAGGACCCCGCTCATCATCTCGGGCGCGGGGACCAAATCCACGGATCTCTACGTCAAGGCGGACAAGTTCGTCCGCACCCTGCTCATAGACCGCGACTACACCGTGGACGAAAAGGAGCGCAGCGTCGCCCTCACTGAGGAGGGAGTCTCCCGCTGCGAGAGATACTTCGATATAGAGAACTTCGCCGATCCGGACAACATGGAGATCAACCATCACGTCATGATCGCTCTCAAGGCCCACGCCATAATGAAGCTCGACGTGGACTATATCAACAAGGACGGCGAGATCGTCATAGTCGACGAGTTCACCGGCAGGCTCATGTTCGGACGCCGCTACAGCGACGGCCTGCACCAGGCCATAGAGGCGAAGGAGGGCATAGCGGTCAGAAACGAGACCAGGACCCTCGCCACCATCACCCTGCAGAACTACTTCCGCATGTACGCCAAGCTCGCCGGCATGACCGGTACCGCCAAGACCGAGGAAGACGAGTTCATCGACATCTACAATATGCAGGTAATCGAGATCCCGACGAACAAACCCGTCATCAGGCAGGACCTCGACGACAGCGTATACAAGACCCAGCGCGGCAAATTCAGGGCCATAGTGGACGACGTCGTCAGGCGCCACGCCACCGGCCAGCCCATACTGGTCGGCACGGTCTCGGTCGAAAAGTCCGAGATGCTCAGCGAGATGCTTAAAAAGCGCGGCATCCCGCACAACGTCCTCAACGCCAAGCAGCACATGCGCGAGGCCGAGATAGTCGCTCAGGCCGGAAGGCTCGGAGCAGTCACCATAGCGACCAACATGGCGGGCAGAGGAACCGATATCATACTCGGCGGCCACGATGCCACGCCGGAGGAGCAGAAGGCGGTCAAGGACCTCGGCGGCCTCCACATCATCGGTTCCGAGAGGCATGAGTCCAGGCGCATAGACAACCAGCTGCGCGGACGAAGCGGCAGGCAGGGCGACCCCGGCTCGTCGCAGTTCTACGTAGCTCTGGACGACGACCTCATGAGGCTCTTCGGCGGCGACCGCATCCAGGGCCTTATGGACAGGATGAAGCTCGACGAGGATACCCCGATCGAAGCCGGCATGCTCAGCAAATCCATCGAGAACGCCCAGAAGCAGGTCGAGGGCCGCAACTACGGCATCAGAAAATACGTGCTCCAGTACGACGACGTCATGAACCGTCAGAGGAGCGTCATATACTCGCAGAGGAAGAGGGTCCTCATGGGAGAGGATCTCACTGACACCCTCGCCTCCATGATGCGTGATATAGCGAACGAGATCGCGGACTACGTCTCCGCCGGCTCCGAATTCCCGGAGGAGTGGGACTTCGACGAAGTCAACAAGCGCATCAAGGCCGTCAACCGCGATATACCCGCGCTCGCCTTTACCGACGAGCAGAAGCTCGGACTCACCAGGGACAAGCTCTCCGACGAGATCTACAAGGACTTCATCGTTACCTACGCGAAGAAGGAGGAGGAGATAGGCGAGCAGAGGCTCAGAGACCTCGAACGCATGATACTGCTCTGGGTAGTCGACAGGATGTGGATGGACCACATCGACGCTATGGACCAGCTCAAAGCCGGCATAGGCCTCAGGTCCATAGGCCAGCAGGACCCCGCCCAGGCCTACGCCAACGAGGGCGGCGACATGTTCGAGCTCATGGTCAGGAACATAGGCGACGAGATGGTCAAGTTCTGCTTCGCGATCACTATCCAGACCGACAGCCAGCGCAAGGAGGTCGTCCGCATAGGCCAGTCCAAGAAGGACGAGGTCGTATCCGCGGCCGAATCCGAGAGGCGCAAGACCCAGGTCTCCTCCGACCCGAAGCCCGGGCAGCAGATCAGGGGCTCCGAGAACCGCGGAGGGGAGAAGCCCCAGCCCGTAAGAGTCGCCAAGACTCCAGGCAGGAACGATCCCTGCTGGTGCGGCAGCGGCAAGAAATACAAGAACTGCCACGGAAGGAACGTTAGCTAGCGCGGCTACGCTGATCGGCGTCCCGCGGCGATCGCAGAAGATACCGCGCGGTCCGCGCAGGGGCTAAGCGCAAATGACGCGCCAAAGCGGCGCCCATAGCCCGCGTTAAAAGAAAGGAAGCGAAATGCTCAAAACGGAAAGCGTAAAAGCCCGTTTCCAGGGCGCAGGGGAAGCACTCCAGAAGCTAAAGGAGTCTCTTTGACAGCGAAGCTCTGGAAGCCAAGCTCAGAGACATAGACCTCGAGTCCCAGATCCCAGGATTTTGGGATGAGCTCGAGCGCGCGCAAAAAGTCATGACCGAAAAGCGCCGCATCGAAAAGCAGCTCGGCGAGCTCGCAGAGCTTAAGACCCTGCTCTCCGACGCCGAGGAGTACGTGCTCATGGCCGAGGAGGAGGGAGACGAGGAGCTCGCGGACGAGGCCGCGGCCTGCATGGACAGCTTCGATGAGAAAGCCTCAGCCATGCGCATACGCACCCTGCTCACAGACGAGTACGACAAGAACAGCGCTATAGTATCCATACACTCCGGCGCCGGCGGGCTTGACGCCCAGGACTGGGCGGAGATGCTCCTGCGCATGTACACGCGCTGGTGCGAGGGCAAGGAATACAAGATGGAGCTGATAGACCTCCAGCGGGATCCCGAGGCCGGGATCAAGGCCGCCACGCTCGTCGTGGAGGGCGAATACGCCTACGGCTACCTCAAGACCGAGCGCGGAGTGCACAGGCTAGTCCGCATCTCGCCCTACAACGCGGCTGGCAAGCGCCAGACGTCCTTCGCTTCGGTCGACGTCACCCCGGAGCTTCCGGAGGACGTAAAGGTCGAGATAAATCCAGAAGACCTCAGGATAGACACCTACAGATCCTCCGGCGCGGGCGGCCAGCACGTAAACAAGACCGATTCCGCGGTCAGGATCACCCACCTTCCTACGAATATAGTCGTAAGCTGCCAAAACGAGCGCTCGCAGATACAGAACAAGGAATTCGCCATGCGCGTCCTCTACTCCAAGCTCCTCGCTCTGGCTAAACAGGAGCATAAGGACAAGATAGACGAGCTGAAGGGCAATTTCGGACAGATTAGCTGGGGCAACCAGATAAGGTCCTACGTGCTCCAGCCCTACACCATGGTCAAGGATCACCGCACCGAGGAGGAGGTCTCCAACGTGCAGTACGTGCTGGACGGGGGTATAGACAGCTTTATAAACGCGTCGCTCAACGCGCAGAGAAAGGCTTGATGCAATGGACGAGCTGCAGAGAAAAAAGACCTTTATGATAAACTTCGCGTATTTCGCGCTCATAGTCTTTATCTACTATGTGCTCGTCAAATACGTCGTTACCGGCCTGATGCCCTTCGTGCTGGCGGGCCTCGTCGCCATAGGGCTCAATGCCCCGATTGAAAAGCTCGCGAACTCGCTGCGCCTCCCGAGGAGGGGCGCCGCGATGATAGTGCTCGTCATTTTCTACGCTCTGGTCGCGGGCCTTCTGACCCTGATAATCCTCAGGATAGTGTGGTCGGTGCTCGAATGGTTCGGGCAGCTGCCCATGCTCTACGGAAGCTACATAGAGCCGCTGTTCCTAAGGCTGATAGAGTTCTACAACACCCACGTGGCCGACGCCTCGGCGAACAGGGAGCCCTTCACTCAGAACATGATAAACGAGATCATGGGCAACCTGTCCTCGGTGGTCAGCTCCATCTCCAGGCTCGCGATAGGCTTCGCCAGGAACATGGTGGTCGGGACTCCGACGATGCTGCTCAAGCTGCTATTCTCGATACTCGCGACGATATTCCTCTGCTTCGACTATCCCGAGATCAGCTATTTCGCTATCAACCAGTTCAATCCTAAGGGGCAGCGCATAGTCAACGACGCGCGCCGCTACATCAAGCGCAGCTTCTCCCGCATGATCAGGTCCTACGCCATCATCATGACGGTGACCTGGATCGAGCTCTGCATAGGCTTCACCCTGATGCAGATGGAGGACGTGGCAGTGCTCGCGATAGTCGTCGCGATATTCGACATACTCCCCGCCGTAGGCACCGGGACTATACTGCTGCCTTGGGCCATCATCAGCCTGCTCAACGGAGACATGAGCTTCGCGGGCTCACTCGTGCTGCTATGGGGCATCATAACTGTGGTCAGGAACTACCTGGAGCCGCGCATAGTCGGCGGGCAGCTCGGACTCAACCCCGTGCTCATGCTCATGTCCATGTACCTGGGCGTCAAGGTCTTCGGAGCGCTTGGATTCGTAGTGCTCCCGTTCTCGATCATAGTCATCAAGAACCTCAACGACTCCGGAATGATCCACGTATTCAACAGCAGATATCTCAGGAAGGAACAGCAGCCGCCAAAGGAGAAGAAACGTGCCGACGATCAAGGCGATCTTATTTGATTTCGACGGGACCCTGATGGACACGAACAACGTGATCATCGACTCCTGGAACCATACCTGTGAGCTAAACCTCGGCTACAGGCTGCCGCTCGAGGAGATCGTCAGCACTTTCGGAGTTCCGCTCAGGCCCGCGCTCGAGGCCCACATGCCCGGAGCCGACATAGAAAAGGCCATGGCCGACTACAGGGGCTACCAGTTCTCCCATCCTCAGGACATCCACATGTTCGAGGGCGTCTTCGATATGCTGAAGGCCGTCAAGGACAGGGGATACATACTCGGCATAGTCACCTCGCGCCGCTGGGAGGGCTGCCCGCTCGATCTCTACGGCTTCACAGAGGCGGCCGAGCTCTTCGACATAATAGTGTCCGAGGAGAACTGCACGGCGCACAAGCCCGACCCGGCTCCGCTTCTGACGGCCCTCGAGGCCCTGCAGATGCGGCCTGACGAGGTCATATACGTCGGCGACAGCCCCTTCGATATACTGTGCTCGCGCCGCGCGCATGTGCCCGTGGTACTGGTAGGATGGAGCCTCTGCTTTCCTCCGGAAAAGGCGACAGGCGAACTTTCGGCGGATTGGGTTATTGACAAACCGTCCGATCTGTTAGATATTATATGAGTTGAGTCCTGCGGCTGCGATCGACGCCCGTGGGGGCCGACCCTCCGGACGCCGTACGGCGCCCGAAACGCTGGAGTAGCTCAGTCGGTAGAGCAGCTGATTCGTAATCAGCAGGTCGTCAGTTCAAGTCTGATCTCCAGCTCCACAACCAGTCCTGCGCGCAATCGCGCAGGACTTTTTCTATGCAGCCTGCGCGTTTGTATGCAGGCAGCGCTTTTTATGCTGCCGGCGAAATGGCGGCGCATATGCATCCTGCGGCTTTGCCCATTGAGTATCAACGCGGTATAATAAGGGCGAAGCGTTCCCGAGATCCGGGACGGCCAGAATAATCCGAAGCACGGGCGATCGCGGCCGATGCAGGGGATACTCAGGATCACAGCCGACACGGGGGAGATCACATGTTCACTAATGAATTCATAAAGCAGGCGGCGGCCGAGGTAAACGATTACGTCATAAAGACGCGCAGGGAGCTCCACAAGAGGGCCGAGATAGGCGGGCAGACGTTCAGGACGCACGAGTTCGTAAAGGCGGAGCTGGACGGCATGGGCATTCCCTGGGAGCCCGTTCCCGCGTACGGCTTCTTGGCCACGCTCGACAGCGGAAGGCCCGGGCCCTGCATTGGGCTCAGGGCGGACATGGACGCCCTCCCCATGCCGGAGGATGAATGCAATCTGTCGAAAAAACGCGCCGTCATGTCCGACACCCCGGACAGGACCTGCCACGCCTGCGGGCACGACGCCCATACTGCGATGCTGCTGGGCGCGGCAAAGATACTCAGCTCCAACATGGACAAGTTCGACGGGGTGATATACCTGGCATTTGAGGACGGCGAGGAGAACGGCAAGGGCTGGCCCGGCATGGTCGAAGCCCTCGCGGATAAGCACGTCGACACCTTCTGGGCCATCCACGTATGGTCCGACCTCGACAGCGGAAAGATCTGTGTGCAGGCGGGCCCGCGCATGGCAGGAAACTTAGGAGTCGATCTGACTTTCATAGGCAGGGGCGGCCATGCTTCAAGGCCCGACCAGGCGGTCAACCCGGTCTTCTGCGCGGCGAACTATCTGAACAATCTTGCCGTGGCCTTCGCCAACCAGATCGACGCCAACGAGACCGTTACCCTCGGCATCACGAGCATACAGGGCGGCGAGACCTCGAACATCATCCCGGACACGGCCAGGGTCATCGGGACCCTCAGGCTGTTCAGCAATAAGGAGGGCGAGAAAGCCTACAGGATACTGCGCGAGGTCGCCGAGCACACCGCCATGATGCACCACTGCACGGTCGAATACGGGGAGAAATGCACGCCCTTCAGCAGTCCCACCGAGAACGATTCCTACTATTCCGCTCTGGCGGAAGCGGCCCTACCCGAGGTCCTGCCGGAGGGGGCCGTCGTGAAGTCCGACCCGTGGTACGCCAGCGAGTCGTTCGGCCGCTATCTGAGGCTCTATCCAGGCGTGCTGGCGCATCTCGGCATCAGATGCCCGGAGAAGGGCACGGGCGCCCCTCATCACAACTCCAAGTTCGACGTCGATGAGGACGTCCTGGCGCTCGGAGTCATGTCCACATTGAAGTACGTGGCGGCCGTGAACGAGAAGGGGATAAAGAAGAGTCCCCCTGAGCTCAGGCTTGACGAACCTAACGAGGCGACCGCAGCGGCCATCGAGGAAGGTAGGCGCATAGCCTCGGGCAGCAGCGTCAAAGGCTATTCCAGCATCGAAGAACTTAGATCAGCGCTCGACGTATGAAGTACGAGCTGAAGCCTGTTGAACCGTATAGGGACGCACTCAGAACTTTTCAAAACGTGATGAAAAAAGACCCCGTAAGGGGTCTTTTTTTGACTCGATATGTTCTCTACGCCGCCCACAGCGCCCAGCTCACCAGGGCCGTGGCCGCCAGCATCATAAGCAGGCTCAGGGGCCATTTGCCGTGGCGGTTGAAGCCGTAGAAGTCCTCCCAGTGCCGCTCCGAGGGCTCCGGCGTGTATATCACGTGGCGCAGGTAGAGCATGCCGTAGAGGGCCACCGGCAGCACGCCGAGCAGCATGTCCTCCGGCGCCATGTCCGGCTTATCCCACAGAAAAAAGCTCGCGATCGACGCCGCGGGGCATATGAGGTGCAGGTACAGGTCCGGCCCCTTGAAGAGCTCCCCGTAGCCGTAGACGAAGGGGCCGAGGAAGAGCAGCACGGTCAGCATCGTCACAGTCACCGCGGTCGTGCCCGCGTAGCGCAGCAAAAGAAGGCTCTGCGGCACCTCTCCGCCGAGGCGGAAAAGAGCTGCCAGCAGGCACGAGACGGCGCAGAGCACGTTCGACTGCGTGGTGAAATACCTGAACACCACGCGCATGGGCGCGTAGTCACGATAGGCGAGTATCGCGCCTATGGTCACGACAGCTATTGCAATATCAAATAAAACGGGCAGGGTCATATTTAGAAGGGTCGCTTAGTGCGCTCCTTTCTTTTTTGTGTATTTTTAGTGGCCGAGTTAATTATATACGCGGAAGCGGGGAGGTGCAATGAGGGCGGGGAATGCAAGGTTGAGGTGGTGATCTTTTCAATAAAGGCGGCGTGAGATATAATTAATATAATTATTATTAGAATAGGCGAAAGTAGTATGAAGCATTATAAAGTAGTCGGCGCGATAATTGAAAACAATGGCCAGATCCTTTGCATGCAAAGGCCTAAGGGGAAATTTCCTTCGACAGATTTTAAATGGGAGTTTCCTGGCGGTAAAGTAGAAGAGGGGGAGACAAAGCCACAAGCTTTAATGCGTGAGCTTCGTGAGGAAATGGATTTCATCATTCCCATAGACGATGATTGCTATTTTGATGTGGTGCATCATGTTTATCCGGAATTCGAAATAACAATGGACTGTTATTATTGCCACGCATCGAGCAGAGAATTTCGAAGAAAGGAACATGTGGATCATAAATGGCTTGATCCTGAGGAATTGTTGACAATAGACTGGGCCGCTGCCGACCTCCCAATCGCCAAAAAGCTTCAGAACTATCTTCTAAATAAAGAAAACCAGTGATGGAAAACAGAATTGAGGAACTATACAACACAGATCGTAAAGGAGAACTAGAGGTTGCGTTAAGGGCAGGCTATATTGATAGCTCTATTCCTGCCAAAAGCAACTATATGCCGAAACTATTGGTAAATGACTCCAACAAGCAGACAAAGGTTCTGACGACGATTTTATCCGAACTCAGATCGTGTGATGAGTTCTATTTTTCTGTTGCTTTTATTACAAACAGCGGGGTTGAATGTATAATCGATGCCCTTAAGGCGCTTGAAAACAGAGGAATTAAGGGAAAGATCCTGGCTTCGTCTTATCAGAATTTCACTCAACCCAGAGCTTTAAAAAGGCTTATTGATCTGGGAAACCTAGATGTAAGAATCCAGACAGAAAATAATTTTCATGCCAAAGGTTATATATTCAGGCATGGCGAAGGCAATACTGTAATAATTGGAAGCAGCAACTTGACACAGAATGCTCTGTGTGCCAACAGCGAATGGAACTTAAAGGTTTCATCCTTCGATAAGGGCAGTATTGTTTCAGATATAAAGAGAGAGTTTGATTCTCAGTTTGCCTCTGCAACTGTTGTTGACGAGGCTTGGCTCGAACAGTATCGAAGGATTTACAGGCAACAGCTCTTTGCCCAGATAAAAGCAAATAAAGAAGTTGAGCATGAAGCGGAAGAGGCCGGCGATTATCTGCGTCCAAGCCCAAACAAAATGCAAAAGGAGGCGCTTGAGTC
Organism: Bacillota bacterium; assembly: GCA_017417045.1. Lineage (GTDB taxonomy): Bacteria > Bacillota > Clostridia > Peptostreptococcales > Anaerovoracaceae > RGIG2707. The sequence goes on from JAFPZZ010000012.1 coordinate 26,407, forward strand.
TCTTCAGGTAATGAGGGCAGAAGGCAGGAACAAGGCCCTGCTGATATCTGCAACAGGAACAGGAAAGACATTCTTTTCAGCATTTGATGCCAGTGCGTTTGATGCAAAAAAGTTGTTATTCATAGTGCATAGAGAGCGTATCGCAAAAGCTGCAATGAGCACTTTTAAACGAGTGTTTGGCCAGACTCGGAGCTTGGGGCTTTACACCGGTCGTTCTCATGAATTAGATAGGGACTTTATATTTACAACTGTTCAGACGATGTCGCGCGAGGCTCACTATACAAAATTTGATCCTGAGCAGTTTGATTATATCGTGATTGACGAGGTCCACAGGTCTGCAGCAGACTCCTATCAGAGACTCATAGATTATTTCAAGCCAGCATTTCTTCTTGGCATGTCAGCAACCCCGGAAAGAACTGATGGCGTTGATATCTTTAAAACATTTGATTACAACATCGCCTATGAAATAAGGCTTCAGGCAGCATTGGAAGAGAATATGCTCACACCTTTTCATTATCATGGCGTGACCGATATTACTGTTGACGATATCATTATTGACGAGAATTCTGACTTTAGGAATTTAGTTTGTGATGAGAGAGTACGTCATATTCTCGATGTTACCAGATTGTATGGCTGCGACAAAGGTCGGATAAAGGGTCTGATCTTCTGCAGTAAAGTTAAAGAGGCAGAAGAGTTAGCCGATAAACTTAATGCCTTGGGGGTCAAATCCAGAGCTTTGTCAGGCGATGACAGTGATGAGGATCGTGAGAAAGCGATTCAGCTGCTTGAAAGCGATGATCCCGATAATTATCTTGAATACATACTGACGGTAGACATCTTTAACGAAGGCATTGATATTCCTTGCATTAACCAGGTTGTAATGCTTAGGCCCACTGAATCGGCGATTATTTTTGTACAGCAGCTAGGCCGAGGGCTCAGGCTTTTCAATGGGAAAGAATATGTCGTAGTAATTGATTTTATAGGAAATTATAAAAAGAGCTTTCTCATACCGATTGCCCTTTCGGGAGACAGGACTTACAACAAGGATAATACCAGGAGGGTCATAAGTGAAGGCTCACGTATAATACCTGGCTGTTCTACTATTGATTTTGATGAGATTTCGCGAGAGCGTATTTACGCATCGATCGATCAGGCAAATTACAGCGACTTAAAGATAATAAAGGAGAGTTACAAAAACCTCAAGGCCAGACTGGGGCATGTTCCAAGCCTAATGGAGTTCGATAACTATTCTGAGATAGATCCGCTGCGCATCTTTGATAATCAGACACTAGGCTCCTATCATACATTCCTGAGCAAATACGAGAAAGAGGGCTATGACACTCACTTTACCCCGGCTCAGGAAAACGTATTGAAGTTCATTTCAAAGAAGCTAGCTCCCGGGAAGCGGCCGCACGAGCTCATAATTCTAAAACTCCTGATGGATTCGGATAATAGCGTTATACGAAGATTTTCTGATGAAATGGAACGCATATATAACGTGGTCCCAAGTCAGAAATGTGTCACGAATATAATCAATGTGATGACCAACGAATTCCCTGCCGGAGATAATAAAAGGACTTTCCAGAATGCCGTCTTTATTCGGCGCGAAGGAGATGATTACTCAATTACCAGCGAGTATAAGGAAATGCTTCTCGATCCAGCATTTAAGGCTCAGGTGCAAGAGCTTATAGAATTTGGCCTTCACAGGAACGAAAGAGACTACAGTATCAGGTACAAAGACAGCTTCCTGACTCTTAACGCAAAGTATACCTATGATGATGTTACCAGAATGCTCGAATGGGAGAAAGGTGAGGTGGCGCAGAACATAGGCGGCTATAGATTCGATAAAGGTACAAGGAGTTATCCTGTGTTTATCAATTACGATAAAGCGGAGGATGAGGAAACAATTAATTATCAGGATAGGTTCCTGAGTCCAGATAACCTGATAGCTCTTTCAAAGAAAAAACGCTACGTGTCGTCCGAAGATATTCAGACTGCTTTGCATGCTGATGAACTTGGCGTTAATATGGAACTTTTTGTCAGAAAGAATAAGGATGATAAGACATCCAAAGAGTTCTATTATCTGGGACGAATACATGCGACGGGTTGGACTACTCCGGTCGTTGTCGATAATACTAACGCTGTGGAAATAGAATACCAACTGGAGACACCTGTCAAAGAATCATTGTATGAATATCTCATTAGTTAGTGTGAGTAGTGAGGTTCCATGATGATCAATGCAAACTCCCGCCCCCTCACCGAAGTCGTCGCGGCCCTGATATGGGACGGGCCGCGTTTTCTGATATGTCAGCGGCCGGCGCACAAGGCGCGCGGGCTGCTGTGGGAGTTCGTGGGCGGCAAGGTAGAGCCCGGCGAGACCAGGGAGCAGGCGCTCGTCAGGGAGTGCCGCGAGGAGCTGGACGTAGAGCTCGAGCCGGGGGAGCTCTTCATGGACGTGATCCATGAATACCCCGACCTGCTCGTGCATCTGAGCCTCTTCAGCTCGCGCATAGCGTCCGGGGAGCCGGAGCTGCTTGAGCACACGGCGATAGCCTGGATACTTCCGCAGGAGATCCCGCAGTACGAGTTCTGCCCGGCGGACGAGGAGATACTGAAGAAGATAATTGAGAGCTCCGGGGAGGGGAGATAGCCATGGCGAAATATACGGCGACCGTAGCCGGGACCTGCGACGAGCTCGCGGCATATATCAAGGAGCACGCCCTGGGGATGGGCATGACGATAACGCTCGAGGAAGAGGAGTCCGGGACCGCGGACTCGGTCAAATACTGGCTGGGGACCTTCGAGAGGTACGCCTATATGGGCGGCAACAGGTCGAGCCTTACCGCGGTGCTTTTGGAACACTCCGGGGCCGTGGACGTGATCGCAACCGCGTCCGGCGCGAGCAACGGGATGTTCCTCAAGTTCAACACCTGGAGCGAGGCGAGCTTCCTTGAGGATTTTATAAAGCTTATAGACTGGTACAGGGACGGACGGGCATGAGCCCCGCGTCCCTGTTTTGCCGTTCATCTGAAGGTGCCTGATATGAAACGAAAACTCTTAGCTTTCCTGAAGATACTATGCCTGGCCGCGCTCGTCCTTTCGCTCTTCACGGCCTGCTCGCCGGGGCGGGAAAAGGACGCTGCGAATGAGCCGGAGAAGGGCTCGTCACAAGAGACTGAAACTGCTACCTCGCAGGAAAACGAAAAGACCGCTTCGCAGGATGCTGAAAATGCCGCGCCCAAGGAGCCTGAAAAGCTCGTCACCCTGATCTCCGCCTCGGAGATCCCCGCGGGGGAATGGCAGGCGGTGCGCTCCTTCCCGGACCAGAACGGATACGTGGACGACACCCTGGCCATGAACAGCATGTACAGCTTCGAAGGCTACAGCGGCCAGGGGACGCTGTATTTTGAGGTCGGGCAGGCAGTCGAGGGCTTCGACCTCTTCCTGAACAACCGACGGGTCGATACCGCAGGCATCGCGCCCGGCGTCTACAGCCTCGACATCTCGGAGCTTGCCGTAAACGGCAGCAACACCCTGCAGCTTTCCAACATACGGGCGGCTGATCCTTCGGCCAAGGTGACGGTACGCATCCCTTATCCCGTGGTCATAGAAGGGAACCCGGCTGACGTAGGGCTGGACGAGGCTCCGCTGCGGCTCATCGAGAAGATCATAAGCGCGGATATCGCGAACGGCTTTTCCAGCGCCCAGCTTGCGGTCGTCAAGGACGGCAGGCTCGTCTACAGCAACGCCTGGGGCAAGCTAAATTCATATACCCCGGACGGGGAGAGGCTAGAGGGCGGCGCTGAGGTCAGCACGGACACCATGTACGATCTGGCATCAAATACCAAGATGTATGCTGCCGTCTACGCCTTCCAGTATCTCTTCGACCGCGGCGTGCTGTCTCTGAGCGACAGGGCCGTCGACATCCTCGGCGAGGAGTTCGTGGAGGATACTATCGCTATAGAGTTCGCCTCGTTCGGCGGCGCTTATCCCGGACTGGAAAAGATAAAGGAGTGGAAGGCAAGGATCACGCTGAAGGACCTCCTGATGCATCAGGCCGGATTCCCCGACAGCGGCCATTACCACAACGAGTATTTCGATACGGTCTCGCAGTCCCTGAGCACCGAGGTCAAAAACGTCCTTTATGTGGCAGACGCGGACAAGGAGAAGACCTTCCGCGAGGGCATCTGCAGGACGCCCCTGATGTACGAGCCCGGGACCAAGACGCGTTATTCCGACATAGACTATATGATCCTGGGCCTTGTGATCGAGAAGGTCACCGGCACGGATCTCGATTCCTTCCTGCGAGAGACCTACTGGCAGCCCATGGGCCTTGAGCGCGTCAGCTACGCGCCGCTTGAGCACGGCTACGCGAAGGAAGACTGCGCCGCGACCGAGCTTCGCGGCAACACCAGGGACGGCCTGATCGATTTCCCCGGCGTCCGCACTGAGACGATCCAGGGCGAGGTCCACGACGAGGAGAGCTATTACATGATGGAGGGCATGTCCGGCCACGCGGGGCTGTTCGCTAGCGCGCCCGACCTGGCCAGGCTGGCCTTCGTCATGCTCAGCGGGGGCTACGGAAACGAGCGCTTCTTCTCCAAGAACACCCGCGATCTCTTCACCTCAACGCAGGCCGGCGGCGCCTACAACTAAGGCATAGGCTGGTGGCGTGAGGCGGACGACAGGAGGGTCTGGTACTTCGGCACCCAGGCTCCCGAGAGCACGATAGGCCACCAGGGCTGGACTGGCACGCTGACGATGATCGATCCCGTGAACCACCTCGTAGTAGTGTACCTGACCAATTCGATCAACACCCCGATCCTGGATCCGTCGGGCCTGGAGCACGCGAACGATTTCAGCGGCTCGTATTACACGAGCTCGACCCTAGGCTTCGTCCCGCAGATCCTCTATACCGGGCTGGATGGCGGAGATCCGGAGCCAGCGCTGCGCTCTTTGATTACGGATATGGCGGCCGAAAAGCAAAAGTTAGTAGAGGCCGCCGGGGCCTCCGATGACCCTGAGCACCCCCTGTACAAGGCGTGGAATGCTATAAAGCAGGTGGCGGAGGATTTTTAAAGGGAAGCAGGGGGGTATCAAACATATAGGAGCAAAACCGTATAGATTATAATTTACATTAATGTTAATATATGGTACATTAATCATGAAACTTTTAGTTGGGTCATGATCAGTTATCATTTTATTAGCTAACAGACCCATGAGAAGAAATGGCTGAAAAGCAGGATCCATTGATTTCATGGGTATTATTATGATTTGATATGAGTAAGAGGGGGTTAAAGAAGCAGACCATGTTTATTGACTGTTGGACGCAAATATGCTATCATAATTGCGCGGATGCAGGAGCCCTTTGTGTATAACATCGAGTTCTATCGCACAAAGGGCGGTCGTTCCCCGGTTGGGGATCTTCTGGAGGATCTTCTTCATAAAGCCAAGACAAATAAGGATGCGCGTGTCAGACACAAGCAGATCACGCAATATATCCAGTTCCTGGAGGACCATGGGACGCGGATAGGAGAAAATGTCACCAAGCATTTGGAAGGGGACATATGGGAGCTTCGTCCGGGCAAAGGAAGGATTCTTTTCTTTTATTTCGAAAACGACACCTATGTTCTGCTGCATCACTTTTGGAAGAAGACGCAAAAGACGCCCAAAAGAGAAATAGAGAAGGCCAAGGCTGAGCTGGATGACTGGAAAGCGAGAAAGGGGAGGCCACGATGAGCGACTGGAAGGAATATAAAAAACATGTCAGGGAGACGTCTCCAGAGATAGGCAAAGACATCGACGAGATCGAGGAGGTATCCGCGATCGTCGGCGCCATGATAAAGCAGCGTCACGATCTGGATCTTTCGCAGCGCGAACTTGCGGAGCTCTGCGGGATCCCGCATTCCTCCGTTGCCAGGATAGAGGCCGCCCGGACCACGCCCAATCTTTCGACCCTGCTGAAGATCTTCCGCCAGCTCGGGCTGAGGCTCTCCGTGGAGCCTGTAGCAAAACCGTAAGTCTGAGCCTCAAGCTTTATATCGTCTAAAGCGCAAAAAACCCTGCAGCCATCGGCTGCAGGGCATGTTTTCTTTTTGGGCGCGCGGCTTCACCATCGCTCGGCTGTGCAGTCTGCTTTTCGTTCGGCCACCCGACCTCATTATGTTTCAGCCGCGCAGTTCAGTTATCGTTCGGGCATTCTATTCTCCAAACAGCCTGTACAGCATCGTGACGATCTCGGCTCTGGTGCAGTAGTCTTCGGGGACGAAGAGTCCTTCGCTTCTGCCTTTGACCAGGCCCTTCTGCGAGGCCCAGCGCACCGCTTCCTCGTACCAGGCGCCGGTTGGGACGTCGGTGAAGGGGCACTCATAGTCGTCCGTAGCCTTCCCGTTCGCGCAGCGGCTGAGCATAGTCACGCATTCGGCCCTGCTGAGCGTCTTGTTCGGCGCGAAGAGGCCTTCGCCTATACCATTCACTACGCCGTTTTCAAAGGCCCAGAGCACCGCGTCAGCGTACCAGGCGTCCGCGGGGACGTCGCTGAACGGGGGATATCCGACCTCTTCGTAGGCGGAGGAGCCTTCGCCCGTAGGCGCGGGAGAGCCGTGGAGCTTCCATATGAACGCGGCCATCTGCGCCCTCGTGCAGGGTGCGTCAGGCGAGAAGAGGCCGTTTCCGGTGCCGTCCGTCACGCCCTTTTTGGCCGCCCAGGCTACCGCTTCCGCGTACCAGGCATCCTTGGCCACGTCGATGAAGACCGGTGCTGCCGTATCCTGGCCGCTGCCGGAACCGCTGCCCGAACCACCTCCAGATCCGCTTCCGGAGCGTCCTGAACTGCCGTCATCGTCGTCATCGGAGGACTTTTCGGCGGGAAGGGGCTCGAAGCTGTACTGATAGTGGACGAAGAGGACCTCTACATCGTCGTCGAGGTATTCGGTGCCCACTTCGACGGTCCCCTGGTCCTCGCCGTTGATCAGCATGGTCCCGGGGAACAGTCTTTCCCACTCTTCGGGCTGATCGTAAGGCAGTATGACCCCGTCTTTAGGATAAATGGTAAACGAGACCATGAGGGGTTTGGTGTTCTTGACCCGACTGACTTCGTACCAGTCTTCGTCGTAGACGCCCTCGAAAACGATCTTGTAAGGCGCGTCCTCAGGTATGCTGAGCTTCTCGAGAGCCTTTCCTCTGTCCCCGACGCGCGGGATCTCGTAGCTGACGATTATCTCGTCGATGACGCGTAGCCAGTCCGCGTAGAAGGTGACGTCTCCGTCCGCGGCGGCCTCAGCCCAGGGGGTGCCGTCCCCGGTGGTCCAGCCGTTGAAGCGCCAGGTTCCGCTCTCGTCGCGCACGTCGCCCTGATCTTCGGGCTCATCCACGAAGCGGAAGAGAGTCCCTTCGTTCACGCTGAAGGCCTCCGGCGTGCTGCCGTGGCCGTTGCTGTCGAATCGGACCGTGACGGAGGAGGGCTCGCCTACGGCAAAGGCCCAGGTGGCCGTTATCACGGCCGAGCCGTCTTCGTAAGATATATCGAGGGATTCGGGCTTGCTGCCGTTAAGTAGGACGGCGGGGCTTTCCGGGACGCTGCGCCCGGTGACCTCAAGGACCATCTGCAGGTGGTATTTCTTGCCGTCCTTGAGCTCGCTGTCCTCGCTGAGCCAGGAGCCTTCCGCTCTTTCAAGCCAGAGATAGCCCAGGCCTTCGGCCGACTCGGCCGCCTCGGAGGGAGCCTTGCCAGCTTCATCGCCCGCCGCGGGCGTTGATATCTCAAGCGCGATCTCCTCCATCTCGGGCGCGGGCGCCATGAGCGAGAGCCTTGCGATGATGACGTCGGGATGGTGCGAGAACACCAGGGAAGAGGCGCCCGTCAGCATGGATATGCTGAAGTAGTCGCCGGAATAGAAGCTGTCCTCAGAAGGAAGCTCGAAGTCCTCGTCTGCGACCGCGTCCGTGTTCGTGATAAGCGGGATCAGGAGGCGCAGAAGGGCGTAGAGATCGGCCTTTTCCGCCGGGCTTCCGCCGCTTTCGGACAGAGAGTCATAGAGCGCGGCCGCGGCATCCCAGCGCTTCAGCGACGCGTCGGCGAGCAGCTCCGCGCTGTCCGCGGGGGAATGCTCCAGGACGTACCTTTCCTCGACCGCCGAGTAGGCGAGAGGATCAAGGTACGGGAGCAGGGACATGAACTTCGAGAGGATCTCCCCGTCCATGCCGAAGATTATGTGGCACAGCGCCTGGAGGCCGCCCTGCCAGCTGTATTCGATCTTTCCCTCGCCGGGGATCTCCTCGGCTATGGTCTTGCTGTAATCCGGGCGGGCCTTTACTACGGAGCCGAGCTTGTCCATAAGGCCTTCCAAGAAGCCCTTCACGTCGCCTCCGAATGCGGAGGTATCGTACTCTTCGGCGTATCTTACGGCGTCAGGATTGAGCTTTTCAAGCTCTCCCTTGACCTCGTCCACGGACGCAGTGTTGTAGATTATATCCTGCCCGTAGCGGCCCATGCCCCAGATCGGGAGCATGACGACCGGATCGTCGTCCGCGGTGTAATTGTGGATGCAGGCGTACAGGGAGCTGCCCGCCGAAGCGCTCTGCGTGGTCGCGGGCGATTCGAAGGTGCGGCAGAACACTTTCGCTCCATTATCCCCGTCCAGCATGTACGCGGCGGCCAGGTTCGCGACCGCTCCTCCGCGGCTCTGTCCGCAGAGCCAGAAGACAGTATCTTCACCGAGCCCCATACCTTCGAGGTCCGAAAGGAAGGCCTTTGCGCAGGCCTCGTAGGAGGCCTGGTCCTCGGTATCTACGCCGTCTACGTTTACGGTGACGTTCTGCTGCCAGCCCTTGTCGCCGTAGTTGTCGCCCTGGAAGACGACGGCTGCCAGCGTGACGACCTTTCCGCCGTTATCTATGGTCTTCGTCCCGACGGTGTAGGCGCAGTCGTTCTCGCTGCTGGCAAAGCGCTTCGAGGCTATGTTATCAAAGCCCAGCGCCTCGAGGAAGGCTTCGCCGTGATCCGCGTCGCCGGCGGAAGCCGCGAGCTTCGCGGAGACCAGCGCCAAGCCGTCGTTTCGCGCGGCGGGGTCACCGAGGAACCAGTCGTCCGAGCAGTAAAAGCCGGCGGTAACGTAGGACTTGCTTATCTTGGAATAGTATTCGGCCTTGCCGTAGAAGAGCCCGTCGTCACCCGCGGCGAATGCCGCGCCCGGCACGGAGCCAAGCACCAACGCGAGCGTCAATAAAAGGGCCTGCGCGGCCCTGAGGTATCTTTTTATATTCATATCATGCCCTCTCCAAAGCTATGCGGTCGATGATATTTTACCACACGAGAGGGGATGGGGATAGGGGATGCGCATTATAGCTTCTCCTCTATCATCTTCATAAAATCATGCATCTTGGCCTCGAAATGCTCAGCCGGCATGAGGGCTATGCCCTGTTCGTCGCTCAATATTATGAGGCGGTCGCCGCCTTTCAGGCCGAACTTGTCGCGGGCGGCCTTTGGAATGACGATCTGCCCGCGCTCTCCCAGGGCGACGGAGCCCCAGATATTTTTGCCCTTGGGGGCGGGCGGGATCACGCCAATGCCGTCGGCCGTCTCGGTCTTTAAGAGGCTGTCGAGGCTGACGCCGTACGCTTGAGCGAGCAGGGCGGCCTTGTCGACGTCCGGGACGGTGGCGCCGCTCTCCCATTTGGCGTAGGCCTGGCGCGAGATGCCTATCTTTTCGGCCGTCTGCTCCTGGGACCAGCCGCTGAGCTTTCTTAGCATTATGAGGTTATCTTTGAGCATCGGTCCCTCCTGTGTGAACTGATTCTTTGCGCGCCGCTTAGCCCTGCGTGCCCTTCATTGCATTCTCGCAGCACTTCATTTCAGCGCCACATCGAGATCTACAAGTCTATCCTATCGAAATCCCTGCACGCCTTATTATACGACAATATCGTGAGCGCTGCATAGATGGCCGCTCCGCCGAGCAGCAGCCCGATCTGCAGCCCCAGATGATCCAAGCCGAAGGCGTTCAGCGCCCCGAGGCCAGGGAAATGGTGCATGGCCTCCGCCGCGCCTATAGCTATGAAGGCGGCGACTGTGTATGCGATGAAGTTGCCCCCGAGCTTGTACGCCGTCCTGAAAAAACCTCCGACGAAGATGGCGTTGAAGAGCCCGAAGATGACGAGCGCCATGCCCAGGAAGAAGGGATTTGCGTTCATGAGGGTGTTGCTCCTGTAAACGGGCGAGTCCGCGAGCGAGGTCATGCGCAAGGCCGTCAGGACAGCCATCAGGGCGAAGCCGCAGAGCTCGATGAACGCGGCGAACTGGTACTTGCCCTTGACCACGTCGCGCTTGGCGACCGGGAGCAGCGCGGAAAAGGTAACGTCGTTGGCCTCCCTCGCGCTCTGGAAGCTCTGGAAGATTCCGAGGGTGATGAAGAACGCGCCGCACAGTATGGGATAGCCCGGCAGCAGCGTCATAAAGGCGAAGCCTATGAAAAGATAAGTCAGGAGCAGGGCGCTGAGGCGCATCTCCTTTTTAAGCATTGAGCCCATGTATGCCTCCGTTTCGGATAGTAGGAACGGCGTTTTGCGGCGCAAGGTCCGCGCTCACGCCTCCCTTTCGAGTCTTAAGAATAACTCCTCCAGCGTCTCATCCGGGCGCCCGAAGCGCCGCATGAAGTCTTCCCTGGAGCAGGCGGCCCTGATCTGCCCGCTGCTGATGTATACGATGTCGTCCGCGCAGCGCTCGAGGTCCGAGGTGATGTGCGTCGAAAAGAGTATGGTCGCCCCGTGCCCCCTGAGGGTCTTGAATAGTTCCAATAGCTCGTCGCGCGAGAAGGGGTCGAGGCCGCTCGTCGGCTCGTCGAGTATCAGGACCTCCGCGCGGTGCGAAAGGGCAAGCAGCAGGTTGAACTTGACCTTCATGCCTTCGGAGAGCTCGATAGGCTTCTTGCCCTCGTCCAGCGCGAAAAGCTCCATATACCTGCGGTAGGCGTCCTCGTCCCAGCTGCGGTAGAAGCTCTTCGTGACGGAGATGATCTCGCGTATGGTCTTCCTCGGGTACCAGCTGACCGTTCCGGTCGAATAGCCTATGCGCTGCTTGATCTCCGTCTCGTTTCCCGCCAGCGGCATGCCGAAATAGCTGATCTCCCCGCTGTCCGTGTGGATCAGATTGAGCATGGATTTGATCGTGGTCGTCTTTCCCGCGCCGTTGCGCCCTATAAAGCCCGTGATCCGGCCGCTCTCAAGCGAAAACGACACGTTTTTCAGGCTGAACGCCGGATAGCTCTTGCAGACGTCTTTAAGTTCTACGATATTCATTGCAGCCTCCCTGCCGTATGATTTATATGAATATCGTAATATCCGGTTGCGCCGCCTTCAACCAACCGCAGATGACATGGGATGACAATTGGGGTTGCGGGGGCAGGAGGGAGGAAGCTCTCCGCTTCACAATAAGGTGTGAGCGCCCGTCGGGAACCTGAGAATACGGCCTGGCGTAGGCCTGAGCGTATGGCGCGGCGGCATTGCCATTTGCATGAAAAACAGGCATAATAACAGTAAAGACAGGTGAGATCTATAAAGAAAACAGAAGACTATAATAAGCTGGTAAAGCCCATGAGGGGCGACAAAAGCCGCGCCGAGCGCTTCGGTTTCGGCCCGCCGATTGAGCGCCCTTGTCCTGAAAAGACTGAGGAAAAGATAGTCTACGTCGAACCCGCGGATTATATACCCGAAGAGCTCAGAAAAGAGTTTAAGCTAGGAGAATACGCCGAAGACCCCGATGGGGAGCCTGTAGAAGACGGGGACGGAGGTCGTTGAGGAGAGAAAAGGCTGACCGAAAAGCCCGCCGGAGGCGCCCGCTAGGCCGCACAGTGCGTAAGAGATCTCGCAGACACAGATCATCAAAATAGCTCTATCGCTTGTTGGGGGTAGTTATGATCAAAATGATTCCCGGAAATGCAGAAAAAGCTGAAGGATCTAAAAGATCTAAACTCCAGTTTGTTATTGCAATTGCTTTTATTCTTGCTTTGATATGTTTGCCCTCATACATAAAGAAAACAGCGCCGCCGGACGAGGCTGAACGCGTTATAGCGGTATCTAGGCTGTATAAAGCCGCGGCAGATCACTATTGTTATTTTGAAGAAGATGGCTGCGATTGGGACAGAGCCTATGAAGAAGCGCTGTCCGCAGTTTTACAGGTCAAAGACTATCGGGATTATTTACGGGTATTGGAGGAGTTCAGAGCTCATTTAAAGGATCATCATTGTGACGGCCAGATATTTTTATCAGGCACGCAAAAATTAGACGATGTATCTATCACTCCTTTTTTGTGTTCATGGTATAGCGGCGAATACGTGGTGATCAGATCTGCTGATTCCAGGATCCATGTTGGCGACGTTCTAACCGAGATAAACGGTGTTGACGCTAAGTATTGGCTGGAAAGTGAACTTGGCTCGTTGATAGCCACAGAAACGCCAGATACACGGGAAAACCTCCTTAGCCAGAAGTTCTGTATGTATTACCCTAAAGGAACGAAATTCACGTGTTCGTTTAAAAACACAGAGGGAAATACAGTTTCATATAAAGTAAAAACCGGAAGCTATAAATGGCATGAATCTGCGGACCTGACTTCCGGCATGAATGAGCAGATCCTTTATGATGGGGATCTTTTTACAGTCAAATCATTGCCCGATGATATTTACCTTGTCCGAAGCGCATCTTTTTCCGGTGAATCGGTCCTGGATGAGTATATTCATAACATTTATCCGCTGATCAGATCCGCTAAAGGGATAATATTGGATCTTAGATATAACGAAGGGGGAAACAGTGCAATAGGCTGCGCTGTTCTTAAGTCATTGTCGGGTATCACCCCTCCGGAAGACAGCCTTGAGACGCAGTATTCATTCAGAGTCGGCGGTCCGGAAAGCATTTATTCGGCATTATTAAAAGGCCCTATGCAGGGATTATACAGAGATGCGTTTCAGACCATGTTTACGGACGCAGAAATAGCATTGATGGAAGAAACCGGAGACAAAATAAATTCCGGTGCGCTTCGTGTAAACGAGGCGCAGTATTCGCAGATAATGAACCTGCTTGAAGAAGACCACATGCAGATCGATCCTTCAGCTTTATATGAGATCCCGTTGTTATCTGTCCCGACAGTTGTGTTGATAGATTCGAAAGTCGGGTCTGCGATCGACACGGTCGCGCAAGCAGCAAATGATATGGGGATAATGACAGTTGGTACACATACCGCCGGCGCAACGGGAGATCTGTTTATGGTCGATCTCGGGGGAGATATCTATACTGGCTTTTCGTCGTTCTATATTTTCAACAAAGCCGAGGGAGTGCCTTTGCACAACAATGGCATAAAAGCGGTCGTACAAAGTGATAATGACGCGGGCTCCGTAGCAGAAGGGATCGACAAGCCGCTGCTCGATGCCTGGAATCTGCTGCACAATGATGATAAAGAGTATGGTGGAATATATGATTAGTTAAATTCGAATCCTTTATATCTGAAAGAGAAACCATATATAGATACAGTATATAATTGGCAATGATGAGAGAGCGGTTAATTATAATATTAATAATATGTATCCTGCTGTTAAGCATGTTGTTGATGCTTCCATGGAATCCCTTTGATCCTTTTGATAATACAAAAGGGTGGGATAGAAATCCAAATGCTTCCATTGAGTGGATTGTATGAACGATCTAGGTAATTCACTTTTTGCAATGCTTAATACTAAACTGTAGGAAAAGGTCGATTATATTCATTCACTCTCATTCGTTACAGATTCAGATAAACGAAAAATCCGAACCCTTTATTTGGTATAAAGAGTTCGGATTTCGTGTAATTGGTGGAGTATAGGGGATTCGAACCCCTGACCTCCACACTGCCAGTGTGGCGCGCTCCCAACTGCGCCAATACCCCATATGTCTAAATATTCGACCAGTGAATTATAGCACAGCATTTTTCGTTTTGCTATACTAATATCGAATAAATCGGAAAAATTTTGGGGATGGACCGGGCGCTCATTTTGCGCCCGAGGAGATACGAGGCATATGCTTAGGTTTTACTATTCTGATTCCGACCCGGCTCTGGAAAAAAGGCTCTTTGAGCTCATAGCGGAAAAGCTCGGCGGCTCTTCGTCGCCCGCGCAGAGCCGCGTCCTGCTGATAGTTCCCGCGCAGTTCACGCTCGAGGCTGAGCGCAAGGCGTTCGAGGCCCTGGGCGGCAAAGGCTTTCTGGACCTTCACGTGATGTCGGGCAACAAGCTTGAGCACGACATACTCCGCGAGACCGGCGGCCCTGGCGCCGTACCCGTAAACACGCTGGGAAGGGCCATGCTCCTGAGGCGCGTGAGCCTGCAGCACCGCGACGAGCTCAAGGCTTTCGGAAGGCTCGCCGGGAAAAAGGACTTTCTGGAGCTCGCTGGGGACTTTATCGTTCAGATGAAGCAGAACCGCATCGCCGCGGAGGACCTTCCCGGCATCATGGAGCTCTGCGGGGAGGATTCCATACTGCGGGCCAAGCTCGCGGATATGCGCGTCATCTATTCCGCATACGAGGAGGCGATGCAGGGGCGCTTCACGGATTCGGAGGACCTGCTCTCCTTCGTGAGGGGAAAGGTCTGCGATAGCTCTCTGATAGCGGGAGCGGATTTATTCTATTACGGATTCTATTCGTTCACGAAGAGCGAGGCGCAGTTCATCGCTGAGCTGGCCAAGCGGGCGAGGAGCCTGAACATGATGCTGCTTAAGGGCCGCGAGGGCTCTTCGGACGAGGAGATATACGCCGCCCCGCGCCGCGCCGCGGAGCTTATAAAAATGGAAGCTTCCATGGAGCGGGTGAGCTTCAGGGAGGAGGAGTGCGCAGACCCGGGCAGCGCGGCCTGCGAGCTGCACCTGACGGCCTGCGCCTCCGGCTTCACTCAGGCCGAGACCATTGCGCTTCGCGCGCTCGAGCTGGAGCGCAGGGGTTTTGGTTTCGGGGAGATGGCGGTGCTCACGGCGGACGACGACGCTCTTAAGAAGACCATAGCGGGAAGGCTCGAGGCCTTCGGCGTGCCTGTATTCATGGACGAGAAGAGAAAGCTCACGGACGATCCTGCCGTGAGGCTATGCTCGGCCCTGCTGGGGATGGCTGCGGACGGCGTCAGAAAGGACCACGTCTTGGGGCTGCTCAAGTGCGGCCTCGCGCAGGAGCTCTTCGGCTGCGACAGGCACACCGCGGACGACCTCGAGAACTATCTCGACAGATATCACATAAGGGGAAGCGCTTTTGCGTCGCCCTTCAAATACGGAAGACAGAGATACGGAGAGGAACGCTTCGAGGCTCTCGACGCTCTCCGCGGGAGGGTCTCGGACTTCGCGGCTCCCTTCCTCGAACGCTTCAGATCTGCGGAAAGCTGCGCGGAAAAATGCGCCGCGCTCTGCGGATTCCTCGGAGACGAGGCCGGGCTTCCGGCTCTTCTCGAAGCAAAGGCTCTCGAGCTCGCCGGGGCCGGGATGCAGGATCCCGCGGAGGAGACAGCTCAGAGCTGGGGCGCTCTCTGCGGAATACTCGACCAGGCAGTGGAGCTAGTGGGGTCCGAAGCCATGAGCGCGGAAGAATTCCGCGACATGATAGAAAGCTCGATAGCGGACGTCAAGATAGGTCTGCTCCCGCAGTCCGAGAACAGGGTGCAGCTCGGCAGCGTTTCGAGGTCCATGCTCTCCGGCGTAAGGGCGCTCTTTATAGCCGACCTTAACGACGGGGTCATACCCTCCGACGGCTGGCCAGAGACCCTGCTCACGCAAAACGAGCTCGCGGAGCTTTCCGAAAAGGGCATTAGCGCGGGAAAGACGCACGGCATGCTAAGCGGCGAAGAGGAGCTGCAGATCCATATGCTGCTCAGAAAGCCCGTCGAATACCTCCATCTCAGCTGGTGCGAGAGCGACGATCAGGGCGGGGCGGCCGCGCCTTCGCGCCTGATAGCGGCAGTGTTGGCGGAGCACCCCGAGACGCAGGTCGAAGCCGACGCGGAGGCCTCGGGCTCGGACCTTCCGTTCCTCCAGGGCAGGAAGAACGCCGCAGCCCGCATAGCGGGGTCCTTCAGAAACAGCCTGGATACCTACGGCGACCTCAGCGGGGTATCCCCGGAGCTAAAGCTGGCGTACGACGAGCTTCTGGCGGAAGGAACTCCTGAGCTGGCCTCCGTCGCTGACGCGCTGCTCTACAGCTCCGAAAAGCGCGCCCTCGGCAGCGAGCTTTCGAGGGATCTCTACGGCCGGGGGAGCGAGCTGAGCTTCAGCCCGACCCAGATGGAGAATTACGGCATGTGTCCCTTCAGGCACTTCGTGAGCTACGGCCTCAGGCCGGAGGATCCGAGGCGTTTTGAGCTCGATCACATGACTATAGGCTCCGTATACCACGAAGCCCTCATGAGGCTCTCAAAACGGCTCTCAGAGCCTTCACAGAGGGAGGGAAAGGAGATAAGCGATCCCGGCTCCCTCTGGTCCACCGTCAGCGACGAAGAGCTTTCCGCGATGCTTTCCGAGATACTTGCCGAGCTCGCGGAGACCGGCTTCGACGGCATAATGCAGGCCGGGGACGGTGAGAGATATTACAGCGGCAGGATACTAAGGAGCTGCCTGGGCTTCGCGAAGGAGATGGTGCGCCAGGTGCGTGCAGGCAGCATATCCTCGATGTATTTCGAGACGGGCTTCGGCCGCGGAAGGCGCTTTCCTGCGCTGACGGTAGAGACGGCCGCCGGCACGGTGTACGTCGAGGGCCACATAGACAGAGTCGACCTTATGAGGGGGCAGGGAGGAGACTTTATCAAGGTCATAGACTACAAGAGCGGAAACAAGGAATTCAAAAAGGAAGAGGTCGAAAAGGGCCTCAGCCTTCAGCTCATGACGTATCTCGAAGGCGCTTCAGCGATGAGCGGGGCGGAGCCTGCGGGCGTGTTCTATTTCAGCCTCAGGGATTTCTCTGAGAACGCCGGGCTTTCGGATCTCGCCGCCGGAGAGCTCGCCGAGAGCGTTAGAAAGCGCATCGAAAGGCATTATAAAATGAGCGGCCTCGCCGTCAGCGATCCGGAGCCTCTCTCGCTCATAGACCGCGGCATAGGCGAGAGCGGGACCTCAACCGTAATAGACTGCAACATAGACGCGAAGAGCGGTGTCAAGGGGAAAAACCTCGTCTCGCGCGAGGAGTTCAAGGAGTTCCGGGAAAGCTTCAAGGCGACTCTAAGCGGGATATGCCGCGGCATAAGCGAAGGCGATATACAGATCCGGCCGCAAAAACTCGCCGGAGACCGCACGAGCTGCGACTACTGCGACTACAGGAGCATCTGCCTGTTCGGCGTGGGCCGCGGACGCTGAGGCCTGATCGAATGCCTGCAAGGCCCTGAGCTTTGTGCCGGCTGCAGGCACGAAGCAAAGCCGCGCTGCCGGAGGATGCAGGGCCGTTCGGCGGCAAATAATACACTTCTGTCGCAAAAAAGCCTTGCCACGAGGCCTTCCTGAGGATATAATCCTTCCGTTGAATTCAAAGGAAGGAAATACCTCATATGGACAGCAGATACAGCAGGGACGTGCTCGTGCTCCAGACGCATTGCGACAGGAATCTCAGGCTCAGCATACCGGCGGCCGCGGGGCTCTGCCTCGATACCGCCAACATACAGTCCGAGCTCTACGGCTTCGGCGTAGGCGCCCTGGATCTAAGAGGCAGGTACTGGGTCGTGAGCAAGCACCGCTTCCGTTTTGTCGGGAGCGCGCACAACATGGACGAGGTGCGCGTGACCACCTGGCCTGAAAAGCCCGGGAAGCTGCGTTGCTTCAGGAACTACACGATAGAAAAGGAAGGCGAGCCCGTAGCGTTCGGCAAGAGCGAGTGGGCGGTCCTGGATAAGGAGAGCGGCAGGCCGACTCCGCCGATCGACATCTATCCCAAGGGAATGGATCTGACTGACGACACGACCTTCACCGACTCTTTCGCGCGGATCAGCGACGACTTCGAATCCGAGGTCTTCGCGGGCTACAGGATCACGTCAAACGACATCGATATGGCCACGCACATGAACAACGTGCGCTATTTCTGGGCCGTGATGGGCCTCTTTTCCTCAGAGAAGATCGAGGCCATGAAGATACGCGAGATAGAGCTGCACTACAAGTCGCAGGCCAGGGAAGGGGAGACGCTGCTCTTCCAAAAGCGTGAAAACGAAGACTCCCTGGAGCTCAGGGCTTCCGCCGGCGACGGCCGCACGGTCCTGCTCGCGAGGATACTAAAAGGGTAGATACAGGGGTATATAGGGATATAGAGGTATAGATATATAACAAAACGGCACGCGGGATATTCCCTGAGTGCCGCTTTTCTTTGATGTTTTGATCGCCTTTTGGTCCTTCCGCCGGGCTGCGCGCGAAGATGACGCCGCTCCGCAGGCCCAAGTCAGGCCTCCGCCGCTCTACAAAGAGGCGGGAGAACCTATCCTTTCGAAGCGTACGGACCTTACGACCAGGGGCAGTATGTCCTCCTCGTCGAACTCGTCGAAGGGGCCGATATCTCCATCGAACTCCATTACGTATTCGAACGGGCCGTGGCTCATGTAGAATATCATGTTCTCGAAGTTCCAGCCTCCGCAGTACCAGCCGTCATCGAAGAGCTCTTTGCCGGTCTTGCCGATCAGCGCGTCCATCTCCTCCTGAGCCGGAGTCATCTCCGAAAGGTTCTCGATCCTGAGCACCTTCAGCGGGGACAAGAGCTCCGCGAGCTTTTCATCGTAGTTCTCGTCGTCCCAGTCCAGAGCGAATACGGCCTCCCTGGTCTCGTCGGGGAGCTCGGCGACGGCGCGGTAGATGTTCCAGTCCTGCTCGAAGGCGTAGACGTAGCTGTCGTCGTAGGTGGACGTCCCGTAATCGGGGAGTCCGAGGAGCTGGCCCAGGGTCTCGACGCTGCCGAGGTCTACATGGGTCTCATCCTTTCCCTTTACGCCGAAGTGCGCGACGTATTCGCCGCTCTCGCTCAGCTCGGCCGTGAACTTCATATCGGTCGTGACTTCTTCGCCGTCCTTGGTCCAGTTGTGGAACTTCCAGCCTTCGTCCGGCCTGGCTTCTATCGTGTAGGTCTCGGGCTCCGCCAGCCCGATATATCCTGACTGCATCGGATACTCCTCGTCGAACTCGGGGTCTGCGCTGCCTTCGGCGTAGGAGATCGTGCCGAAGCCGTCGGTGTTGATCAGGACGACTATAGACGCGGTCGGTATCTCGTAGGGCAGGAGGTGATAGGTCCCGCCATCCTTGACGGCGAACAGTATGCCGTCCTCGCCTTCTTCGGATACGGTCACGATGAACGGGTCTCCTTCCTCGTACTCGGCAAGTATGTCGCCCTTCAGGGTCTTCCCTTCCTGGGCTATGACGGCGCCGTGTATGCCTTCATCAAGCATGCAGCCGACGTACCAGCCGGGGGCGCTTTCATCCTCTGACTTCATGATGTAGACCAGGTTGCCGCTGTCGTCGCTGAAGTAGCCTTCGCGCGTCCAGGTGAAGTTCTTGTCTCCGCAGGCCGCCATGGATAGTATCATGGCGATGGCGAGCAGCATGCCTAAAGTTTTTCTCATATTCTCAACTCCATTAATTATCCCGGCGGGTGTCCGCTGCCGATGTGCAGCCGGATCCGCCGGGAGTTATTATACCATATAGGCGCCATATGTGGCGCTAAAGATGATATGTGTCATGACGCGCCGGAGATGATCGTCATCGGGCGGCGCGGTGGATGAGCCGCATCAGTAGATGGGTACGGGCTTCTTGTCCTTGGGGATGAAGCATTCGTTCTCGTAGACCCTTCCCTTAAGGTTGGTCTGGAGCTCTTCCTTGGCCTTCTCGATGGTGCCGGGCTTGTCCAGGACATCGAGGACGATGTTCGCCATGATCTGGGCGGCGAGGTTCATTCCCTTGTGGGCGACTGGGCTCTTACCCTGAGCGGTCACGTTCCAGCTGTGTCCCGGAGTTCCGACGGCCCAGGTCGGTACGGAGATCATGACGGTCGGAACGACCCAGCTGACGTCGGAAACGTCGGTGCTGGTGGGCTGATC
>JAFPZZ010000013.1 GCA_017417045.1 Bacillota bacterium
AGGGCCTCGGCTCCATATTCATGGCTCCGACGGCGCTTCTGGCCGAGCAGCATTACAATACCCTCTCAAGGCTTCTCGCGCCCGACGGGCTGAATACGGCCCGTGTGACGGGATCCATGACGGCGGCGGAGAGAAATGCCGTAAAGAAAAGGATCTCCGAGGGGTACTACAGCCTGATCATCGGCACCCACGCGCTCTTCAGCGAAGGCATGGAGTACGGAGAGAAGATCGCTCTGGTAATCACCGATGAGCAGCACCGTTTCGGAGTCGCCCAGAGGGCGAGGATCATCGAGAAGGCGGGGAACCCGCACGTGCTGGTCATGTCCGCGACGCCGATCCCGAGGACGCTGGCGCTGATCATCTACGGGGATCTCTCGATCTCCATACTCGACGAGATGCCCCCCGGGAGGCAGAAGGTCGACACCTTCGCGGTGGATTCTTCCTACAGGCAGAGGATCAACGCTTTCATTAGAAAACAGGTACAGGAGGGGCACCAGGTCTTCGTCGTATGCCCGATGATAGACGAGAACGAGGAGATCGGCGATGTGATCTCCGCAGAGGAACACGCGGCCTACCTGAAAAAGGAACTTCCGGAGCTTAAAGTCGCGCTTTTGCACGGGAAGACCCCGAATAAAGAAAAGGACAAGATCATGAATGATTTTGTCCTTGGAAAGAGCGATATTCTGGTCTCGACGACCATTATAGAAGTCGGTATCGACGTCCCGAACGCGAGCCTGATCGTCATAGAAAACGCCGAGCGCTTCGGCCTGAGCCAGCTGCATCAGCTGAGGGGCCGTGTCGGGCGCGGAGAGGCGAAGAGCTACTGCGTGCTTTTCTCAGACCACCGTTCGGAGGAGGTCAGGGCGAGACTCAAGGTCATGTGCGAGACGAACGACGGCTTCAGGGTTGCCGAGGAGGACCTCAGGCAGAGGGGCCCCGGTGACTTCTTCGGGAGCGCCCAGCACGGCCTGCCCGAGCTGCATATCGCAGATCTCGGAACGGACGTGGAGACGCTCAGAAACGCGCAGAGCGAGGCCGAGAGGGTAATGGAGTCAGACCCCCTGCTCGAGAGGCCGGAGCACGCGCTGCTGAAAGCGAAGATAGACGCGATGTTCGATGTTAGCCGGGATACCTTTAACTGAGATCATTAAATAAGAACTATCAGAAGCGCCGCGAAAGTTATCAGTACCGCGAGGGCGAAGACCGTAAAGCCCCAGTTGAAGGTCTTCTTCTGCGGGTTCGAGGATTCCTTTATTAGCTTTGCCTTTCTCAGTGCCGTGACCAGCGGCTTGTAGAGAAGAAGCGTGATGCCGGCGTTGATGCCGCCCTTGGAGAGGTTGAACGGGAAAAACACGCTCATGAGCATTCCGCCGACGACGGACCTGTCGACGCCCATGTAGAGCGGAGTCACGATATAGTTCCAGGCGAGCATGCACAGAGTCATGAACGCGACGCCGAGACCCAGGCCTATGACCGCGCCCTTATGGGTGTGGTTCTTTTTATGGTAGAACCAGGCTGCCGGGACCGCGAAGGCGCAGGTGGA
>JAFPZZ010000014.1 GCA_017417045.1 Bacillota bacterium
CGGCCCCGCATGCGCGGCGCCGCTTTGATAGTTTTTTGAGGAGGTCCGCCGTCCTTGAGCGGCGTCCTTAGGAGCCTACGTTACTCCTCGTCCTTCCTTCCGGCGATTCCCGGGGTGGTCATTGCCATCGGATCGAGGATCTCGTCGAGCTTTTCGTGAGGAAGCACGTTCTCGTCGTAGGCTTCCTGCTTGAGAGTCTTGCCGTGAGCCTTTGCGCTCTTGATCAGCTTGGCGGAAGCTTTGTAGCCGATGTAGGGGTTGAGAGCGGTCGCGATGCCAGCGGACTTCTCCATGAGCTCCTTGCAGTGTTCGACGTTGGCGTCGATGCCGGCTACGCAGAAATCCTTGAAGACAGGCATGACGTTGGTGAGCATCTGCATGGACTCGAAGAGGCTGTAGAAGGTGATGGGCTCGAAAGCGTTGAGCTCGAGCTGGCCGCCTTCGGTCGCGAGGGTGACGGTCACGTCGTTGCCGATGACCTTCATGCCTACCTGGGTGACGATCTCGGTCATTACGGGGTTGATCTTTCCGGGCATGATGGAGGATCCGTTCTGTCTCTCGGGGAGATGGATCTCGCCGAAGCCGGTGGCCGGACCGGAGGACATGATCCTGAGGTCGGCGCAGATCTTGTTGAGCACGATCGCGAGCTGCTTAAGAGCGCCGGATATCATGGCGTAGCAGTCGGTGTGCTGGGTCCCGTCAACGAGGTCTTCAGCCTGATAGAACGGCTCGCCGGTGAGCTCGGCTACCTTCTTGCCTATATTGTGGAAGTAATGGAGATCGGCGTTGATGCCGGTTCCGATGGCGGAGCCGCCCATGTTGATGGCAAAGAGCTCTTTCTCGGATTCCTTGATCCTGCCGAGAGCCCTGGTGAGGGCTGTCGCGTAGGCGTTGAACTCCTGGCCGAGAGTGATGGGAACGGCGTCCTGCATCTGGGTGCGGCCCATCTTGATGACGGTCTTGAACTCCTCCGCCTTTACGAGGAAGCAGTCCCTGAGGTCTTCGAGGTTCTTCTCGAGGGGCCTGAGCATCCAGAGGATGGCGATCTTGCCCGCGGTAGGAACGATGTCGTTGGTGGACTGACCGTTGTTTACGTGGTCGTTGGGGTTGACGTAGATGTAATCTCCGCGTCCGCCGCCGAGCTTCTCGTTAGCCACGTTGGCAACGACTTCGTTCATGTTCATGTTGTAGGAAGTGCCGGCGCCGCCCTGTACGGGATCGACGATGAACTCGTCGGCATACTTGCCGTCCATGATCTCTTCACAGGTCTCGATGATGGCCTTGGCTACGGGCTCGGTGATGATGCCGGCCTCGCAGTTGAGGATGGCGCAGGCCTTCTTGAGAAGGGCCATAGCCTTGATATACTCGGGAGCCATGCGCCTTCCTGTGATGGGGAAGTTCTCCATTGCCCTGAGGCTCTGAATGCCGTAGTACGCTTCGGGAGGTACTTCCCTTTCTCCTACGGAGTCGCTCTCGATCCTGATCTTCTTGATGGTTTCCATTACTTTCTCCTTACAAGATTATTATATTATGATTTGATCTATCAGTTTGGACTGCATCCTTTGATGCGCTCCTGCGTCAGTCCTGCCTGTCGGGCGCCGCGGAGATGACGAGGTGCGCGAGGCCCAGAGCGAGGTTCTCCTTGCGGAGCTTGACCCCCTGCGGGACCTGTATGTTAGCCGGCGAGAAGCTCCATATGGTGTCTATCCCGCTCTCTATCATGGCGTCGCAGGCCTCCTGCGCGCTGGCTCCCGGGACCGTCAGAACGCCGATGTGTATGCCGTTCTCCCTGCAGTAAGAGCCGAGCTCTTCTATGCCGTAAACCCTCTTTCCGTCGGGCTGTTCGCCGAGCTTTGCCGGGTCGCTGTCGAAGCCTGCCACTATCTCGACTCCGTATTCGCGGAAGCCGTTGTAGCCGAGCAGCGCCTTGCCGAGCTTTCCCGCGCCGACCAGTATGGCCTTGGCGGAATCCCTGACGTTCAGCGCGTCCTCGATCGCCGCTATAAGTACGCTCCTCTCGTAGCCTATCTTGGGACGGCCGGCCGAACAGACTATGGCGAGATCTTTTCTGACCTGGACCTCTCCTAGCCCGAGGGCCTTGGCTATCCTCGTGGAGGAGACGCTCTCTCCGGTCTCCTGCGAGCTTATGTAGTTCAGATAAAGCGGCAGACGTCCTAACGTCGCCTTGCTGATCGTATTCTTATCCATATGTGTTCTGCCTGAATTCCTCATTCAGTATAGGACTAATCGATAAATAATGGAATGATAAAAAAAGTATATCGATATATTAAAATCGATATACTTGCAATAGCATGTATAGTTTAAATTTATGTTGATATTCCAAAGGATACCAGGGCTGCTAACTTCTGCGCCCGCCCTCTTCTTTCAGCATATCCGCGAAACGCCTCGCGAGGGGACTAAGTCCCGAAGCCTTTTTGTATATGATGACGTCTTTGGAGATCTTTTTGAAGTCCTCGCACTCCTTTTCGGCCAGGCCGTAGCGCTGCCTTATGCCATCCGGGATCTTCGAAGCCCAGACGAAATACCTGCCGTCAGACGCGAGCAGCTCGAACTGCGTCGCCCTCTCGTTCACGTCCACCTTACTTGCCGTATTGGAGGGAAGCGCCTCTTTTTTGACAAGCGCCATTGGGATCGAAGAGATGTAAGGATCCGTATGCTTGATCTCCGTATAGCTCTCGAGATCGGCGAGAGTTATCTTCTCCTTGGCCGCGAGAGGGCTCGCGGGGCCTATGACTATTCCGGAAGGGACCTCCCCTATCTGCTCGCAGGCAAAGCCTCTCTCATCGAATATCGCCTTGAAGTATTTGTCGAAGGACACCGCATAGCGCATGATACCGAGATCGCACTCCTCCGCGCTGAGCCCGGCTAGGATCTCGTTCGGAGTAGTCTCCCTGTAGGAGAGCTCCGTCTGATCGCCCCCCAGGCCGGCCGCGAAGCGCACGAATACGTCAGATATGCAGCTGAGCCTCGGCGCGAATATGCTGAGCTTTTGCGCCTTGGGCTCCTCGGATCTGAACATGTTCTCGACGTCGTTTATCTCCTGAAGTATCCTCTTCGCATGGCGTATGAATTCCTCACCCTCCGGCGTGAGGACCATGCCCCTGGAGGACCTGTCGAATATGACTATCCCAAGGTCTGACTCGAGCTCCTTGATGGATCTGCTGAGATTAGGCTGCGCTACGAGGAGCTTCTCGGAAGCTTTGTTTATCGAGCCTGCGCCTGCTACCTCGACGGCGTATTTCATATGGAGTATGTTCATCGCTCTCCTCCTTAAAAGAGATCCTATCCCGCGGCGCCCCTCCCAGTGATCATTTCCATGGCGGGACTTGCGCGCATTGATATGATACCATATTTGATCGAGTAACATATATCATTTTTTATATATCTTCAGCGCTTGCCCAGTCTGCGCCGTCCGGATTTATGCACTTGGAGGCTCTTTTCCCCAGCGCCGTATAGGGTATAATAATTAAAAGGCTTGCGCCGCGGAGGAAAGATGCACTTTAAGGAAGCCAAGACCCTGCTCAGCGGGAGCGGGGCCAGCTATGGAATGAATATATACAGGGGATGCACTCACGGCTGCGTATATTGCGACAGCCGCAGCACCTGCTATCATTTCACCCATCCCTTCGAGGACGTAGAGGTGAAGATCAATGCTCCCGAGCTGCTCGAAAAGGCCCTCAGTTCCAAGCGCCGCCGCTGCATGATAGGCACGGGATCCATGTCCGACCCATACATGCACTGCGAGGAGGATCTCGGGCTTACGAGGAGATGCCTTGAGATAATACTAAAATACGGCTGCGGGGCGGCCATACAGACCAAATCCGACAGGATACTCAGGGATATAGACCTTCTGGACGAGATCAACCGCGAGGCAAAATGCGTCGTCCAGATGACGCTTACGACCTGGGACGACGAGCTCTGCGCCAAGCTCGAGCCAAACGTATGCAATACAAAGCGCAGGGTCGAAGTGCTGCGTGAGATGCGGGAACGCGGCATCCCCACGGTGGTGTGGCTGTCTCCCTTGCTCCCCTTCATAAACGACACGGAAGAGAACATATCAGCGATCCTTCAGGCCTGCGCGGACGCAGGAGTAAAAGGGATAATATGCTTTGGGATGGGCCTCACCCTTCGCGACGGCGACCGCGAGTACTACTACGCCGCGCTCGACAGGCACTTTCCCGGCCTCAAGAAGAAATATATTGAGCGCTACGCAAAC
Source organism: Bacillota bacterium (assembly GCA_017417045.1). Classification (GTDB taxonomy): domain Bacteria; phylum Bacillota; class Clostridia; order Peptostreptococcales; family Anaerovoracaceae; genus RGIG2707. The sequence continues at coordinate 4,238 of JAFPZZ010000014.1, forward strand.
GCCTACGAACTTCCAAGCCCGGACAACGCCAGGCTGATGGGGCTCTTTAACAGCTTCTGCGAGGAGCGGGGCATCGTTCACACGCCAGAAGAATGTTTCGCGTGGATGCGCGAGCTTCCTGAAAAATATACGCAGATCAGTCTGTTCGATCAGAGCGTCTGACGCGAAAAACACCCGGCAGAGCTTACTGCCGGGTGTTTACTCCTTTTCTGCTTATTCGCGCCTTAAACGCGCTCTCAGAGCCTCAGAGAGCTATCCTCGGGCCTTGCAGGGCCGGGCGCAGCTTTCGCGAGGGCAGCGCGGTCGTCCTATGAAAGATGGCCGCTCATCATCTGGGAGATGATATCCATGATCTTGTCGTGGCATCCGCCGCAACCCGTGGAGCAGTGGGTCCTCTCCTGGACGTGCTGGAACTCCTCCTCTACGGAGCTGAGCTTCTCGTGCTCATGAAGAGCCGTCTCGATGTCTACGAGCGAAACCTGCATGCAGTTGCAGATGATGGGGTTTTCCTTATATTCCATGGTCTCCTCCTTGTTTCAAATCAAACCGTGTCACCTTTTATACAGCCTCCGGATCTGGCAGGATCCGGATCTGACCGGGCAGCTGTCCGGCAAGGATATGATATATGAAAACCGCAGTGTTTTCAACAATAAAAGCTCCCCAATAGATCCTCCCAGCCACGCTGAAAAAAGGAAGATCCCCGCCTTTAAGCGGGGAACTTAGTATGGTGTGGATAACAGGGGTCGAACCTGCACGGTCTCCCACAGGAACCTAAATCCTGCGCGTCTGCCAATTCCGCCATATCCACGCGATGATATAGAAAAAAACAGGGCCGCACCTTAGTGCAGCCCTTTTTGGTGACCCGTACGGGAATCGAACCCATGTTACCGCCGTGAAAGGGCGATGTCTTAACCGCTTGACCAACGGGCCGTAAGCAAAACTGGCGACGACCTACTTTCCCAGGCAGCTTCCCACCAAGTATCATCGGCTCTGAAGGGCTTAACTACTGTGTTCGAGATGGGAACAGGTGTAACCCCAACGATATAGTCAC
>JAFPZZ010000015.1 GCA_017417045.1 Bacillota bacterium
CTGACTATATCCGCCGCCATCAACCCCATGGCGGGAGCCGCGCTGGAGAAGCTGCCCGAGCTCTTCGGCTGCAGGGCGCACTGCACCGCGATACTGAGCGATCAGGACTCTCAGATCTTCCACGACCTCGGGATAGACGCGACCAGCGAGCCCGAGTTCTCGACGAATAACCTTTACCTGGGATGAGCGCAAAAGGAGGGGGCACCATGAAAAAACTGCTCTCGCTGATAATTGCCCTATGCATGCTCGCGGCCTGCTCGATGCCGGCCTTCGCAGCGAAAGGCATCACCTACAGGACAGAAACAAAAAAGATCTCGGACACGACCAACACCGTCTCATCAATCAAGGCGACTCTGACCGTTCCGAATTATATAGGAAGCGTCAAGGCGACTCTCGATACCTCTGAGGGCAGCGGCGATTTTGACGTGGCCGTGGTCTACGTGCCGAATTCGAAGTGGGACGGAGACTGCTACTACAGCGGCGTCACCGCCAATATCAAGAACGGAAAGAACACCATCTACCCCGCCTACGAGGACGTCGTGATGTGGAACGAATACTACAACTACGGCTTCCTTCCCATGAACGGCGGCATATACATCCTGGATTCCACGAGTCTTCAGATGAACTTCTTAAGCGGCCCGGGACTCTACACCGCCCTAGCGAGCTTCTATTACTCTCCTCAGAGCTACGGAGCCGATTCAGCTGAAGCCCTCGCCGCGAAGTACGGCTATTCTAGTCCCGAGGAAATGGCTTCGGCAAGGCCCGATATGCTCTCGATGAGCGCCATAGGCTTCCCCTTCATCCTCATACTCGACGACGATATGATCGATACTTTCCTCGACACCGGAAAACTCGACAGCCTCAGCAAGTACGAGTGGCCGGGACTTGAGGACCTGCTCCTCGAGCATCGCTACGATCCCTCGGCGGTCGCGGCAGAGCAGGGATTCGCCAATTTCACCAACAGGAAGAAGTACTTCAAGGGAGTGTTCCTCGACGTGGGCTTCGACGCGGCGTCCTGGTATGACACCTATGCGGAGACCACTTATAAGCTCGGTCTCATGCAGGGGATGGACGGACGCTTCAACGCCGGCGGCAATCTCACCATAGCTCAGGCCATAACGATGGCCTGCCGCGTCCACAACATCTACAGCGGTGGAAACGGAGACTTCATACAGAGCCCCGACCTTTGGTACAAGGTCTACATCAACTACGCGATAGAGAACGGCATAATCACGAGATACGATTTCAACGCGCACAGGGACAGCTCCGTATACGACAGGACCTGCACGCGCGCCGAGATGGCGTATATCTTCGCGGGGGCCCTTCCGGACAACGCGCTAGAGGTGAAGAACGTCATCACCCACATCCCGGACGTGAGCATCTCCACCCCGTACAGGAACCAGATCTTCACGCTCTATCAGGCGGGCGTCCTGGAGGGAAGCGACAGCGCCCACAACTTCAGGCCCTCGTCCTACATAACCCGCGGCGAGGCCGCGGCTATAATCGCCAGGATGGCCGTCCCGTCCATGAGGAAGAGGTTCACGATAGAGTAGGCTCCGCCTGGTAGCCTACCGAGCCGGCCATAGCGGCCGGGCCGTCGATCGGCTGTCTCCATTGCTTCTGTAAAGGAATATCAGAATATAGCAAAGCCCCGCCAAAGCGGGGCTTTTTCACGTCTTGTTTTAGGTGAGCAGCCAGGCGAATCCCTTTGCCATCCGTATGTCGTGGTCCGCGAAGTGGTTGCCCGGATTCCATTCAAGCGCGCAGTCCTCGCAGCGGGGATCTTTTTTAAGCTGTTCGAAGAGGCTCCTGATATTGTCTCCGGAGCGCGACATGAGCTTGTTCTTCGTCCTCTCCTCGCGGTCGCCCAGGCTTAGATAGATCCGGGGGACCAGCAGCTCATGGGTCTGCGTGAATTCCGGCCAGCCGGGATACCATACCGAAGGAGAGACTCCCGCAGCGCCCGAGAAGGCTCTGCTGCTGTAAGCCGCCCATAGGGCGAACAGCCCGGCGAGTGAATAGCCGCCCAGGAAGATCTTTGGGGAGCAGGATGCTCCTGAGGGCGCGGCGCATCCTCCTGCATCTGGGAGCTCCGGATCTGAAGCCGGCGCTGATAGCGGGGCGCCGCAGGCTAAAGGAGCCGCAGCTCCGCTCACGAGAAGTTCCGGGATGAGCTCCTCTTCTATAAAGCGCAGAGTCTCCGCCGCTCCGGAGCCGAAGGCCTCGTTTCCGAATGCGGGAGGAGCCTCCCACGGGGTCAGTTCAGCGTTCCAGTCCTTTATGAGGAGCGCGGCCAGAGCGAAGTCCTTTCCGCCCGTATACTCCTCGATCAGGCGCAGCTCGCTCTCGAGGCTCTCAAGGCCGTTTTCGCTGACAGGCTGGATCAGTAAGCTGCAGGAAGGACCTGCCGTTCCGTAAAGAAAGCAGGTCCTCCCGTTGAGTATCTTTTCTTCGATAGTCTTCATCGCATGCCTTCAGTATTCGTCACATGCCTTCCGCATTTTGCATAGCTGACGCGGCGCTGCGGACACCACTCTTTCACGGGGCGCTGCATATACCACGCTCTGACGCGGCGCTGCAGATGTAATTCCTTGACGCGGCGCCGTCGCGCTTCTACAGGTCTATCATATTGCTGCGGTAGGTCTCGTACAGGGCCTCGAGCTCTGAGAGTCTGTCGACGGTCTCTACGAGCATGGACGAAGCCTTCTCGTCCTCCCTGTTAGAGAGCATGACCGTGAGGTAGGAGATCATGCTTAGGCCGTTCTCGGCGCTGTCCTTGGCGAGGGCCTTCCTGAGCTCGGAGATGGCTTCCCAGCGCTCGTCGTCGAGCAGGCTGCTGCCCATGCTGTGAAGCTTTGTGAAGGAAATGATCTTCTTGCGCATCTCGGGGATCATGCGGTCCTTGACCTCCGTAGCCCAGAGGTCGAGCGCCGCGGTCTTGAAGGAGCAGATCTGCGCTTCGCTGAAGACCCCGCCCGCCGTCAGTACGGCGCGCTCATCCGCGTCGTCCAGGGTCTTAAGATTCTCCCACACAGTGCGGGGAGCCCTTCCGAAGAGCCTGTCGCGCTCCTCCTGCGTAAAGTCCTCGAATATATCGTTCTCGCAGCGGTATTCCCTGTCTTTATCAAGGTAGAAGCATTCCTCGCCGTAGCTCTTGGATACGCAGGCCTCGAGCTCGTGCGCGCTCAGGCCGCTGTCCATGACCGCTTCCATTCCGTCTATCATCGCCTGCAGGCACGCCGCCATGACGAGGTAGGTGTTGCTCCTGGGGTTGGGAGACCTGAGCTCAAAATGCGTCGCCTTCGGATTGTCGAAGTCCCTGATGAGGCCTATGAGGACCGTCCTGTTTCTGGACGGGGTATACACGTCGCGGCCGAGGCTGCAGACTATGGACACGGGAGCCTCATATCCGGGCTTGAGCCTGTTGAGCGCGTCTATGGTGCAGTTCGCGAGAGGATTTATGGCCTCGTAGTGCTTCATCAGCCCCATGAGGGCTCCGTAGCCTATGGGATCCATGTACTCCTCGGGCTCGCTTGCAGTGAACAGATTCTTGACGGATCCGTCCTTCAGCCTGACCATGATGCCGAGGTGGACGTGCTTGCCCGAGCCCGCTATGCCTTCGACCGGCTTCGCCTGGAAGCTGACCTCGAGCCCCTGGGCCGCGAATCTGTCCTCTACTATGTATTTGATCTGATTCTCATTGTCGCAGGCCTGGATGGGGCTGGAAAATCTCCAGTCTATCTCGAGCTGCTCCATGATGTGGTCGTAATCGCCGCCGTGGACCATCTCCGGGTTGGCTCCGCCGGCCTCCTTGTGGCCCATCTCTACGCCGAAGCCGTAACGTCCGAGCAGCAGAAGGCAGCTCTCGAGCGCGCTCCTCACAGGGCCTACGGTGCGCTTCCAGTACTGCTCCTTCATCTCCTGCGAGGTGTGGAGTCTCTTGACATCGGCCGCCTCGTGCGGAGTGCGGACGTAAAATTCGAGCTCAGTAGCCGCGGTGATGGTCACTCCTTCGACATCCTCCGAATCGAAGCCGAACCTCGCAGCCGCCTCGGGATGCTTTTTCAGCGCTGCCTTAAGGCGCTTCTCAAAGCTCTTTTCGGCCTTGATCAGAACGGAGCGGGATCCCACGGGAGCGACGCCGTTGTGCAGCAGCGAGGCGGGAACGCGAAGGGTCCCAACAGGGAACCACTCGTCGCCTTCCGTCTCCTCGTAATTGTCGAAGTTGTAATCGACGTACCAGTTGACGCCCTGGTCGGGTATGAGGTCGACCCTGGCGTTCGTGATATCCGCTATGTTCGAGAGCAGTACTGAGGAACCGTCCGTGCGGACGCCGTGCTCCAGGAAATCGTCTATATCCTTAAGTATGAGCTCAACGGGGATCTTCTCGTCCGTATCGTGGCCGTATATATCGACTCCGACCAGGGATACGAAGCGCACCTCTTTGTGCGCCTCGAGGATCTCCTTTATCCTGCCGGCCTCGTGATCCTCCGCGGGGATGCAGTAGAGCATCTTTTCGTATGCCATATATTTACCTCACCATCTGCTGGACGTATCTTGCCATCTCTTCGACGCACTGGGCATAGAGCACCAGGTTGCCCTGTTTTAA
>JAFPZZ010000016.1 GCA_017417045.1 Bacillota bacterium
GGCCGGAGCTCAGCTACGAGAGCCTCGCGCCCGCGGATCCCGGAAGGCCGGAGCTTCCCAGTCACGTGAAGACCAAGGTCGAGGTCCAGATAAAATACGCCGGATACATAGACAAACAGCAGAACCAGATCGAGCGCTTCAAAAGGCTCGAAGGCATGGCGCTGCCTGAAGATATAGACTATACCGCCATCGAGAGCCTCCGGCTCGAGGCCGTTGAAAAGCTGGACAAGATAAGGCCAGCCTCGCTCGGACAGGCGTCGGGGATCTCCGGGGTCTCCCCGGCCGATATAAACGTGCTGCTGATATGGCTCGAAAAGAAGAGGCGCGAGAGATGAAAGAGGGCGGCTGTGGCACAAGTGAAAGGACGCAAAAGCCTATGAACGGCGCAGTAAGAGACATGATTCCTTCGGATGAGCGCCTTTGGGCGCTTACGGACATAATACTGCAGTGGAACGAGAAGATAAACGTGACCGCCGTTAGGGACCGCGAGGAATTCTTTGTTAAAAATGTATTGGATTCCCTTAAGCTCGCCGGGCAGCCCGAGATAGAGGGCGCTTCCAGCATCCTTGACCTCGGTACGGGCGGGGGATTCCCCGGCCTTCCTCTGGCTATGGCTTATCCTGATAAGAAATTCGTTTTGATGGATTCCGTCGGGAAGAAGCTGACTGTCGTAAGGGATGCCGCCGAAAGACTCGGCCTAGGCAACGTTCGCACCGTTCACGCAAGGGCGGAGGAGCTGGCGGCGGTTCCCTCCTACAGGGAGGCCTTCGACCTGGTGGTCTCGCGGGCTGTGGCGAACATGTCCACTCTCGCGGAGTACTGCATGCCCTTCGTGAAAAAAGGCGGCTATTTAGTTGCCTATAAGACGGTCTCTGCAGCGGAGGAGATAGATTTCGCGGCGAGGGCCATCAGGCTGCTCGGCGGGGCGCCCGCTGAGATACGGCGGCCCGAGTATGCCTTGGGCGACGCGGAAGGGATCGTTCCCGGCGCAGAAAGGACTGAGGCCGCTGCCGAAGGAAAGGCTGCCGCGCAGCCTGGGGAAAACGGACACATCTTCGTCATCGTGCGAAAGATCTCTGCAACGCCCTCATCGTTTCCCAGGGCGGGGGGAAAGCCCCGAAAGGACCCGCTGTGAAGGAAGCCTCGGAAGGGGAAATGGCATGCATATAGTTCATAGATTGACAACAGCTGCGCCGCGGCGCCGGATGGCCGGATGCCGCGGTCTTTTTTTGGCCGAGTTAGGTCTCTTTGGGCGCGCAAAGGTCGGGAGGCAGGCGAAGAGCCCTTCTTGTGTAAGCGCAAAGCTGACCTGAATACAGTATATTGTATATAGTTATCTGGGCACTACTAAATCTGGAATATCTGCCGCAGCTTCTGGGATCGACTCTGACGATCCAGTTTTCATTGTTTCACGTGAAACATAAGCCGGCAGGGGCGTCGGCACAGAAAACGTTTCACGTGAAACATCAATTTGCAGGAACGGCGATGCAGAGACGTTCCACGTGAAACATTCCCCAAACGCCTCCTCCCGCAGCGCTAATCCTCCTTTGCCTGCCGCGCATTCTCTGACAGGATTGTTTCACGTGAAACACTATCATAAAATTGAAAGGCTCTGAACATTAAAATGCGCAGCAAGGTGTGGTAATAGAGCCCGTCTCGGGTTATAATAAACACACTCAAACTTCAGGAGGAATAAATGGGAAAAGCCATAGCGATATTTAACCAAAAGGGCGGAGTGGGAAAGACCACCACGAACATCAATCTCGCCGCATGCCTGGCCATGAAGGGCAAGAGGATGCTCGTGCTGGATATCGATCCGCAGGGAAACACGACCAGCGGGCTCGGAATACAGAAAAAAACGCTCAAATACTCGTGCTACGACCTGCTGATAGAGGAAGATCTCGATCCGCATGAGGTCATTCTGCATACAAATACCGAAAGACTGGATATTATTCCGGCTAGCGTAGATCTTGCGGGAGCCGAGATAGAGCTCGTGCAGCTCGAAGGCCGCGAGAAGAGGCTTAAAAAGGCCCTGGACAAGGTCCGCGGGGAATACGACTACATATTCATCGACTGTCCGCCCTCGCTCGGACTGCTTACCATAAACGCTCTGACCGCGGTAGACAGCGTCCTTATCCCGATACAGTGCGAATTTTACGCGCTCGAAGGCGTAAGCCAGCTCGTGAGCACAGTGGACCTGGTTCGCAGAAGGCTGAATCCGGGGCTCGTGATACAGGGCGTGCTGCTCTCGATGTTCGACGGAAGGACTAATCTCTCGCTGCAGGTGGTTGAAGAGGTCAAGAAGTACTTCGGAGACAAGCTCTACAGCACCGTAGTTCCAAGAAACGTGAGACTGGCTGAAGCTCCCGGCTACGGGGTGCCCATCACCGTATACGACCCGAAGTCAAAGGGCGCAAAGGCATATATGGCTTTCGCGGATGAGTTCCTGCTCTCGGAGGTCGACAATGGCTAAGCCGAAGGGAGGCCTGGGAAGAGGCCTGGACGCTCTGTTTGCGGATCTTCCTGTGAACGTTCCTCCTGCCGAAGAGATCATCTCCGGAAGGCGAAGCGAAGAAGACGAAAACGCGAAAAAGCTTGATATTTCAATGGATCCTGATGCCGCGGACGAGGCCCTCAGAAATCTCGAGGATTACGAAGGATCGATCTCGGCGGACGGTTTTAAGGGCGTCGCGGACCTCTCGGACGGCAGGGCGCCGTCCGTTCAGGCTGCGCAGGCTGCAGCTACAAGAGAGGGGAGCAGCTCTGGTGAAGCCGCCGAAAGCGTTATATACATACGCCTCGGCGACATAAAGCCGAACGCTCTTCAGCCCAGAAAGAATTTCGACCAGGCCGCCCTCGAAGAGCTCGCTTCTTCGATAAGGGAGCTGGGCGTGATACAGCCCGTCCTCGTACGCAAGGCGAGCCGCGGCTATGAGCTCGTGGCCGGTGAACGCCGCTGGCGGGCAGCAAGGATAGCGGGCCTTTCCAGCATACCTGCCATAGTCCGCGAACTAGACGACAGAGAGAACGCTTTCTACGCGCTCGTCGAGAACATGCAGCGCGAGGGCCTCAACGGAATAGAGGAAGCGGAAGGCCTGAAGCGCATGATGGACGAGTTCGGTCTGAGCCATGAGGAAGCAGGCAAAGTCGTTGGAAAATCAAGGTCTTACGTATCCAATGCCCTGCGGCTGCTGAAGCTTCCAGGGATCGTCATGGACATGGTCAGGGACGGCAGGCTCTCTTCGGGTCACGCGAGGGCGATCGCGGGCCTTGGGACCGAGGAGCTCCAAAAGGAAGCCGCGGAAAAGGCCGTTAAGGAAGGCTGGTCCGTCAGGGCCATCGAAAGCTATACCGGGGCGAAAAGCACAAGAAAGCCCAGAAATACCAAAAACAGGAAAATGAAGGCTCCCGACGTGCTCGCGGCGGAGCAGGAGCTCTCCGAGGCGCTGGGAACGAAGGTCCGCATAAACGGCACCGAGAGCCGCGGGAAGCTGGAGCTCGAGTATTACAGTCAGGATGAGCTCGAAAGGCTCATGGAGATCCTGAGGGGCTGAGGATAGCCGTATAATGCCACAAAAGGCTCCACGCACTTGCTTTTTCACCCGGAAAATGATATAAATACGACCTGTGCGCCGGCACCAGCCGGCGCATCTTTATTCCGCGGCCGGCAAAATGTCCGCGCAAACAATGCAAGACTGCGCAAAGTCGTAAGAACGCGAGAGTGAGAGCGCGCAAGAACACAAAGACGTAAGAACACGAGTGCGCAAATAGGCAAGGCCGCAAGAGGAAAACTCGGAAAACAAACACGGCGACATAATATCCTAACGGTAAACACCGCCTGGCCGGCGAGCATATAAACATATCTTTATTCAGGTAAACTATGAATCAGCTACAGAAAAACAACTTTACAGAGGGAAAGATACTGGGGCCGCTGCTGAGATTCGCGGCTCCCGTGCTGGGCGCGAGGGTGCTGCAGTCGATGTACGGAGCGGTCGACATGTTCGTCGTCGGCAAGTACGCGGAGACCGCGGACGTATCGGCCGTAGCGACCGGGACCCAGATAATGAACACCATAACCGGTATAATTATGGGCCTGGCCATGGGGATAACGGTGCTCATGGGCCAGAGCATAGGCGCGGGCAAGAGCAATGAGAGCGGCCGCATAATAGCGGCGGGGATCAAGATCTTCGCGGTGCTCGGAGCGGCGTTCGCGGCAGGGATAATTTTTCTGCGCTATCAGATATGCAGCCTGATGCGCTGCCCTGAGGCCGCGTTTGAAAAAGCGGCCTCGTATATCGCTATCTGCGGCGCGGGCATCATATTCATAATCTTCTACAACGTGCTGGGGAGCATATTCAGAGGGATGGGCGATTCCAAGACCCCGCTGCTATCGGTCGCTATCGCCTGCGTACTCAATATCGCGGGAGATATAGCCTTCGTAAAGGGACTGGGCCTTGGCGCTTCCGGCGCGGCGCTCGCGACCGTCATTTCGCAGGCCGTAAGCGTCATCGTATGTACTTTCATCATAGGAAGGCGCGGGCTTCCCTTCGAATTCGGGAAAAGGAGCTTTTCGGATACCCGCGTAATCAGCGGAAACGTTATAAACATAGGCCTTCCCGTGGCCCTGCAGGATTTCATAGTCGGACTCTCCTTCCTTATACTCACGGCGATCACGAACAATATAGGACTGATAGAGTCCGCGGGAGTCGGAGTCGCGGAAAAGGTCTGCTCTTTCGTGATGCTGGTGCCGTCGGCCTTCTCGCAGGCGGTGACGGCCTTCGTGGCGCAGAACGTGGGCGCGGGGAAGCACGACAGGGCCTCTTTAGCCCTTCGCTACAGCATAATGGCGTCGCTTTCCGTCGGTGTGGTGATAGCGGCGATCGGCTTCTTCAGAGGCGACCTTCTTACAGGCATATTCAGCAAGGATGCCGCGGTCGTCATGGCCGGCTGGGATTATCTCAAGGCATATTCTATAGATGTCCTGCTGACGAGCTTCCTCTTCTGCTTCCTCGGATACTTCAACGGCTGCGGCTACACCCGCATGACCATGCTCCAGGGCATAGGCAGCGCCTTCCTGATCAGGGTGCCCGTGTCGTACATCATGAGCAGGCAGGTCCCCGTGTCGCTGTTTAA
>JAFPZZ010000017.1 GCA_017417045.1 Bacillota bacterium
ATCACCGGCGCTGCTCAGATGGACGGCGCTATCCTCGTAGTAGCTGCTACCGATGGTCCTATGCCCCAGACCAGAGATCACATCCTGCTCGCCCGTCAGGTAGGCGTACCCTACATCGTAGTATTCCTCAACAAGTGCGACGCCGTTGATGACGAAGAGCTCCTCGACCTCGTAGAGATGGAAGTCAGAGAGCTTCTCGACACCTATGAATTCCCCGGCGACGACACCCCGATCATCAGAGGTTCCGCTCTCCTCGCTCTCGAGGATCCCAGCAGCCCCTGGGGCGACAAGATCATGGAGCTCATGGACGCCGTTGATGCGTACATCCCCGATCCTGAGAGACCGACCGACAAGCCCTTCCTCATGCCCGTAGAGGACGTATTCTCCATCACCGGACGCGGCACCGTTGCCACCGGCCGTGTTGAGAGAGGTGTCATCAAGGTTGGCGATTCCGTAGAGATCGTAGGCCTCACCGATGAGAAGAGGACCGTTGTAGTTACCGGCGTTGAGATGTTCCGCAAGCTGCTCGATCAGGGCGAAGCCGGCGACAACATCGGCGTTCTGCTCCGTGGCGTTCAGAGGAACGAGATCGAAAGAGGACAGGTTCTCGCTCAGCCGGGAAGCGTACACCCCCACACCAAGTTCGTAGGCCAGGTCTACGTACTCAAGCAGTCTGAGGGCGGCCGCCACACCCCGTTCTTCAACGGTTACAGACCCCAGTTCTATTTCAGAACCACCGACGTTACCGGAACCGTTTCCCTCAAGGAAGGCGTTGAGATGTGCATGCCCGGAGACAACACCGAGATGACCATCGAGCTCATCACTCCGATCGCCCTCGAGGAAGGACTCCGCTTCGCTATTCGTGAAGGCGGCAGGACCGTTGCTTCCGGCGTAGTTGCCAAGATCATCGAGTAATCAGATCTGAATAACTAAAGAGTTGACAGGGGCCCCGCCATCAGGCGGGGCCTTTTGCTGTTGCCCGTAAAGCTCTCTCTGTGATACAATAAACTGCTGTCCAGGAAGGACGGCAGCCCCTGCTCAAGCGCGGGCAATGCAGTTATATACCATCGTGATCCGTCCGGAAGACGGTCTGCGTGCGTCATCCCCTGCACAAGCGGCGGATGAGGCCGCGCGGAGGGTAGAGAAATTGAAAGACGTAAAGATCATAGAGCTGAAGGAAAGCATAATTGAAGACAATGACAAGGACGCGGCTCAGCTCAGAAAGGATATGAAAGAAGAGAAGAGGTTCTACCTCAATATCATGTCCAGCCCGGGCTCGGGAAAGACCAGCTGCATACTCAGGACCCTTGAAGGGCTCAAGGGCCGCTTCGAGATGGGAGTCATGGAGGCCGATATAGACGCCAGCGTAGACGCTGAGACCGTCGCGGCCACAGGCATCCCTGCGGTGCAGCTCCATACAGGAGGCATGTGCCATCTCGACGCGGACATGTCCAGGCAGGGCATCAGGGCCCTCGACGAGGCGGCAGCTGGGCTCGGAAGGCCGGCTCCCGAATTCGTGATACTGGAGAACGTTGGCAATCTCGTATGCCCCGCGGAGTTCGACACCGGGGCGGCTCTCAATACCGTCATACTGTCCGTTCCCGAGGGCGACGACAAGCCCCTCAAATATCCGCTGATGTTCGAACAGTGCAGCGCGGTTCTCATCAACAAGATGGATTCCATGCCCGCGTTCGATTTCGATCTCGAAAAGGCAAAGGCAGCGGTCAGGGTCCGCAGGCCGGACGCCGTCATCTTCCCCGTTTCCGCCAGGACGGGAGAGGGCTTCGGCGCCTGGTGCGAATGGCTCGCGTCACAGGCTGCGGCATGGCTTGGAAAGGAGCAGTAGGATGGGCGAGGTAAGAGTTATAAACGTCAATATGGGGATCTTCGAGAAGAACGATTCCGTAGCCGCGGTCAACAGGGAAAAGCTCAGGGCAGAAAAGACTTTCATGATCAATCTCATGGCTTCTCCCGGCGCCGGCAAGACCACGACCCTTCTTAAGACCATAGAGCTGCTTCCGAAGGATATGAAGATAGGCGTTATGGAGGCCGATATAGACGCTACCATAGACGCCGAGAAGATAAACGCCGCGGGAGTCCGCTCCATACAGGTGCACACCAACGGAAACTGCGCCATGGACGCGGAGATGACCAGGCAGGCTCTCGAGGAGTTCGAGACCTCGGACCTCGACCTGCTCGTCATGGAGAACGTCGGAAACCTCGTATGTCCCGCCGAGACCGACACCGGCTCCTCCATCAACGTGGCCATACTCTCGATACCGGAGGGCGACGACAAGCCCCTCAAGTATCCGCTGATGTTCCAGATCTGCCACTGCGTGCTGATCAACAAGATCGATACCCGCGAGTACTTCGACTTCGACGACGCGGCCGCGGTCGAGAGGATAAAGTTCTGCAATCCGGAGGCGGAAGTGTTCTTCATCTGCGCAAAGACCGGAGAGGGCATGGGCGCTTGGGTGGAATGGCTCAGGCAGCGCATGGCCGAATGGACCAGATAAAAGAGGATAAGGGCGGGCTCTGCTGAGCCCGCCTGTTTTAAAAGAAGCCCGCGTGGAGAGAGGCGGGCATGAGGGTACTCCCGCAAAACAGGAGCAGATTTGGGATTCGATATATCATTTGACATTTCGGTCTTAGCGGTATTCGCGCAGGGGCTGCTGAGCTTCTTCTCGCCCTGCGTGCTTCCGCTGCTTCCGCTGTACGCGGCCTATCTTTCGGGCGGAGTGCTGGCAGAAGGCGCTCCCCGGGAAGGCGCGGCGCAAAGATCGGATCGTGGCGAAGGCGCGGGATACGGCGAAGACGCTCAGTATGGCGCGCCGGCCGGGGCCTCCGCGAGGCGCGTCAGGCTTCTCGTCAACACCCTCTTTTTCGTGATCGGGATAAGCGCGGCCTTTTTCCTGCTCGGACTGGGCGTGAACGCCGTCTCGGACTTTTTCGCCGCCAACAGGAGGCTCTTCGCGGGGATAGGCGGCGCGGTCATAATACTCTTCGGGCTGTATCAGCTCAGGATCTTCGGGGAGTCTGAGGCTCTGAGCAAGGAGCGCAGGCTGCCCTTCGACGTTTCGGGTATGGCCATGTCTCCGCTCACGGCCCTCATCATGGGCTTTTTGTTCAGCTTCTCCTGGACGCCCTGCGTCGGGCCTTTGCTCTCGAGCGTGCTCATAATGGCAGCCGGGAGCTCGTCAAAGGCCGCGGGTTTTGCGCTCATCGGAGTCTATACCCTCGGCTTCTGTCTGCCCTTCCTCGCCCTCGGGCTGTTTTCGGACAGATTGCTCGGCTTTTTCAAAAGGAACAGGGACGCCGTAAAGCACAGCGCCAAGATCGGCGGTGCGATAATGCTCGCGGTTGGAGTGCTGATGCTCAGCGGAGGGCTGGACAGGCTCTCCTCTCAGCTAGCTGACTCGGGCAGTGGTGAGGCCTATGAGCAGAGCGCGGAGGATGCAGGCGGGACGGAAGCTGCGAGTGGAGAGACAGACTCTTCAGGAAATAAGGCTCCCTGCGCGGACGTCGAGCTCCTCGACCAGTACGGGGAGAAGCACAAGCTCTCGGATTATGAAGGAAAGATAGTATTCCTGAACTTCTGGGCGACGTGGTGCCCGCCCTGCAGGGCGGAGATGCCGTATATCCAGGCTGTTTACGAGGAGTATCAGGAGAAGGAGGACCCGGACGTGGTGTTTCTCGGAGTGGCGTTCCCTGGAAGCGGGAGCGAGGGAGACGCCGAGTATATCTCGAAGTTCCTCAGTTCGAACGGCTACAGCTACCCCGTCCTGATGGACGAGGACGCACAGTTCGCCGAGCCCTACAGGGTGTCGGCTATCCCCACGACCTACATGATAAACGCGGACGGAGAGGTCTACGGCTACGTAACCGGCGGCCTGGACAAGGCGATGATAGAGCTCATAATAGATCAGACCAGGGACGCGGGCAAGCCCAGCGGGGAGTAAGGGCTGGCGAAAACAGAGGCCTTTTAACAGGCCGCGCGCTAGGTAAAAGAGGCCGCGCTCCAGAGAAAAGAACGGGCCTTAAAAGCGGCGAAAAGATCTCGGAAAGGAGGAACTGAGATGGACAGGATAAGAAGGCTTGGCGCGTATCAAAAGATACTGCTGATACTGCTTGCGGCCATGGTCATTGTTTTTTCAGTCCTCTACCCGCTGACGATCTCCAGAGAGGGTCTCATGTACAGGCGGTCGATACTCGTCCCAAAGGAGGAAGAGGGCGACGTCGTCTATTCGGGGAAGGTCGGAGGAAAGAAAGCGGCCTTCAGGATCCATGCGGACGGCTCGGCGGACTACGTCTATGACGGTGCGGTATACGGGCCTTACACAGTCAGGGTGGACGCTTCGGCCATCCCGGCGGACTCTGCTATCAGGGACTATATGACGGGCATAGAGCTGAGGCGCGGAGACGAGGTGATATTCCGCGGAGGCCTTGCCGATTTCGGGGGACGATATCTTTACAGCGAAGACGGGGCCCTCGTGGGCAGCGAATTTATAGTCCGCTCCGGAGACGGATATACGGAGATGGGGCAGGAGGGAGACCCCGAGGAAGTGGGAACTCTGGCGGAGCCCACGGCTTATGAGCTGGTCTGCCTGCTGATGGGCCCGGAGCTGACGCACAAAGGCGGCTTCACGCCGTGGCTTACAGGGACTGTCATATGCGCCGCCTGCGCGGTGAGCATACTGTATAAGGACGAGATATTCCGCTGGCAGATGGGCTTCAGAATACGGGGCGCAGAAAAAGCCGAAGCTTCCGACTGGGAGATCTTCGGCAGGTATGTGAGCTGGACAATATTGACCATTATGGCCGCCGTCTTTTATATCGCGGGCCTTATGTAGGAGAGCCCTCGGCTGGCAGCGGGGCTCAGTGCGCCGGATATCCGGCGTTCAGTTTGTGCAGGCCGGTCTCAAGGTCGAGTCCTGGCCAGACGTCGAGGTGCAGGTCGGAGTATATTCCGAGCTGCGCTTTTTTGTATGCGGCCATCGCTATCATGGCGCCGTTGTCCGTGCAGAACACGGGAGAGGGTATCCAAAGCTTCGCTCCGCGCGCTTCGCAGGCGGCGCGCATCTTCTCTCTCAGCGCGCTGTTTGAGGATACTCCGCCGGCCATAGCGACCCCGCTGTAGCCCGTCGTATCCAGGGCGCTCATGGTCTTGTTTACGAGGACTTCGAGCACCGCTTCCTGGAAGGACGCGGCGACGTCGGCCGCCTTGGGATGTTCTCCGCGCTGCTCGGCTGAATGCAGATAGTTTATGACGCCGGTCTTGGTGCCGCTGAAGGAGAAGTCCAGGGAACCGGGCTCGAGGTAGACCCTCTTGAATTCTATCGCGTGGGGATCGCCTTCCTTGGCGAGCCTGTCGATCTTGGGTCCGCCGGGGTACCCCAGGCCTATCACTCTCGCGACCTTGTCGTAGGCTTCGCCTACTGCGTCGTCCCTCGTCGTGCCGAGTACCTTGAACTCGTTGTATCCGAGGACCTCGACTAGCAAAGTGTGCCCGCCGGAGATCACGAGGGAGAGGAAGGGCGGCTCGAGCTCGGGATGCTCGAGGAGGTTCGCCAGTATGTGGCCCTGTATGTGATGGACGCCGATGAGGGGCTTGCCCGCGGCCATGGCCGCGGCCTTCGCGAAGGCGGTGCCCATGAGAAGGGCACCGGCAAGTCCCGGACCTGCCGTCACCCCTATCTCGGCTATTTCATCCAGGTTCACTCCGGCCTCAGCCAGGGCCTGGTCGAGGACGAAGGGCAGGTTCTTCAGATGATGCCTCGAAGCTATCTCCGGCACCACTCCGCCGTACTCTTCGTGTATCTTGATCTGGGAGGAGATGACGTTCGAAAGCAGCTCTCTTCCGTCCGCAAGGACGGCGATAGCTGTTTCGTCGCAGCTGGACTCTATGCCCAGCGTAAGATGCCTCTTACTCATGATCTTCTCCTCCAAAGGACGCCGCACGCTTCCACATTATCAGGGCGTCCTCGTTGTTTTCGTAGTATTTTTTTCTCACGCCTTCGATGGTGAAGCCGCAGTCCGCGTAGAGCGCGGCGGCTCCTATGTTCGATACCCTCACTTCAAGGGTGATATCTCCAATGCCCAGCTTCAGCGCTTCAGCCTCTATGGCCTCCAGCAGGGCCTTTCCTATCCCGCGCCTCCTGTGATCGGGAAGCACGGCGAGATTTCCTATCTGGCATTCGTAGGGAGGCAGCATCCACGCGCATATGCTTCCGACCGCCTTGCCCTCCAGCTCCGCGAAGAGCGTGATGATACCGCGTTCGCCCCTGAGCATGCCTATGACGTTCTCCGCGCTCCAGGGATGCTCAAAGCAGCTGTTTTCGATATATACCGCTGACTCCCTGTCCTCAGGGCAGTCGCAGGCCCTTCTAATGATGAGATCATCTGCCATTTGAGCGCTTTTCCCTCAGCTTCTTCTCAGCCTCTGCCTCTCTCAGGTATTCCGGCTCCGCGCCGTAGCAGTCCGTGACTTCTCCGCGCCGCAGCATCAGAGCTCCCAGCCTCGCGGTCTGCTCCGCGGTCTGGTAGCGCGCTCCTTCGTCCGCGAGCTTCGCTTTGGGGAAGCATTCGAGAAGCCGGGCTTCGAACTTTTCGGCCCCGTCTCCCCTGAATACGAGGCGGGCATAGTCGAGTCCTTCGGCCGCAAGGGCTGCGCTCAGCTTTTCCGTGAAAGCTTCAAGCGGCATCGCGGCTTCGCCTATTAGAGTGCGGACTTCTCTGCCGCTTTTGAGGAATGCCGCGGCGTAGACCTGATCTCTTCTGGCATCGAAGAGGGGGCATACGATCTCCCCGTCCTTCGCGTCGGCTCCGTAGGCGAAGGCGTCCAGAGTAGGAACGCAGACTATGGGCTTCTTCCAGATCTGCGCGACGGCCTTGGCCGTGGCCATGCCTATGCGCACGCCCGTGAATGATCCCGGGCCCCTCGACACCGCTATGGCGTCCAGCTCGGAGGGTGCCTTGCCGGCTTCCTCCATAAGAGCGCTTATCATCGGGGCGATTTCCTCCAGATGAGAATAGTCCGTCTTGTTTACCACGAGGCGGACTTCGTTTTCGTCATACAGCGCGCAGGAGCAGAGCGGCCCTGTAGTATCTATGGACAATATCAGCATCTTATACTGCAGATCCTTTCGTTCTCATCGCTTCCGTATTCGAGCGTTATAAAGCAGGTGTCCGCGGGAAGCAGCTCCTCGTCTATGAGCTCGGCCCATTCTATAAGGCAGACGCCCTTGCCGTGAAGGTAATCGTCAAAGCCTATCTCAAAGAGCTCGTCCTCGTCGTGGACCCGGTAGAGGTCGAAGTGGTAGAGGGGTATCCTTCCGCCTTCGTGCTCGCGCACTATGGTGAAGGTCGGACTGGTAACAGCGCCCTCTATGCCCAGCCCTTTCGCCACGGCCTTGGTGAGGGTCGTCTTGCCCGTGCCGAGGTCTCCCGTGAGAGCTATGACGTCTCCGGGCTCGAGTTCGGCGGCGAGCGCCATCCCGAACGCCTCCGTTTCAGCTATGTTTTTAAAGACCAGTTTTTTTCGCATAAGCCATTATAGCACGGCGGGCCCGCGCTGTCTTTTCATTGTATCTGAGTATCCTGACAGCGGCCGGTACAGCGTCCATGCCTTTCATATCCTAAGTCCTGCTCTCTCCGAGAGCCTTTATAGCCGCGGCTCCTGCGGCAAGCATGACGAAGGTAGCTATGAAGAGGGGCGTGTAGCTGCCGGTAGCGTCGTAGATAAGTCCGGTGATCATATAGTTGATGGCTCCGGCCAGGCTCCCGACCGCGCCTATCGTTCCGGAATAGGAGATCTTCTCCCGCGGGTCCTTCGTGAAGAAGCCCGCGAGCGCGGGAAGCGCCACGGAGCCTATTGGAGCGACGAAGAAGTTGTTCATGTAAACGAGGAATAGGCAGGCAGGGGAGACGAAAAACATCAGCCCCAGGGTGCTTATCACGCCGCCAGCCGTCGATATATACAGGCAGGGCTTGAGCCCGAGCCTGTCCAGCATGAAGCCGTAGCAGAATTTTCCGAGGGCCATCGCTATCATGGAGCCCGACGAGGCCATTGCGGCTGCCGAGGACGAATAGCCGAGGTCCCTCATATGGGGAGTGAGCACTCCCGAGACCATGCAGCCCACGAGGCAGAGCACAGTCATTATCGAGCACATTAGCACGAGGTCTTTGTCGGTCTTGATCTTGACCTTCTCGCTCTTTCCGGAAGCCTTGTACGCTCCCGGTCTCTCGTTGAACATGAAGAACGATGCCGCGAGCGATACCGCCGCCAGTATCACGGCGAATATC
>JAFPZZ010000018.1 GCA_017417045.1 Bacillota bacterium
CAGGCTATGCCCTCGAAGAGGGTCCCGGACATGTTCCATACCGGGTCGCCCGCGGTAAGGGTGGCGTCGAGGTGGACGTGCGATTCGATGAACGGGGGAAGGACGAGCTTTCCGCCGAGGTCGCAGACTTCCTCGCCTGCTTTGGCCTCGAGACTGCTGCCTATCTCTGTAAACTTGCCGCCTTCAACTCTGAGATCCGAGAGCTGCTCGGAATTCTCTATGTACGCATTTTTGTAAAGCATCTTGTTCTCCTTGTATAAACGGAAAAACCGCGGCCTGCCTCTCCGGCCCCTGACTTGGGGCGCGTCGGCCAGCCGCGGCTGTTTTATTACTTGCTGATCTTGCTGTAAGCGACGTAGCAGATGCAGGCAACGACCATGGCGTTGACGGAGGCTATGCCCCAGTGCACGAAATTGCCTACGAGAGCTCCGGCTATCACGCCAATGACAGCGCCCCAGTTGATCTCCTCGGTGACCTCGCGGCTGTACTTGCCGCGGTTGAGGTAGTAGTCGAGGATGATGATCCCGCCGATCGGGGGGAGCGTGGCGTTGAGGAAGCTCAGCCAGCCTACGAAGTTGTTGTAGAGCCAGGCCGCGGTCACGGTGCCGAAGATTCCGGCTACGATGACGAGGGGCTTCTTTGCGATCTTGGTTATGTTGGAGAGACCGAGCGCTCCGGTGTAGAGGGCGTTGTCGTTGGTCGTCCAGATGTTTGCTCCGAGCACGATGAGGGCGGGGAGCGCGAGTCCCTGGGCGATCATCACGTAGAAGATGTCGTCCTTGCCTGTGAAGGCTCCGCCTACGGCGCCGAAGGCGAACATGAGGGTGTTTCCGATGAAGAAGGCGATCACGGTGGTGATTATCGCAGTCTTGTTGTCCTTTGCGAATCTGGTGAAGTTCGGGGTCGCTGTGCCTCCGCTGACGAAGGATCCGATGACCATGCCTATCGCTGTGAAGAGGCTGATCCCGCCGGAGCTCTTCGCGAATACCGCTTCGAGCCCGCCGCCCGCGTTGGTCGCGGAGACCATGGAGTAGATGCCGAGGATGGCGATCAGGGGTACGGAGATGTAGCTTACGATCTCCATGCCGCGGATGCCGAAGTAGGCGGAAGCGGTCATGCAGATGCCCGCTATGAAGATGAGCACCATCGGGCTCACTCCGAGCACCTCAGCCGCGGGATAGCCGAACATCGCGGCTCCGACGCCAAACCAGCCGATCTGGGTCGCGCCTATCATGAGGGAAGGAAGGTAGGAACCCTTCTTTCCGAAGGAGCGCTGAGCGAGAAGGTCGAAGGAGAGACCCGTGTCGCTGCCTATATATCCGAGGAAGCCTGTGTAGCAGGCGAGCAGAGCGCCGCCGATGAGCACCGCCCAGATGAAGCCCGAAAGATCGAGCCCGTTTCCGAGGTTTGCTCCTACCGACATGCTCGCTGAGAAGAAGGTGAATCCCAGCATGATGAAAAACATCGCCAGGAATCCTTTGCGCGCGGACTTGGGTACGGCTTCAAAACTGTAATCGCTGTCCTTATGCTGAGTTTTCTTGTTCTGATCGTTAGCCATTTTAAGGCCTCCTTTTCACTTTTTAGACTGTAACGGTCGCCGGTGTTTCGGATAGCCTGTAAAAAACGGCTTTCCGTCAAGGAAAGCCGTGATGATACTTGTGATCATACAGTTCCGTCCTTGGCGGCCTCTCTGGACCTCCTTAAAGCACCGTGGTGATAATAACCTGAGGACGGATCTTTTGTCAACGAGATTTCAAAATAATTATCCTGCGTTTTATTCGGCAGCGGGGATGCTGAATATCTGATCCGGATATATCAGATCGGGGTCTTTTATGACGCTCCTGTTGGCGTCGTATATCCTTCTCCAGCGGCGTCCCTCGCCGTAGAATCGGTCGGATATCTTCCACAGGGAGTCTCCCTTTACGACAGTGTACTCCGCAGGAAGGGCGGTGCTGGCGTCCGGAGCTGCAGGCTCCGCGGGGGCGGAGGGCTCAGCCGGAGCGGTCTCCGAGGGCTCAGCCGGCGCGGGATCCGAAGGCGCTGCGGGATCCACAGGGGCGCTTGTCTCGGTCGGCGCCGCATCTGCGGGCTCCTCCTTCTCGACCTTGCTCTCGTCATAGATGATAGTTATCCTGCCCTGGGGTTCGGCGTATTCCTGGCCGACGCTGCCGCCGAGCTCCTCGGTGATGTACCTGATAAGGACCTGGTTGTCCAGCATGATGCAGTCCTTTAACAGCTTGATATTCTTCTCGCCGAACATCGAATAACCGTCGCCGCAGGACTTGAGCATGAAGTCGTGGCTAGCGAGGGTATAGGTCTTTTCGAGGTCCAGGGGCTCGCCTCCTATCATGACGTCGCTGACCCTGCGCTGTCCTTCGACTCTGACGAACTCGCTCTGGTCGTTGAGGACGACGGGCGAGGGGATGGCCGTGTTCACGGTGAAGGTCAGGCCGGAGACCTGGTTGAAGCCTCCGAGCTCGCCCGGGAGGGCGGAGCAGCCGAGCTCCAGCGCGTCGGCTATCTGCTGGCCGCTGACTTCGGCCAGGCAGGCGTAGTTGCCGAAGGGATGGACGGCTATGGCGTTGCCGTAGGTGATGTCGCCCGCCGCTATGTCGGTGCGTATCCCGCCGCCGCCGACGAGGGCGATATCAGCCCCGAGGAGTATCCTGTAGGCATCGGAGCAGAGGTCGCCGAGGTTGGTCTCGGTATTTCTGACCGCGCGCTTCCCGTCCTCGCCCATGATGGTCAGGGGAACGTCAGTGTGCGCCACGACGGTGTCGCTGAGTGCCTTGAACTGAGCGGTGATGCCTTCGAGGAAGGCGGTCGCTTCGGGCTCCGGCTCGACCTCATCGGCAGGAATTATCTCTGCCGTGACGCTGCCGTCGGCGTGGAGTATCACCCTGCCGATATTCGCGAGCTTGGTGCCGGTCTGGGCCGCAGGCACGAGCCTGCCGTCGGCCGCCGCGTAGCTCGCAGCGTAGGTGCTGTGGGAATGTCCGTCTATGAAGGCGTCGATCCCGGTAGTGTTAGCTATTACGTCGAAGGCCGACCAGGGGCTCGATTCCTCGTTGACGCCGAGGTGGCCTACCGCGATGACCCAGTCGGCTCCTTCAGCCCTGGCCGCGTCCGCGGCTTTCTGTACGGCGTCATAGAGCTCCTGTCCGTTGCCGCCTTCGCAGAAGCTGTAGATGAAGTTTCCGTCCCCGTCCTGGAAGGTCACGGGATCGGATTTCGCAAGGGTCTCCGGGGTCGCGATGCCTATGAAGGCGAGCTTCTTGCCCTTGATCTCAAATATCTTGTACGGTTCGAAGATCTGCTGTCCGCTCCTCAGATCTATGAAGTTGCAGCATACGTAGGGGAATTCCGACAGGTCTTTCGCTATATGAAGGAACTGCTCCATGCCGTAGTCGAACTCGTGGTTGCCGGGGACAGCGAGGTCGTAGCCCGCGTAGTTCATGATGTCGGTGATGTACTCTCCCTTGGACACGGTCCCGATGACGTCGCCCTGTATGGCGTCGCCGTTGTCTATCAGGAGGTCCGCCTCTTTTGCAAGGGTCACGAGCCTGTCGTAGGGCAGGTAGCCGCAGTGCACGTCGTTGGTGTGCAGGATGACTATGTCTTCGGATCCCGCCTCCGCAGCCGGGGCAGCGGATCCTGAGCCTTCTTCATCCGCGAAGGCAGCCGGCGCGAGCGAGAGCACTATAGCCAGCGCAGTCAAAAGTGATAATAGCTTTTTCATGACCTTCTCCTTTGTACAGTAAAAAGCAGATATATCATCGTATAAATAATAGCACAGCTTTGCGCGCGGAGGGCGCCGAAGGACGCCTGAGGCAACAAAAAAACCGAATATATTAAGCATTTTTAATATATGCCGCGCATAATTCGTATACATTATAATGTAGCTATGCTATAATATACCCACAAAATAGGAGGTTTATCGCAATGAAGCAAGGAAAACGCATATTGGCCTTGGTGCTGGCGCTCGTCCTGGTCATCGGCGTTCTGCCGATGAGCGCTTTCGCGTCGACATCAGCGGTGGTCGACGGCGACAGCGGCGACGCCCCTTTGGCCTCTATCAAGTATAACGGCACCGTATACAAGCCGGACAGCCACAAGATCATCGAGATACTTGTGCCTAACAACAACGGCAAAGCGGTCAGCATCAGCACGTCCGACATAGGTACTTTCAAGGACAACAGCGGATACAAGATCGGCTCCCATGAATTCCAGGACAAGACCGTAAAAATGGAAAAGGACATGGACGGAGCCAGCACGAAGGTTACGATCTTCTATACGAAGACCGGAGACGATACCAAGTACAAGGTAGACTATACTCTCGGCTTCGAAAGAGATGAGTTCAAGGCTCCGAGCTTCAACGGCGATATCACTGTCGAGCTCGACACCTCGGACACCTCCGGGCATTCCTTCAAGAACACCGATTTCACCAAGCTCTATTCCAAGAACGACGGAACCGATATCAAGTACATCGAGATAGAGGGTGAATCCGATATCGCTCAGTTCAAGGTCAGCTCCTCCGCCTACAACGGGGAAAAGCTCACCACCTCCAAGATGAGTAATCTCAAGCTCATCCCCAAGGCCGCCGGAAGCGCCTGGTTCACTGTCTACGCCTATGACAGCAACGGCGACAAGGTCGATGGAGACGTAACCATAGACGTCACGGTAAAGAACTCCGGAAAGCTCTCCAAGCTCACGGAGAAGATCACCCAGACCGAGACTCTCACGCTGAGCAGCGTCGGACTCGCCGCAGCCTTCAAGAAGGCCGCCGGAAGCGAGATGACCCACGTCACCTTCACCGAGCTTCCCGAATACGGCGATATAAAGAACGGCACCACCGCGGTCAAGACCAAGACCGCCTATACGGCCGCCGAATTCGCCAAGATGAAGTTCACGCCCAGCAAGAGCAAGGTCACCAAGACCGTCACCGACAGCTTCAGCTACACGGCTGAGGACTCGGATGGGAACAGCTACAAGGGCACCGTCGATATCAGGATAATCTATGACGAGCTGGATATCGACGACATCACCGTCAACATGAAGATGAACGGCGTGCTCAGCCTTAGCAGCGCTAAGATACCCACTGCCTTCAAGGACGATACCAAGCTCACGCTCGACTACGTATACTTCTATCTCCCCGACGAGGGCGAGCTCAGGTACAACTACAAGAGCAGCTCCAGCAAGGGCACTCTCGTGGACGAGGACACCGAGTATTACAACTCCACGTCCAGCAGCAAGAAGACCATCTCCAACGTAAGCTACATCCCCGAGAAGAACTTCAAGGGCACCGTATACATCGGATTCATCGGTTACGATACCAAGAACGAGGACCCGTATGAAGGGCGCATAGTCGTCAAGGTGGCCGACAGCGACATGAGCGACATCGATCCGTACGAGATCGACAACGATGAGGTCATGTCCTTCAAGGAGTTTGAGGTCTCCGCGGATATCAACGCTGCGTTCAAGGATATGACGAAGTCGAACTACAGCTACGTCAAGTTCGATCTTCCCGATTCCGACGAGGGCATACTCCGCTACGGATATACCTCCGACAGCAAGCCCGGCACCAAGCTGACCTCCTCCACCAAGGTCTACAGGAGCGGAAGCACCGGAGTGCTCATGAGCGACGTCGTCTTCATCCCCGATGAGGACTTCACCGGCACCTGCCAGATCGACTTCACCGCTTACAGCGACGATGACGAGTACGACGGGACCCTGACCATCAAGGTCGGCGGCACCGATTACGACATCGCCACGCTCAAGTATACGATAGACAGCGGAAAGACCTTCACCTTCAAGCCCAGCGACATCAACACCAAGTTCAAGAAGGCTGCGGGGGAGACCCTGGATTACATCATCTTCGAGACCGTACCGGCCTCCAAGAAGGGAACCCTCTACTACAACTACAAGTCCAGCACCGGCAAGGGCACCAAGGTAGAGGTCGACGAGGATGAGTTCTACTACAACGACAAGAGCGAGAACCTCATCTCCGATCTCGTATTCGTCCCCGCAAGCGGAGCGAGCGGCGCTATGACCTTCGTCTACTGGGGCTACTCCGGCAGAGACAGCTATGAGGGCAAGATCGTGGTCACGGTCAGCGAGGCCAGCAAGGATGTGGCCGATCTGACTTACAAGATCAACAACAACCAGCTCCTTAAGCTCAGCAGCGCCGACATCGCGACCCAGTTCAAGAAGGTCTCCAGCGAGACCCTCGACTACATCAAGCTCGAGCTTCCCGGATCCGCAGCAGGCACCCTGTACTACGATTACACCTCCGCTGTGAAGAACGGCGGCATAGTGTTCGCGGATGACGAGCTCTACCGCACCGGTTCCAAGAACCTGCTGATCGACAGCGTGACCCTGGTACCCAACATCGACTACGTAGGCACCTTCGATATCAAGTACACGGCTTACGACGAGGATGAACAGAAGTACAGCGGCAAGATCACCGTTACGGTGACCGAGCCGACCACCTTCCCGGATAACCCCAAGACCATAAATGGCACTGCGAGCTGGTACTACAACTCCTCCAAGTGGGGCGTTGGCAGAGGCATCGTAGCCGGAGCTCTCGACGCCGACGGAGTGACCCGTCTGCATCCCGAGTGGACCTGCACCTGGGCCCACATCCTGACCTTCCTCTGGAGGGCCAACGGATCTCCGGAGCCCACAGCAAAGAGCGCAGGCGACATCAAGGGAGACGAGTGGTACGCGAAGGCCATACTTTGGGCGGTTGAGAAGAACATAGCTCCTTCCGGAGCCACCTCCAAGGGCACCAAGGGCGGCTATGAGAGCCCCTGCACCAGAGCTCAGGCTCTCCAGTTCATCTACAAGTCCTTCGGATCCCCGTCCGTCAGCGGACTTTCGAACAAGTTCACCGACGTCAAGTCCTCCGACGAGTACTACAACGCGGTGCTCTGGGGCGTAGACAAGGGCATCACCAACGGGACCAATCCGAACGCGCCTGTCTTCGAGCCTAACACCACCTGCACCAGAGGCCACATCATCACCTTCCTCTACAGAGCTTACGAGAAGAAAGATCTCGCCAAGTAGCGGCAGGCTGGAAAGCAGCATAAAGCAATAAAAAAGGGATGTCTTCGGACATCCCTTTTTGCTGCATGATGAGGCCAGGATACGGGCTGCATACCTGTGGAAAGGCATGCGTCCGGCGCCGGAAGGGTCATTAGCGGTCTCAGATGAGCAGGAACTCGGCTGCGAGCACCACCGCGCAGCAGATGACCGCGACAGGAAGCAGTCCGGCTCCGAGCCATGCCGCTGCGATCCCCGCGATGAGCGCGAGGGCGCCCGCGACGGGGCTCTGAGTGGCCTCCACTATGGCGGGGAAGGTCATTATAGACAGCGTAACGTAGGGCACGTAGTACAGGAAGGACTGCACGAAGCGGCTCTTTATCGGCTTCCTGAATATGGTCAGCGGAAGCACCCTGACGAGATATGAGGTGATGAACATCACCGCTATGTAGCTGTAGGTCTTGTCCATGGGATCCTCTCAGTCGATATCGTCATCGGTCGGGACGGGAAAGAGCAGGGCGGCGGCCGAGGCTATGACAAGGGTCAGTATGATGGTCCTCGTTCCGGAGCTTATCCCGGAGAGCAGACTGACGCGCCCCGTAATATACGACGCCGCGAAGCATACGGCCACTATGCCGCCTATGACGCGGCTCTTTTTCGCGGGAGGGATGACTATAGCGAGGAACATCCCGTAGAGCGCCACGCTGAGTGCGCTTACGATGCGGGCCGGAAGCACGTCCCCGGAAATGACTCCGAGAGCCGTCCCGAGCGCCCAAAGCGGCACGGAGCTGAGTATCCCGCCGTAGTAGTACCACGGATCCAGATGCCCGGGCCTCGCGATGTTTATGGCAAAGAGCTCGTCCGTGATCGCGTAGCCGAAGATCAGCCTGTGTACGAAGGGCATCTTCTCGCTGCAGCGCTGCGACAGCGCGAGGCTCATCAGCATGTAGCGCATGTTCGTTATGAAGGTCATCAGCGAGACCTCGGCATAGCTCGCGCCCGCGGCTATGAGGGTGAAGCCCGCGTATTCACCGGCGGAAGCCGTACAGAGCAGGCTCGCTATGAAGCCCTGCATCGCGCTCAGTCCGGCGTTGTGCGCCGTGATCCCGAGCGAGAATGACACGGCGAAATAGCCGAGCCCTATTGGCACGGCGTCGCGCAAGCCATCTCCGAATGATCTCGCTCTGCTTACTTCGCTCATGATGGTCTATTATAATGCGGCAGATGGGATTTGTCTTGCGGTATGTGAAAAAACTGCCTTGGAACTGGCTTTGCTTGCGTCGTAAAGGGGCAATAAAAGAGCCCTGCTTTCGCTGGGCTCTTCGCTGTTTTTTGCGTTGCCGCGGACTTTGGCCGCGGATGCCGGGGCTCTGGCTGTCCTTATCTACTGAGCAGCCTTTACCGCGGTGATGTGCGGGTTGGCGCCTTCGTACCAGTAGAGGAAGCCCTCGAGGTCGATGGTGTCGCCGATGTTCAGGGCCTTGACAGCCTGATAGACGTCGGTGTCAGGTCCGCAGAGATAGGACTCTACGGTGAAGTTGTAGACCTGTCCGTCCTTGGAAACGTTGAAGTAGAGGTCGCTGCCTTCTTCGCCGCTGCCGTCCCAGCTGTAGAGGAACGCGACTTCCTTGCCTTCCTTGTCGGTGGAGGGCTCAACGGTCATTCCCTTGAAGCTGACGAACTCGTTCTGGTGGTCGATGAGCTCTTCCTTGCCGAGAAGTCCGGTAACGTCGGTGGCCTCAGCGATGAAGCTTCCCTCGAGGATCTCGTAGGTGGCGTCGATGATCTCGACTTCGCCAGACCATTCGGACTTGTAGCCGGTCACTCTGATCTTGGTTCCGGGAACGAGCTTGTCATACTCTTCCTGAGAGCAGGGCATGTTGTAGAGGAAGTAAGCTCCGTCCTCCGCCTGGGTGTAGAAGGTGCCCTTGTTGTCCCACCAGGACTGCTTGGCCTGTACGTAGGTCTCGACGGTGACAGCCGTATCGAGCGCAGCGGCCTCGAATTCGTCATGGCTCATGACGACTACTTCGGGAGTGGGTTCGGGAGTGGGTTCGGGGTCCTTCTTCTCCTCTTCCTTCTTCTGTCCGCAGGCAGCAAGGGTAAAGATCAGCGCCAGCGCAAGAAGTACTGCTAAAAATCTTTTCATTTTATTCTCCTTTTATCGTGGTGATGGCGGGACCGGCGCTCCGTTTTCTTGGAAATGCCATATCCCCGCATGATTATTATACTCATTTCTGTGTTTGTGGCAAGTTTTTTGGGGCGCAGGGACTCTTAGCCTGAAAAACGGACCCGGCGATACGGACGGCATGAGTGATGGGCTGCAATGTATGGTATTATAAAAAAGATAATACAGGCGCTGCAGGATCATAGGAACTCATAGATATAAAAACAAAAAAAAGGAGACCTCATGGAAAGACGAGGAAGGATAGACGTAGATATGTCCGGGAAGCTTCAGGAGATGGCGCTCCCGGGGATGAAGGCGCAGTACAGGGCCCTTTTCGAAGAGATGACCCTCGCCAACAAGGCTCATACAGTGATGCTCTATGAGCAGGGCGTGCACGACCGCGAGACGGCTGCGAAGATACTTGAAGCTATAGAGAGCGTGCACGAGGAGCTTACGCCGGACGATCTGAGCATAGACAACGGCGAGGATCTCTACATGAACGTTGAGCACCAGATGATAGCGCGCATAGGCAGCGACGCGGGCAAGATGCACACCGGGCGCAGCCGCAACGACCTCTTCAGCTGCCTCCAGAGGATGATAGCAAGGCGCGAGCTGCTCAAGGTCATGTATTCCCTGCTGGAGCTCGAGGACGAGCTGATCGTATTCGCGAAAAAGAACGCGGACGTGGTCATGACGGGCTATACCCATCTTCAGCCGGCCCAGCCGACGACGGTCGGACATTATATTACGTCCCTTCTTGAGATGCTCCAGCGCGATTTCGGAAGGCTCGAGCACGCCTACGCTTCCGCCGACCTGAACGCCCTCGGCGGGGCCGCGTTTGCCGGCACGGGCTTCCCCATAGACAGAAAAAGGACAGCGGAGCTGCTGGGTTTTGCCGAAGTGCTTGAAAACACCTGGGACAGCGTCGCTTCCAAGGATTATTTTCTCGAAGGCGAGGCGGCCTTCGCCATACTGCAGGGGACGCTGAGCCGCGCGGCGAGCGACCTTTACACCTGGTGCACGGACGAGTTCGGTTTTTGGGAATTCGGCGGACAGGTCTCTGGCCAGAGCTCCATAATGCCGCAGAAAAAGAATCCGACGGTCCTGGAGAACGTCAGGGCCCAGGCCGCGGGAGCATTCGCGGAGATGACCAGAGGCGTCATCACTGTAAAGAACACCCCGCTCAGCTTCATCCTCGACGGACACGGCATGGGCGACGATTTCATAGCCGCCGCGGACTCCGCGCTCGCTTCGCTCGAGTACATGAAGGAGGCCTTCAAGTATTCGGTGATACACGAGGAGAGGGCGCTGCGCATGGCCGAGCGCAATTTCTGCACCGTGACTGCGCTCGCAGACTATCTCGTAGGGAAGTTCGGAATAGCCTTCAGGGAGGCCCACCATATCACCGGCGGCATGACCGGCGACGCTAAGGAGGCAGGTCTGGACGTTACGGGCATGGACGCGGCGCTGCTCAACAAGTGGGCGCTGAACATACTGGGGCATGAGCTGGATATCTCTGACGAAGAGGTCCATTCAGCCCTGCTCCCGCTGCAGAACGTACTGTCGAAGAAGTGTATAGGAGGTCCCGCCCCGGAGCGCGTCGCCGAGATGATAGAGCATATAGAGGGCCGCGCCGCGGAGGAGAGGGCGCATGCGGACGCCCTCAGCGGCAGGCTCGCCTCCGCCTACGCCGCGCTGGATGAGGCAGCGGCGAAGATAATGAGCTGAGGGAGCGCCGAAGATCAAAGTATTGCGGGCCGAAAGAGCGCTGCAAAGGATCGCTGGCTGAAAGAGCGCTGCAAAGGATCGCGGGCTGAACGAGCGTCGGCGGACAGAAAAACAGAGCGGAGAGGAATATCCTCTCCGCTCCTTCGTTTTTGAACTTTTCTTTTGAATCGCTGAACGCTGCGCCGCGCTTCGATCGGCCAGCTTTCTTGTCCCTGGCTATTGCTTTTTCCTCTTCAGCATCACGTAAGCCGCGGCGATGCATATCCAGGCTACCGCCAGCGCTCCGAGCAGCAGCTTGGCGGTCTGGGGCAGGGGGCCGAGCTCGGCCTTGCCTCCGCCTACGGCTCCGGTGTTGTTGAGCCTGTAGAGCGAGGTGATATCCGAATAGAGTTTGGTCATGTAGGCCTCGTCTATCGTCTCCCTGCGCCTGGCAGACTTGGTCACGTTTTCTATCATCTGCCCCGCGGCGTCTCTGAGAGAGGCCGATCCGTTGAAGACGGGGGTGACGAAGGTGTTTTCTGTGTTTTCTATGAGGAGCTTGGTCGCCTCTATCTTGACCTCGTAGTGCTCGCTGTCGTCCTCACCTCCGCGGCTCAGATAGTCCTGATACTCAGGGGTGTTCTGCGCCTTGATCGTCACGGGGACGTAGCCCTCGGTCTCGGCATAGGCGATCTGGACCTCGTTCGTCAGCAGATACTGCGTGAAGAGCCAGGATGCCAGCACCTCGCCGTGGTCCTCCTTGCTGAATATGCAGACGGAGGGGCCCTGGGATATCATGCTGGGGTGCTCCGCGTCGAACTGGGGGATGGTCATGACAGCCGTCTCGAATTCGACGAGCTTATCGGGGCTGATGTCGACGAGCGGCGCCTTGCTTCCCATCCAGGTAGATCCCGCCGTGGAGTCGACCGCGAATATGCACTGGCCCGCGTTGAGGAAGTTCGCGGGATAGCTGGAGATCTTGAAGGTCGAGAAGGCTCCCGTCGCCGCGTGATTAGATATCTCGTAGAGCAGCTCCTTCGTGGTGTCGTTGAAGATGAGTATCTCCCCGCTGTCCGTCGAATAGCCCGCCTGCTTTTGGCGCAGCAGCTGTATCATCATGTTGTCCGTGGACTTGTAGATGAAAGGTATGAGCACCTTCTGCCCGTTGACGAGGAAGTTCCCGTCGGCGTCCTTTGCCATGGCTGCCTCTGAGACCTCGAAGATGAAGTCCCAGCTCAGGGTCTCGGGAAGCTCGTAGCCCAGCTTCTCTACGTAGGTCTTGTTTACGTAGCAGGCTTCGGTGGAGCGCATGTAGGGCAGCGCGTACTGAACGCCGGAGATCACGCCTTCCGCGAGGAACTCGGGCACGATCTCGCCCTGATCCGGCCCGTCGAATTTGAGCTCGCTGCCGCCAAGGCCGTACTTTTCGTCGGCCATGAGCGCGTCGAGAGGCACGACGGTGTCCTGTCCCGTCAGATATGTCGCTATGTGGTCGGGATAGGTGATGCAGACGTTGGGCGTGGTGTTCGTCGCTATATTAGTTATGACGTCGTTGTATATCCTTCCGTAGTCGGTATACAGCCTCATGTTGACCTTGATATTGGGATACAGGGCCTCGAAATCCCTTATCGCCTTCTCGTATATCATGGTCTGAGTCTTGTTCGTGTCGTTCTTGGCCCAGAAGCTTATCTCATAGTATCTGGAGCTGTCGAATTCTTCGGGCACCTCGAAGCTGACGCTGCCCTTGGCTCCGTGGCAGCCGCTGAGCAGCGCGGCGCAGAGGACCAGTATCAGGGCGAGGCGATGAAGCCTCCTGCTGTGCCCGGCGCGGGCAGATCTTTCGCAAAGGCAACTTTTCATCCCTTGGTACCTCCTCTCGAGACTCCCGCCATTATCTTCTTGTGGAAGATCAGGAATATTATGATCAGGGGCACTGAGATGACGACCACCGCCGCCATCATCGCGGGGATATTCTCCCGGCCGAAGCCGTTCTCCCTTATCTCCTGTATGCCGTTGGAGACCAGGAAATAGGCCGAGTCGTCGGTTATGAGCCTGGGCCAGACGTAGGAGTTCCAGCACTCTATGACCTTGAGTATGACTATAGTCACTATGGTCGGCTGGCATATCGGGATCATGACCCTCGTCAGGTACTTGAAGTCCGAGGTGCCGTCGACCTTTGCGGCCTTGTAGAGCTCATCGGGGATCTGCTCGAAGTTCTCCTTAAGCAGGTAGATGTAGAAGACCGAGGTCACCGAAGGTAGTATCAGACCTGTGAAGGTGTTCCTCAGGCCTAGGTTTGTTATGGTCACGAAGTTGGTTATTATGACCAGCTCGTTCGGGATCATCATCAGTGAGAGGAAGCCCGCGAATAGCAGGTCCTTGCCCTTGAAGTTAAGCCTCGCGAAGGCGAAGGCCGCGAGCACGACGACCACGAGCATGATCGCGGTCGTGATCAGCGTGAATATCAGCGTGTTGCCGAAGTACTTGGCCAGCGGGACCGCCGTGAAGGCGTCGCTGTAGTTCTGCATCGTCGGGGAGGTCGTGTAGAACTTTGGTATGTATTCGGAGTTGTAGGAGCCGTAGCTCTTCACCGAGGTGAGCACCATCCAGTAGAAGGGGAAGAGCACCATGAAGGCCCATATCGTTAGGAATACGTAGGTCACGGCCTTCGTTATGCGCTTTCTTCTGCGAGAGGCTTCTTCGATCTTTTTATAATCCATAGGGGCCTCCTCAGAAGTTGTCGGAATTGGCGCTCACCAGCAGGTTGATGCAGGTGATCGTCAGGACTATGGCGAATAGTATGAGCGCGGCCGCGGAGGCGAACGAGGGGTAGCCGCCGCTGTTTCCGTAGAGCATATCGTAGACGTAGCCGACTATGGTGTTCATGCCCGCCGCGTTGAGGTCCGTGCCGAATATAGCGACGACGTCGCTGTAGGCCTTGAAGGCCCCGATGAAGCCGGTGATCACCAGGTAGAAGATCATGGGCGATATCATGGGCAGGGTGATCTTAGTGAAGATCCTGAAAGGAGCCGTACCGTCGACCTTGGCCGCCTTGTAGTAGTCCTCGTTTACAGAGGCGAGGGCGCTGGTGAGTATCAGGATCTTGAAGGGCATTACGACCCATATGGTGTAGAAGCACATCACGAACATCTTCGCCCAGTAGGGGCCGTCTATGAAGTCGACCGAGCTGCCGCCGAAGAAGTTTATGAGCAGGTTTATCAGGCCGTCCGAGTAGGCGGTCTTTTTGAAGAGTATCATGAATACCAGTCCCACGGCAAGGGTGTTGGTCACGTAGGGCAGGAAGAACACCGTCTGGTACAGCTCCTTGAGCTTCTTGATGGAGTTGAGCCCGAGCGAGATCAGCAGCGCTATGCCCGTTGAGAGGGGCACCGTGATGATGACCAGTATGAAGGTGTTCTTTACGGCCTGCATGAAGTAGGGGTCGCGCAGGACGTATCTGTAGTTGTAAAGGCCTGTGCCGAAGAAGCTCTGGGAGGCGAAGTTGTAGCCCTCCTCGAAGGAGTAGACGAATACGTCCACGAGGGGATAGACCATGAAGGCTCCCAGAAAGAGCATCGCCGGCAGCAGGTAGAGCCAGGCCTTTCGGTTGTTTTTCTCAAGCATGGATGCGGCCTCCTTCTAAGCTTCGGTGGCTTTTGTGGGGCCAGCGCCGGCCTGCGCGGCGGCCTCGCCGCTCCCGGCGCAGGACGGGGCGTCCTCGTTCGGACTGTACGGAGTCTCCCAGCCGAAATAGATGCGCTCGGTGCTCTCCTTCTCGAAGACGTAGGTCCTGTTCGGCTTCACGGCGAAGCGCACCTCGGGGCTGTTTCTGTCGACCCTGATCTCTGAGCTGATGATGGATCTTATGGTATCGCTCTGACAGTGGTCGTTCTCTGAGATGATGCTCGTGTCGCGGCCCATGACCTCTACTCCTCTGAGCCTGCAGCGAAGGGGGCCGTCCGCTGCCGGTATGAAGCCCTCGGGCCTAATACCTATCCAGACTTCCTGGTCCGGAGCGGGAGCGTCCATGACGGCGTCGTCTCCTATATAGAGCTTCCCGCCGCTTATCCTGCCCTCGAAGACGTTGATCGCGGGGGTCCCGAGGAATTTCGCGACGAAGAGGTTCTTTGGATCCTCGTAGACCTCCTGGGGATGGCCTATCTGGCGCACGGAACCGGCCTCCATGACGACTATCATGTCGGTTATGCTCATGGCCTCTTCCTGGTCGTGCGTGACGAAGATGGTAGTTATCCCGGTCTCCTTTTGGATGCGGCGTATCTCCTCGCGGGTCTGGAGCCTGAGCCTAGCGTCGAGGTTGGACAGCGGCTCGTCGAGCAGGAGGACCCTGGGCCTCTTGACCAGGGCCCTGGCGATGGCGACTCTCTGCTGCTGACCTCCCGACATCTGCGAGGGCTTCCTGTCCATCAGCTTTTCTATCTGCACCATCTTCGCGGCCTCCAGGGCCTTCTCCTCCATCTGCTCCTTGCTGAGCTTGTCCGCCCCCTTGAGGTTCTCGAGGGGGAAGGTGATGTTCTGCATGACGGTCATGTGGGGGTACAGCGCGTAGTTCTGGAAGACCAGGCCGACTCCGCGGTTCTCCGGAGGGAGCTCGGTCACGTCGTCTTTCCCGAAGAAGATCCTTCCGCTCGTGGGCGTCTCAAGGCCGCTTATGAGGTTGAGGGTGGTGCTCTTGCCGCAGCCCGAAGGACCGAGCAGACCAATGAGCTTGCCGTCTGGTATCTCGAAACAGAAATCGTTTACGGCCGTTACGAAGCCGCCGTCCTTCTTGTTTCTCGGCGGATAGATCTTTGTAAGATGATCGAGTACTACTTTCATTTCTTGTCCTCTGTGTTGTCCTGTTCTATATCTTCAGCTGCGCCGCCTGCCTCCGGGGCGTCCAGTATGACTATCCTCGGACGGCTGCGGACGTTGAGGTTCTGGTGGGTGGATAGGTATTCCTCGAGCACGTCGAAGCAGGATGTCGCCGCTATGACGGGCTTTTTGTTCTCGGAGAGCTCCTCTATCGAAATGCCGAGGTTCTCCTCTATGGTCTGATAGTGGTAGGCCTGGAAGCCGACGGTGTATTGCTTGTCGTCTTCGATGGGCTTCGCGCGGTAGCTGAGGGAGAGGATCTTCTGCTCCTTCCTAGACCATTCGACGGCGACGCCCCTGCTCATCTGGTAGAATTCGCAGTGTATGCCGCTCCAGATCTCCTCGCGCAGCATGCGCGAGAGCATGCGCTTCAGCTGCGAGCCCTTGACGCTTAGGATATACGCTGCGTCGTCGAAGGGGAAGATCTCCTTGAGGTCCTGGTGGGTCACGATGGGCCCCAGCTCGGGCTTTCTGATGCTGCCCGAGGCCATGAAGAACATATCCGTGCCGAGGCTGTTTCTGAGGGCGTCTGCGAAGAGGTCCCCGATCTCGGTCTCCTGGAGCTTGCCGGGATGAGTGAGCTTCCTCGCGAGCCTCGTGATGACGTGGCTGTACTTTTCGTCCGTCTGGCTGCGGAAGTGATCGAGCAGGCTCTCGAGCTCGAGGTCTCTCGGACAGTGCGTGCTCTCTATGGGCACTATCTGCCAGCTGTAGTCCTCGATGCAGTTGTTCTCCCTGTCTATGGTGATGTCGAAGCGGCCTATCTGCTTGGTGCCGAAGCCTGCCTGAACTATGGGCACGCCGTTTATGACTATAGGCTCCTCGGTAAGGGTGTGGGAGTGCCCTCCTATTATCAGGTCGACGCCCCAGCGCGGGTCGAGCTTTTCGGCCAGGAGCTTGTCTTCTTCTATACCTATGTGGGTGAGGAGCACGGTCAGGTCTATGTCGAGTGCGTTGTACGCGTCGCAGATCCTGCCTATCTCCTCGGCGGCGTCTGTAATATCCAGAAAGCTCGTTATGAGAGAACCGTCCTTGATGCTGGAGAGCACCTCGGCGGTGAGTATGCCTATGAAGAGTATCTTCATATCGTCTATCTCGACGATGTGGAAGGGTTCAAAGATGCTCGCGTTGTTGCTCTTTATGCGGAAATTGGCGCAGATGATGGGGAATTTTGCGCACTTTTCTATGAACATGAGGTGAGTCAGGCCGTAGTCTACCTCGTGGTTCCCGAGGGAGACCACGTCGGGCGCGATGACGTTCATGAGCTCTATCGTGGAGAGCCCCTGATACTCGCTGTCTATGACGGAGCCCCTGAACATATCGCCGGCTATGGCGAAGATGGTGTTGGGCTCCTCGCTGCGGACCTTGCTGACGTAGCCCGAGAGCATGGAGATGCCGCCGGTATTCACTCCGTCCGCACTCTCCTCGAGGAAATCCCCGTGCATGTCGTTCGCATGCAGAAGCGTAAGTTTTTTGTATCTGGTCATGGAGGGCCTTCCCTTCGTTCAGCCTGGGCGCTGCCCGGGCCTCGGCGCAGTGAAAAAACTTAACTATTATATTATTGTATTTTATCACAGATTCGGGTTAAAATACCGCGTATGAAAGAAAAGCTGACAAAACTGATAAGCTCATTTCTGGCCGTGCAGATATTCCGCCAGATAATAACGGCGTCGATCTGCAAGGTCTTCGACGTGGGTCTTTTTTACGTATTCGACAGCATGTCGGGCCGCTTCGAGACCGTGTGGGTGCAGGTGCTCTTCGCTACCGTGCTCGCCAGGATCCCGAGCGCGGTGCTGAACTATTTCCTCAACCGGAAGTTCGTATTCGCGAGCGACGCGGACGTGGCGAGCTCGATGTCGAAGTTCATGGGAGTCGCCGCGGTGCAGCTCTTCCTCTCTTGGTTCGGGACGGCCTCGATAAGCAGGCTGCTCGGGGCGACGGGGCTGCTCCGCACGGGCGTCAAACTCGCGGTGGACGTAGCGCTCTTCTTCGTGAGCTACGCGGTGCAGAAGATCTGGGTCTTTAAAGATAAGGGAGAATAATGGCGGAAGCGAATAGAAAACAGGACAGGATGGCCATGATGGCCGAACTGCCCGTTCATGAAGTGCTGATAAAGATGAGCCTTCCGATGATGATATCATTCTTCATCCAGGCCATGTACAACATAGTCGATTCCATGTTCGTCGCGAGGATCTCCGAGAACGCCCTGACTGCGGTCTCGCTGGCCTTCCCCATGCAGCAGATAGTCACTGCCATAGCCGTCGGTACGTCCACGGGCGTCTCCGCCGTATGGTCGAGGTACATGGGAAAAGGGGAGAAGGACAAGGCCTCCGCGGCAATTAGGACCATGACCGCCATGAGCCTGATGTTCACCGCGCTCTTCGTCGTGCTGGGCCTCTTCGCCTCCGGGCCTCTCTACAGGGCTCAGACGGACGTAGAGGAGATAGCTGAGATGGGCGCTACCTATCTCATGATAAACTGGGTCTTCTCCTGCGGCTCAGTATTCAGCAAATACTTCGAGAGGCTGCTCGTATCCTCGGGCAGGGCGACGCTATCCATGACCACCATGCTCTGCGGCGCCATATTCAACCTCATATTCGATCCGCTGCTGATCTTCGGCATAGGACCCTTCCCCAAGCTCGGGATAGCCGGTGCGGCGCTCGCCACGGTTGGAGGGCAGATCTTCTCCGCGCTGATCGCGATAGCCCTGAATACGAAGTACAACGAGGCCGTGAGGCACGACATGCTCAGGCCCGCGTTCGATCTCCGCGCGGCGGAGGATATACTCAGGGTGGGCCTTCCTTCGATAATCACCATGGGACTCTCGTCGGTGACGAGCTTCTCGATAAACCAGATACTGCTCACTTATTCCACCACGGCGACCGCCGTATACGGCGTCTGGATGAAGCTGCAGAATTTCTGCTACATGCCTTCGTTCGGCCTCAACAACGGCATGGTGCCCATACTCTCGTACAACTACGGCACGGGCCACGTCGACAGGGTGAAGCAGACCATGAAGATCTCCATGACCGCCATAACCGCGCTTATGATATTGCTCATGATCATATTCGAGCTCATACCCGGCGTCATACTCTCGATGTTCAGCGCCGGCGAGCACATGAGGGAGATAGGCATGGTGTGCCTGAGGGCCTGCGTGATCTCGCTGCCCTTCGGAGCGGGCTCGATGATAAGGTCCACGAGCATGCAGGCGCTGGACCACGCGCGCTACTCATTCGTGGTCAACATGATGCGCCAGTGCGTGCTGCTCATACTGAGCTTCGCGGTGCTCTCAGCAGTGCTGCACGACCCAAAGCTCATATGGCTCGCGGTTCCGGCGACTGAGATCATCACCTTCGCGGTGTGCAGCGTGCTCTTCGGAAGGTTCAAGAAGGACCTGGGGATATAGCCCGGAGCCGCCTCTTCGCGCTCCTTTTTCAGCGTCCTATCACGCTTGAAAAATCAATTTATTTTGTAAAAACGCTTTTTTCAGAAATAACTCCGAAAAGGCGTTTTTCTATTGATTGAATCTTCCCCGTTTGTTATATTATTTGTGAATTTTCTTCAAATGGGGTTTTGGCGTGCTCAAAATGAGCCCCAGGGCCCGAAAGGAAGGCATTTTTGAGCAGGCTTCGCGCTAACATCAAGGTCAACGGTATCGTTCAAGGGGTGGGTTTTAGACCCTTCATCCACAAGCAGATCAAGGATCTGAAGCTCAGCGGATGGATAAGGAACACCTCCGAGGGTGCCGAGATCGAGATAGAAGGCGAAGAGGATCTCATAGACAGATTCACCGCGGAGCTCTGGACCAAGAAGCCCTTCCTGGCCCTGATAGAATCCGTGGACGCGGTCAAGACCGCGGAGCTTGCGGGCTACGAGGGCTTTGAAATAGTCAAGAGCAAGGCTGCTCCGAGCCGCAACACGCTGATATCTCCCGACGTAGGCATCTGCGAGGACTGTCTCAGGGAGCTGCGCGATCCGAAAAACAGGCGCTACCGCTATCCGTTCATCAACTGCACGAACTGCGGCCCGCGCTTCACCATAATCAAGGACGTCCCCTACGACAGGGCGTATACCACCATGGCGGGCTTCAAGATGTGTCCGGAGTGCTACGGCGAGTATACGGATATAGAGAACAGGCGCTACCACGCCGAGCCGACCTGCTGCGGAGACTGCGGCCCCAGGCTGATCTACATGGACGAGGGCGGCAGGGAGCTGCCCGGCGATCCGATAAAGAACGCTGTCAGGGACATAAAAGATCACAAGATAGTCGCCGTAAAGGGCCTCGGAGGGATACACCTGGCCTGCCTCTTCGACGACGAGGAGACCCCCGCAAGGCTAAGGCGCCGCAAGCAGAGGGACGAAAAGCCCTTCGCCATAATGTGCCGCGACGCGGAGACAGCTGCCAGATACTGCGAGATCTCCGCCGAGGAGAGGGCTGTACTGGAGAGCTACAGAAGGCCCATAGTGCTGCTGAAAAAGAAGCGGCGCGGCTCGCTCGCTCAGATCAGCGAGAACGACTACGTCGGAGTCATGCTCCCGTATACCCCTGTCCACTGCCTGCTCTTCGACGAAGGCCTGGACGCGGTGATAATGACGAGCGCGAATCTCTCGGATCTGCCCATAATATACAGGAACGAAGAGGCGCTCGAAAAGCTGAGCGGCATAGCGGACGCGTTCCTTCTCAACGACCGCGACATACACACGCGCTGCGACGATTCGCTGCTCTATGTAGTGGACGGGCGTGAATATCCGCTGAGGCGATCGAGGGGCTACGTTCCCTTCCCGCTGACCCAGCGCGGGGCTGAGGGCATGGTCCTCGCCTGCGGCGCTGAGCAGAAGGCGAGCTTTTCGGTATCGAAGGGCAAATACGTCTTCCAGAGCCAGCACATCGGAGATCTCAAGAACATCGAGACCTTCGAAAACTACGAAAAACAGATAGGGCATTTCGAGAACATGTTCTCGATCAAGCCCGAAAAGATAGTATGCGACCTGCATCCGGACTACATGTCCACCTCCTATGCCGAAGATCGCGCGGCCCGCGAAGGCCTGCAGCTCGTAAGGGTGCAGCACCACTGGGCGCACATGGCCTCCTGCATGGCGGACAACGAGCTTGACGGCGAAGTCATCGGCATAGTCTGGGACGGCACGGGCTACGGCACCGACGGCACCGTCTGGGGAGGGGAGTTCCTCACAGGCGGATACGAGGGCTTCGCGAGGCGGGCAGCGCTCGCTCCGATAAGGCTTCCCGGCGGTGACAGGGCCGTCGAGGAGATCTGGAGGATCGCCGTTTCCATGCTGAAAGACGCGGGACTCGATCCCGCCCCGTATTTCGGAGAGGAACGCAGCGCTCTCATATCCAGGATGCTTGACGTGGGGCTCAACAGCCCGGTATGCAGCAGTATGGGAAGGCTCTTCGACGCCGTCAGCGCGCTGGCAGGAATCAGGGAGCTGGCCTCCTACGAGGGGCAGGGCGCTATACTGCTAGAGACTGCCGCAGCCGAGGGCTGCAGCGAGAGCTATCTCTACGACATATCCGAAGGGGATATGTACAGATTCGAATACAGACGCCTGCTCGAGGCCATAACGGCCGACATCGCGGCGGGCGAGGGGAAGGACCTCATAGCCGCAAGGTTCATGAACACCATGGTCGACATGGCGCTTCAGATCTGCAGGCGCATAAGGAGGGACAGCGGCCTCGGCCGCGTCGTCCTGTCCGGAGGCAGCTTCCAGAACATATATATGCTGACCAGGCTCGTGCCCATGCTCGAGGCGGATGGATTCGAAGTATACCGCCACAGCAGGGTCTCCGCGAACGACGAGGGAGTGAGCTTCGGGCAGCTTGCCATCGCGGCGAAAGGAAGATAACGATGTGCCTTGCGGTACCTCTTAGGATAAGCAGCATAGACGGCCTTGAAGGTATAGGCGAAAGGGACGGCATTAGCCGCTCCGTGCGCCTGGACTTCATCAAGGAGCCGAAGGTCGGGGACTACGTCATAGTCCACGCGGGCTTCGCCATCGACAGGGTCGATGAGGAGCAGGCGGAGGAGGACCTGAGGCTCGCGAAGGAGTTAGAGGATGAGATCCGTAAGCTCCGCGGCTGATTCCGAAAAGCGAGCCGCCGCGGACCCTGCCGGCGCTATAAGGGACGTAGCTTCAGATCCCGGCGTCATGAAGCCGGACGGCGCAGCAGACTCCGGCGTCATAAACCTCATGGAGGTCTGCGGCACTCACACCATGGCCATAGCCAAGGCCGGCATCAGGCAGCTGCTGCCTGAGGACGTCCGGCTGATATCCGGGCCGGGCTGCCCGGTCTGCGTCACCGACCAGTCGGAGATAGACGCGATGCTCGCGCTCAGCGAGCTCCCCGGCGTCATCATAACGAGCTACGGCGACATGCTCAGGGTCCCCGGTAGCAGGAGGGGAGACAGCCTGAGGAGCCGCGCCGCGGCCGGCGCCGACGTCAGGATAGTGTATTCTCCTGTCGACGCGGTCGAGATCGCGAGGAAGGAGCCAGGAAAGCAGGTCGTCTTCCTCGGAGTGGGCTTCGAGACCACGGCGCCCGGAACGGCCGTAGCGGTGAAGCTCGCCGAGGAGCAGGACGTGAGCAATTTCAGCGTCTTCTCTTCGCTCAAGTTAGTGGAGCCGGCGCTAAGGGCACTCATAGAAGCCGAGGGCTTCAACGTGAAGGGCTTCCTCTGCCCGGGCCACGTGGCAACGATAATAGGGGAAAAGGGCTTCCGCTTCCTCCCGGAGGAATACGGCATCCCCGCCGTGATAAGCGGCTTCGAGCCCGGAGATATAATAAGGTCTCTCAACATGCTGCTTGACCAGATACGCGGCGGCAGGGCGGAGACGGAGAACGAGTATACCAGAGC
Source organism: Bacillota bacterium (assembly GCA_017417045.1). Classification (GTDB taxonomy): domain Bacteria; phylum Bacillota; class Clostridia; order Peptostreptococcales; family Anaerovoracaceae; genus RGIG2707. Next base: position 22,663 of record JAFPZZ010000018.1, read on the forward strand.
GGTGAGGCCGGAGGGAAATCCGCAGGCCCTCGCCGTCATGGAAGAGCTCTTCGAGGCGGCGGAAAGCCGCTGGAGGGGGCTCGGATACATAGAAGGCAGCGCGCTGGCGCTGCGCGCGGAGCACGAGCTCTTCGACGCGAAGAAGCGTTTCGGCCTTAAGGCCCCCGCTTCCTCCGAGATACCGGGATGCCGCTGCGGAGAGGTCATCCAGGGCAGGATAAGCCCGGTCGAATGTCCGCTCTTCGGAAAGGCCTGCCTCCCCGAGGATCCGGTGGGGCCCTGCATGGTATCTTCCGAGGGAGCCTGCGCTGCGGCCTGGAAATACGGCTGGGAGGGCAGATGATGGACGAAAGGATAAGCCTCGACTACGGCAGCGGCGGCAAAAAGACCTCGCAGCTGATAGACGAGATAATACTGCCGCTGCTGGGCGGTCCCGAGCTGAGCGAGCTCGGCGACGCCGCCGTCCTTGACGGGGCGGAAAAGCTCGTCTTTTCGACAGACAGCTTCGTGGTATCGCCGTATTTCTTCCCCGGAGGGGACATAGGCAAGCTAAGCGTGTGCGGCACGGTCAACGACGTGAGCATGCAAGGCGGCGACGCCAGATACCTGAGCCTCAGCTTTATCATAGAAGAAGGCCTGCCCATGGCGGACCTGAGGCGTATAGCGGCTTCGATAGCGGAGACCGCGAAGAAGGCCGGAGTCAGGATAGTGACCGGCGACACCAAGGTGGTGGAGCGCGGCAAGGGCGACGGCATCTACCTCAACACCGCGGGCATAGGGACGCTTCATCATCCCGGCCTTTCGATAAATAACATCCGCCCCGGGGACAAGGTCATACTCTCGGGCACGGCCGGAGATCACGGCGCGGCCGTCATGCTGGCAAGAAACAGCGATATGCTCAAAGGCGAGCTGCTGTCGGACTGCGCTCTCCTCAAGGAGCCGGCTATGGCGCTCTCGGAGCTGGGAGATGGCCTTAAGGTCATGCGCGACCCGACGAGGGGAGGCATTGCGAACGCCCTCTGCGAGTTCGCGGAAGGAAGGCCCTTCTCGATACGCCTTGACGAGGGCTCTATCCCGGTGGATCCGGCGGTGGCGAGCGCCTGCGACATACTCGGCCTCGACCCGCTTTACTGCGCGAACGAGGGAAAGCTGATCGCGGTCGTTTCGGCGGACAAGGCGGAGCTTGCCGTCGATATACTGAAGCGCTTTGAGGTATCGGAGGGCGCTGCGGTGATAGGAGAGGTTAGAGACGAATATCCGGGTAAGGTCCTGGTAAGGACCGCTCTCGGGTCTTCTCGAATAGTTGCGAAGCTGACAGGAGCTCAGCTTCCAAGGATATGTTGATTTTTTAGAGGTGGGAAAGTGCAGGAATACAGAAAGATAAGCATCACCAAGGACGAGATCCGTACCGTCGCTCAGAGGATGAGGGACAACGGGGTCCATCTCGCCATGATCCACGCCTTCCTTGACGAGAACGGCAAGGGTAATGTCTCGTATGAATACGAGATCGATCCCGCCATCGAATCGTACACGGTAGAAGGAGAGAACGTGCTCCCGACTATCACCGATATCTACGATCTCGGTGCCGAATGGCCGGAGAGGGAGATCATGGAGCTCATGGACATCAAGTTCGAGGGCGTAGACACGTCGAAGAGACTGTTCATGCCTGAGAGCATGTTCGCGGATCAGGGCGGACACATCCTCGTCACTCCTATGGAAGATCTGATCAACGAAAAGAAGGCTAAGGAGGACGAAAAATGAGCTATATAGTTCCTATCGGGCCCTATCATCCGGCCCTGGAGGAGCCGGTACACGCCAGGCTCATCACCGACGGTGAGTCCATCACGGACGCCGAGGTGTTCATCGGCTACAATCACAGAGGCATAGAGAAGCTCGCCCAGCAGAAGAACTTCATCCAGACCCTGGTGATGGTAGAGAGAGTATGCGGCATATGCTCGCATTCCCACGCTTTCAGCTACGCGATGGCTCTCGAGAGCATTGCCCAGATGAACGTTCCCAAGAGGGGACAGTACATCAGGGTCATCATCGCAGAGCTCGAGAGGCTCCACTCCCACTATCTGTGGCTGGGCATCGCCCTCCACATCATTGGTCACGACAGCATGTTCATGCATACCTGGGACGACCGCGAGGCCATCATGGACATACTCGAGGAGCTCACCGGAAACCGCGTGAACTACGGCATCATCACCGTAGGCGGTGCCAGAAGGGACATCACTCCAGAGCAGAAGCAGCACACCCTTGAGATGCTCGACAAGATCGAGGATTCCATGGACAGGCTCAAGGAGATGCTCCTCAGCGACAAGACCGTCGCGCTCAGGACTCAGGGCGTAGGCGTGCTCACCACCGAAGACGCAATCAGGATCGGAGCCGTAGGGCCTCATGCAAGGGCATCCAACATGGCCGTCGACGTCAGAAAGGACGCTCCTTACTCCAGCTACGACGATTTCGATTTCGAGAAGGCAGTATTCCCGACCTGCGACGTATTCTCCAGGGTCGTCATCAGGGTGCTCGAGAACTACGAGAGCATCAAGATCATACGCCAGGCCCTCGAGATGCTCCCCAAGGGGCCGATCAACCTCGGCACCAGGATCCCCAAGATCCCCGCGGGAGAATATATGGTCCGCCACGAGGCGCCCAGAGGACAGCTCACCTACAAGGTGGTCACCGACGGAGGAGAGACCAACAAGCGCGTCAGCATCCACGTGCCGACGTTCAAGAACGCACCTACAGTACCGACCATGCTCAAGGGTAACTCCGTAGCAGACGCCGGACTGATCATCGCGAGCATCGATCCCTGCTTCTCCTGCATGGACAGATAGTATGCACGAGCTCGCGATCACGGAAGGCATACTCGAAGCCGCGGTGCCCGAAGCCGTAAGGCAGGGCGCCGAGAAGGTGCTCGAGATCAGGCTGAAGATAGGGGAGCTCTCCGGAGTGGTTCCGGAGTGCGTCTACGAATACTTCGAGATGATCAGCAAGGGCACCATAGCCGAGGGCGCCAGGATAGTGGTCGAATACATCCCCATAAGCATAAGCTGCGGGGACTGCGGCTACGAGGGCGTCATGGACAGAAAGAAGCGCGTCTGCCCCGAATGCGGCGGCAGGAGCATTCGCATCACAGGCGGCAGAGAGTATTATGTCGACAGCCTGCTCGTAGAGTAGGAAAGACATTCGCTAATAAAAACGTTATCTATATCACCGGTTATCGCTAAGATAAACCTCAATGATTTGGAGGAGGATACCTTTGAAAAAGGCAACAGTACCGGCCATAGTGTCGACAGCCCTGGTATGTTTCATATTCTGGCTGCTGATCACGGGACAAGTGGCCAGCCTGCTTCGCGGCGAACCTTCGGCTCAGGTCCTAATAGCCGGAGTCATCGTCAGCCTGGCGGCAGCGCTGTTCAGCGCAAGATTCTTCATTCATGAGAAGCCGTTCTTCTTCGCGAACCCCGCCAGGCTCGGAAAGCTCATCGCCTACTGCTTCTGCATTTTCCCGATAGAGCTCATCAAGGCCAACGTGGACGTCGCGAGGCGCGCTCTCAGCCCCAGCCTTCCCGTCAATCCCGGCATCGTGAAGGTGCCCGTGGAGGTCAAGGGCGAATACGCCCAGGCAATGCTGGCTGACTCCATCACCCTGACTCCGGGGACCATAACGATGGAGACCGTCGAGGAAGACGGACAGGACTATTACTACATCCACTGGATAGACGTGGCCTCTCAGGACGGAGCTGAGGCGGGCGAAGCTATCAAGGGAACGCTTGAGAAATGGGTAAGGAGGATATGGGAATAATGAACGTGTTCTTATACTGCGCGATCTGTTTCGTGGTCCTCGCGCTCTGCCTTCTGATCAGGCTCATAAAGGGCCCGAGCGTGGCTGACAGAGCGGTAGCCGCCGACAGCATCGACATCCTCTCCGATATGGCGCTCATACTCTACGCGCTCTATTCCGGAAGAGGGATCTACCTCGATATAGCGCTCATAACCGCCGTTCTCGGATTCGTGGGCTCCACCCTCGTTGCGAAATACCTGGAGGGCAAGCTATGATCTACGTTATATATGTATTCATCGGCATCAGCCTCTTCTTCGCCTTCGCGGGCGTCGTAGGGCTCCTGAGGATGCCGGACGCCTTCTGCAGGATGCAGAGCAGCACCAATATCAGCACCCTCGGCGTGCTGGGAGTGATAATCGGAGGCATACTCTACTCCGCGATATTCCTTCACAACGCCGAGATGGCGATAAAGCTCGCCGTAATGGGCATCTTCTACATCGTGACCTCCCCCATATCGGGGCACGCGATCGCGAAGGGCGCCTACAGGCACGGCGTGAAGATGTCAAGAAAGACAGTCTGCGACCAGTACGGGGAGGATATGGAAAAATGACAGCGTTATTTTCTCTCAATACCTTGGTGATAGCAGCCATACTCATCTCAGCCTTCTACGCGGCCACCTGCGAGAAGATCCTGAGCAGCGTCATCGCCCTCGGCGTGACCGGCGCCTTCGTAGCCCTGGAGTTTATCATACTCCACGCTCCGGACGTAGCCATCTCCGAGGCGGCGGTAGGCGCGGTGCTCTCAACGGCACTGTTTATCATAGCGATCAGAAAGACGACTAAGAAGGAGGAGGAAGAGGAATGAAGAAAGTCATAGCTCTCGTCTCCCTTGCGGCTCTGCTCGTTGCCGGCTGCTTCGCGATGAACTACAGCTACAACGAAGTCCCCATCACCTACGACGGATCGGACACCAGCGTTACGGATCTGTATAAGGATCCCAAGTCCTACGATCTCTCCGAGCCTGACGGCGTGGCGGACATCATCGTCAAGACCAATCTGGAGCAGACGATGGCGGCGAACAACGTAGCCGCGGTAGTCTTCGACTACAGAGGCTTTGATACCATCGGCGAGTCCTTCATACTGCTCGCCTCCATAGCAGGCTCATACGCGATCCTGCGTTCGGGAAAAAAGAGAAAGGAGGAGCATGCTGATGAAGCTTAAGGAAGGCATCAAGGAGAAGAACACAGTCGTGAAGTGCGGCGCAGATCTCATCCTGCCGTTCGCGATCGTCTTCGGCCTTTGCGTTATCATCTTCGGAACCGTCAGCCCCGGCGGCGGATTCCAGGGCGGCGTGCTCGTGGCTTCGGCCTGCATCCTGCTCTGGCTCGGCTACGGCTACGGCGTGACCTCGAAGGCTCTGAGCATGGAGCTCCTCGAGACCAACGAAGCGCTCGGCGCCATAGCCTACGTGCTTCTCGCGGCCTGCGGCCTCTTTATGGGCGTCAGGTTCTGCCAGAACGTATTCTTTGACAACGGCAACGTCGGAGACCTTATCTCCGCCGGCACCATAACCTTCATGAGCTTTGCCGTAGGGTACAAGGTACTCACCGGCATCGGCGTTCTTCTCCTGCTCATGTTCGGTATGCTCGCGGGAGAAGACGATGAAGAGGAGGAGGCTGAATAAGATGATGCTAGTAAACTATATCGCCTCCGTGATCCTCGTCGTTCTCGGACTCTACACCATAATCACCAAGAAGAACCTCATCAAGATCGTACTCGGCATGGGGATCGTCGATTATGGCATCAACCTTTTCATAGTGAGCACAGGCTACAATGACGGCGGCACCGCCCCGATCTACAACATGACGGAGCTCGTCTCCGGCGCGTACTTCGTGGATCCCGTGCCCCAGGCCCTGACCCTCACTTCCATCGTAATCGGCGCCTGCGTCGACGCGATGGCCCTCTCGCTCGTGATCAAGCTCTACAGGCAGTACAAGACTGTGGACGCTTCGGAGATAAGGAGGCTGCGCGGATAATGAGCTACGTACATTTTCCTGTGATAGCAGTGATGACCCTGTTCATGGGCGCCTTCCTAACGGTGGTGCTCGGCAAGCACAGCAGGGCCGTCCGCAGCTTCCTCGCGATAGCTGCCTCGGGCATCGCCTTCGTCCTGATCGCAATGCTCGTAAAGCCCGTGCTCATAGACGGGGAGATCATCTCCTACTGGATGGGCAACTGGAACCCGGTGAACGGCTACGCCATAGGCATCGGATATGAGGTCGACCAGCTCGGCATGTTCTTCGCCCTGCTCGTCGTAAGCACCATCCTGCTCTCCGCGGTCTACTCGCTCAGATACATCGAAAGGGACAGCAGCCAGGAGTTCTACTACGTGCTCTTCCTGATGCTCTCCGGCTCGGTGCTCGGCCTTGTGCTTACCGGCGACGTCTTCAACATGTTCATCATGATCGAGATCATGACCTTCACGGCAGTAGGTCTGACCGCCTTCAGAAACACCGGCTTCGGCTCGGTCGAGGCGGCTTTCAAGTACCTCGTGATAGGTTCCATAGGATCCTCGTTCACCCTGTTCGGCATAGCTATCCTCTACGGACAGTGCCACACCCTGAACATGGCCCAGCTTTCGGCTATGCTCTCCGGGAACCATTCGCCGGCTACCCTCATGGCCTTCGCGCTGATGTTCACCGGACTCGCCGTAAAGTCCTACATCGTACCCTTCCATACGCCCGCGGCTGACGCGTATACCACGGCTCCCTCGTCCATCTCCATGGTATTCTCCGGGATGGTCAACAAGGCCGGCGTATACGGCATCATCAGGCTGGTGTATATCATCTTCCGCACCATGGATATTCCCGCGGTGCAGACCCTGATGGTCATCTTCGGCGCCGTCACCATGTTCATCGGCGTCACCATGGCCCTCGCACAGCATGACTTCAAGAGACTGCTCGCGTTCCACAGCATCTCGCAGATAGGCTACGTCATCACGGCGGTAGGCCTCTGCACCAGCCTCGGACTGACCGGCGGACTCTTCCACGCCATGAACCACACGCTGTTCAAGGGACTGCTCTTCCTCTGCGCAGGAGCCGTGCTCCGCGCTACTGGAACGACGAACCTCGACCAGCTCGGTGGACTCTCCAAGAAGATGCCCGCCACCACGGTATGCTTCCTGATCGGAGCCTTCTCCATATCGGGACTGCCCCCGTTCAACGGTTTCGCCTCCAAGTGGCTCGTCTATCAGGCAGCCTATGACAAGGCCGTGACCACCGGCAACTTCCTCTACGTCTTCGTGACCATAGTGGCCCTGATCGTCTCCGTGATGACCCTGGCCTCCTTCATCAAGGTCACCCAGGCAGCCTTCTTCGGACAGCTGCCCGAAAGACTGAAGGACGTCGAAGAGGTACCGTTCCTCATGCAGCTCCCGATGTGGATAATGTCCGCTCTGTGCGTGCTCAGCGGAGTATTCTACAACTTCGTCGACAAGTACCTGCTCGTTCCCGCGGTCTCCGCCGCGCTCGGCGTGAGCAGATACATCGACAGCATGATGGGCAGCGGCTACGCTGCTGAGAAGTGCGTCACCGACATCCAGGCTTCCGGCGTGCACTTCAGCTACTGGAACCCGATGGTATGGCTCGCGCTCTTCGTGATAGTGCTCTGCGCCGCCTGCCTGTGCATACTCACCAGCAAGGGCAGCAGGGGAGAGATCCTCGAAGGCGATGGAGAGGACGGCAAGTACGCCACCTTCTTCAGCGGTGAAAAGGCTCTGCCCTCCCACGTCGGCGGAAGCGACCTCTTCTGGGGCTTCAAGACCGACTGGAAAGGCTACTTCAACATTATGGAAGGCCTCCATTCCGGCGTGGTGAACGACTACGCTCTGTACGTTGTGGCCGCCGCGGCTATAGTCGTGGTGTTCACGTTCATGTTCATGCGCTAGAGGAGGGGACAGATAATTATGGATATAACAGGTGCTCTGTACATACTATTCAAGATCCTCATATTCCCCGGGCTCCTCTTCGCGGTGGTCATAGGACTCTTCCTGGCCGGCCTCGACAGAAAGCTCCTCGCCCGCATGCAGAAGAGGGTAGGACCTCCTCTCCGCCAGCCGCTTTTCGACTTCCTTAAGCTGCTCGGCAAGGAGACCATAGTGCCCCACGCGGCGAACAAGACTGTTTACCTCGCGGCTCCGGTGGTGGGCTTCACTGCCCTCATCGTGCTCGCGCTCTTCATCCCAGTATTCGGATACAGCACCTTCTCCGGCAACGGAGACCTCATCGTCATCCTTTACCTGCTGACCATCCCGGCGGTGGCGCTGATCGTCGGAGGAAGCTCCTCCGGATCCCCCTACGCGGGCATCGGTATCTCCAGAGAGATGGTAACGATGATGTCCTATGAGCTCCCGCTCGTCGTGGTGCTCCTGACTGTAGCCAGGAAGGTAGGCGGAAGCGCTCTTTGCTTCAGCCTCGGAGATATCGTCAGCTGGCAGGCCGAGAACGGCTGTCTGGCGTTCCATCCGGCGATGATACCCGCGCTCCTCGCGATGCTCCTCGTCATCCCCGCCGAAGTCGGCACTCAGCCCTTCGACGTAGCGGAAGCCGAGACCGAGATCTGCGAAGGACCGCTGATCGAGTATTCCGGCGCTCCGCTCGCGGTATTCAAGCTCAACACCGCCGTGAAGATGTTCATCATGACCGCGCTCTTCGCGAACCTGTTCTTCGGCGGCATCGAGACCGGCTACGTCGCTCTCGACGCCGTTATAATGGTCGCCATCTGCGCGCTCGTGACCTTCTTCAGCATGACGCTGATCCACGCGGTCACCGCAAGGCTCAAGATCGAACACCTCTTCAAGTTCTACTGGACCGTGGTCGCGGGACTCGCGGCCCTGAGCCTGATCCTCGTCTGGGTCGGATTATAGGAGGTATTGATAATGTTGAAAAATGCTATAGCAAAAAGTATGTCAAGATCTCCGTGGATCTACCACGTCAATACCGGATCGTGCAACGGCTGCGACATCGAGCTGGTCGCCGTTCTCACCCCGCGCTATGACGCGGAACGCTTCGGCTTCAAGCTCTCCGGCACGCCCAGGCATGCCGACATAGTCGTCATCTCCGGCCCGGTGACCACCCAGTCCAAGGACAGACTCGTCCGCACGCTGGCTCAGGTGCCCGAGCCCAAGGTGGTAGTCACCCTCGGTTCATGCCCCCAGTCCGGCAACGTTTTCAAGGGAAGCTATTCGGTAGAAGCCCCCGTAGAGAAGTTCGTCCACGTCGACGTGGCGATCGCGGGCTGCACTCCCAAGCCGGAGGCAGTCATCGCGGGTCTCTACAAGGCCGCCGAGATACTTCAGAAGAAGAGGGAGGCGATGACAAAATGATGTTCCCGTTCATAAGAGAAGCTCTTTCAAACCTCTTCTCCAAGCCCAGCACGGAGGCCTTCCCCGCAGCGCCGGTGCAGGCCAAGCCCAGATACAGGGGCCGAATAAGCTATGACCCCGAAAAGTGCATCAACTGCGGCATGTGCAAGAAGGTCTGCTCCCCCGGAGCCATCACGACCGAGATCGAGGAAGTCGAAGGCGGACAGAAGATCACCTATCACTTCGACCTTACCTCCTGCACCTTCTGCGGTACCTGCGAGGACTTCTGCGACGAAAAGGCCATCAAGCTCACCGACGACTATCTCATGGTAGCCGAGGACAAGAAGGACCTCATCGTCAGCGGCAGCAAGATCAAGCCCGTCGTCAAGGGCAAGCTCGCCTGCAATACCGACAGCTGCATCTTCTGCGGACTCTGCGCGAAGAACTGCCCGGAGGGCGCCATCACCGTGGACCGCGCCACCAAGAGCTGGACAGTCGACCACGAGAAGTGCATCCAGTGCGGCAAATGCATCAGCAAGTGCCCGAAGAAGGTCCTGGCCTTCGAAGAGCCTGCCCCGCAGGGCGTCATCTTCGGCGGCGAAGGCTGCGTATACTGCGGCATCTGCGCCAAGAAGTGCCCCGAGGAAGCGATCACCGTGGACCGCGCTACCAAGAGCTGGTCCATCGACCGCGACAAGTGCATCCAGTGCGGCAAGTGCGTGAGCAGCTGCCCCAAGAAGGTCCTTTCGATGGGCCCGATAGAATAGGCTGGAATAAACAAAACAAAACGAAAGGCCCGGCATACGCCGGGCCTTTTTGCGCGCTGCAGACGCCATTACGGTACTCCGTTTGAGCATTTCCAGCTCCTGCTGTATAATCTAAACTGAAATAATATAATTACTATCGCGCCAATTATTGTCGCGAAAAAACACCGCGCCCAAAGCCGAGCACCGGATCTGCCGCGCCTGGCAGAGCCGCGCGGGGAATAGGGAAAAGCGCGGACGCGCAGGGTATAGCGAAAAACAGCTGCGCGGGATCTTGCTGAAAAGCGGCTGCGGATGACGCGAAGGGAGGCTTGAAATGAAAGACAGGATACATTTTCCGATAGACGAGCTCTCCTCCGCCAGGGAGATCTTCTGGAGCAACGACAATCGCGTGCCCTGGGCCGAGGCTGAGCCCGGTCTGAGCTTTCACGCCGCGGATATCGAAGATGCCGAGCTGAGGCTTCGGCGCTTCGCACCGCTGATACGAAGGCTGTTCCCTGAGACCGAGGAGAGCGGCGGCATCATAGAATCGGAGCTCAGGGATATCCCGGCCGCCGCCGACGCGCTTGGGCTCCCTTCCGGGACCAGACTGCTCATAAAGCTCGACAGCGAGCTTCCGATAGCCGGCAGCGTTAAGGCAAGGGGAGGCATCTACGAGGTGCTTAAGCACACGGAGGAGCTCGCGCTTGAGAGCGGCCTACTGCGCCCTGACAGCGGCCCCGAGGAATACGAGGCGCTCGCGGATCACAGAGACTTCTTCGGCACTTATTCCGTGCAGGTGGGATCGACCGGCAATCTAGGCCTCAGCATAGGCATAATGAGCGCGGCCATAGGATACAGGGCCGTCGTCCACATGTCGGCGGACGCTAAGCAGTGGAAGAAGGATCTGCTAAGGTCTAAGGGCGCGGAGGTCATCGAGTACGAGGGCGATTATGCCTCGGCCGTCGCTGAGGGCAGGAGGCTCTCCGAAGCCGACCCTAAGAGCTATTTCGTGGACGATGAATCGTCCTCATCCCTGTACCTGGGCTATTCCGTGGCGGGTGGGAGGCTCGCGGATCAGCTCGAGAAGGTCGGGATCTCGGTGGACAGCGCGCACAAGCTCGCCGTCTACATACCCTGCGGAGTCGGAGGCGCTCCCGGTGGTATATGCTTCGGCCTAAAGGAACGCTTCGGAGATGATGTCGTCGTATGCTTCATAGAGCCGGTGCAGGCTCCGTGCATGCTGCTCGGCCTGGCCAGCGGCAAGATGAACGATATCTGCGTGCAGGACATAGGCCTCAGCGGAAAGACCGAGGCCGACGGGCTCGCCGTGCCGAGGTGCTCCGGACTGGTCTCCCGCGAGATGTCGCAGGTGCTCGACGCCTGCTGCACCGTCAGGGACGACAGGCTCCGCGGATACATGCGCCTGCTAAGGGAAAGCAGCGGGATAGTCATAGAACCCTCGTCGTGCGCGGCGCTTAGACCTCTCACTATGCTGGCAGGAAAGGGCTCTCCCGTGAGCGCGGATGAGCTGCGCTCCATGACCCACGTGATATGGGCTACCGGAGGCGGGCTCATGCCGCCGGAGGTAGTCGAGGAATACCTGGAAAAGGCCTAGATCCGCGGCTTTTTGGAGGAGGATCGCAGCAAACGAAAAGGTTCCTGCGGCGCAAAGGAAGCCACCCTGACGCGCAGGAAAAAGCCCCCGCGCAGCTCTCTTCTCCTCTGTGAAATACTTTTCCGCTGAAGTACAGGAAAACTACACATTATGTGTTAAAATATTATGTTGAAAAGGAGTCTTCATGGCGCTTCACGTAGTACTTGTCGAACCGGAGATCCCGCCGAACACGGGGAATATATCGAGGACCTGCGCGGCCACGGGCTGTGTGCTGCACCTCGTAAAGCCCCTGGGTTTTTCCATAGACGACAGGACTCTGAAGAGGGCGGGGCTGGACTACTGGCCCTACCTTGAGCTCGAGGTCCATGAGAGCTTCGATGAATTCCTTGAGAAGTACGCGGGGCGGCGCATGTGGCTCTCCACGACCAAGGGAAAGATGCTGTACAACGAGCCTGAATACAGGGACGAGGATATGTTCCTCTTCGGCAGGGAGACAGCGGGCCTTCCGAGGCCGTTTATACACGAGAATATTGAAAAGGCCATCAGGATACCGATGAGCGAGGATACGAGGCTCAGATCCTTCAATCTGTCCAATTCCGTCGCCATCGTGCTCTTTGAGGCTCTCAGGCAGCTTGGTTTTCCGAAGCTGCAGTAGATCGGGCGCTTCGGTCTTCCGAAGCTGCGGAAAAAAGAAAGGGGGACGCCTTTGGCTGTAAAAGAATACAAATGCCCGGCCTGCGGGGCGCCGCTGCCGTTTGACGCCACCACGCAGACTCTCCACTGCGAGAACTGCGGAAACGAATACGATATCTCCACCCTCGAGGCCTTAAGGCAGGCCGATGAAGACGCCGAGACCGAGGATCTCAGCTGGGACGGTTTCCTTCAGGATACCACGGGCTATGAGAAGCTCGAGAATACCGTCATATACTACTGCAAATCCTGCGGCGCGATACTGGAGACCGACGAGAACACCGTCGCGACCACCTGCCCATACTGCGGCAACAACGTGGTGCTCACGGACAGGGTGAGCGCGGGCCTCAAGCCCGACGCCATCATCCCCTTCAAGATAGACAAGAAGGGCCTTATCGACAGGATAAGGGAATTCCAGAAAGATAAGAAGCTCCTTCCCAAGAACTTCTTCAGCGAGAGCATGCTCGGCAAGCTCATGGGCATGTACGTGCCGTTCTGGCTGTACAGCGCGGAGGTCTCCGGAAACGTCGCGATGGACGCGACCAGGATCACCAGCTTCAGGGCCGGCCAGTACAACGTGACCGACACCTCGCATTACCTGCTCGAAAGAGCCGGGGACATGTACTTCGAGAACGTCCCCGTCGACGCGAGCAAGAAGCTCGACAACGACCTGATGGATTCTGTGGAGCCCTATGATCTCTCCGAGCTCACGGAGTTCAAGCAGGCCTACCTCTCCGGCTACGTGGCGGACCGCTACGACATCTCCCCCGAGGAGGAGAGGAGGCGCGCGGAGAGTCGTATGCTCAACACCGCCGGGGAATATTTCGAGAGCACCGCGGGCTCCTACGGCTCCGTCAGGCTGCGCTCCAAGAACCTCAGGACCAGCGGAGTCACGGTCAGATATGTGCTGCTGCCGGTCTACCTCATAAACTGCAAGTTCGCGGGCAACGACTACCGCTTCGCCGTCAACGGCCAGAGCGGCAAGATCATAGGCGAGCTTCCTACCAGCAAGGAGAGGATGGCGCACTACTTCTTCGCGACTTTCCTCCCGATATTCCTCGGCATCATGGGGATATCTCTGCTGGTCTACTTTTTCGCGTAAGGAGGTGAGGGCATGAAGAAGATAGTTTCGATACTGATATGCCTGCTCCTGGCTCTGTGCCTCGCCGCGCCCTGCTTCGCCGCGTCTTACAGGGAGGAGATCTACCGCCTCAACGACTTCGCCGGCGTGCTCAATGCCGGCGAGATGGATTCGATAGACGACGAGATCTGCGATTTCATTGACGCCTACGGGGTGGACCTTCCGATATGCATAAGGACTGATCTCGGCGATACGGACCCCTACGATTTCCTCGACCGCTTCTACGAGGATAACGGCTACGGCGCCGGCGATTCCAAGGACGCTGTAGCGATGCTGATCCTCAGCGACGCTGGGGAGCTGTATATAGTCTCTTACGGAGACAGGGGAGAAGCCCTGATCGAGGCCATGTCCGAAAACAGCGATATGGACGACGCGGCGGCTGCTCTAAACAGCAGCTTCAGCAGCGGCGAGTACGGCTCTGCGCTCAGAAAGTACGTCGAAGCCGCGGGCTCCGCGGCGAAGGACGCCTTCGGGACATCCTATTCGGGCTCGTCGGGCCATTCGGGCTCTTCCGGATCGTCCGCTCAGTCGGGATCCTCCGGCAGTTCGAGCCAGCCTGGCTCAAAGGCTTCGTCCTCCTCAACGCTGCCGTCCTGGTTCCCCGCCGACGACTCCAGCTTCGTAGAGTTCCACGACTACGACGCCCCCAGGCTCGTAGACAACGCAGATATGTTCACCGCGGCCGAGGAGGCCCAGATACTCGAACATATAGAGAAGCTCAGGGATGAACAGGGTGCCGACCTCGTAATATTCACGGATACCAGCACGCACGGGCTCAGCGCGAGGGACTACGCGATAGCCTTCCACAGATACAACGGCTACGGCTTCGGAGACGATTACAGCGGATCGATACTCTTCATCTGCATGGATCCAAGCGACAGGCAGTGAATCACAGAGGCCACCGGCGACGTCGAGAAGTACTATACCAGCCGCACGATAAACGATCTGGACGACCTCATCTACGACGACATGGCCGGCGGCAACTACGCCAAAGCCATGGTAAAATACGTGGATTCCGTGGCTTATCTCTACGAGAACGGCACGGTGCCGGAGCCGGATAAGGATCCCGCGGTTCTCGCGGTCCCGGGCTTCGTAGGACTTCTCAGTGGGCTCCTCGCGTCGATAGCCAGAGTGGCGAGCCTCAAGTCCAAGATGAAGAACATCAACGTCGCGACCGACGCCAAGCGCTACGTCAAGAGGGGACTCGCCTTGAGCCTCTCCAACGACCGCTTCCTCTACACCAACAGGGTGCGCACGAGGGTGCAGAGCTCGGGCGGAGGAGGCCGCAGCGGCGGCGGAGGCCATTCGAGCTTCGGCAGCGGAGGTTCTAGCTTCGGCGGAGGCAGGAGCTACTCCGGCGGTGGCAGGCACTTCTAGGCGCGTCGCTATCGTCCATTAAAATATTGTATACATTGAGTTTTTGATATAAAATAAATCGTTGGAACACTATTTCCGAAAGGAGAAACGAAATGGGATTCTTACTTGCAGCAATGGGAGGCGCCACCAGCGTACTCATGGACCAGTGGAAGGAGTACTTCATCTGTGACTCCATCCCCGACGACATACTCGTCGTAAAGGGCAGAAAAAAGCGTTCGGGACTCTCTTCGAACGTAAACGATAATATAATCACCAACGGCTCCGGCATCGTCGTCGCCGACGGACAGTGCGTCCTCATCACCCAGCAGGGCAAGGTCGTGGACTACTGCGCCGAGCCCGGAAGGTACACCTACGACATCTCGACCGAGCCCTCGCTCTTCGACGGCGGCGTGCTCAGCGAGAACGTGAGGAATGTATTCGACAACATGGTCAAGCGCTTCACCTACGGCGGAGACGCTCCTCAGGACCAGAGGGTCTACTACTTCAACACCAAGGAGATCGTAGGCAACAAGTACGGCACTCCCTCGCCCGTTCCCTTCAGGGTAGTGGATGAGAGAGCCGGCATCGATATCGACATCTCCCTCGCCTGCTTCGGCGAGTACAGCTTCAAGATCACCAACCCGCTGCTGTTCTACACCAACGTATGCGGCAACGTGGCCAATTACTACTCCAAGGACGAGCTCCAGAACCAGATGAGGACAGAGCTCCTCACCGCTCTGCAGCCCGCATTCGCAAGGCTCTCCCAGAAGGGCGTGCGCTACAGCGAGGTCCCCGCTCACACCATGGAGCTCGCTGAGGCGCTCAACGACGAGCTCTCCTCCAAGTGGAGGGACCTCAGGGGTATAGAGATCATCTCGTTCGGCATCTCTTCGCTCAAGGCGAAGGCCGAGGACGAGGCCATGATCAAGGAGATGCAGAGGAACGTCGCCTTCAAGGATCCGACCACCGCTGCTTCCTACCTCGTCGGAGCTCAGGGAGCCGCCATGCAGGAAGCTGCCAAGAACCAGAACGGCGCAGCCGCTGCCTTCATGGGCATGAACATGGCCCAGGGAGCCGGCGGAGTAAACGCTCAGGGGCTTTACCAGATGGGAGCTCAGCAGCCCGCAAAGGCCGAGACCGCGGCGCCTGCAGCCGAGGGCTGGACCTGCCCGAGCTGCGGGACCGTCAGCAGCGGCAATTTCTGCCCCGAGTGCGGAGCGCCCCGTCCCGCCAGACAGTGCAGATGCAAGAACTGCGGCTTTGCCGTAGAGGGAGCGCTTCCCAAGTTCTGCCCGAACTGCGGAGCACCCTTCGAAGCCGAGGCGTAGCAAGCCAAGTGAAAACCGGCCCGTCCGCGGGAAGTCCTGACCCCAGGTACTGCGGAGAGCGTTGAAAGACACTTTGAGAGAGGTAACTATTATGAACAATGAAATTCCCGAACTGAAGCTCGACGGCGCTGAAGAGACCACCGAACTCGGCGAAGCCGCGGCTGCCGCGCAGGCCGCGATCGAGGATCTCGATACCACCGTATCCTCTGCCATGAGCGAGCTCGCCACCCTCGACTTCAAGGAGCTCGATACCCTTCCTCCGGAAGAGGCAAACTACCTCAGAAACATCAAGCTCACCGAGGCCGAGCAGAAGGCTGTAGACGAGTTCAAGGAAAAGATCGACATCACCGACACCAACGTCGTCATGCAGTATGGCGCGAGCTGCCAGAAGAAGATCGCGGACTTCTCCGACAATGCTCTCGAAGGTGTTAAGACCAAGGACCTCGGCGAGGTCAGCGGCATGATCACCGACCTCGTGACCGAGCTCAAGGGCTTCTCCCTCGAGCCGCAGAAGAAGGGGCTCTTCGGCTTCTTCAAGAAGGTCCCCGTGAGCATCGAGAAGATCAAGGCCGAATACGCCAGCGCCGACACCAACATCGACAAGATAGTCGAATCCCTCGAAAGCCATCAGAACCAGCTGAGCAAGGACGTCATCATGCTCGATAAGCTCTACGAGGCCAACCTCGGTTACTTCAAGGAGCTGTCCATGTACATCATGGCGGGCAAGGCCAAGCTGGAAGAGGAGAGGGCCGGCAGGCTCCAGGATCTCAAAAAGAAGGCGGAGGAATCCGGTCTTCCCGAAGACGCGCAGGCCGCGAACGACTTCGCAGCCCTCTGCGACCGCTTCGAGAAGAAGCTCTTCGACCTTGAGCTCACCAGGACCATAAGCATTCAGATGGCTCCCCAGATCAGGATGATCCAGAACAACGACGTCCTGATGGTCGAGAGGATCCAGTCCACCATAAACAACACCATTCCTCTTTGGAAGAACCAGATGGTTCTCGCCCTCGGAATGGCTCATTCCCAGCAGGCCGCCGACGCTCAGCACGCCGTCAACGAGCTCACCAACGAGCTTCTCAAGAAGAACGCCGAGACCCTCAAGACCGGCAGCATTCAGATCGCTGAGGAGAGCGAGCGCAGCGTAGTCGACATCGAGACCGTCAAGGAGACCAACCAGAAGCTCATCGAGACCTTCGACGAGGTCATGAAGATCCAGGAAGAGGCGAGAGAGCGCAGAGCCGCAGCGGAAGCCGAGCTCGGCCGCATCGAGGTCGAACTCAAGAACAAGCTGCTTGATATCAAGGCATAGAGATGAGAAGACGCAGATCAGGTTTCAGTACAGTTATTTGGATGCTCATAATGCTGTCCATGTTCGACATGGCGTTTCCGCTGCTCGGAAGCTTTTTCGTATTCGGAGTCCTCGCGGGTCCGGCGTTATTCTTCGGGCTGCTCATGGCGATAATCTTCGCGGGGCTCAAGGGCGGATCTCGTCATAGCGAACAGACCATCAACACCCCCGAACCGGGCAGGGCCACCCACAAGGACGACGAGCCGGTGAGGAGGGTAGTTGACGTGGATTCGCAGGAGGTAAGCAGCGTCAAGATCAGCTCCGAGGACATGAGGAAGCTCAGGGAAGCCGAGCAGAACATACTCGAAGGACGCAACCTCGCCATCAGGATCAAGGATTCCGAGGTCAGGACCGCGGCCGCCGACGCCCTCGACGCCTCCGAGAGGATCATCAAGGTCCTGAGGAACCAGCCCGACGAGATCAGGCGCTGCAAGCAGTTCCTGAACTACTACGTGCCGACCCTGAACGTCATAATCAAAAAGTACCGCACTGTCGAATCCAGCGGCCTTGACATGAGCGAGACCAAGGAAAAGGTGATCAAATACTTCAAGGATATACTCAAAGCCCTTCAGAAGCAGTATGAGAGCCTCTTCGACAACGATAAGCTCGACCTCTCCGTCGAGATGGAGGCCATGCAGCTCGCCTTCAAGCGCGATGGCATGATCTCCGAGGACGACATCAGGGCAGAGCAGGAGGGCACAGCGACGATATAGCGGACGGAGACGAAAAGCCCTGCGTGTAAGCGGCGCACAGCGCGCCTGCATGCGGAGAGCTGAAAGCATCGAACGGGGAGCGGGCATCCGCTCCCCGAGTTTATTATCCGCGCTCGGCCGGGGATGGCCGGAGGCGGTCATCGAATGTTCACGCACGAAAGGGATCCCGATGATACTGGAGACCGAAAGACTCATACTGCGTCCGTGGGAGGAGACGGATGCTGAACAATGCTACAGATACGCGAAGGATCCCCTCGTGGGTCCCGCCGCGGGCTGGCCCGCGCATACGAGCATAGAGGACAGCCGCCTCGTCATAAGGGATGTATTATCCGCGCAGGAGACCTACGCGATAGTCCTGAAGGAGACCATGCTCCCGGTCGGCAGCATAGGCCTGCATCACAATGACCTCGCCGAAAAGGACGATGAGGCCGAACTGGGTTACTGGATCGGCGTCCCGTACTGGGGCAGGGGACTGGTGCCCGAAGCTTCCCGTGAGCTTCTCCGCCACGCCTTTGAGGACCTCGGCCTCGAGAGGGTATGGTGCGGCTATTACGACGGAAACGAAAAGTCCAGGCGCGTGCAGGAAAAGCTGGGATTCAGGTATCAGTGGACTACGGACGAAGTGCCCGTGCCCCAGCTCGGCGAGACCAGGAAGGGCCACGTGAACCTGATGACGAAGGAAGAATGGATGGCTGGTGCGGGATGTATGCTTTAGAGGACTTTTTAAGGATCTCAGGCCCCGGGGAGATCGAAGGGACGGATCAGCTCCTGGATATCGCCGGCCTGGTCAGGGAGCTTATAGAAAAGGATCGGTATCAGGAAATATCGGCCCTGATAAGGCATTTGATAGAAAGCAGCCTTTATGAAGCATTCTCGTGGACAATGGCCCTGCTGGAGGAAGCATTCGAAGAAGGCTTCCATGCGGCGCCGGACGGATTCGTTTGCGATATCGGGCGTTCCGTCAAGGATTATGATCTGTTCATCGAGACTCTTGGAGCGGATATGAATGCGATCGATAATAAAGTGTACAAGGATGAGGATGAGAACGGGGAGGTCCGTTCATTCTTCAATACCTGCACTTACAAAACGCAGTACGATCACATCTACCTGCTCTCCTCGGAGAATTTCGACGCGAAGGATAACGATTATATCGAGTACGGATTGCTGTTCGCAAAAGAAAAACCGCTTTGATGCCCTGCACTTTTTGCATTTACAAGCCCAAAGTATGTGATATAATAATCGAGCACGGTCTGTTAGCTCAGCTGGGAGAGCGTCTGGGTCACAACCAGAATGTCACAGGTTCGAGTCCTGTACAGACCACCACTAAAAAACCCCATGATCTCAATGCTTTCCGCGTTTGGGTCATGGGGTGTTTTAATTGAAGAATAGCAAGATTTGGAACATTTTTGGAACATTCTTTATAAAAAAATGCACCGTATCCATGCTTTTTTTCTTGTTATACCCTTGATCTCTGACCTGTAACAAGCCTGTTAGCAGATGAAATCTGGCTTTTACTTCGCTTTTCTCTGCGAACGATCCTAGGATCATAAACAGCAAATAAAAGAAAAACAGAGCGTACATCCGGCAGTGTGATTGTCAAAGATTATCAGGGACTACCCGTCGGCTCTGTTTTACAGTTAAACTATAGTTTTAAAAGAGACTGGTGTCAATACAGGCGAAGGCAACGAAGCCTAGCCCTCGTATCTTGATTATTGTCAAATGCTAATACGCTAACGGAATATGATCCATAATATCAAAAACAAAACAAGTAACCATTAAGGAGCGCGGGGCCGTGATAGTGCTCGACGAAGCCGACAAGATACTCTGCGAGACCATAGTCAGCGGCTCCGGCACCGACCACTCCGCGCTGATACAAAACACCCTGCTCAAGATGCTCGATGGCGACGCGCTGTACTTCGGAAACGAAGGGGTTGCGCAGGAAGCCTTCTCCGTCGACTGTTCAAAGATCTCCGTCGTGCTGCTCGGAGCCTTCGAAAAGCTCCATCAGAAAAAAGACCGGACAAACACCCCGTCCATAGGCTTTGCAGTAGGTCCTCGGGACATATCGGAAACGGTTCCTTCCGCGGAGATCTCCTACGACGACCTGATCTCCTCAGGCATGCGCCGCGAGATCGCCGGCCGCATAAACCGCCTCATCGCGCTCGAGGAGCTCAGCGTCAGCGACTACGAGACCATACTGGAAAAGAACCTCCTCGGAGACCTCGAGAAGGACGGCCGCAAGGTCGTGATCGACGGCGCCGGCGTCAGGCAGCTCGCCGAAGAAGCCGCGTCTTCCGGTCTCGGCGTAAGATACATGCTCTCCCGCGTGATAAGAGAGCTCGACGAGCTGGTCTTCGCCGATCCCAAGGCCGAAAGCTACAAAATTCAGTTCTAACTGTAATAAGTCCGGCCTCGCGGCCGGACTTATTGGTACATGCGATATGCATGGCGCGTTTTCGAAAGCAGCGTTCCATGAAGACTGAGCGGCTGCGTCCGCTACTTCGAAACAGCCTCTCCCAGCACCTTGCCTATCGGGTCTCTTATCACGAGGTCGGCGATGCTGTCCGCGGCGGCCTCGCTCATGTTGATGACTGCTATGTGGCCCCTGCGGAAGTAGCGTATGAGCCCGGCGGCGGGATAGACCGCGAGAGAGGTCCCTCCTATTATGAGCAGGTCCGCCTGAGTGATGGCGTAAATCGCGCCGGAAACGGTATCGTCGTCGAGGTTCTCTCCGTAGAGCACGACGTCCGGTTTTACGATCGCTCCGCATTCTGAGCAGCGCGGGACGCCGTTTTTGCAGTTCGCCTCGTCCATGACGTAGTCCAGGCCGAAAGGCTTTCCGCAGCGGGTGCAGCTGTTTCTCCGCACGGAGCCGTGAAGCTCGAATACCTTCTTCGAGCCCGCGTCCTGATGCAGTCCGTCTATGTTCTGCGTTATGACCGCGCTGAGCCTGCCTTCGGCTTCAAGCCTCGCCAGCGCAAGGTGAGCCGCGTTGGGCTTTGCGTTCGGAGCTATGAGGTTCTTTTTATAGTAATCAAAGAAAGTCTGTGTGTTTCTCCAGAAGAAATCAGAGCTCAGTATCTCCTCGGGGCTCACGCCGTATGCCCTCTGCGCGTTGTAAAGGCCGCTCTCGGATCTGAAGTCAGGGATGCCGCTCTCCGTGGACACCCCGGCCCCTCCGAAAAAGACTATGTTCTCGCTGTCGTATATGAGCTCTCTGAGCTTATTGATGTTTTCGTCCATTGCAGATCCCTCCGGCGGCGTTATCTTTCGTTTCCACAATATGGGGCAGCTGCTCTCCCGATCGCATCCTGTGCGCGTTGACAGCTGTGCTCCTGATCGCCCCATAGCTGTGCAGCTTTTTCTCTTATTGTACCACCTGCGCGGGCGGGGCGGGGAATATTCCGCTGCCGGCCGTGTTTTTCAGCGCTTTGAAGCACTCGGGACGAAACGGTCTCATCTTCCTAAAAATCAGAAAAGTGATCCGCTTCCTATATCTAAATCCGATAGCAAAACTCAAAACTCTGTCAGGCCAAAAGTCCTTTACAAAGGCAAATTCGCGGTATAATATATACGACAAATATATAAAAGCTATGAATCGATAAAGAAAACAGATAGATTCTGTCGCAAAAAACGCGGCAGGAGGAGGGAAGCATGAGCTCGAGAGAAGATCCGTTCGTATACGTTACAGCCGCAAACGGGAAGGTAGTACACATTCCTCTCAGCGCTTTTCTCGAGTGGGAGAAGGGCGGCAAGGGAGAGCCCGATCCGGAGGAATACCTGGCTGAAGAGCCTCAGTCCTACGGGCTCGGCAATTTTGTTTACGTAACCGGCGAGGACGGGCAGGTCATACAGATCCCCGCGGAGAAGGTCGAGGAGTGGGAGGCCAAGCACAAGCTGTAGCCTTCCTTGCCCAATCAATTGCATGCCTATTTGAGCTTCTTCCAGCGCTAGATCCAGCGTCGGAAGGAGCTTTTTGCTTAAAAAGGAGGATGCCGCGGGCCAGCGGGGCGATAAGCATATGAAGACGCTATTAAAGATCATCGCAAAGTTAGTTCTTGTGGTCATATTGGCCGCAGGTCTTCTGGTAGGCTTTCTGACGCTGAGCGAATACAGGCCCGCGGACGCCGAGAGTCTGAGCGTCACCGGAGATGCAGTATCTCCCGCGCGCAAGGGCAAGGAGATAACGCTGCTGTCCTGGAATACGGGCTACGGGGCGCTCGGAGACAACGCGGACTTCTTTATGGACGGCGGAACTATGGTCAAGTCCGCTACGGAGGAGAGAGTAAGGGAGAACCTCAGAGGCATACTCAGCGCGGCCAAGGCCTACCGCTGCGATATCTACCTTCTTCAGGAGACTGACGTCGACTCCTCAAGATCCTATCACATAGACGAGACGCAGTATTACCGCGACGGCTTCGAGGGCTACGACAGCGCGTTCGCATACAACTACAAAGTGAGCTTCGTGCCTTACCCGATCCCGCCTCTAGGCAAGGTCGGAAGCGGGGTGATGACGCTCTCTGAGTTCGATATCTCCGAGGCCTCGAGGCTGCAGCTCCCGCTGTCGTTCTCATGGCCTGTGAGGACGGCCAACCTCAAGCGCTGCCTCCTCGTAAGCCGCATACCCGTGGAAGGCAGCGATAAGGAGCTCGTGGTCATCAATTTCCACTTGGAGGCTTATGATTCGGGCGAAGGAAAGATAGCGCAGACCAAGATGCTGCGAAGCGTGCTGAAGGAAGAATACGCCAAGGGCAATTACGTGATTGCCGGCGGCGATATGAACCAGATACTTTCGAGTGTGGACGCGTCGCTCTTCCCTGTGCAGGAAGGGATGTGGGCTCCCGGAGTCATAGACGTGGACGAGCTTCCCAACGGCTGGCAGCATCTGATGGACTCCTCGCATCCGAGCTGCAGGTCTTTGGATAAGCCCTACGAGGGCGCGGACAAGGAGAGCTTCCAGTACTATCTGATAGACGGCTTTATCGTATCGCCGCACGTAAGGGTGCTCTCGGTCAGCACGGAGGAGCTGGACTTCAAATACAGCGACCACGAACCGGTGCTGGTGAGATTCATATTGGAGTAGGGGGCCCTGAGTTTGGAGCGTGATGATAACTCCCTGCCTTATGCGCTCAGGGAGCTAAAACGGCCGCGATCTAAGCGCTCAGGGAGCCAAAACGGTCCCTGCCTTATGCGCTCAGGGTTATGTGGTAGAACTCCTTGAGTATGAAGATGAGCGCTCCTATTAGGAACACCACGAGAGCCCATATGTTCTTGGGCGAGAAAAGAGTCCTGAAGACTTTCCTGAAGAATCTTCCGATGAGGGCGAGGATATTTAAAAGAAACGCGCGAATCGAATAGAGGAAGCCCTTTTTCTTCTCTTCCTCATCCGTATCGAGCGGGTCTGTCTGAAGTATCTCCTCGAGGGTCTCAGGGACGGTGTCGAGCTCGTAGACGTGGGTGGGATCCGCAGGGACGGACTCCTTTTCCCTTTCGCTGAGCGCGGGCGCGCTCACGCTGTAGGCCACGCTGATGCTTATCAAGGCCGCGAGCAGGGCAGCGCCGCCCTTCATCCTGCTGAGATACTTTTTATCCTTTTTAGTCTTTGCGCCGCTGAGGCTGTGTTTCTTCATACCCTTAATATATCACGCTTTTGTGAATAAACAGTAAAGCAAAAAGAAAAACCGGAGAGACACTTCCGGTTTTTCAATGCATTTAACTTATGCACTTGGGGACGGGTGAGATTAAGCTTCCGCCTTGGCCTTGTTGTAGGTGCGGGTCATGCGACCTACCTTGCGGCTGGCGGTGTTCTTGTGCATGACTCCCTTAGCGGCAGCCTGCATAAGCTTCTTTTCAGCGAGGCCAAGCTTTTCCTTGGCGGTAACCATGTCGCCGGCTTCGATCGCCTTGTAGAAATTCTTGATGATAGCCCTGTAGGCTCCCTTCACCTTTCTGTTGCGGGCGGTCTTCTTCGCGATGACGGTGATCCTCTTTTTCGCCGATTTGATGTTTGCCATATTATGTCCCCTTTCGTAAAAATATCGCTTGATTAGTATATTACCGAATGCCTTGCAATGCAAGTGCTTTTTGGTATAATTTATCGCGGAGGCGCAAATGCAGGATTATCAGAGATACATCAGGAACTTCAGTATAATCGCGCACATCGATCACGGCAAGTCCACGCTCGCGGACAGGCTGATCGAGAGCACGGGGACCGTAGCTCACCGCGATATGAAGGAACAGTTTTTGGATAATATGGAGCTCGAGCGGGAGCGCGGCATAACTATCAAGCTGCAGACGACCCGTCTCGTTTACAATGCCAAGGACGGCAGCGAATATATACTCAACCTCATAGACACTCCGGGCCACGTGGACTTCAACTACGAGGTCTCGAGGAGCCTTGCAGCTTGCGAGGGCGCAGTGCTCGTCGTGGACGCCACCCAGGGCGTGGAGGCTCAGACTCTCGCCAACGTCTATCTGGCTCTCGACGAGGATCTGGAGATCGTCCCGGTCATCAACAAGATGGACCTCGCCTCGGCTCGTCCTCAGGAGACCAAGGACGAGATAGAGGAGGTCATAGGCATCGAAGCTCAGGACGCTCCGCTGATCTCGGCCAAGGAGGGCATCAATATCGACCAGGTTCTCGAAGCCATAGTCGCCAAGGTGCCGGCTCCCTCAGGAGACCCGGAAAGCCCCCTCAAGGCCCTCATATTCGACTCCTACTACGACAATTACAAGGGAGTGGTCATCTATACCCGCGTCTTCGACGGCTCGGTCAAGGCCGGGGACACCATACTCCTCATGAATACTAAGAAGACCTACGAGGTCACCGAGGTCGGCGTGAACGCGCCGTACCAGACCCCGGTGTCCGAGCTCTCGGCGGGCTCGGTAGGATATATCTGCGCGAGCATCAAGCAGGTCAAGGACGCCCGCGTGGGCGACACGGTGACCCTCGCGTCCGCGCCGGCCGCGGAAAAGCTCCCCGGCTACAAGAGGGTACAGCCCATGGTCTACTGCGGCATCTATCCCACTCCGGACGAGAAGTACGAGAACGTCAAGGACTGCCTGGAAAAGCTCCAGGTAAACGACGCGGCCTTCCAGTTCGAGCCCGAGACCTCGCAGGCCCTGGGCTACGGCTTCCGCTGCGGCTTCCTCGGGCTGCTCCACATGGAGATCATAGTCGAGAGGCTGGAGAGGGAGTTCGATCTCGAGATCATCACGACCTCGCCCAGCGTCATCTACAAGGTCGTGAACCACGACGGCTCCGAGACCATGATAGAGAATCCCTCGAACCTGCCCAATCCTACAGAGTACGACCACATCGAGGAGCCCATGGTCAAGGCGACGATAATGACGCCGAAGGACTACGTTGGCTCCATCATGGCTCTGTGCCAGGACAGGCGCGGGAGCATGAATCACATGGAATATATTACGGAGAACCGCGTCGCGCTGCACTACGATATGCCGCTGAACGAGGTCATCTACGACTTCTTCGACGCGCTGAAGTCCAAGACCAGGGGCTACGCCTCGCTCGACTACGAATTCGACCGCTACCAGAGGTCTAACCTCGTCAAGCTCGACATACTCCTGAACCGCGAGCAGGTGGACGCCTTCTCCATGATAGTGCATGAATCCAAGGCCTACGCGAGGGGGCGCTTCGTCTGCGAGAAGCTCAAGGAGGTCATCCCCATGCACCAGTTCGAGGTTCCCATACAGGCCTCTATAGGGCAGAAGGTCATAGCGCGCGAGACCGTAAAGGCCTACCGCAAGGACGTGCTGGCCAAGTGCTACGGCGGCGATATCTCAAGAAAAAAGAAGCTGCTCGAAAAGCAGAAGGAAGGCAAGAAGCGCATGAGGCAATTCGGCACGGTCGAGGTGCCGCAGGAGGCCTTCACCGCCGTGCTCAAATACGACGACGAGAAGTAGGCAGGCCGCTGCGCCGCGTCTGGGAAGCTATAGCAGGGCCGGGGGACAGGCCGAATGACCAAGGATAATGGGGCCGAAGTCTGGCCCACAGTGCCGGGGCCTAGCGCCCCGGCATATCGATATTATGGGAAAAGAAAAGCTCGGGATCTACATACACGTGCCCTACTGCGTGAGGAAGTGCAATTACTGCGACTTCTTTTCGCAGACCTTTTCGCGCGCTGAAAGGAGCCCGGCGGAATACTTCCGTTGTCTCGTTTCGGATATCGAGACGGCGGGGACGATCTGGAGAGGGCGTTTTGAGGTTGACAGCGTCTTCTTCGGCGGAGGGACTCCGAGCGCCGTTGAACCGGAGCTGCTCTGCGGGGCTTTGGATGAGCTCGGGCATGCATTCCATATAACTGAAGATGCCGAGATCAGCCTCGAGGCCAACCCCGGGACCATATCAAGGAAAAGCCTTGAGGCTTACAGGGCCGCCGGCTTCAATAGGATCAGCGTAGGAGTGCAGAGTCTGGATGACGGCGTCCTGCGCATCATGGGCCGCATACACAGCGCGGACGAGGGGCTTGAAGCCCTAAAGCTGGCAAAGAGCGTCTTTCCGAGCGTCAACGCAGACCTCATGATAGGTACTCCCGGGCAGACGCTTGATATCTGGCTTGAAGGGCTGAAGAGGGTCCTGAACGAGGAGCCGCAGCATCTCTCGTTTTACAGTCTGCAGCTAGAGGAGGGGACTCCCTTTTACGAAGAATACCGCACGGGAAAGCTGGAGCTTCCCGCGTGGGAGGAGAACAGGGAGATGTATCACCGCGGGCTCGAGCTCATAAAGTCCGCCGGATATCGTCATTACGAGATATCCAATGCCGCGAAGCCCGGATACGAATGCCGCCACAATCTGAAATATTGGACCATGCGGCCATACCTGGGGCTCGGCAGGACGGCGCATTCGTTCATAGACGGCGTGCGCTTTGCCGAAAAGCCTGCGCCCGGGCCGGAAGACGCCGCGGAGGACAGGGACTCGCTCAGGGGCGACTTCATCTTCACCCAGCTGCGCCTTATTGAAGGGCTGGACGAAGGGTTTTACGAGGAGCTCTTCGGCTCTTCCTTCATCTCGGACTTCGCCTCTCCGCTGTGGGAGCTTTTTGCGCAGGACCTGCTTTTCAGACCGTCTCCAGGACGCGTCGCGTTTACGGAAAAGGGCCTCGACCTTACGAATCCCGTCATGCAGAGGCTTTTGGAGGAGCTTTAGAAGTATCTGCCGGATGTAAATAATAACCATAAATTGACAATATTTTACTTGACAGCGCCCTTCGGGGCGCTTATTATATTTACAGATATTGACAGATTTTGACAGCCGCGGAGGGGAGATGAAGAGCCTCAGGTTCAGGATAAAAACTATAGCAGGGATACTGCTGGTAACATTGAGCGCCGCAGGAATATTCTACTGGGAATCGGCCGGCAGGGAGCTGGTCATGATGACTCCCGTGCTCGTGAGCGCGCGGGACATTGAAGAGGGAGAGATGATACTTCCGGAAGACCTCGCAGTCCTGAGTCTTCCTTTCGACGCCGTGGTGACGGGAGCTCTGCGTCCAGGCGACGAGAAGAAGGCGCAGGGGATGCTCGCGAAGGATCTCATTCCGGCTAGGCAGCAGATAGTCGCATCCATGCTGAGAACGGAGGACAGCCTCTTTTCTCCCGGAGAGACGGTGTTCTGCCTTGAATCCGAATGGATCTATTCAAGGCCCGCCTCGCTCTGCTCGGGAGACGTTCTCAGCGTTTACAGGCCCGACGGAGAGCTTCTCGGAAACTACAGGGCGGCTTACCTCAGAAACGGAAATGAGCAGCCCATCAACGCGCCCAGGCGCGGCGACAGCCTGCTTGACCGCGGCTCCGACGGGATAATAGAGGACATAGAGATAGTATGCACAGCTGAGGATTATTTCGCGATACTGGAGAGCATCAGAGCGCATGAGGAGAAGCTCATCGCCGGCGGCAGCTATATAAGCGCCGACCTGAAGCGCTGCCTGATAATCTGCGTCGCGGCGGAGGACGCGATATGAGAAAGGTCGTCAGCTTCATGGGAGGGGATCACGGCGTTGGCACCACCATGCTTACTGAAAGCGTCTGCTCCGTCATAAGCGCGGCGCATCCAGGGATCAGGCTGCTCCTCATACATGCGCAGAGTCCCGGAGCAAGGAGCTATATGGGGAGCCCGGGCCTCTGCGCTGACGAGCTTATCCCTCATCTCGAAAAGCAGAATCCGGACGTCGAGGAGATCATGGAGAGATCGCGCTTGGAAGGAGGCATCCACGTCATATCGTCGGGGAGCCGCCTCGGAAGCGCCTCGGACATGCATCCCGACTCGGCTGCATTCCTTCTCGACGTGCTCAGAGAGCGCTTCGATCTCATCCTATGCGACGCCGGCTGCGAGATAGACAGAGGCTTTTCTCTCGGCCTTCTCATGGCGTCGGCGCAGGTCTGGCCCGTGCTGGTCCAGAGTGAGAACTGCCTTAGAAGATATGAATGGCTCAGGCCGCTCTTTGGCAGGCTGGGACTTAAGCTGAGCGGCCTCGTTATAAACCGCTTCGATCCGGCGTCCGCCTTCAGCGCGGGGTATATCTGTCAGAGACTGGACTCATCAGCCGAAAGCGTCATGAGCGTAAGGAGCTCGCGCTTCGGCGTTCAGGCGGAGACCGAAGGAAGGCTCCTGCTCTCCTTTAGGGACAGCTCCTACAGGAAGGACGTCGAGGCTCTGGCGGGGCTGCTGCTTAAAGAGCTTTAGGGATACTGCGCGATGAAGCGATTCGATTTTGACGAGTACATAAACGCCACGCACGGGCAGAGCGAGTATTCCGAGGTAGACACCCTGGAGGATTTTTACGAGCTCTGCGCAGAGGTCAGAGACGAGTTCTTCTTGGACTGGGAGAGCAGGGAGAGCTCGAGATCCGCTTTGGAGCTGCAAAAGCGCGCGATAATAGGCTACGAAAAGGAGAAGGCGTTCTTCAAGGAGCGCATACTTCAGATAGTGAGCTCGAGGGGCAGGGATGGTTCATCGTTCCCATCATGGTATCCGAGCCTTGAGGACGCGATATATCACGAGAACTGGGGACTCGCGGGGCTCGCCGAATGGTTCACGCCGGCCTTCTCCCAGAGCAGCTCCGCGAAGGTCATAGGAGGAGATATCTTCTTTCTGGAGGAGGGGCGCATGGCGCTCAAGCCTCAGCGCATCAGAGAGGACAGAAAGCAGCAGCTCATAAAGGCCTTCCTGCTCCTTACGCCGGACGCGCGCATGGACAGAGATTACTACGAGACCTACATGCTTGACGGCACCAGGGTCACGATATTCACAGAACCGATGGCGAAGGACGGGCGCTCAGCCATAATATTCAGACGCTATGTGGTCCCGGCGCTGAGCTTCGAGGAGCAGGCGCAGCGGGGCACGATACCAGCAGGCGCGATACCGCTCTTTCGAAGCATGGTGCGCATAGGATTCAACGTAGTGTTCATGGGCGCCGTGAGGACCGCGAAGACGACTTTCCTCAGCACATGGCAGCGCTACGAGGACCCCGCGCTCGAGGGAGTCATGGTGGAGACGGATCCCGAGATCCCTATGCACGAGCTTCTTCCGGGCGCGCCAATACTCCAGCTCATAGCCGACGGAGAGGAGCTGCGCAGGATATCCAAAAACCTCATGAGGAGCGACGCTGACTATTTCATACTCGCCGAGGCGAGAGACGGCGTTGCCCTCGATACGGCCGTGAAGATCGCGGCCAAGGGTACCAAGAGGATGAAGCTTACGTTTCATTCCAGGCAGCCCGAAAACTTTCCGCTCGAGGCGGCGATGGAGATCGTCAAGGCAACGGGCGGAGACCTCAGACTCACCATGGAGATGGTGGCAGCGAATTTCGATTATCTCTTTCACTTTATCCAGCTTTCGGACAAGAGACAGAAAAGGTTAAAAGCTATCTATCAGATGAGCCTTGGAAGCGCGCGGCAGATCGAGATCCGACCCATATGCGAATACGATCCAAGCTCCGAAAGCTGGAGCTTTTACGACGATATAGGCCACGCTCAGAGCGCCTATGCCCTAGAGAGCGATCCGGAGGCCTTTGAGGATATGAAGAAGGAGCTGAAAAAACTTGCGGATAATAGTTGAAGCTGCGCTTTACTGCGCGTATTTTACGGGGTTATTCATGGTGTTCGGCGACGTCTTCCACGTGCTGAAAAGGCGCGCGGAGCTGGGACATAGACTGAGAAAAAAGGTCGCGGAGGGCAGAAAGCAGCCTGCCGCCATCGTATTTCTCGGGGATCTGGCCTCGTCAGCTTTTCAAAGGGACATAGGAGGCTACGCTGTCGCTTGGGCGCTCGCGGGGTTATTCCTGCTCAGCTTCGCGCTGGGGATAAGGAGCTTTTACCTTCCTCAGACTGTGCTGATAGCCCTGATGTGCTGCGGTATGCCGCCTGCCATCATGTCTATAGCGGTCAGCAGGAACCGCAGCCGCAGCAGCCGCGAGGGCATGAGCCTGGTCGCGGAGCTCGGAAGGCAGTACAGGATACACGGGAAGAACATCTATTCCGCCATAGAATACACGATAGAGTCCGAGGCGGACTTTCCGGTGTCCAAGAAGCAGCTCTACAGGCTGCTGCTGAGGCTGAGGAGCGCCTCGGGAAAGGATTCCATAAAGGCATGCACAGACAGCTTCGCCTTTTCCCTGGGAACGATATGGGGAAGCATGCTGGCCTCATGCATAAGGCTCGCGGCAGAGAAGGGGAGCGATATATCAGAGGGCCTTTCGGACATCTCACGGCAGCTCTCGTCGGCCTATAAGCGCTCGGAGGAGAGGCGCCGCATGAACTCCGAGGCGACCAGGATGACGCTCTTTCTGGTCCCGCTGCTCTACGTGGGCACCGTGCTCATGGCGGTATACTACCTTGGCATAAGCCCCGGACAGCTTCTGAGCAACCAGTTTCTGAGCCCGGAAGGGCTGCTGTTCTTTTTGATCGGGGTATTTCTTTTCGTCATAAACATGGCGGTGCTCAGGGCTCTGTCCAACATGAAGCTCGATTACTGACGGCGGAAGGAATACCGGTTTTTGGGACATGGACAGCAACAACGGACGTTGATCTGCGCTGATAGGAGGAAAAAGCTTTGCGATACGTCGATCTATATATGCTGCTGCTCTTTTGGACAGGAGTGCTGATTCTGACCATCCCAGAGCCGGGAAGATTAAAGGCCAGGGCGCTCAGATACCTTGGAAGAAGCGCCGAGCTGGCGAAAGGATCGCTTCCCGCGAGGTATATCAAAAGCGTCAGGTCGAATATAAACAGGGAGCTGATGCTAGGCGAGCTGTCCGAGAGTCTCGCTTACGTCAAGAACGTAGTGGTCCTGGGAAGGGGCGAGAGTATAAGCGCCGAGCTGCTGCTCACGGAGCTCGCGGACGCGTCAAAAAAGCTCGCGCCGGCGTACACCGACATGGCGCATTACCTCCACATGAATGAGAAGCTCAGGGCGGGAGAGATACTTGGGAAGTTAATTCCCGGAAGC
>JAFPZZ010000019.1 GCA_017417045.1 Bacillota bacterium
CCCGCTTTTGTGTTGTAATGATATTGGATCAGTGTTTATGACGGCGGCACTTTGCCGGAGCGTAGTCGAGACTCGAGGGCAGTGTTTGAAGCCCGATATCAGAGGGCTGAAAACGATGGACGAAGAGGCTCAGCGTGAAGCGCGCAGGTGTGCCGGCGGCATAAACGCTGGTCCAACTAGATCATATATAAAAGCGGGCGGCACGCCTGCGCGTCCGCCCGCTTTTATATGCTTTCTCTTATCAGGTCCGCCGTTCTTTCCGCGAAGCCGTCGATCTTTTCTTCGTCATGCTCTATGCCGAGCAGCTCGCATATCCTCGCGAGCTCGCTCCGAAGCTGGCTGGCGAAGAGGTCGGGCGCCAGCGAGAATCTGGCGCAGACCTGGCGGATGAAGAGCCTGCAGACCCTCTCGGCCTCGGCGGAGAATGGCTTCGGAACGAGATATATCTGCGAACAGAGCTTCGCGAAATCGCTCTCGAGGAAGTCGGCCTTGCAGTGCTCGAAGTCGAAGCAGACGATGTGGTCATCCTTTACGGCGAAATCCCTGAAGTCCACGTGCTCGAGGCTGCAGCCCGCGATGCGCCTGAATTCGGCGTACCAGGCGGTAAATAGCGCGAATAGGTGCTGGAGCTTCCTTTCATCGGAAATGGCGGCTATCAGCTCGTCGAAGAGCAGGGGAGAGTCTATATACTCGTGCTCTATCACGTCCTGTCCGTTGTAGAGCAGCTCGGGGCAGAGCCCCGTGCCCTCCAGCTTTTTGTATATGCGAAGCTCGTTCACGTAGTCCATGTGGTTCGCGAACTGCTTTATCACGCGGCCGTTTTCGAGGCCTATGGTGTTTCTGCTTTCTTCCATAGTGCGTCTATTCTACCACAACGGGAGGAAAATGCAAAAGGATTTGGACAGCCCCCGTCGCTGCTGCAGCACCCGGCGCTATTGTCATCGTTTTGCCGGGGTGATAAAATCGGCTTGAAAAGGCTCTGGTCAGTATCGTAAATGCGGCGTCCGCAGGGAGGTCCTGATGGAAAAAGAAAAAGACAGCGTATCGCTTTATAAATGGCTGAGGCTGCTTCTCGCGTTCCTCATCTTCGCGCTGGTATGTGCGGTGATCGTAATGGGCGTCAGGCTCTATCATGCCTCTCACCAGAAGGGGCCTGTGATCGACGCCTCGTATATCGAGAGCAAGATCGCGCCCGCGGCCAAGCTGACCTCGGCGGAGCTGCAGTACCGCGGCCTTATCAAATACGAGGACGGAAAGATACCCTTCCTCACTCAGAAGGCCTTTTCCATGCTCTACGAGGCCCGCATAAGCGCCGGGATAGACATGGAAAAGATCAAGGTCGAGGTCTTTGAGGACAAGGTCGTCGTATCCCTCCCGAAGGCCGAGCTTCAGTCCATAGAGGTCGATCCGGACTCGATACAGTTCTACGACGAGAAGCTCGCCCTCTTCAACTGGACGAACAAAGAGGACGTCGTCGACGCTATCAAGGCGGCCAGGGACGACGCCATGAACAGCGCGGATATAGCAGCGCTCAAGAAAAAGGCGGAGGAGCAGGCAACGCTGCTCATAAGCGAGCTGCTTTCCGGCGCGACCGGAGACCTGCTGCTGGAGGTAAAATAGGCCTTGTCAGCGAGAGACGTACGGCAAAGCAGAACTGGAAAAGAACGAACGGAGATATGATCCCGCGTCTGAACGCAGGGATATGCGATGATACAAAAGTCCCGCGCATTGAAGCGCGGGACTCTTCATTGTCCTGGTAAAACCTCGAGTAAGATGCGGGGCTGTTTATTACCTTATTTTTCTCACTTGAGATAAGAGGCACTCTAAACCTTCAAGGGATCCGGTACTGCTGCCCTTATTTTGTCAGGGCCTCATAGAGGAACTGTACGGTGCACCAGAGGGGGCAGTTCACGGTATTGTCCACTCCGATGTCCACGCCGAAGGGGTCTCCGCCGTAGTCCCTGCCTGCCCATTCCTTTGCTTCTTCTCCCCAGCCGTCCTTGCCGGAGTTAAGGGTCCTGTATATGAAGGTGACTATATGCTGGGTGGAAAGGGGAGCGTCGGGATCGAAGTGGGACGCGTCGACGCCCTTGGTGATGCCTTTCTCTACCGCCCAGAGCACGGCCTTATAATAAAACTTGCCGCTTTCTATATCTGAGAAGGAGTTGTCTGTAGATTTAGGTTCGGGACAGCCCATCGTCCTCCAAAGGAAGGTCACGCACTGGCCTCTGTTGACCGTATCCTTGGGGCTGAAATGCTTCAGATCCGTTCCATTGGTCACCTGAGGCTCGGCGTTGTAGGCCCACATCACGGCGTCGTAATAGCTGTCGGACTTGGAAACGTCCTCGAAGGGGTTCTCCTCGGAAGCCTGGGCCGGCTGAGGCTGGGGAGCCGCGCCTGACACTTCCACGGTCTCGGTATAGAACTCGATATCTCCCATCTTGATGGTGGCTTTTATATCGCCCCCGATCATGGGATCTTCGATCTTGAGGCTCTTTTTCGTGGCGCCCTTTATGGCCTTGCCGTCCTCGTACCACTGATAGCCGAGTCCGTTCTCATAGGCCTCCAGCATCTTGATGGATTCGTCGGCGAGCTCTTCGAAATAGCTCTCGTCCACGGTCAGAGTCTGGCCCGGCTCAGCTTTGCTTTCATCGGTATATGGTACTTTGAGATCGCGGAGCGACGCGGAATAAGCCACGTCGTTATCTCCCATGGTGAAGGTCGTGGTACTGCTGAAGTAATCGTCAAGCGGCGTATCTCCGCGTTTGTCCTGCCAGGCCACGAATATCTGGCCGTCCACCTTATCGGCGGTGATGGTTACGATCTCGCCGTCCAGATACCACCTGACGGTCCCTCCGTTTTCTTGCGCATATGATTCAAACCAGGGTATTTTGTCAAAGAGATACTCAGCGCCACTCGGCTAATACGGAGCTCTTTGATCATCTCGCGCCGATAGTCACCGTTTCACCGGGCATAGCAGAACTCTTGTCTGCTTTGCCGTTTGTGACTTTTATGCTGTGGGAGCCATCCGCATAGACGTTTATGTCCGCGAATGACATCGCGCCGACCGCGAGCGCCAGTACTATCAGCAAAGAAAGCAGTTTCTTCTTGATGTCACGCCCTTTCTTTTAAACAAGATCTCAGGAGCTAAGGGCTGAACAGGATCTCAGGGATCCGGAAGAAACGCAGACAAGTCTTACAGTCCCAGCAGCAGCGTCGCCAGGTTCATGTAGATCATCAGCGACAGGGCGTCGACTATGGTCGTTATGAAGGGCGAGGCCATGACCGCCGGGTCGAAGCCAAGTCTTTTAGCTATCATCGGCAGGGTGCAGCCGACGAATTTCGCGATCAGCACGGTGCAGGCGAGCGTCCCGCTGACGACCAGCGCGGTCACCGTGTCTATGCTGGCGTTTCCTAGCATCATGTGGTCAACGAGCATGAGTTTGGCGAAGGATACGACTCCGAGGGAGATCCCTACGAGCACGGCGACCCTTATCTCCTTCCAGATGACCTCTCCAACGTCTGAGAGCTCTATCTCTCCGAGGGAGAGTCCTCTGATGACCGTTACGGAGGCCTGAGAGCCCGAATTGCCGCCAGTATCCATGATCATGGGGATAAACGCCGTCAGGACCACGTGGACCGCCAGAGCGTCCTCAAAGCTCGTTATGATCATGCCAGTGAAGGTGGCCGATATCATGAGCAGCAGCAGCCAGGGTATCCTCTGCTTCCAGGTCTCCACGACTCCGGTCTTGAGGTAGGGGTGCTCGGACGGCGTTATAGCCGCCATCTTTTCTATATCCTCGGTTGCCTCCTCGGTGAGTACCGTGATGGCGTCGTCGACGGTGATGATGCCGACGAGCCTGTTTTCCTTGTCTACGACGGGGAGGGCGGTGAAGTCGTACTTGCTGAACATCTGGGCGACCTCTTCTCTGTCGTCCAGGGTGTTCACGGAGATCACGTTCTCCTCCATGATGTCCCCGACCTTGTCCTCGTAGTTCGAGAGCAGCAATTCCTTG
Source organism: Bacillota bacterium (assembly GCA_017417045.1). GTDB lineage: Bacteria > Bacillota > Clostridia > Peptostreptococcales > Anaerovoracaceae > RGIG2707. Next base: position 4,017 of record JAFPZZ010000019.1, read on the forward strand.
ACGGAGACTATTCCGACGAGCTTCTTCTTGTCGGTCACGTAGCAGGTGTAGATGGTCTCCTTGTCTACGCCGGTCTTCCTTATCTCTGTGAAGGCGTCCTGCACCGTCATATATGGGTGCAGCTCCGCGTACTCTATGGTCATTATCGAGCCGGCGGAGTCTTCGGGGTATTTCAGTATTATATTGATGTTGCGGCGGGTCTCGGCGTCTACGTTCTTAAGTATCCTCGTGACGACGTTCGCTGGCATCTCCTCGATGATGTCTACCGTATCGTCCAGGTACATGTCGTCCACGACCTCGTGGAGCTCCTTATCGGAGAAGGCGTCGATCAGGGCCTGCTGCATCTCCGGGTTCATCTCGACGAAGGCGTCGGACGAGAGGTCTTTTGGGATGAGCCTGAATATCTTTACCAGCTCTTCCTTGGTAATGGCCTCTTCCTCGTAGAGCTCCTCCATGAGTTCGCTGATGTCAGCGGGGTTGAGCTCGTCGAGATAGTTTCTGAGGTCCTGGTAGCGTTTGGAGTGAAGATACTCAAGTATCTCCTGCATGGCGATGTCGAATTCCTGCATTTTTCACTCCTTTCTAGCTCATGGCTTCTTTTATGAAGTCGCTGTCGGTGTAAAGCTTCAGCAGCTCCATCTTCTTGGCGTCCGCGAGGCTCTCGCAGAGCGCTATGAGTATCTCGTAGTAGCTTCCCGAGGGGACGCCGAGCTTGATAGCCTCAGTAGGTATCACGAACTCCATGATCTCCCTCAGTTTGCCGCGCTTTTTGGTGCGCGCGTAATGATTCGCAAGTATCGTCAGGGCCTCGCTCTCCTTGAAGGTCCTGTCGACGTAGTATTTCTTTCCGTAGAGTCCGTAGAGCGCCCTGTAGGCGTCGAGATAGCCTATTCGCATATCGAGCTTGCCCTGTTCGGGATCGAAGTTGAGGACCCCTCCGAGCTCCTTGCTGGACTCTATGTAATGTATGTTCAGATCGGGCAGCTTAGGAACGGTCCTGGACACGCCCATGCCCGGCATCTTGACGGCTATTATATCCCTGTAGCCGCTTTCTATGAGCGGGGTTATGGGGAGCTGATCCACGAGGCCTCCGTCGCTGTAGAACCTTCCTCCGAGGGTCTCGAGCTTGAAGCTCGGATGATACGCGCTGGCGAGCAGCATATCTACGATATTCTCAGCGGGGAGATCCTTCACCCTTACGTAAAGGCCCTGCATGTCCGTCAGGTCGAGGGTCGTGATGAAGAACTCGACGTCGGAGGACCTGATCTTCTCGGGGTCTATGGATGCGTGCATCCAGGCGCGGAGGGGGCCCACGTCGAGCCCGCCGTTTTTAAGTATCTCGAAGAGAGCGGGAGCGAAGCTCTTTATGCCTTCTCTTGAGAAATCGCAGCTGACTAACGATCTCAGCCCATCCTCGTATTCGTCCGGGATGCTGATGACCTTGTCAATGCTCATCTCCGCCCATGCCTTTTCGGCAGTCTCGAGGTCTCCCACGGTCATCATCGCGCCTATGAGGGCGCCGACCGAGGTCCCGGCTACCGCGTTGTAGCTTATACCGGCTTCCCTCAGAGCCTTCCAGACGCCGACCTCAAAGCCGCCCCTGGCCCCGCCGCCCTGAAGCGCTATGGCGTATTTCTTTTTTCTGTCGAGCTTTAGCTTCATGTTTTACCTGCGCCGCGCGGGCGGGGTGTGAAGTGTCGTGGTGCGCCCGACAGGAGTCGAACCTGCGGCCTCAGGAGTCGGAGTCCTGCGCTCTATCCAACTGAGCTACGGGCGCAAACAAACGGGGCCGCCTCGCGCCTTGAAAAAAGCGCCGGAGCCGTCCTCGTTATCCATATATGAGCGTAATGATTATATCACAAAACGCTGCTTTTACTTTATCAAAATCAGATATATAATTCACTCAGGACAGATAGGATCGGCAGATGGCCTGAAAGGGGGTCATTCATGAATATAGAACAGGCTTTGGAATTCATAAGCACGCCCAGAGGGGGCGGAGGGCAGCTCGGACTCGGCAGGATGAGAGAGCTGATGAGAAGGCTTGGAGATCCTCAGGAAAAGCTGCGCTGCGTGCACGTGGCGGGGACTAACGGCAAGGGCTCTACTTCGTCTATGATAGCCTCCGTTCTGAAAGCCGCGGGCTATAAGACGGGGCTCTTCACTTCGCCGCACCTTGTGACGTGGAACGAGCGCTTTAAGATCAATGGGATCGATATATCCGACGAGGACCTGTGCAGGGTCGCCGAGAGGGTAAAGGCCGCCTGCGACGAGATGGACGACATCCCGACCGTGTTCGAGAGGCTCACGGCCGTAGGCTTCGAATGGTTCTTTGAAGAGGGCTGCGACGCCGCGGTTATGGAAGTAGGCCTCGGCGGAAAGTACGACAGCACCAATATACTCAGCGCTCCGGAGGTGTGCGTCATAGCTCATATAGCGCTGGATCACACGGCCATACTTGGCAATACCGTCGAACTCATAGCGGCCGAGAAGGCCGGCATCATAAAGCCGGGAAGGCCCGTGGTGATCATGTCGCAGGACGAGTCTCCGCTCAAGGTCATGACCGACACAGCGGCGGAGCGCGGGAGCGAGTGCATAGTGACCGAGCCGGACAGGCTCAGGTTCATATCCGCGGACATGGACGGCCAGCTCTTTGACTACAAGGAGCGCAAGGGCATAAGGCTGAGCCTCGCGGCGGAATACCAGCTGTCCAACTGCATGCTGGCAATAGACGCCATCGACGTGCTCAGAGCGCGGGGCTGGGACATCCCGGAGGAAGCTCTGCGAGAAGGCCTCGCGAACGCCGGCTGGGACGCGAGGTTCCAGCTGCTCAGCAAGGATCCGCTCATAATACTCGACGGAGCCCACAATCCCGACGGGGTCGAGGCTCTGTCAAAGACCCTGAAGAGTTATTTCCCCGGCAGGAAGTTCGTCTATATGATGGGCGTCATGGCGGACAAAGACTACAAGCACATGATAGGCCTGATGGCTCCCATGGCGGAGCGCTTCATCTGCGTGAGGCCCGACAGCCACAGGGCTCTGGACGCGGACGCGCTTGCGGCTCTTATCAGGGAGCACGGCGTGGAGGCCGAAAGCGCCGAGGATCCCTTCGAAGGTCTTGATATGGCACTGGCCGCGCTAGGCTACGGCTACGGAGAGGACGGCAGGATAATAGCGCCCGAGACCCCGAACGGAAAGAGCCTCTGCATCTTCGGATCGCTCTACCAGGCGGGCGACGTGCTCGCCAAGTGGAAGAAGATAAGCTGAAGATAAAAAGGGGCGGCGCTTCTGAACGCCGCCCCTTACAGATCCATAGAGGAAAGGAAGACAGCCCCGCTTAAAGCGGGGCTGCTTTGATGGATATATAGCTTCCTGCAAGCGCTATACGAGCACTATGAGGTAGAGCACCGAGATGACGAGGAGCGGGACTATGGTCAGCTTGACCATGTGGAGAGGCTCGACGCCGGAAATGCCGCTGAGTACTACTGTGACCGCTGCTACGGGGCTCATAGCCCTTCCCCAGGAACCAGAGGTGCAGCAGAGTACGGAGAGCCTGTTGTGGTCTATGCCGATCTCGTGGGAATGCGGCAGTACCGACTCGATGAAGGCGAAGCATGCGGCGTTTCCGGAGCCGGAAAGCGCTGCGATGAGCATCGGGATATAGGCGGCGCCGAACTTGGCGATGGAGGGATTGTTCTTCATGGCCTCGACGATGGCGCCGGTGATACCGATAGCTCCCATGCCCTTAACGAACACGGCGGCAGCCGCCATAAGGGTGATGATGCTGAAGAAGGCGTCGCCCTGTCCTCTGAAGAAGGCGTTTGAGACCTCCCTGTATTTGCTGTGGAATACGATCAGGGAAAGCACGAATCCGCAGAACATGCAGGTCGGTACGTCGAAGATCTTCTGATCGAGGAGCGGGGTGTAGTTTGCGATGAGGATGAGGATCAGCGGGATAAGAGGCATGATCGCATAGAGCGGGTTTACCTTGAAGTTCGCGGCGGCTTCCATGGCTTTGCGGGCTGCTTCTTCGCTTCCCTTGGTGTCGCCCTTATCGAGGAGCTTGCCCATGATCATGACGCCGATGCCGGCGATGAACATACCGATGATACCGGGAACGAAGCCTACGGAGACCATTCCGGCGCCGGAGGCCTCTCCGAGCGGATCAGCCTGGGCGGAGGCAACATAGAAGGTGCCGCCCGGGTTGAGGGCAGGTCCGCATCCGCCTGCTCCAATGAGGATGGCGGCAGCGGCGGTAGCTGCGGGAACGCCGAGAGCGGTCATGATGGGGATCATGATTGAACCTTCTACAGCGGCGCAGGTCGCTGCGGAAGAAAGCGCCTGCATGAAGAACCAGGTGATGATGGTCGTCGCGGGGACGATGATCTTCTTGACCTTGGAGAGAGGTCCGAGGCAGGCGTAGATGATGTGGTCGGTGCAGCCCATGGTCTTCATTATGGTCGAATAACCAAGGGAGATGAAGGTGTAGTAAACGATAGTTCCGTTAACTACGGAAGCGCAGTACGCGGGGACTGCGGCTGAGAGCTGTCCGCCGAGGAGGCACATGAGAGCGCCGCCCAGGATGAGGCACAGCTTGGTATCAAACTTCAGAATGATACCTACGAATACGAGCACGGTGATTGCGGCTCCTAGCCAAAGCATAGCGATTTCCTTTCTTTTCTGTAATTTGAATAACGCAAATGTATGATGGAATGATTGCGGCGGAGGCGATCGCCGGCGTTGGACCTCCGCTGAGCTCATTTTAATACCGCGCCCGGTCCTGAAAGAAATACCAAAAATCTTTGTGGGGCATAGATCCGAGCTATCTAAAACTCGTTCTTTTGATCGCGGCTGCAACAAAAGAGCAGCTCCATCAGGAGCTGCTCTTTGATGTATTCCCTGTTCATGCGGGCTTATGTGCCCGGTCCATTGGATATGTATGAAGTGTTGATGGTAGTTTTTCTGTTTACATCTTCGATGTATCTTCTCGAATTAGAGAAGGACGAGGATGTAGATGAGTCCGACGAGGATCATCGGAAGAGCGGTGATCTTTACAACGCTCATGGGGTCAACACCGGCAATACCGCAGAGTACTACGGTAACGGCGGCTACAGGGCTCCAGCTTCTTCCCCAGGATCCGGATCCGCAGCAAACTACGGAGAGCTTGTTGTGGTCGATGCCGATCTCGTGGGAGTGCGGCAGTACGGACTCGATGAATGCGAAGCAGGCAGCGTTTCCGGAACCGGAGAGCATCGCGATGATCATCGGGATGTAAGCTGCGCCTACCTTAGCGATGGAGGGGTTGTTCTTCATTGCTTCTACGATAGCGTTGGTGATGCCAACAGCTCCCATGCCCTTTACGAATACAGCGGCAGCCGCCATAAGGGTGATGATGCTGAAGAACGCGTCGCCCTGTCCTCTGAAGAACGCGGTGGATACGGTCTTGTAATCCTTCATGAATACGAGGAGGGAAAGAGCGAATCCGCAGAACATGCAGGTCGGTACGTCGAAGACCTTCTGGTCGAGGAGCGGGGTGTAGTTGGCAAGAAGGATGAGCATCAGCGGGATGAGGGGCATGATCGCGTAGAGCGGGTTTACCTTGAAGGAGGCAGCGGTCTCCATAGCCTTGCGAGCTGCTTCTTCGCTTCCCTTGACGTCGCCCTTGTCGAGGATCTTGCCCATGATCATAACGCCGATTCCCACGAATACGATGGCGATGCATCCGGGAACGAAGCCCGCGGATACCATTCCGACGCCGGAGGCCTCTCCGAGCGGGTCAGCCTCAGCGGAGGCAACATAGAAGGTGCCGCCCGGGTTGAGGGTCGGGCCGCAGCCGGTTCCTACAAGGATGGCTGCAGCAGCGGTAGCTGCGGGAACGCCGAGAGCGGTCATGATGGGGATCATGATGGAGCCTTCTACAGCGGCGCAGGTGGCAGCAGAGGAAAGTGCCTGCATGAAGAACCAGGTGATGATGGTGGTGAGGGGAACGAGTCCCTTCTTTACCTTGGACAGAGGTCCAAGAAGTGCATAAATGATGTGGTCCGTGCAGCCCATGGTCTTCATGACGGTGGAGTAACCAAGGGAGATGCAGGTGTAGTAAACGATGGTGCCGTTTACTACGGACGCGCAGTATGCCGGAACTGCAGCGGAGAGCTGTCCGCCGAGAAGGCACATAAGAGCACCGCCGAGGATCAGACAAAGCTTGGTGTCAAACTTCAGAATGATGCCTACGAATACGAGCACAGTGATTGCGGCTCCTAGCCAAAGCATAAGTTTTCTCCTTTTCGTTAAAAAAGATAAACTGCAACGAATATTTCTTTGAATGAGTGCGTTGAACTATAGGGAAATACATCATATCCAAAGAACAGTATCATTCTATCACAACTATCTCTATAATTGAACGCAAAAAATAAATGAAAGCTATAACTATTATAGATATTGTCTATAATAAAGGCCGCGGCTATCGACGGGAAGATACTATTAATATCACTTATGATTCATTAAACGAGAGATGTTGACATAAGCTCAAGGCTATCCAAAGGCCGTGCTGCGCTATGTGCTTTATAGCTGTGGCGACCGATATCCAGAAACGGCTCTGCGCTATATATGTCTGGCGTGCGCTATGTAAAAAGCCGTATTCGCAAGCTGTCGTCTTCTTTGCCGGTCGACCTGCTTCAGATCAAAGATAAAGGAGCGGCCTTTCGGCCGCTCCTACTGTATCCCGTTTTCATATATCCGCATTAGCGGAAGCTTTTGCTTCAGTGTTTTGGGTCCCTGCGGACCTGTTTTTTAAATCAGTTTAGTTGGTCTTTCTATATCAGCGATCCGCTCTGCTTTGAATTAGAGGAGGACGATGATGTAGATGAGTCCGATGAGGATCATCGGAAGAGCGGTGATCTTAACAACGCTCATCGGGTCAACACCGGCAATACCGCAGAGTACTACGGTAACGGCGGCTACAGGGCTCCAGCTTCTGCCCCAGGATCCGGATCCGCAGCAAACTACGGAGAGCTTGTTGTGGTCGATGCCGATCTCGTGGGAGTGCGGAAGTACGGACTCGATGAAGGCGAAGCAGGCAGCGTTTCCGGAACCGGAGAGCATCGCGATGAGCATCGGGATGTAAGCTGCGCCTACCTTAGCGATGGAGGGGTTGTTCTTCATTGCTTCTACGATAGCGTTGGTGATGCCAACAGCTCCCATGCCCTTTACGAATACAGCGGCAGCCGCCA
>JAFPZZ010000020.1 GCA_017417045.1 Bacillota bacterium
ACCCAGCCGGGCTTGGGATATATCTGCTTGAACTCGAGCTGCGCGACGCTGCAGACCCTGCCTTCGCGGTCGAAGAGTATGCAGCGGTTGGATGTCGTCCCGGCGTCGAGCGCCATGATGTACTTCATTTCTGCTCCTTTATAACGATATAGATTTCGTATATTTACACTTTGGATAATTTGAACATCCATAAAACTGACTGCCCGTATTATCTCCTTTCTTGACGGTTCTTAAAACTAGTTTCCCGCCGCATTTAGGGCAAATCGCGTTATTATCAAATCTTTTTTTATATACTCCACATGTTTAGTCTTAACGGCCGAGTCCATGTTAGTAAGGGAAGACAGTTTGTCGTATATGCTATCTATATCTTCAGCCTTTAACGTATCGGGATACTTATTCCAAAGATCTTTTATTATTTTTGTAAGCTTATCTCGTTTACATACGTAAACATCCTTTGCCTGATAAGTAATAGACTTTAACTCGCATCTTTCCGAGAATACGATGAGTGATATCATCTGGACATCTGTCCCCAGAAACTCTTTTAAATATTTGATGTGATTATAATTCTGCCAAATCGGATTATAAAACTGATGCTTTTCGACCTGCTTCTGTCCCCTTATATTCCTTCCTGCAAATAGTGTTGTTGTCCATTTTGCAGTTTTGCCATCTCCAAATATGTATCCCGAATAGTTTTTACTCTCTATCACAAAGATACCTTTTTCTGTTATGAAGAGCAGATCGATCTCTGTAGTATCGCCATCTTTTTTGGGAATATAAACGTTTTTCAGGATCCGTCCTTCACGTCCCATGAAACTGATCCATTTTAATTTGTTTGCCGTCAAACGCTCGCCGTTTTTCCCGACAACCTCATTTTCATCGATTCCTAAAAGTGAATCTATAAATGAATAAATACTCATTAATAATACTAAAATGCTAAACGTCCGCGATCTCCGCGACCACCCTTGCGAGCATCGTGCGCGGAAGCACTATGGGCTTGCCCGTCTTTTCGGCGAACATCTCCTTCATCTGCTGCGTGAAGCCTATGCAGTCTAGGACAATGAGGTCGGCGTCCACGTCCTTTATCTCCTCCGCCAGGGCCGCCACGTCCTCGTAGCTGCCATAAGGCGAGACGGAGACGCTCACGCACTTATCCACGTATTTGGACCACTTGGCGGTGCTCTGCTCGAGCTGCAGCGGCGACGGCGTCACGGCGATGATGCTGGACCTCTTCGTGAGCATGGGAACTATGCGCTCTATTACCTCGCCCGGGAATATCATCGGGACGTTTGAGTGAAGCTCCTTCGGGAACTCCCCCGTGCAGAAGACCATTATCAGGGGCACGCCCTCGGCCTCGAGTTCGTCTATCGCGGCCTGAAGCCTGCCGATTATATGCTTTTCCGCGAAGGTCACCGAGCTTCCGTCCACGAGCCTGGAGACCAGGATGTAGTCGCCGGGCTCCGGCTTGAACTGCTCTATCTCCTCGCGGCTCAGCCCGTCGAGTCCTCCCCTTTCGAGAAGCTCGGTCCTTGGGCCGAGTATATCCATTATGTCGGCCGTCACGTCCACGCGGGGCGCCTGGCCTACCGTTATCGCTCCTATCTTCATGATTGCCTCCCTTGCGCGGCCCTTTCGCCGCCTCTCTTGATCTGCGCGGCCCTTTCGCCGCCTCTATTGCTCTGCGCGGTCCTTTCGCCGCCTCTCTTGCTCTGCGCGTACCTCGTCCGCGCTCTCTTCACATGCAGTATCCCCGGGCCGCAGCCCAAGCTCCTCCCTCAGACCTTCTTCCAAAAGCACCAGAACGCGGTAGTCTCAGTGGATCCGCGCCTGAGATTGACGTCCACGTCGAAGTCGTCTCTGACGTCCTCGAGCCTCGCGTAGACGAACTTTCCGTCCACGGTGGCCTTATCCTTTCTGGCCTCCTCGTCGTACTTGCCCTCGGAAAGGGAGGGGTCGAGCACGAGCACCCGGCCGTCGCGCAGCTCGGAGACTATAGCTATAAAGTGCGCACCGTGGGTGAAAAGCCCTATATGGCCGTCCTCCCTGTCGCCAGTGGACAGAGCCACGACCGCTCCTCCGCTCCTGAGGCAGCTCCTGACCTCGGCCAGATCGTTAGTAGCCTTAAATTCCAGGCCTACCTTTTCCGCGAAGGCCGGGGCGAAGATGTCGTAATCCGTGCCTATGGCGTGGTTGGCGCCGCTCTCGTAGGCGAGGGCCACAGCATCCATGATATCGAAGCCGCAGTCCGCGAGCAGCCTGTCCGCGACCATCACGGCTGAGGCCAGTCCGCAGCCGCTCATCGCGAAGGTCCCGTGGCTTCTGCGCGTGTCCTCCGGATGATCTCTGTTCGTCTGGTACATGACATACGGATGATCGAGCTGGTTGACGTATCTCATAGCGTTCTTTGCCGCCGCGTTCGGATAAGCGGCGGTTTTCCCTCCTGTTTCCTTTTTATTTTATCACAATACATGCTAAAATAAATTATCACAGCCGAACAAGGAGGTAATATCGATGTACAAAAACGAAGCCCCCGTACGCTTTCCCAAGGATTTCCTCTGGGGAGGCGCCACAGCCGCGAACCAGATCGAGGGAGCCTGGGATGAAGACGGCAAGGGTATGACCATAGAGGACTGCCTGCCCTACAGAGACGTGGGCGTGTCGGATTTCACCAAGCAGTTCGCCTTCTCCTCAAAAGATCTTGAGGAGGCTCTCTCGGCCGGTCCGGACGCAAACTATCCGAAGCGCCGCGGGATCGATTTTTACCATCACTATAAAGAAGATATAAAGCTCTTCGCGGAGATGGGCTACAAGATCTTCCGCATGTCTATATGCTGGAGCAGGATCTTCACCGATCCCGAGGACGAGCAGCCAAACGAGGCCGGCATCAAGTTCTACAGGGATCTGTTCGACAAATGCCATAAATACGGCATAGAGCCGCTGGTGACCCTCTCTCACTACGATCCGCCCCTCGCACTCGTGCAGAGATACCGCGGCTGGTATTCAAGGAAGGCCGTCGATCTCTTCATGAAGTACGCCAAGGTCTGCTTCGAACGCTTCGGCGACCAGGTAAACTACTGGCTGACCTTCAACGAGGTCGATGCCATGCTGCGCCACCCCATCACCAGCGGAGGCCTCATCGAGGATCAGTTCACGGACGTCCCCTTTGAGACCGCTGTCTACCAGGCCATGCATCACCAGATGATAGCCTCGGCCCTTGCGGTTAAAATGTGCCATGAGATGTATCCTCACGCGAAGATCGGCTGCATGATGACCAAGCTGCTCTTCTACCCCTTCACCTGCAAGCCCGAGGACAATCTCGCGGCGCAGAAGAGGATGCGCAGCATTTATCGCTACGTGGACATCCAGGTCTTCGGATACTATCCCAAGTACCTCCTCAAGGAGATGGAGAACAAGGGCATAGAGATCTCGATGGAGCCCGGCGACGAGAAGATACTCAAGGAGGGCACTGTCGACTTCGTCTCCTTCAGCTACTACATGACCTCGTGCATGGCGGCGGATACCACGGGACTCGACATGGCTCCGGGCAACACCGTAAACGGCGTAAAGAATCCCTACCTGCCCTCGAGCGAATGGGGCTGGCAGACCGACGCCAGCGGCCTCAGATACTCCCTCGTGGAGCTCTACGACCGCTTCAGAAAACCGCTCTTCATCGTTGAGAACGGCCTGGGCGCAAGGGACGTCGTCTCCGAGGACGGCAAGGTGCACGATCCCTACAGGGCCGCCTACCTCGACGAGCACGTGCGCGCTATGAGCGACGCTATAAACCTCGACGGAGTGGAGCTCATGGGCTATACCTGGTGGGGCTGCATAGACCTGGTCTCGGAGTCGACCCGCCAGATGTCCAAGCGCTACGGCTTCATCTACGTCGATCTCGACGACTACGGCAAGGGCACATACAAGAGGATCAAAAAGGACAGCTTCGAGCGCTACAGGGACGTCATAGCGAGCCGAGGCGAGATCCTGAACGAGGAATAACAGGACCCGACGGCACGGCTCAAATATACATTCAGGATCGCGAAACGATCATAAGCATCCGGGAGGAAAAGATGTATCTGGTAATAGACGTTGGGGGGACCTTCACAAAGTACGGGCTGCTTGACGGCCAGGGAAACATACTGGAAAAGGGCAAAGTGGAAAGCTGCAACAAGGACTACGACGGCTTCCGCGCCCTGGTGCGCGGCATCTATGACAAGTTCAAGGAGCGCGGCATTGAGGGCATAGCCCTCAGCGTCCCCGGCGTCGTAGACGTCGACAGCGGGGTGATACTCGCCAGGAGCGCCCTAAAATGCATGGTCGGGCACAACGTAGTCGAAGAGGTCTCCGAGCTCTGCGGCGGCGTTCCCACCTCGGTCGAAAACGACGGCAAGGCGGCGGGACTGGCGGAGACCTGGATAGGCGCCGCGAAGGACGTCCCGAACTGCGTAGTTCTTGGCTTCGGTACCGCCATAGCGGGCTGCGTCATCCTGGACCACAAGGCCCTGCGCGGCAACAATATGATAGCCGGAGAGTTCAGCTACATGCCCTCGATCTTCGAGAAGGACAACTACGCCATCTTCGGCGTGGAATGGTCCACGAGAGGCCTCGTCCGCAAGGCGACCGCCCTGCTCGGCCGCGAGGAGGAGATGAGCGGCGAAGAAGTATTCGAGCTCTATTACGCCGGCGACGAAAGGATCGTGAAGCTCTTTGACGAATTCTTCTTCCACGTCGCCTGCCAGTGCTACAGCCTGCAGTCCGTGGTCGACCCCGACCTCTTCTGCATAGGCGGCGGCATATCCGAGCAGCCCTGCGTGGTGCCCGGGATACAGGCGGCCTGCCACTACATCTTCGAGAACGCCAAGAACAAGCAGCAGCACGAGCCCCAGATAGTCGCCTGCAGATTCAACAACGATTCCAATCTCATCGGCGCGCTCTACAGCCACCTCGTAAGGTACGGAAAACTGTAATACTGCCTGACTCAAGCTGCCGATGACCCCAGGAAAAACAAGACCCGGAAGAGCTCCTGACAAGGAGTCTCTCCCGGGTCTTTAAACAGCGCCTAACTCGCTATTGGCATTTTCGTAATATATTGTAATATATTTACAGATTGCCGCTCAGCGGGCCTTATGCGGCAGAAGCCTTACCTACGCCATTTCCTCGGGTTCCTCCTCCAGCGCCTTCTTCTTTTTGTTGTACGAAGCCAGAGCGGCGGTAAGAGCAAGGACGCAGAGCAACGAGGTGCCAGCCCATGTCAACGCTGAGGCAAGCAGAGAGGAGCCCATTTCAAGGCCGAGCCTCACGTGCAGGTTTACGAACGTGATCAGCCCGACGACTGCGCCCGCCAGGATCGACGCCTTGATATTCGTTGAAGTCTTCGGAGCGATCTTCCGGTCCCAGATGCCGTTCTTGAGGCAGCCCGCGAGCAGATATACGCTGAGTATCATGAATACTATCCATTCCCCGGCGAACGAGTCCGCACCGCGCCCCATAAGGCTCTGCACTATTATTGCGGCCAGCAGGCCCCAGAACGCAATCCAGCAGCCGCGGGATTCTATGCCTTCGAGCACCTGTTCCTGTCTTTCATCGAGCATGTTATTCTTCATTTTCCTCTTCCTCCCAGAATATATCGTCCAGCGTGACCCCCAGTGCCCTGCATATCGCGATGCAGAGCCTTATCGAGGGATTGAATTCGCCTGCCTCTATAAGGCCTATCGTCTGCCGCGTGACCCCGGCCTTCTGCGCCAGCTCGGTCTGCGACATGTTCTTCTCTATCCTCTTGAATTTGAGCTTCAGATTTCTCAAGGTCTTGTCCTCCTCGCAATGCAAAGTATATATTGCATCGCCTGTTATGTCAAGTATATATTGCAAATAAAATATATATTTTTTAATTGCAAAGAATATCGAGAACATCCTCCTGTTCTCTCATCGCCAGTGTTTATGAACGATTGACCGTCTTGTCTTTATGATTTTTAATAGTTGCATAATTGCAACCAGAGGTTTGGATGCCGACAAAGGAAGAGCTCCTGAACGAACTCTTCTCGCCCAGGATGCCCTCCGATTTCACCTTAAGGAAGCTGGACTCCCTTATGAGTAAATGCGGGTATGTAAAGGGCACCGGAGGCCGGGGATCCGCCGTTGAGTATTCAAGACCCGGCAACTCCGCTAAACTAATATTCGATGCGTATGGAATAATAGGACTAAACTCAAAAGGCTCGGCAAATAAAGGGTTTTTGAAGCCTAGTCCTATTTTGTTTAGCCCACAAATGAGACTAATGATCGATTTAAGGAGGAAACATGCGCAGAATGAAGATCTTTCTGCGAAGCGTAGTGCTGCCTGTAACTCTGGCAGTACTGTTAGCGATGTTGTTCCGTCCCGTCT
>JAFPZZ010000021.1 GCA_017417045.1 Bacillota bacterium
CAATCATATCCGTGGTGCGCCAGGGGGCCATGCAGCATGCAACTGTCCCGAATTATATCGTGATGATTAAACATGATTCGTCTCCTTGATGTATTGGATACTAAGATTATACCGTACTGAAGGCCGGTTGACCCCTGCAACCCTTGATTTTCCTGGGTTTTCAGCGTTTCTCGATCAGGTTAGCCCGTGCGTTAACTGAGCTCGCTCTGTGCAAAAAACTCTTCATTATTATCAGATTTGGTCAGAATCCGCAAATCGTCCCTGTTGTCTTAGGGGTAGAAAAGCGACGGGGGCATGGTCGGAGACTTGCCGTCTTATTTTTAGGATTAACTGCACTTTTTTCTCTCTGCCATTTTTGGATTGGTGCCCCATTTTTTAACTAAAAGAGCCCCGTTAGCCCCTGTTGCCCCAGTATTAACTACTAAATCTTCGTCAGAATTCGTCAGAATTCGACAAAACAAATCAAAAAGATTTGGGTAAAGAAAGAGCCCGGAAATGGCGTATTTCCGGGCTTTTTCGCATCTCTGTTGGTCTCGATCAGCGCTTGCTGAACTGGGAAGCTCTTCTTGCCTTCTTGAGGCCGTACTTCTTCCTTTCCTTCATCCTCGGGTCTCTGGTGAGGAATCCGGCGGCCTTGAGGGCCGGTCTGTTCTCGGGGTCGGCCATGCAGAGGGCTCTGCTGATGCCGTGCCTGAGAGCGCCGGACTGGCCGGTGGTGCCGCCGCCGTTGACGGTGGCGATGACGTCGAACTTTCCTTCGGCGCCTACGAGCTCGAGGGGTCTGCGGACCTCTCTCTTCAGAAGCTCAAGTCCGAAATAATCGTCGAGAGGCTTCTTGTTTACGGTGATGTTTCCCTTGCCGGCTACGAGTCTGACTCTGGCAATGGAAGACTTTCTTCTGCCCGTACCGATATAAGCGATCTTTGCCATTTAAGTTTCCTCCCTTAGAAATTCCATACTTCAGGCTTCTGCGCCTCGTGCTTGTGCTCGGGGCCGGCGTATACCTTCAGCTTCTTGAACATCTGTCTTCCGAGAGGTCCCTTGGGCATCATTCCCTTTACGGCGTGGCGGATGATCTCTTCGGGGTCCTTTGCCTGGAGCTTCTCGAAGGTGATCTCCCTGAGTCCGCCGGGATAACCGGTGTGATGCTTGTAGATCTTCTTCTTGGCTTTCTTGCCGGTGACCTGTACCTTTTCCGCGTTGATGACGATCACATAATCGCCGGTATCGAGGAACGGGGTGTAGGTCGGCTTCTTCTTGCCGCGGAGTATCATGGCAGCTTCAGTGCAGAGGCGACCAAGCGTCTTTCCCTCTGCGTCGAGGACATACCATTTTCTTTCGATCTCCGAAGGCTTTGCAATGTAGGATGACATTTTTACCTCCTTGTCTACTCATATGCGCCGCCGCGGCCTTCGTCCGTGCTTCGGGCGTTCCCTGCGCGGATAGCTCACAAATGTGCTTACCCGGCCTGCCTGCGGTACATAGTTTTCAACGCCTACTCAGATGCTTGTCGGGCATCGGTTTCGGCACCAGTACTGATACTTCGGTCACGGGCCGTGAGGCCCTGCACCTTTTGAAAACTCGCGGTCCCTGAAGTTTCGGCTCCGGCCTCGCGGCACGGAAACGCCTGCGCTCACATAAGGACGCTCGATTATCATATATGCGGGAGGGCCCGTTGTCAAGGCATTTCGGCGGAAAAACGGCGAAATATCAGGGAAAGATGCCGCTGTGGCAGGGCTTCGTGTATGATATATTTAAAGAAAAAGGAGGCAGCCATGAACATAACGAAGGAGTTATTCGGAGAGACCTCGAAGGGCGCGGCCCATCTCTTCACGCTGGAAAGGGGAGGCCTAAGGGCTTCCTTCACGGACTTCGGCTGCGCGCTGCAGAGTCTGGTCGTCAGCGGCCGCGGGGGAAGGCCCGTGGACGTGGTCCTGGGCTACGACGCCGCCGCCAGCTATGAGGCCGGGGGCGGGAGCTTCGGGGCCTTCGTCGGCCGCTACGCCAACAGGATAAAGGGCGCGGAGTTCGAACTGGACGGCGAGGTCTACCGGCTTTCAAAGAACAACGGGGAGAACCATCTTCACGGGAACTATTCAAAGGAGCTCTACGAGGCAGAGACCGATGGGGACGCGCTGGTGTTCAGGAGGCTGAGCCCCGCGGGCGAAGAGGGCTATCCGGGCGCGCTCATGCTCGAGGTCCGCTATTTTATAGATGACGACAGCGGCCTGCACATGGTCTATACCGCGGAGACTGACGCCCCGACCGTGCTCAACCTCACGAACCATTCGTACTTCAACCTCGCGGGAGAAGGGGACGCTCTGGACCACGAGCTAAGGCTGCTCTGCGGCAGTTTCACCGAGACCGGCCCTGGCACCGTCCCGACTGGAAGGGTGCTCGAAGCCTCGGGCACCCCGCTGGACTTCAGCGAATGGAAGGCCGTCGGCCGCGATATAGGCGCGGACTATGAGCAGCTCACGCTCTGCGGCGGATACGACCACAATTATATAATCGGAGGCGAGGCCGGGACTCTTAAGAGCTTCGCTTGGCTGCGCTGCGAGCGCAGCGGCATATGCATGGAGGTCTCGACGACCCAGCCCGCCGTGCAGCTCTACAGCGGAAACCACACCGACGGGGCGAACATCCCCCTTGGCAAGGGCGGGGTCCGCTATCCGAAGCACGCGGGTATATGCCTCGAGACGCAGAATTATCCCTGCGCCCCGAACTTCCCTCAGTTCCCCTCGGCCGTCCTCAGGCCCGGTGAGATCTACAGGCACGAGACGGTGTACAGCTTCTCGGTCTGAAGCATTATCAAACTAAAACAAGGAAATACTAATACGTTTTTCATAAAGGGCGGAAGCGGCGCATCGTTTTCAGCGCGCTTTCGCGAGGGAAGGAAATGAGCGAAAGAATAAGGGAAGAGCTTTTCAGGCTCAGGGATGAAAAATACCGCGATTTTCAGAGCGGGCTGATACCGGGCGTCGATCCGAAGAGGATGATAGGCGTGAGGACTCCGGAGCTGAGGCGTTTCGCGAAGGAGCTGATTAAGGACGAAGGCTCCACCGCCTTTCTGACTGAGCTTCCTCACGAATACTTTGACGAGGATCAGCTCCACGCCTTCGTTATCTCTGAGATAAAAGACTGGGGCCGCTGCATTGAGGAGGTCGAACGCTTCCTCCCATACGTGGACAACTGGGCGACCTGCGACCAGCTGTCGCCGAAGGTCTTTAAAAGGCACCGCGTCGAGCTGATGGAGAGGATAAAGGCCTGGACCGTCTCGGACAGGACCTACACGATAAGATTCGGCATAGGCATGCTCATGCAGCATTATCTTGACGAGGATTTCGATCCCTCGTATCCGGAGATGGTCGCCGGGGTCAGCTCCCAGGAATACTATGTGAACATGATGAGGGCCTGGTATTTCGCGACGGCCCTCGCGAAGCAGTACGGCAGCGTCATACCCTTGATCGAGGAGAGAAGGCTGGATCCCTGGACACACAACAAGGCGATACAAAAGGCCATCGAGAGCCGCCGGATAACGGATGAGCAGAAGGAGTATCTCAGGAGCCTGAGGATAAAATGAATCAAGCCTTCATTCAACGCTCGAATGAAAGCCGCAAGAGCGGCGAAGGATCTGTCTCAGGAGGATCTCGCTAAGCTCTGCGGGGTAACAAGACAGACGATAAATGCAATAGAAAAAGGCGACTATAATCCGTCGATAAACCTGTGTATAGCTATTTGTGAAGCATTGGATAAAACTCTTGACCAGTTGTTCTGGAAAGAATAACGCTCAAAACGCGGATAGGCTGCAGCCTGTCCGCGTTGCTGTCTAGGTAAAACCCCGCGTTAGACGCGGGGTTGTTTTTTTAATGACCCTGGCTTCAAATGATGCCGTTTTAATTACATGCGCGGCAGAGGATCTTGCATTGATTACCGTAGCTACAGATCCTCTCCGTTGCTTTCGACGATCTTCGAGTACCAGTACGCGCTGTCCTTGGGGATGCGGCGCTGCGTCGGGTAGTCGATGAATATAAGGCCGAAGCGGTCCGCGTAGCCGCTGGACCATTCGAAGTTGTCGGTGAGGGACCAGTGGAAGTATCCGCGTATATCTGCGGTGCGGGCTGCTTCGCGCAGCTCCCTGAGATACCGCGTCAGGAAGTCTATGCGGTCGGGATCGTGTACTTTTCCGTCCAGGAATATGCGGTCGTTGCAGCCCTGTCCATCTTCCGTGATGTAGATCGGCAGGCCGTAGCGGCGCCATATGTTCAGTATTCCGCCGCGCATGACGCCGGGCGTCACCGGCCATTTGAGGGCGGTGCGGGGGAAGCCGGTATATCTTTCGACGTATTCGGGCTTTCCGTCTGCGCCCGCGCGGACTTCGTTTCCGTTGTAGACGTTGATCCCTATGAAGTCGGGCGCGGCGTTCATTGTCCGCCATTCCTCGGGGGAGACTCCTGCGGCGAGCTTTTCGAGCTCAGTCCCAGGGCAGTCCGGGAAGCGGCCGAAGCATATCGCGTCGAGCGTGGGCGTGTGGGTAAAAAGCCAGTCGTCGTCCGAGAGCTCGAAGGTCGCTGTGTACGCGGCCTCTTTATCCCCGGGACTGTCGCTTCCTGCATAGCAGAGCCTTCCCGTGGAAGCCAGCCCGACGAGAGCTGCGGGGTCTTCGGCCTTTACGGCCCTCTGCGCCATTCCGTGGGCGAGCATCATGTTCTTCCAGCATTCGAACTGGCCTTCGAGGCCGTACTTTTTGCCGGGCGCGTGGATCGCAAGCTTGTATCCGAGGTTGAGCACGCATTCCGGCTCGTTGAGCGTGAAATAATGACTGACGCGGCCTTTTAAGCGCCTCGCGCATTCTCCGGCGAAGCGGGCGAATGCCTCGGCCGTCTCCCTCTTCAGCCAGCCGCCTTTATCCTCCAGCGCCTGGGGAAGCTCCCAGTGATGGAGGGTGAGGTATGGCTCGACTCCGTTTTCGAGGCAGCAGTCTATGACCTTGTCGTAATATTCAAATCCCGCCTCGTTCCAGCGGCCCTCTCCGAGCGGATCGACCCTGGTCCAGCTAATGCTGAAGCGGTAGGCCTTGAGGCCCATGGACGCGAGAAGACCTATGTCCTCGGCGTATCTGTGATAGGCGTCGCAGGCGGTCTTTCCGTCGTCGCCTTCGAATATATTGTCCGGCTGATCGCAGAAAACGTCCCAGACCGAGACGCCTCCGCCGTCAGCCTGAGGCGAGCCCTCGATCTGGTAGGCGCTCGACGCGGCTCCCCAGACGAAATCCTTTCTGAATGCTGCTTTTTCCATGTCTGCCTTTCTATGTCTCGGCGCAGGCCGCATGGGGCCTGCCTGAGTGAGATTCCAGATTCGCGCCTGACTCAGCCCATCCTGACTATGACTTCCGCGACGCTTCCGGGCGCGGACGGAGGCAGCGCTCCTTCTATCCTCTTCCCGTCCATCAGTATCTCTTTGACGCCGCGTTCGCAACCGGCAGAGTTGTCGACCTTTATGCGGTAGAGAGCTCCACGGAACCTGCGCTCGACGGTGTAGCCCTTCCAGGAGGAGGGGACGCAGGGATCGATAACGAGTCCTTCGGGCGATGGCTTGACGCCGAGTATATCCTGACTGATATTCACGAAGCTCCACGCGGCGGTTCCGGTGAGCCAGCTGTTCTTGCCCTCGCCATGGGTCGGCGCGTCCTTGCCCGCGACCATCTGGCAGTACACGTAGGGCTCGGTGCGGCGCACGTCGCTCCTGTCTTCGCAGTAGGCGGGGCAGGTGCGGGTATAGAGGTCGAAGGCGCGCGAGCCGTGTCCGAGCACGGCCTCGGCGGAAACTATCCATGGATTGTTGTGGCAGAATATGCCGGCGTTTTCCTTGTATCCGGGGGGATAACTGCTGATCTCTCCGAGCTCGAGGCGGTAGCTCGTGTACGCGGGCTGCAGCAGCACTATGCCCCAGGGCGTGTCGAGCCTTTCCGAGACGCTGCGCAGGGCCTTTTCGGCCTCGCCGCCTTCCACGCCTATCGCGGCCATGACGCACATGCCCTGCGGCTCTATGTAGATCTGGCCTTCGTCGCAGAGGCTGCTGCCAACGGGCCTTCCGAAGGCGTCGTAGGCCCTGCGGAACCATTCCCCGTCCCAGCCTGCTTCGAGCACGGTGCGCTCCATGGCGTCGGCGGCCTTTTCGGCTGCCGACGCCTCGCTTTCGAGTCCGACGAGCCTGCATATGCGGGCGTAGGCCTTTCCGTATTTGACGAACATCCCCGCTATGAAGACGCTCTCCGCCACAGGTCCTTCGCTGGGGCCGGTGGTCTGGAAGCTCTCGCCCGACTTCTCGGAGAAGCAGTTGAGGTTCAGGCAGTCGTTCCAGTCCGCCCGGCCTATCAGCGGCAGCCCGTGCGGGCCGAGATTGTTCAGGGTGTAGTTGAAGCTGCGGCGCAGATGCTCCATGAGCGGCTGCGCCAGAGCGGGATCGTTGTCGAAGGGGACGGATTCATCCAGTATCGCGAGGTCCATGGTCTCGTTTAAGTAGGCCTCGACGCCGGCGATGAGCCAGAGCGGGTCGTCGTTGAAGCCGCCGCCTATGTCGCTGTTGCCCTTCTTGGTGAGGGGCTGGTACTGGTGGTAGGCTCCTCCCGAAGGCAGCTGGGTCGCGGCGATGTCGAGTATGCGCTCCCTTGCGAGCCCGGGTATCATGTGAACGAAGCCGAGCAGGTCTTGGTTGGAGTCGCGGAAGCCCATGCCTCTTCCCATGCCGCTCTCGAAGTAGCTCGCCGAACGGCTCATGTTGAAGGTCACCATGCACTGGTACTGGTTCCAGACGCTGACCATGCGGTCGAGCTTCTCGTCGCCGCTCTCGAGGCGGAAGCCGGAGAGGAGGTCCTCCCAGAATGCCGCGAGCTCCGCCTTGGCGGCGAAGAAGGCTTCGTCGCTCTCATAGCGGGCTATCATGGCACGGGCCTTTTCCTTATTTATAACGGACGGGGCTTCCCATTTGCGCTCCGCCGGGTTCTCTATGTATCCGAGGCCGAGTATGAAGGAGCTCTTTTCTCCGGGAGCCAGGGTCATCTTCATCTGCATGGCGGCGACGGGAGCCCAGCCGTGGGCGACGCTGCCGCTGCAGGCTCCGCGCTCAACGGCTTCGGGCATCGCGGGGCTGCCGTAGACTCCTATGAAAGCGTCTCTCGAAGTATCGAAGGCCTCGGGCAGGCGCGAGGACCAAAATACGGCGTAATGATCGCGGCGCTCGCGGTACTCGGTCTTGTGGTATATGACGCCGGGTTCGGTCTCGACCTCGCCGGTGCTGAAGTTCCTCTGGAAGTTGGAGCTGTCGTCCATGGCGTCCCAGAGGCAGAATTCGGTATAGGGGAAGACGTCGAAGCTCTTAGCCGTGTCTGAACGGTTCTCGAAGCCGACGCGGCAGAGCAGGCAGTCGTCGCCCCTTGGCACGAACATGTCCTGCGATACGAACAGACCGTCCTTTTCGCCTTCGATGACCGTGTAGCCGAGACCGTGGCGGCAGCGGTAGTAGTCGAGCTCGGCCTTTACTGGCTGCCAGCCGGGATTCCAGACCGTGCTCCCGTCCTTTATATAAATGTGGAAGCCGTCGGAGTCCAGCGGGCTCGCGTTGTATCTGTAGCGCGTGATTCGCCTGAGCCTGGCGTCGCGGTAGAAGCTGTAGCCCCCGGCCGTGTTGGACACCAGGGTAAAGAAGGCCTCGCTTCCCAGGTAGTTGATCCAGGGGAGCGGCGTCCTGGGGCTGGTTATGACGTATTCTCTGTTTTCGTCGTCAAAATATCCGTATCTCATTTAAGTCCTCTGTAAAAGCCTTGGAATTTCAAATACGAACACGATTTCTTTACAATCGCTTCATATCTCTAAAACAGCATAGACCATAATTAAAAAAAAGACAATACGCTTGTTTGAAAATGCATAGTATCATATTTTAAGATAAAATTATATCGAAATATAATCGAAAAGCTCAAAAAATGCCTATTGACACGAAGAGGGGCGCTTCCCTATAATGAAATTGCGAAAACGATTTCGCACACGATCCGCCAAGGGGTGGGCGGATGCAGGAAGGGAGCCTGATATGGTCACGATAAAAGATATCTCAAAAGCATGCGGCGTTTCGCCGTCGACCGTGAGCAAGGTCCTGAACGGTTACAAGGATATAAGCCAGAAGACCGTCGACCTGGTGATGGATACCGCGGTGAGCCTGGGGTACACTCCCAACGCAGCCGCGAGGATGCTCAAGACGAACCGCTCGAACAGCATAGGCGTGCTCTTCGTGGACAACATGCAGAGCGGCCTCAGGCACGAGTACTTCTCCGGCATACTGAACAGCCTGAAGGAAGAGGCCGAAGCCGAGGGCTACGACATCACCTTCATCAGCAGGGGGCTCGGCGGCAGGGGGATGAGCTATCTCGAGCACTGTCGCTACCGCAAGTGCGACGGAGTGATAATCGCCTGCGTGGATTTTTCGGATCCGGATGTGCAGGAGCTCGTCGACAGCGAGATCCCGGTGGTCACGATAGACCACCTCTTCGACGAGAAGGGCGCCGTGATGTCGGACAACTACCAGGGCATGATGGATCTTACGGACTACATCTGCAGCCTTGGCCACAGGGAGATAGCCTTCATACACGGGGAGCTCACTTCCGTGACCAGAAAACGCCTGGCGGGCTTTTACAAGGCCTGCGAGAAGTGGGGCATAGAGGTCCCGCCTCAGTTTATAAGAGAAGCTAAATATCACGATACCGCGAGCAGCGCGCGCGTAACCAGGGAGCTCCTAGAGCTCGGAAGAAGACCGAGCTGCATCATCTACCCCGACGATTTCTCCTTCCTCGGCGGGCGCAACCAGCTCGAAGCCGCGGGACTCTCGGTCCCGGACGACATAAGCGTGGCGGGCTACGACGGTATCTTGCTAAGTCAGGTGCTCAGACCGGCGCTCACGACGCTGCAGCAGGACACAGACGCCATAGGGCGCAGCGCGGCGAGGATGCTGATCGGAGCGATCGAAAAGCCGAAGACCTACGTTCCGGAGAGCATTCAGATCTCCGGAAAGGTCCTGGGCGGAGGCTCGGTAAAGCACATCGGTTGACCCCGGCGCGCCACAGGACCTCCGAAGGAAGCGGAAGGATCCCGCGGGGCAAAGGCCCCGAAGCTGCCTCGAACGATATCAGTTAGACCATCCGGCCTCAGCCGGATAGATATAAAAAAGATAAGATCTCATTCATTTGTTTTTAAGGAGGAAAAAATGAAGAAGTTTATCGCCATGCTCCTGGTGCTGGTCATGGTGCTCTCTCTCGCAGCTTGCGGAGAAAAGAAAGAAGAGCCCAAGAACGATACGCCCGCGGAGCCCACATCAGGCACGGTTCTTAATATCTATGCCTGGAACGAGGAATTCAAGGGATTCTTCGAAAAGTACTACACCGTTCCCGAAGGAGTGACCGTAAACTGGGTCATCACCCCGAGCGACAACGGCGCCTATCAGCAGAAGCTGGATGAGGCCCTCCTCGCACAGGCGAGCGCCAAGGACGAAGACAAGGTCGACATGTTCCTTGCCGAGGCCGACTACATCCTCAAGTACGTCAATTCCGACGCCACTCAGGACATCACCAAGATGGGAGTCACCGACTTCTCCAACACCTACAAGTACACCGTACAGGCCGCTACCGACCCGAACGGCGTGGTCAAGGGCGTATCCTTCCAGTGCTGCCCGTCCGCTCTGATCTACCGCAGATCCATCGCCAAGGACGTGCTTGGGACCGACGATCCGGCCGAAGTTCAGGAGCTCCTGAACAGCTGGGATAAGTTCAACGCCGTAGCCGCCGATGCAAAGGCCAAGGGTTACTACATGACCGCTTCCTTCGCCGAGACCTTCAGAGTATTCTCCAACAACGCCACTTCCGCCTGGGTAGACAAGGACAACAAGCTCCAGTTCGACCCGATGATCAACGCCTGGATCGACCAGACCGAAGAGTTCGTAAAGAACGGCTACACCCTCACCGCAGGCATCTGGGACGACGAGAAGAATCAGCAGATGTTCGCTGAAGGAAAGACCATGTGCTTCTTCGGACCTGCCTGGTACTTCAACTTCTGCATGGGCAATGCGCAGGATCCCGATAAGGGCTGCAGCGGCGACTGGGCCATCTGCGAAGGACCTCAGGCTCACTTCTGGGGCGGCACCTGGCTGCTCGCTCCGGCAGGCACCGACAACGAGGAGCTCGTAGCCGACATCATGAACACCTTCATCAACAACGAGGAAGTCTGCTCCAAGCTCGTCTCCGACGAAGCGCAGTTCTCCAACAACCAGGCTGTCAACGCCAAGTTCGCGAGCGACCCGAACTACGGAAGCGAATTCCTCGGCGGACAGAACGACGTAGCTCTCTTCGCCGGCATGACCGACAACATCAAGTGGGAGAACCACACCATATACGACCAGCTCCTCAACGAGGGTCTGCAGACCGCTCTCCAGGATTGGTACAAGGGAGCTATAGACAAGGAAACCGCACTCGCCAACTTCTACAAGTACGTGAGCGAGACTTATCCGGCCATCGTGCTTCCCTAGCGCAGGCTCAGCTCAGCGGCGCATGGCGCGCGATTGCTGAAACGCTCAGGATATAAAACAGACAGGGGCAAGGCATATTGCCTTGCCCCGCTTCACAGGAAGACGTCCGCAGAGGACGGCCCGGAGCTCACCGGCATCAGCCCGCGAGCCGCGGAGCGTTCTCGGCGCTTACATTTAAAGGTATAGACACGGAAAGGTGCAGACGCGGAGGAGAGAAATGGAAAGCGGATCCGGTCCTCTGAAAAAGACGAAGGGCATAAGCTACGCGAAGTGGGGATATTTCTTCATCGCGCCCTTCTTCATAGCCTATACGCTGTTCACGCTGGTCCCCCAGCTGATGACCTTCTATAACAGCCTCTTTATGAACTACAGGGACGGCCTAACGCAGGTCGGCCCCACCTTCATAGGCTTTAAGAACTACGTCACGCTGTTCTCGCCGGACTCGGGCGGCCAGATAGGCATGCTCAAATACTTCGGGAACACCCTGGCGCTCTGGATCATGGGCGCCGTCCCGCAGATCCTCATAGCCCTGCTCCTGGCGGTATTCTTCACCAGCTACAGGCTCAATATCAAGGGCCAGCCCTTCTTCAAGGCCGTCATCTACATGCCTAACCTCATAATGGCCTCGGCGTTCTCGATGCTGTTCTTCACCCTGTTCTCGAACGTGGGGCCGGTGAACCAGCTGCTCGTCTCGAGCGGACTCTCGGACCACGTCATCGACTTCTTCAGCATGAAGATAACGGTGCGCAGCCTTATCGCGGTCATGAACTTCCTCATGTGGTTTGGAAACACCACGATACTGCTCATGGCGGGCATCCAGGGCATAGACCAGTCCATGTTCGAGGCTGCGAGCCTCGACGGGGCGAGCTCCCTTCAGACCTTCTTCAAGGTGACGCTGCCGCTGCTCATGCCCATACTGATATACACAGTCATCACAGCTATGATAGGCGGCCTGCAGATGTTTGACGTCCCGCAGGTCCTCACGAACGGCAAGGGCATGCCGGACCGCACGAGCATGACCATGGTCATGTATCTCAACAATTTCCTCACGACGAGCAAGAATTACGGCATGGCGGGCGCTATAAGCGTGGTGCTCTTCATCGTCTCGGCGGGGCTCAGTCTCTTCGTTTACAACACGCTTTCCAAGCAGTACAAGTAGGGAGGAGCGGGACATGAACGAAAACACCAAAGGACGCATGCAGCTTCTGATAGCCAGGATAGTCGTTTACGCGATACTGATCTTCCTGAGCGTGCTGTGCCTGTTCTCATTCTATATGCTGATAGTCAACGCCTCGCGCTCGAACGCCCAACTCCAGGCCGGCTTCAGGCTCCTGCCTCAGGACAACTTCCTGACGAACCTGAAGAACGCGTGGACGGACGCCTCGATAAACATCCCCAGGGGCATGCTCAACAGCTTCATAGTCGCGGCTGCCTGCGCTGTCCTCACGACTTATTTCTCTGCCCTCACGGCGTACGGCATACACGCCTACGACTTCAAGTTCAAAAAAGCGGCCTTTTTGTTCATCATGGCCGTCATGATGATACCGCCTCAGGTATCCGCGGTAGGCTTCATACAGCTCGTATACAAGTTCAAGCTGACCAACAACTTCCTGCCTCTGATACTTCCGAGCATCGCGGCTCCGGTCGTGTTCTTCTACATGAAGCAGTACCTCGAGAGCGTGCTTCCCATGGAGATGGTAGAGGCGGCCAGGGTCGACGGCTCCAGCGAGTTCATGACCTTCAACCGCATAGTGCTTCCCATCATGAAGCCGGCCATCGCGGTCCAGATGATCTTCTCCTTCGTGTCGTCCTGGAACAACTACTTCATCCCGGCGCTCATACTTGACAAGGCCGAGATGAAGACCGTCCCCATCATGATCGCTCAGCTCAGGAGCGCGGACTACTCCAAGTTCGACATGGGCAAGGTCTATATGTTCATACTGCTGGCGATACTGCCGGTTATGATAGTCTACATCTTCCTTTCGAAGTCCATCATAAAGGGCGTGACCTCCGGCTCCGTCAAGGGCTGAGGATCAAGAGCCCGTCCAACAGCTTCTCCTTCGCCCGCCTCGCGCCGCGTCCCAAGACGGAACAGCCGCGCGGGCCTGGGTACAGATCAGTGCTTTTTCATAACTCGGATCTCCTCTTAAATAACCGATCCGAAAACAGCGCCCCCGGGTTTGCGGTCCGGGGACGCTGCCTTTTTTTGCAGTGTATACGGAGGACTTGAATTTAGCCCTATCTGCAGCGCATCCAGCGGCTTTACTTCACCCGCAGCGCCCTCATGGAATTGAGCACCGCTATCATGCACACGCCCACGTCCGCGAAGATCGCGAGCCACATGTTGGCGTGTCCGAGCGCCGCGAGCAGCAGCACTCCGAGCTTCACGAAGAGCGAGAAGCCTATGTCCTCGTAGATGATGCGCATGGTCTTCTTCGCTATCTTTACCGCTGTGGCGACGTCTGAGGGCCTGTCGTTCATCAGGACTATGTCGGCCGCCTCGACAGCTGCAGCTGAGCCCATGCCGCCCATAGCTATGCCGAGGCCCGAAGCCGCGAGCACGGGGGCGTCGTTGATGCCGTCGCCCACGAAGCCGAGTATGCGCTTTTCGGGCAGCTCTTTCTTGAGCTGTTTCGTTATATCCACCTTATCCTGGGGAAGGAGCTCAGAATATACCTCGTCGAGGCCCAGCTCGGCGGCGACCTTATCGGCTATTGGCTTGCGGTCTCCCGTGAGCATCACGAGTTTTTTGAGGCCCTGGGCCTTGAGCGCCTTCATCGCGTCCGCTGAATCGGACTTGATCTCGTCGGATATTATTATGCGGCCCATGTATCTGCCATCCTCGGCCACGTAGACCGCTGTACCGGCTATGTCCGAGCTGTCTGGCGAGAGGCCCAGGCTCTCCATGAGCCTGAGATTTCCGCAGGAGATGGTCCTGCCCTTGACGACGGCCCTGACTCCCATTCCGGCGATCTCTTCCGCCTCGCTGACGAGGGAGCTGTCGATCTCTCCCGCGAAGCTGTCTGCAAGGGAACGGGATATCGGGTGGTCGGAATAGCTCTCGGCGTAGGCCGCGAGCTCTATGAGATCCTCCGCTCTGACGCCTTCAGCGGGCTCGACTGAGCTCACGGAAAAGACGCCTCTGGTGAGGGTACCGGTCTTGTCGAATACGAGGGTGTCCACCTTGGTGAGAGCTTCCAGATAGTTTCCTCCCTTTACCAGGATGCCCCTGGAGGAGGCCGCTCCTATCCCGGCGAAAAAGCCGAGGGGGATGGATATTATTAGAGCGCAGGGGCAGGAGACGACCAGGAATATGAGGCCTCTCTTGACCCAGACGCTCCAGGCCTGCTTAAAGAACAGGGGAGGTATCACGGCGAGAAGCGCCGCCGCTCCGCATACGGAGGGGGTGTAATATCTCGCGAATTTCGTTATGAATTTCTCCGCCTTTGCCCTGCGGGAGACGGCGTTCTCCACGAGGTCGAGTATCCTGGCAGCGGTGGACTCCGAAGCGGGAGCGGTCACGCGCACCTTGAGCACGGACTGCAGGTTGATCGTGCCGCTGTATACCTCGCTTCCGGGAGCCGCATCGCGGGGAAGGGATTCGCCCGTGATGGCCGAGGTGTCGAGGCTCGAGCTGCCCTCTGTGACTATGCCGTCGGCGGGGACTCTCTCGCCGGGCTTGATGGTGATTATGGTGCCTGCTTCAAGCTCCTCGGGCGAGACTCTGACGAGCTCCCCGTCTCTTTCGACGTTAGCGTAGTCGGGCCTGATGTCCATAAGGGCCGAGATCGACGCTCTGGAGCGGTCCACTGCCTTGTCCTGGAGATATTCCCCCAGGCGGTAGAGCACCATGACGGCTATGCCCTCGACGTATTCTCCCAGTATCATCGCGCCTATGGACGCGACGCACATGAGGAAGTTCTCGTCGAAGATCTCGCCGTAGCGTATATTGCGGACGGCCTTTTTGAGTATTGGGAAAGCTGCGGCCAGATAGACGGCCAGCATTATATATGGCAGATAAGCTTCGTTCATATGGATCCCTCCGGTAGAGCCGGATATTGCAGACCGGGCCCTGCAAAGGCAGGGCCCGGTGTCTTGTTTAGATTTACGCGCGGCCTTTTAGCGCGCGGGTTTCAGGCCGCCGCGTCAGGCGGCGTATCCCGGTGTATGACGCCGGCCTTAGAGCACGATCTCCCACTCGGGCTCAAGCTTCTTGGTGAGAGCGCAGGCCTCTTCGAGCACCTTGTCGAACTTCTCGTCGTCAGCCTCGAGGGTGAGCTTCATGGTGGCGTAGCTTACGACCGCGTCCTCGCAGCCCTTGATCTTCTGGATATTGCGTTCGAGCCTCGCTGCGCAGTTGGGGCAGTCGATGCCTTTTACTTCAAAAGTCTTTCTCATTTTTCATTCCTCCCTGAGGTATGTGTGGTCTTTAGATGGTTGTTAGAGTACTCTAACAACAACTTAAATATACAGCTGCTGACGTCCTGTGTCAACAGCTGCTGATAATATTTCCCGTATATTTCAGAGTATTTCGACGCGAGGGGTGTGAACGCCGCCTTGCGTCCGGCGGGGTGTGAGCGCTGCCTGCGCCCGGCGGGGTGTGCGAGCCGCCTGCGCTCAGCTCTGTGAGTAGCCGCCTTGCCGGCGAACTAAGATCCCTTCTTCGCGGCGGAAGGTTTTCTCCCTCTTTTCTTGGGTGCGGGCGAAGAAGGCGCGCTCTTCGGGTCTTCGGAAGCGGAGCCGGCTGCGCTAGCTGCAGCGGCCGCGGCATCAGAAGATCCGGGCGCGGCCAGGGAGCCGTCTTCCGCAGGCCTGCGCCTGGGCGGCAGCAGAAAAGACGCCGCGCTGAGCAGCAGAGCCGCCGCGGCGCTTATCGCGCCTATTATTATAAGTGAACCGGTGAAGCTGTCCATTTGAACTCCCGAAGATCTTCGTATCTGACTATGCGGGCCGGGCCTTTTAGGACCCGAATATGCCTCCTGCGAGGCCGGCGAAGCCCATGAAGGAGAGGCTGACTATCGCAGCCGCTATGAGGCTTATTGCTATGCCTCTGAAGGACTTTGGTATGTCGCTTCCGTCTATCCTCTCGTGTATGCCTGCGAATATCATGAGCGCGATGATGAAGCCCGCTCCTCCCGCGGCTGCGTTGGCGACCGACTGAGCGAAGCTGTAGCCCTCCTCAGCGTTCTGCGTGCAGACGCCTATGATGGCGCAGTTCGACGCGATGAGGGGGAGCCAGGTCCCGAGGCCGCCGTTCTCAGCCGAGAAG
>JAFPZZ010000002.1 GCA_017417045.1 Bacillota bacterium
CCCACAGACTTGAGGAGATGATAGACTTCAAGCCCTTCGACGACATGCATGAGTACATGAAGGAGATCTATCCTATGATCCATGAGAAGCTCGAGTGGGAGATCGTCGGACGCGACGCTCTGCTCTATCACTGGAAGGGCACCGGAAAGAGCGACAAGCTTCCTCTGCTGTTCATGGCTCACCAGGACGTCGTTCCCGAGGGAGATCCCGCTGCGTGGAAGTATCCTCCCTATGCCGGCACCATCGATGAGAACGGCAGGATCTGGGGACGCGGCGTCGGCGATTCCAAGGGCAATATCGTTCCAGAGATGGAGGCTGTCGAATATCTGCTCTCTATCGGCTACACGCCCGACGTGGACATCTACCTCGGCTATGGCTACAACGAAGAGGTAGGCTCCGGTCTGAAGGAGAAGAGTGCTGCCTGCATGATCATGCGCACCCTTGAAAGACGCGGCGTCAGGCTCGAAGGCGTGCTCGACGAGGGTGGCGGAGTCCAGAGCGGTGAGAAATTCGGCATCACCACCGCTAACGTCGCCACCATGGGCATCTGCGAGAAGGGTTATGCCGACTTCGAGCTCATCAGGAAGGATCCGGGTGGACATTCCTCCGCTCCCGAACCCAATGGAGCTCTTACATATGTCGCAAAGGCTATTCTTGGTATCGAGAACAATCCTTATCCGCTGCGCCTTATCCCGGCCGGTGCAGAGAAGTTCAAGATCCTGTCCCAGTTCATGAGCGATCCCGAACAGAAGAGGATCTTCTCCGACCTCGAGAAGAACTGGGCCGAGGCTGAGCCCATCATCGCAAAGGACAGGAAGCTCAGGCCTTACTTCCACACCACCATGGCGATATCCATGGCCAAGGGTTCCGCGCAGGCCAATGTGCTTCCGGAATACGCTTCCGTAACGGTCAACTGCCGCATACTCGCTCCGGACACCGTCGATTCCGTCAGGGAGCACATCAAGAGCGTCATCCCCGAGGGGATGGAGATCGAGCTGCAGAAGGGCTGCGATCCCTCAGAGATCTCCGTATGGGACAGCGAATTCAGAAAGAACGTGATCGAGGTCGCCCAGAGCTTTGACGAGAAGCCCATCATCCCCGTTCCCGACATGGTGGTCGGCGGAACCGACGCCAAGTACTTCAATACCATCTGTGACAACGTATACCGCTTCATCGGCTTTGCGGCCGTGGGCGAATCCGGCAACGGACATATGGTCGACGAGTACATGGACACCGACAAGGTCGCCTCCGCCTGCGACTTCTTCATCGACCTGATCAAGAAGTACGAGGTCAAGTAGGGAGTTGAAAGTTCAGGAGCTCTGAAGGAAATGCATCTCTCCGGTCTTTACGCCGGGAAAAGGCCTTACCGTGAAAAGAGCCTGAACACTGGCGGAGCTCGATGACAGATCGAGCCCTGATATGAACGAAACGGGCCCGGGAGCACATCCCGGGCCCTTCGCTATGAAGGTTTTCCTTGAAAAAGAGTAGCGATTGATATATATTTATATGGCTGGCCTTCAGGGCCGCATCCACGGAGAAGTATCGAAGCGGTCATAACGGGGCTGACTCGAAATCAGTTTGACGGAAACGTCACGTGGGTTCGAATCCCACCTTCTCCGCCAATTGCAAAAACAGCTTCCGCTGCAAAGCGGAGGCTGTTTTTGCATATGAAAGGGAGGGATGGGATCCGAAGTTTATGCCCGTAGGCTCGTCCTTATCCCTTCAGCTCGCGCAGGTAGGCTTCGAGCAGCTTCTCGTTGGCCGAGACGAGCTCGGCGCAGCGCACGCCTTCTCTGAAATAGGTCTTCTTAAGCTGCGCGCAGTCGGTGCTGCCGAATTCTTTTTCGAACAGCGCCACGTAGTCGGCGCATATACCTCTGAATCCGGGGACGTCGTGGGCCTTTTCGTCTATCATGACCGCGCTTATAGCCGCAATAGCCCCGGCGAGGGCGCCGCAGGTCCTTCCGCAGCCCATTCCGGCGCCGAAGCCGCCTATGATACGGAAGTCTCCGTCGCCAAGCCCCAGTCCGGCTTCTTCGTTCATACACCTCAGCGTGCTCTCAGCGCAGTTGAAGTTTTGTCCAAGATAAAGTTCTTCGATATATTCGCTATAGTCTCTCATGTCATTCTCCTCGGGTCGCTCTCCGGCCGCAGCGGCATGCGCGCGGGCCGGGCTTTCTTTCTCAAATATTATACAGGCAAAGCGCCGATAATTGGTGCATTTTGCGCCCATCTGCATTATAATATTTTGTCGGCGGCGGAAGCCTCCGAAAAACGCCTAAACAAGAGTCACAGGAAAACGTAATGTCCACATACACAGACAACAGAAGAAGGGGATGGCTCATGGTCGCTTACGGGGCCCTTTCCCTGATGATACTCCAGTATCTCTGCTACAACGCGTTCAGCCTCTTCGCGATCCCCATCACGGAGGACCTCGGCATAAGCCGCAGCGCGCTCTCCCTGACCACGACGATAGCGTCCATAGCCGGAATGGTCATAGCTCCCATAGCGGGCAGGATGTTCTCCGTAAGGAGCGTCCGAAAGCTCATGCTCATGGGGCTTACCGTGACCTCGCTGAGCATAGCGCTGCAGTATTTCGCCAAGTCGGTGATGCTGCTCTACGTGCTCGCGGGCCTTCGCGACTGCGGCGTAGAATTCTGCCTGATGATGCCGCTCGCCATACTCATGAACCGCTGGTTCGGAGAGGACAGGAGCTTCGCGTTCAGCATCATAAGCGTCGGGACCAGCCTCGGCGGGGTGCTGCTCTCCGTGCCTCTCTCAAATCTCATAGCCACTGCCGGGTGGCGCAACGCCTATCTGTTCTGCGGACTCGGAGCCATGGCCATACTGCTTCCGCTCTGCTTCTTCATCGTGAAGGACTGGCCGGAAGGGCAGGGGCCTGCGGCCGGTATATCTGCGGAAAAAGGCGAAGGCGACGCGCAGAAGACGGACAGCAAGAGCTTCGTGGCTCAGCTCCACAAGGACCGCAGGTTCTGGATGCTCGCTGTAGGACTTATGGCCAATTCGTTCTGCTGCGTGGGTCTCTATCATCTCTCGACCTTCGCTCAATCGCTTAATTTCGAGGGCAGCTTCGCGGCCATGATGATCTCGGTCCACAGCATAGGCGCCGTCATGTCCAAACTTCTCATGGGCAAGCTCTTCGACAAGAAGGGCATAAGGGGAGGCGTCGCGCTGGGCTCCGGCGGACAGATCGCCGCCTACGGGCTCATGGTGCTTGCCTGCCTGCACCCGAGCAAGACCCTGCTCGTGGCCAGCATCCTGGCTTACGGCCTCAGTTTCGGCTCCCAGAGCCTCTATACGAGCGGCATAGTCAGCCGCATCTTCGATATGGACCACTACAGCATAGTCGCGGGCGAGCTCGCGGTATTCGTGCTGCTCGCGGGCGCCTTCAGCAATCCCGTGGTCTCCGCGATCTACGATATGACGCAGAGCTACACGGCGGCGTGGGTGATTTGCCTCGCGATGGGCTTCGTAGCTATGGTCAGCCTGTGGAGCCTGGGCAAGAAGACGAAGGATAGATAATATATTAAGGCTCGATAATAGAAAAACAGGCCGCCGGATACTTCCGGCGGCTGTTTGTATGGCAGGGCCAGGCATCTGTAACTGCGGCTGTTTGTATGGCAGGGTCCGGCAGCTGCAACGGCTGGGCTTTGCAAAGCGGGGCTCCGCGATTGACGCGGGGCCGTTTTATATTGCAGGATCCTGCGCTCTTCAGACCTTATCCCTCAAGTATTCCATGACGCCGAAGAGGTCTTCGAATATGGCCTCGCAGCGCTGCTTGGTATCCTCGCTCGGAGGCAGTATGTCAGGGACCATGAGCACCCTCGCTCCGGCGCGCCAGGCGGCCTCCGTGCCTGCATTGGAGTCTTCTACTATGAAGACCTCACCCGGCTCGAGACCTAGCTTTTCAATGACGGCTAAAAAGACGTCGGGCTCGGGTTTGCCCCTTTGGACCATATCTCCGCAGACCACGATGGGGAAGTATTTTTCCATCTTCGCGGCTTTGATCCTGGCGGCGGTCTTGGAGCTCCTCGTGGACGTTCCGAGGGCCGTGACCACTCCGCGCGAGCTGAGATCTTCGAGGATCTCGCAGGCGCCGGGCTTTATCTCGAGGTATCCGTCTTCTACCTTCTGCATCAGCCTGTTACCGCTCTCGCCGTAGAACAGCTCGTAGTCGAAATCTTCCCCGTATACGTTCCTGAAGATCTCCTGCGTGTCCTGCGCTTTCAGGCCTATGCAGGCGTGAAGTGTCCTGACGAGTTCTTCGCGGTCTAGACCGTATATTTCGGCGGTCTCGCACCAGCATTCTATGAGCATATGCTCTGTATTCAGTAAAGTCCCGTCCATGTCGAATATGACGGCTTTGGCTTTTTCCATGTATATCTCCTTGTCTGAAAGATCATTCGCGGATATTATATCAGCAGGGCGGGGGATATGCACCTGTTAAAAATCCGGCAGACAGCTGCGGACCGTTTTAGGCTCAGCGGCTTCAGGTCTGCTCTACAGCTCCCGTATCATTCCCGGCCGCATGATAACTGAAAGAAGGCTTTATATGCTTTTTATCGTATTTTTGATCGCTCTTGCCGTCCTGGGCCCGTCGTACTGGGCCTATGATAAGGCGTTTTCCAGCCGAAAGACCAAGGGCAGGGACGATCTGGACTTCAAATTCAAAGGCCAGATGCTCGAAAACAAGGACAGAATAGTCGGGCTTATAAGAGATCTCAAAGAGAGGCCTTTCGAAGAGGTCGAGACGGTCTCCTTCGACGGGATGACGCTTCGCGGAAGCTTCTATCATCAGAACGATTCTTCTCCTGTCGCGATATGCTTTCACGGCTGGAACGGTACCGCGAGGAGGGATTTCAGCGGCGGAGCAGCTATACTGCTCAACGCCGGCTACAACGTCATCCTCGTCGACGAGAGGGGACAGGGGAAATCTGACGGTCAGGTCATGAGCTTCGGTATCAACGAGCGCAGGGACGTCCAGAGCTGGGCGGAGTACGCCTTCAGGCGCTTCGGCCCTGAAAGGCCCGTGTTTCTGGTAGGCGTCTCCATGGGCGCGGCCGCAGTGCTGATGGCGGCAGACCTGCCCCTTCCTGAAAGCGTGAAGGGTATAATAGCTGACTCTCCCTACGATTCGCCTTATGAGATCATAGAAAAGGTCGCGGTGAAGGATCTCGGTCTGCCCAAGGCCCTGATGTTCTACGCAAAGCTCGGCGCGAAGGTCTTCGGGCGCTTCGATCTTGAGGATATCAAGGCGAGCGACTGTCTCAGGAGGAGCGATCTTCCCGTCCTGATCATTCACGGGCTGGCCGACGGCTTCGTACCGGCGTATATGAGCAAGAAGGCTGCCGACGTCAGGCCCGACATCGTCAAAAGGATCACCTTCGAGGGGGCTGAGCACGGGATGAGCTTCATAGTCGATCCCGCGAGGTACAGGAGGGAGACCCTCGATTTTCTCTCTGAAATATTGGATAGAATATAGCTGCTGCGCATGGTAAAATTAATAGATAATAAACGCTTTGGCAAGCTAGATCATAGATCGTTTTAAGGGAAGAGCTTATTATATATCAGGTGGAGGTAAGGCATGGATTATCGCATAGAAAAGGACACGATGGGCGAGATCGCCGTTCCGGCGGACAGGTACTGGGGTGCCCAGACAGAGCGCAGCTTCGAGAACTTCAAGATAGGCATAGAAAAGATTCCCATGGACGTCATCGAGGGCTTCGCGATACTCAAAAAAGCCTGCGCCCTTGCGAATCATGAGCTGGGCAAGCTCGATGAGAGGAGATGCGCCGTAATAAATCAGGCAGCCGACGAGATACTTGAAGGGAAGCTCGACGGAAACTTCCCCCTCGCCGTATGGCAGACCGGAAGCGGCACTCAGTCAAATATGAACGTAAACGAGGTCATAGCCAACCGCGGCAACGAGATGGCGGGGGAGAAGCTGCTCCATCCGAACGACCACGTAAATATGTCGCAGAGCTCGAACGATACCTTCCCATCGGTCATGCATATAACCGCGGTCAGGGAGATCGAAAACAACCTTCTGCCCGCGCTCGAGGTCCTCATCGGAACGCTCAAGAGGCTCGAAGAGGAGAACTACGATGTCATCAAGATAGGCAGGACTCACCTGCAGGACGCCGTTCCCCTCAGGTTCTCGCAGGAGATAAGCGGCTGGAGATCCATGCTTGAAAATTGCGAAGGCATGATAAAGGACTCCCTGAAATATCTGAGAAAGCTCGCTATAGGCGGCACTGCCGTAGGCACCGGTCTCAACACGCCCAAGGGCTTCGACGCCTGCGTCTGCGCCAAGATAACTGAGCTCGAGGGGACCGAGTTCGTGCCCGACGACAACAAGTTCCACGCGCTGTCCAGCAAGGACGCTATAGTGAACGCCCACGGAGCTCTCAAGGCCCTCGCCGCCGACCTCATGAAGATCGCTAACGACGTGCGCTGGCTCGCGAGCGGCCCCAGAAGCGGGCTCGGGGAGATCAGCATACCCGAGAACGAGCCCGGCAGCTCCATAATGCCCGGAAAGGTCAATCCGACCCAGTGCGAGGCCGTCACCATGGTCGCCGTTCAGGTCATGGGCAACGACGCGGCCGTCGGCATGGCCGCTTCTCAGGGCAACTTCGAGCTCAACGTATTCATGCCCGTGATAGCTTACAACTTCCTGCAGTCGGTCAGGATACTCTCCGACTGCATGCTCTCGTTTGAGAAGAACTGCGTCCGCGGCATCAAGGCGAACAGGGACAAGATGGACGAATACGTCGCAAGATCCCTCATGCTGGTAACCAGCCTGGCCCCGAAGATCGGCTACGAAAAGGCCGCCGCGGCCGCGAAGCACGCCCACAAGAGCGGCAGCACGCTCAGGGAGGCCGTTCTCGAGCTCGGACTCATGAGCGGGGAGGAATTCGACGAGACCGTCGACCCGCTGAAGATGGTCTGAATCTCATAAAGGTGATATAATATGCTTTGAGCGGTCCCGTGCGAGTCGCTGGACCGCCGTTTTTATCATATGGTGTTGAAATTTCAACATACCATCGAAGGCCAAGGTCATATACTGGGTTCATATTTTGAAAGGCGGTGTCTTTATGGGACTCGAGAATGACTGCCCGTATATCATCGGAAGAGGCAGGAGAGGCAAGCTCAATCTCATAACCGACGTGCCCGGCGTCAAGGTCGGCCACGTTACGGTCAGCAACGGATATATCAATACCGGAGTCACGGCGGTGCTCCCGCACGGGGGTAATCTCTTCAAGGAGAAGGTCCCGGCCGGCTGCGCTATAATAAACGGCTTCGGGAAGACCGTGGGCCTCATGCAGGTCAACGAGATAGGCACCATAGAGACCCCTATAATACTTACGAATACCCTGAGCGTGGGGATAGCGTCCAGCGGGCTCATCAGGTACATGCTCGAGAGAAATCCCGAGATAGGCGTGAGCACCGGCACGGTGAACCCCATCGTAGCCGAATGCAACGACGGACCGCTGAGCGATCTCAGGGGACTTCACATAAAAGAAGAATATGTCTATGAGGCCATAGAAAACGCCGGAACGGTCTTCGAGGAGGGCTGCGTGGGCGGCGGCACGGGCATGCGCACCATGGGCATCAAGGCCGGCATAGGCTCTTCATCCAGGATCGTAGAGCTCGAGGGAAAGGAATACACCCTAGGCTGCCTGGTCCAGAGCAATTTCGGGGCCTTCGGCGACCTGGTCATAGGCGGCGATCCCGTCGGGCAGCGCATAGCCGACGCAAAAAACGACGCGAAGAAAGACCGCGGCTCGATAATAATCATCCTCGCCACCGACATCCCTATGTCGGACAGGCAGCTCAGGCGCGTCAGCATGAGGGCAGCGGCTGGGATAGGGCGCATGGGAGGCTACTACAGCAACGGCTCCGGAGATATCGCCATAGCCTTCTCCACGGCCAACAGGATCCCTCACGAGCCCGCCGGCTGCTTCATAAACAGCACGCAGATACTCGACGACTACATAGACCCCGTCTTCAAGATGGCGGCCGAGGCCGTCGAGGAGGCCATCACCAGCGCGCTCTGGCACGCGGAGACCATGAAGGGCAGGGACGGAAACGTCGTAAGGAGCCTCAGGGATTACCTTGGGGATATAGAGCCCGAAAAGCTCGGTCTCGATAAAAAAGAAAACGAAAAGACAGTACCGCAAAAGAAGGAATAGTTTGAGGCCGGCCGGGCGCCGGCATTGCGAAAGGGGAAGCCTCTGATGATATCGCTGATACTCGCCGAAAAGATAATGGGCCTTTTGATCATACTGATCGTGGGCGCTCTCATAGTAAGGCTCGGCATACTCAGCACCGACGACAGCAGGGTCATCTCCAGGCTCTCCATATACGCGGTCGCTCCCTGCGCGATCATAACCTCTTACCAGGTGAGCTTCACTCCTGAGATCAGGAAGGGACTTCTGATAACTCTCTCAGCCGCAGTGCTCGTGCAGCTCTTCTTTACGCTGATCAGCATAGTCTATACGAAGATACTCAAGCTTGACGAGGTGGAGCACGCGACGATAGTCTATGCGAACTCCCTCAACCTGACCATACCCCTCGTCGCGGCGATACTGGGACAGCAGTGGGTCATATATTCCAGCATGTACAGCTCGTTTCAGACCTTCATGATGTGGTCCAACGGCAAGGCCATACTCTGCGGCGAAAAGAAGCCGGACTTCGTAAAGGTCTTCAAGAATATCAATATCATCAGCGTTTTCATCGGGCTTCTGCTGCTGCTTCTTGGGATCAAGTCCTTCCCGGGGCCCATTCAGAGCGCGATGGACTCCCTAGCGGGGCTCGTAGGCCCCATGGGCATGCTCACAATGGGCATGATCATAGGCGGAATGGAGCTGAAGGAGGTCGCGACCTACAGGAGGACTATATTCATGTGCTTCATGAGGCTCATAGTTATGCCTCTTCCCGTGGTGCTCTTCCTCAAGTACGGACCCATGGCTTCCATGATAAGCACAGGGCATGAGCTCATGCTGATAGTGCTGCTTGCTGCCTGCGGCCCGACCGCCGTAAATATCACTCAGATGGCGCTGCTCTACGGAAAGGACGCCAAATACGCGAGCTCAATAGGCGTCATCTCGACCCTGATGTGCATAGTCACTATGCCTCTTATGATAGCCCTGTACAATCTCTAGACCCGATTGCCGGCCGCGGCCGCTCCCTGCGCGCAGATCGTAACTGATCCGCCCCGGGGCTCCGCGGCTTTTATATATCCATAATCGATAGCTTGTATCATAACTGCGCATATATCGCGCTTTATTAGTTTTGATATAATCTAAATGTTGGATAAACAATTATCGTATTTTGCTAGAAAGGGGATCAATAAATGAAAAAGGTTAATCCTGAATTTTTGATGACCGCAGCCGAAGGCAAGGAGTGGCATGAGTTCAAATCGACTCTCGGCCCCATCTATCCCGGTTACGACAGCTTTATTCCCTACATGAACTGGGTAAGAGAAAAGCTCGAAGGCTACGGATGCATCGACTATCTCGACCATCATTGGCAGATGGAGAGCTACATCGTAAAGGACTGGCCCCATCATGAGGAAGAGGTCATGGGCCTGAAGATCGAGGGCAAGGAGCTTCCCGTAGGGACCTTCTGCATGCTCTCCGCTTCCACGGGCAAGGACGGCGTAGAGGCTCCCATGGTATTCTGGGACATCACCAAGGGAATGCCCCCCGAAGGATCCATGGAAGGAAAGATCATCGTCATCGATACTCCTCCTCATCCCGAGAAGCCGTATAAGCCGGCATATCTCGGAAGCTACGTCATCACCGACACCAACTTCCGCAGCGATCCGCAGCCGGATTTCCCGATGTTCGAGAAGCCGGATCCCGAGATCAACTGCTCCTGGAACAACCGCTGGAACTTCTTCGCGTGGTGGGATATCATTCCCGAATGTCCGAAGATGGGCGGAGCCAAGGCTATGATCATCTGTTCCGACATGACCAAGGGCGCTCTCTACGGCCTCTATGACAGGCAGAAGGTGCGTCCGCTGCCCACGATCGTGGTAGACAGGGTCACCAAGAAGGAAGTGCTCGAGGCTGCCAAGGCCGGCAAGACCGCCTGGGTCAAGCTCGATTCCCAGTTCTTCTGGACCGACGCCTACAACTACTTCATGTTCCAGCCGGGCAAGTACTACGGCACCGACAAGGATGAGTACGTGACCGTAAACATCCACGTAGACGCCATGTCCCTCACTCAGGACAACGGTTCCCTCGGAGCCATCGGCGTGGCCAGGTACTTCTCCCACATTCCTCAGGAGCAGAGGGCCAAGACCATAGTTTACTGCATCGACTCCCGCCACTTCATCGAGGGCTTCGAGGACGGCAACTTCCAGCACGATCCGTACGTAGTACATCCCGAGGTCAAGAAGAAGGTCGTAGTCACCGTAGGTCTCGAGCACATGGGCGAGATGGCCGCGCGCGAGAACTATGAGAAGAACATCATGGAGCCGACCGGAATGCCCGAGTTCTCCTTCATGAAGGCTGACGACAACGACTGGTGCGCTCAGCACCTCATTCAGGCTGCCGCCCTGTCCGGACTCGAGAGAGCAGACATCAAGGTCGACGGACGTCCCGGCATCCACGGCGCTTACAAGGGCTGGGTAAGAGCCATCCAGGCTTCCACCCACAAGCTCGGAGTATGCGTCATCGGCGAGGCCGGAAACTGGCCCGGCGCCCACACCCAGACCTACTCCACCATGCAGTACTTCGGCGAGAAGAAGTTCAGGGACGAAGTCCACACCTGGACCCAGGTAGTACAGGACCTCATGGACACCGACTCCATCGTCTACAACATCTGCTGGCACAACCTCAACACCGCCATCCGCAAGGCCGAGACCGACAAGCACCTCACGTCTCTCCAGAAGGAAGGCCTGCTCTCCGAAGTCTCCACGATCTTCAGCTTCGTGGTGGACGGCGAATACGAGCTCGCCTGCAAGAGGCTCGACGGCTCCTGCAGAGAGGCTCTCAACTACTGCCTCAAGAACACCGCCGGCGACTGCATCATGGCACTCGACAAGTGCATCGCCGAGCTCAAGAAGTGGTTCTAATAGGACCTTCTAAAAAGGATGTGCGCTCCGCCGCGCAGGCAGCTTTCTAAGCCGGAGCGCCTCCTGAGCGGAATCGAGCGGCACTGAGCATCGCAAAATAAACAAGCGCAAAGATCCCCGGACCGATCACAGGTCCGGGGATCTTTTATATTATCTTTTTCAAAGCGCTCATTGAACGTATTTATTGGATTTTTCAGCGCTGCCTGATATAATAGTTAGAGAAGGCTAACTATACGATTCCGCAAAAAAGGCGTGCTCTCATGCAATTCGATGAAATGGGTCTCAAGGATGGCAAGGTACTGTTCCTCTTCCCCGGGACGGCCTGCGATTATCAGACGAACTTCGCCAAGGTGCTGGACAGGCTCGCCGAGAAGTATCATCTGGTCTGCGTCAATTATGACGGTTTTGACGGCAGCGACCTGATCTTCCCTGGCATGATCACCGTCACAGAAAAGATCGAACGATACATAACAGATAATTACGGCGGCAGGATAGACGGGGCTTTGGGATCCTCGCTGGGCTGCAGTTTTGTCGGCCAGCTCATACAGCGGCGCAAAGTACATATCGATCACGGTATATTGCCTCGCTGGAGGAAAAGCTCAGGGAAAGGGGCA
Organism: Bacillota bacterium; assembly: GCA_017417045.1. Taxonomy (GTDB): domain Bacteria; phylum Bacillota; class Clostridia; order Peptostreptococcales; family Anaerovoracaceae; genus RGIG2707. The sequence goes on from JAFPZZ010000002.1 coordinate 11,719, forward strand.
TTGCTCCTATCGTGATCACTGGACACACCGGCTGGTCCGACGATATGGACTTCGTGTTCGCGCACAGGGACAGGGTCTGCAACGGCTATAAAAAGCAGCGGCCTCACGATCCCTCGGCGCCATATGACGGCTATGACGAGAGCGGAGATACAGAGGATAAGGCGCGGGGGGAGAGGCTTCCCAAGGCCCGAACGGTCATCAGCTGAGAGCGCACGCAAAGTGAAGCTGTGAGGCTCATGAAGAAAAACAAATGGCATGATCATAAGATCATGCCATTTTTGTCCGGGTAAGACTCCGCTTAAGACGGCGGAGACTTCTCAAAAGTTCAGATCTTTTCAAGTCCCGCCTTGTGCAGCATCCTCACTCCCGCGTAGAGCAGCCCCTGACCGCCTATGTTCACGATCTCCGCGATCCAGTTCATCGACGCCTTGTCGAAGCTGCGCGAAGAAAGATAGCCCATTCCGAGGCAGAGGAAGAAGGACGCGATGAAGCAGATCAGGGCGCCGCGCTTTCTGAGTTTCGACGCCAGGAAGCAGAGCGAGGCGTCCATCGCGCCGAGCCCGACGATCATGATCCCTACGAGAGACATCACGGGGAGCAGGGCGTAGGTCCTGCTCTTCGCCTTCCCGGTGACGGCAAGGGTGAGTCCTATGCCGCAGAGCAGGAAGCCGAAGGCCTGGTTGGAGAAGAACTGCGCGCTCATCCAGGAGTGGTCTCCGGCTCCGATCGCGTAGAGCAGCTTGTAAAGCGCTTTAAGCGTGCCGGCTGCGAATACTATCGCATAACCGGACGTAAACAGCGTTCTTGAGATCTTCGTCATCCTGTGCGCTAGATCTTTCTCTACCCTTGTGCAGGCGAGAAGGAAGAGCAGCACGGGTATGAAGTCGATAAGCGCCATAGGCACTGTGAATTCTTTCATAGTCTAGTCCCTGTATACCTTCATGGAGTGATACTGCCTGGTGAACGGGAAGAGCAGGGGGACGGTATCCGAATACTTCTGGTATTCGGGATCGAGGCCGTAGGTCTTCTCGTGGCGCAGCTCGAGGCGCTGCGCGGAATTGTACATTACGAAGGTGATGAGCACGAGGGCTACGAGCACCATTATCCACTGCTTCCCCTGCACCGCGCCTATGCCGGATACGGTCACGCCTGTCCAGAAGAGGATCTCGGAGAAGTAGTTCGGGCAGCGCACTATTTTGAATAGACCGCTGTCGCAGAAGCGCTTGGGATTGATCTTCTTCGCGGCCGATTTCTGCTTGTCAGCCGTGGACTCGCCGATAACGGCGGCTGCCATGATGATGACTCCGAGCCATGCGAAGATGTTGTCCTCCGCGCGGTTTATTACGCGGTAGCTGACGGCCGAGGTCTCGGCGGTGTACATCCACATGGAATAGATCCACATGAAGAGGGATACGGGGATGGGCATGCGCTTAGTCGAGCCGGTGGACTCGAGCGTCTTGCGGTAGGCGGCGTTGGTAAGCTCTCTCTTCAGGATATAGCCTCCGAGCCTGTAGCCATAGATGACGAAGAGCGCGGAGAGAGCCGCAGTCGCCGGGGTCAGAGTGTGGGCGATCAGGCCGAAGGTCAGGTGGAAGATACCTATGCACATTACCGCGAAGCCGTAGCCCACGGACATGAACCATACGAATTCATGGAAGCCCATGCAGCAGCCTATAGCGGCGACTATGCATATCGTCCACATGAAGAGGGGCCAGACCTTCCCGACGTAGGATGGATCGAGATGGAACATTTTTATATTCTCCTTTCAGGCCTAGGCCTATTCCTTCTTCCCGAAATAATCGTTGATGTACTCCGCGAAGGAGTGGTCTCCGGTGACGTCCTTGCCGACGAGGTCGTGCGAGAGTGTCCACTTTGAGAAGAGTATGATGTCGTGCTTTCCTTCCTTCTTGATCTTGGGAAGGTTGGCGAGGAGTCCGAACATCCACTCCGGGTTGTCCTTGATGATGACTGGCTTTCCGGCGGCCTTGAAGCAGAGCTTCGCCATCTCCTCGTAGGTGTAGGTCTCCTTGCCGCCGACCTCGTAGATGGCGTTGGTGTCGCCGATGTGGTCAACTATGAAGGCCGCGAAGTCCGGGCAGTCGACGACGTTGGCCTTGATATTGTGATAGCCCTTGAGCAGCTGCATCTCGCCCTTTTCGATGTAGGGCTTGAAGACCTTGGCTATATCGTAGAAATAACCGGTCGGGCGATGGATGACGTATTCCATGGAGCCCTTGAGGATCACGTCCTCCATCATGGCCTTGGCGTGGAGCATGGGCACCTTTTCTGCTCCGGGCTCCTTGCAGGCGATGACGGAGATGTATACGAACTTCTTGACGCCGGCCTCCTTGGCCTCGTTGTAGAGGTTGAGGTTGCCCTGGTAATCGATGTCGTAGGAAGTGAACCTGGTGGAGGCACCGGTGAGGCCCATGGTGGTGATGACGGCCTCGGCGCCTTCGCAGAGACCCTTCAGGCTGGCTGCGTTTGTAGCGTCGATAGAGCGGAAGCTGTATCTTCCCTCCAGTCCATTGTTTTCCTTTTCCTTAAGATCCGCGGCGACGACTTCGTATCCGCGTTCGCAAAGCACTTTCAGTATCTCATAGCCGAGATTGCCGAAGGCTCCCGCAAGTACAACTTTCATGATATGTCTCCTTTCAGCCGCAGGGCGGCATTCTTATCTTGGCCGCAGGGCGGCGTTTTAACTGTTTGTTTATACGGCCGCGGGGCGGTATGCCTAAACTTATGATCAGGCCGCTGCGCGGCATTCTTAAACTGATCTTATCTTCAGGCTTCGACCGTCTGGCGGACGTCGCAGCCCATCTTCACGAAGTCCGTATCGTACATCTCGAAGCGGCTCGGCACTACGCGCACTACGGCGACCTCGACCTTGGCGGCCTTCAGCATGTCGTAGGGTATGCCCTTGAAGGCGAGGAGCTTTTTGAACTCGTCCGAGGTATTGCTGTAGAACTCCGCCTTTCCCGTGACCTGAAGGCCGTGGGAGTCGCGGGCATCGCCGTAATATTCGAATATGGCGAGGCTGACGTTGCGGTTCTTTTCGAGGCCTATGAACTTGCTTCCGCCCTCGGAGACGAACCAGAAGGCTCCGTCCATGTAGGTGTATTCTATCGGGGTGCAGCGTATGAAATCGCCGTAACCGGTCGCGAAGCCGCAGGTGTTGTGCCTTTTTATGAAGTCCTCGATGTGGGCGCGGGCCTTGTCCGGCTCCATGTGCACCGCGGTCTTCTGCTGTTCTATCCAGAAATTCTGAAAGCGTTTGAAATCAGGGGTGAATTCGCTCATGTCTATTTTCCTTTTTCCTTGGACCTCTTGTCGTTTATGATCTTCATCTGTTCGACGTCTATGAGCTTGACTCCGTTCTCCTCGGCCCAGGCGACGCAGCCCTTGAGCGCCGTGGGAAGGAAGATCCTGGGGACCTTGACCAGCATGGCGAGAGCCTCGTCGGTGAACTGCACGTCCGTCTGAAGACGGTCGGCTGCGTAGCGCACGGAGGAGACCGTCGTCTGGCGCGGGGGAAGCAGCTCGGGCAGGAGCCTTCTGTGTTTGTGGTACCAGAAGTTCTTGGAATCGCGGTAGCCGTAGTCCACGGGAAGCGGCGGGAAGTCCCCGGCCTTCACGCCGTTGACTATGGCGTTGTAGTAGCGCTCCTTCATGAGGATCTTGTCTATCCTGAGCACGAAATGCGCGCCGTAGGGCGTCGTTATTCCGTTGAAATCGTGATATCTCTCGAGCTCGTAGTGGTCCTTTCCCTCCGGAAGCGGCTGGTCATCCTGAGCGCCGTCTAGGGTATCGACCCAGGTGCATTCGACGGCCTGAAGCGCCTCGGAGATCACCTGCGGATATATCCCCTCCGGGTCCTCCTCCTTGCGCAGTCCGTCCTCCAGATGGAAGCGGAAATCCTTCATCTTTTCCTCGGGAGTGTCGCCGGGCCAGCCGAGCCTGACCATCTCCTTGAAGGTCTTCCTGTCGTCACCGAGGAAGTTGATGACGCATTTCTTGTGCTTGATGATGTTCTGCGCCGTGTTCGACGAGTTGCGGCACTCCAGTATGAAGCTGTAGTAATCCTTTCCCGCCACGTAGAACGGGGCCAGCAGGGAATAGGGGCCGCAGGTCGTCTTTCCGTCGTCGGTGAGCGTGCTCACGAGCACGGCCGGCATCGGGAAGAACAGCGACGTCTGATAAAAATTATCCACGACGCGCAGGTTTTTGAATCCGGACATTGGTCTAACCTCCTTAAAATATATCCGCGGCAGACAAGGCTGCCTTTTTTAACTTTTTGAAATGAATCCCAGGAGCTCCTCCTCGGATATCTCGGGGTGCTGGGATGCGGCTATTATGAGCTCCGCGAGCAGAGTCCTGCGGCTCTCGCTGATCTCCACGCCGAGCTGCGCGGTCAGCAGGGAGATCTCTCCGCGGATCTGATCCAGCAGCATTCCGTGCCTTGCCCTGTAGTGGGAGCCGAAGCCCGATCCGGTGGGGTAGGACTGCCATATGCCCTCGTACATGCGCGAGAAGTCTCTGACAGCTTTGTATACGCTCAGGAGGCCGCTCTCGAAGCTCTCCGCCTTCAGGATCTCTTCGCGCGATCTTCCGAGCATCGCTATCCAGTCCTCAGCCATGACGGCGGCGATGAGATTCTCCTTGTCCTTGTAATAGTTGTATATGGTCCCGACGGCTATGCCGCAGTCCGAGGCCACGCCTCTCAGCGAGAGCTCGGACGCTTCGCCGCTCAGCAGCCTATTGCGCGCTGCAAGAAGTATCTTTTCCTTGAGTCCGTCGATAATCTTCGGCATAAGGGCGCCTCCTTTTATGAACATGTTCATTATAACTCATATTCGATCCATTGTCTATCGATAATGCTTATATCTCTATTTTCTTTTTCGACAGAGCATCTTCACACAGGGTTCATTTTTTCTTCAAGAGCGGGGTTTATCATGTGACCGTAGAAAAGAATACATGGAGGACGACCATGAAAAAGAATATCCTTGCAATTATCCTGGCCTTCGCTATGGTGCTTTCGCTGGCGGCATGCGGAGATAATGGATCGGCCGGCGGCGGCAACGGAGGCCTTTCTCAAACAGAAAGCGGTGTTTCGGGCAGCGCAGGCGATAGCAGCGATATTTCCGGCGCCGACGGTTCAGCGGACGGCGTCATATATGATGCGGACGGAGATCTGAGCGTATACGAGAGATATCCCGGCGCCCATATCCTGATCATGGGAGACGAAGGGGCTACACTGGACGGAGAGGCCCTGGCCGAATACGACTACGTATGGAACGCAGACCCTTCAGAGGCTCATGACGAGGTCAAGAACAGCCCCGCGGAATACCATACCGGAACGGCTCCGGATACCGAAGCCGCGGCCTATATCGCTCACGACATCTATTACTTCCCTCAGCTCGACGAGGACTCGTTCAAGAAGGTGAATTACGACGGTGAGCAGGAGTGGGCCTATTACTATACGGCCGAAGGCTATGAAGACTACATCTTCGCGACTCTTCCGGTCTTTATGAACAGCGCGGACTTCCCCTCGGAGATGATGCACAGCGCGGAAGAGGCATATGAGAACCCCGTTATCCACATAACTCGGCCCGGGACCTATATACTCGAAGGAAGCTGGCAGGGCCAGATCTGGGTCGAACTGGGCGACAAGGACGAGAGCTTTGCCGACGAGAGCGCCAAGATCACCCTCGTGCTAAACGGGGTCAGCGTTGAATGCACGGTCGCTCCCTCCCTTGTCATATACAGCGCTTACGAGGCTGACAACGCGTGGGAAGAGAGGACAGAATACAGCGGCAATGTGGACATCTCCTCAGCGGGGGCGAATATCGTGATCGCGGACGAGACGGTCAACGATTTTACCGGCGCGAATATCTACAGTATGCTCAAGACCAAACTCAAAAATGAAGAGGATACGTCCGAGATCCCCGTGCAGAAGAAGGCAAGGAAGATCGACGGCGCGTTCTACTCGTTCGTCTCGATGAACATCGACGGAGAGAGCAGCGGAAGCGGCGTGCTCAACATAAGAAGTACGACTTTCGAGGGACTCGATACCGAGCTTCACCTTGCAGTCAACGGAGGCAACATCAATATATATGCCGCCGACGACGGGATAAACTGCAATGAGGACCACGTGTCGTCCGTCATGTTCAACGGAGGCACGACGCATATTTACGCCGGGCTCGGAGCTGAAGGCGACGGCATAGACTCCAACGGCTTCATCGTCGTGAACGGAGGCACCCTGATCTCTGTAGCCAGCCCGATCTCAGACAATGGGCTCGACTCTGAAGACGGAGTGGAGATCAACGGCGGTACGGTCGTCGCGCTCGGATCCGGCATGGGAGGCAGCAGCTACACGGTATACGTGGACGGCGAGCTTCAGTACGGAAGCAGCATAGGCGGCAACGGAGGCTTCCCCGGTTTCGGAGGCGGTACGTTCCCCGGCTTTGGAGGCGATACGTTCCCGGGTTTCGGAGGGGATGGCAGTTTCCCAAACTTCGGCGAGGGAGAAGGTGATCCCGGCCAGGATGGAACGGACGGTAACGGCTTTCCCGGCTTCGGAGGCAACGGCGGCGGCATGCCTGGATACAGGCAGGACGGACAGGGCGGCAGGCCCGGTCCTCGCCAGAATAACGGCGGCAGCGGAAGCAACACTTAATAGAACAAAACGCGGTCCTTCTCCCCCTTGGGCCGCGCTGACTATACTTCATTCACATACTCCCCCTTAAAAGGCTGCTGCCGCGTCGCGGCGGCAGTCCTTTTGTCTGCGGAGAAAAGTCTTCGCCCTGCGGAGGATTGCTTTTTACGAAAAAGCGTGAAAAACAGACAGTTTCCTCTCCGAATATGGTAAAATATCTGGGTTTATTACATAAAGAAGGAGATCCGCAAATGGATGATAGATACGTTCTGCTCACAGGGGGGCTGGGCTTCATAGGATCGCACACCGCGGTAGAGCTTTTAGAGGCCGGATACAGCGTCGTCATTGCCGACGACCTCTCGAATTCGGACATATCCGTGCTCGGGCGCATAGAGGCCATAAGTGGCAGGAAGCCCGTGTTCTACCAGATCGACGTGAGCGACAGAAGGGCTGTAAGGCGCGTGTTCAGGGCGCACGACATCTCGGCCGTGATACACTTCGCCGGCTTCAAGGCCGTCGGAGAGTCCGTTTCGGTCCCCGTGAAGTACTACAGAAACAATATCGACAGCATGCTCAGCGTGCTTGAGGAGATGGATCAGGCCGGCTGCAAGAGGGTGATCTTCAGCAGCTCCGCGACCGTCTACGGGGAGAGCAATCCGGTGCCCTACAGGGAGGACATGCCGGCGGGAGCCTGCTCGAATCCTTACGGCTGGACCAAGTTCATGATAGAGCGCATACTCATCGACAAAGCGCATGCAGCAGAGCTTAAGGGCGAGGACTTCAAGGCCACGCTTCTTAGGTATTTCAACCCCATAGGCGCGCATCCCTCAGGGCTCATCGGAGAGAAGCCCAACGGGATACCCAATAATCTTATGCCTTACATAACCCAGGTCGCGGCAGGGATACGTCCTAAGCTCAGCGTATTCGGAAACGATTACGATACCCCCGACGGAACTGGCGTGCGCGACTATATCCACGTCGTGGACCTCGCGAAGGGCCATCTCGCGGCTTTAGGCCATATCGAAAGGGATGAGTCTGAGAGCCTCAATATCTTCAATCTTGGGACGGGAAGGGGCTACAGCGTGCTGGACGTCGTCAAGGCCTTTGAAAAGGTGAACGGAGTTCCAGTGCCCTACGAGATCGCTCCCAGAAGGGCCGGAGACCTGGCCTGGAGCTACGCCGACGCATCTCTCGCGGAAAAAACGCTAGGCTGGAAGGCGGAGCTCGGCATAGAGGAGATGTGCAGGGATTCCTGGAACTGGCAGAACGGTCCCGCGTGCAGGGGGGAGCTATAGAGAAGATGTTCAGCTTTACCGAAAGGGAATTCATCCCCGTCATGCTCGGCGGGGATATCAACACATACAGCATGGCCAGGGCCTTCTATGAACAGTACCAGGTCAAGAGCTATATATTCGGCAAATACGCGTCCGGCCCCAGCTGGGGCAGCCGCATCATAGAATACAGCGCGGACCCCGCGATAGAGACCGACGAAGGCTTCCTTCGCATAGTGAACGGCTTCGCCGCGTCTCATCCCGAAAAAAAGATACTTCTGATAGGCTGCGGGGACAGCTACGTTTCACTCATCTCTAAGCACAAAGAAGAGCTCGCGGGGAACATCGTCGCCCCGTACATAGACCATGAGCTCATGACCGAGCTTCAGATGAAGGAGAGCTTTTACGCGCTCTGCGACAGATACGGGATAGACCACCCGGGGACTATCATATACGAGCCCTCGATGGGGACGGAGTTTGAGATGGACTTCGGCTATCCCTGCATACTAAAGCCAAGCAACGGCATCATGTACTGGGAGCATCCCTTCGAGGGACAGAACAAGGTCTTTACTATAGCTTCACGCCCTGAGCTTGAGAGCACGATAAAGAAGATCTACGACGCGGGCTACGAGGATACACTTATCATCCAGGACAGGATACCCGGAAACGACGAGTACATGTACGTGCTTTCGTCCTACTCGAACAGCGAGGGCAGGGTGCAGATGATGTGCCTCGGCCACGTTCTGCTGGAGGAGCACACCCCGCACGGCCTCGGAAACCACGCGGTGATCATCACCGAGTTCAACGAGGAGCTCATGGCCAAGGCCAGGAAGCTGCTCGAGGAGCTCCGCTACGTCGGCTTCTCCAATTTCGACATCAAATACGACAGCCGCGACGGGAAGTTCAAATTCTTCGAGATCAACACCAGGCTCGGAAGGAGCAATTATTACGTGACCGGAGCAGGCTTCAACGTGACGAGGTACGTAGTAGAGGACTATATCTATGACAGGAGAGGAGAGCTGGAGCTCTGCAGGGACGAGCATCTGTGGATGGTGGTCCCGAAGGGCGTCGCTCTGAAGTACGTCAAGCAGCCCGAGAACGTCTCGAAGATAAAGGAGCTTTCGGCGGCTGGGAAGAGCGTCAACCCCATCTTCATGAAGGGCGACCTCGCCCCCGGAAGGCGCTTCGCCATGACCAAGAACTACTTCAGCCACTACGTCAAATACAGAAGGTATTACAGCTAGAGAGCTCGGAAGGAAAGGACAGCCCATTATGGCAACGGCCCTGATAATACTTAGGCAGATATGCATAATGTTCATATATATGTTCATAGGCTTTCTGCTCTTCAAAAAGGAACTCATCACAAGGGAAGGGAGCAAGTCGCTGGCCAATCTGCTGCTCTACAGCGTGCTTCCCTGCGTCATAGTCAAATCTTTCCTCGTCCAGAGAACAGCGGAGAACACCGTGCTGCTCATCGCGAGCCTCATAGGGAGCGTGGTGCTGCTCGGCATGTCCATGCTCATCTCCCATATACTGTTCAAAAAGAACCCGATCGAGGACTTCGGAGTGGCCTTCTCCAACGCCGCCTTCATGGGCTTCCCGCTAGTTAGCAGCGTGCTCGGAGCGGACTTCGTCTTCTATGCCGCGGGTTTCGGAGCCATGCTCAACGCCCTGCAGTGGACCTACGGTCAGAGCATACTGGCCAAGGATCCCTCGCTGAGGTCTCCCAAGGCCATAGTAAAAAACCCCCTCGTCATATCTCTCGTTTTGGGCCTCGCAGTGTTTTTCACGGGCTTCAGCTTCCCAGAGATCATCACTAGCACGCTCGGAGCCATGTCGGCTCTGAACGCGCCTCTTGCCATGATAATACTCGGAGTATACCTGGCGCAGACGGACCTGAAGTCGATGTTCACGGATATGCATCTCTACAAGATATCGGCCTTCAGGCTCTTCGTCATCCCGGCGCTCTCCGTGCTGCTGGTGAAGCTCTTCATGAGGAGCTATCCGGAGGTCGGCATCGCCCTGATAATATCCGCGAGCGCGCCCATAGGGAGCAACGTCGCGGTGTATTCGCAAAAGCTCGGGCTGGACTATACCTACGCGGTGAAGCTGGTATGCCTGAGCACCATTTTTTCCATAATCTCGATGCCGCTGATCATAATGCTGCTGTAGCCGGGAAAAGGCGGGCGCCAACTGCGTTTATTTAGCCCGAAAGCTTGCAAAACGTGCGTTTTTCGGTATAAAATGTTAATTTAGTTGAACAGAAAGGAAGGACGATATGACCAAGGTACTTGTCACCCTGAAAGTGTCGGACGCCGAGAAGGAAGCCTTTATCTCGAAGTACGGCGACAGCTGCAGCTTCGAGTTCTGCGCGCCCAAGAAGGCCACTCCCGAAATGCTCAGAGAAACCGAGATCCTGATCGGCGGAATGTACGACGACAAGATCTGTCCCGAAGCCATGCCCAAGCTGAAGCTCTGGCAGCTCCCGAGCGCGGGAGCCGACGAGCAGGCAAAGCTCCCCTATATCCTTTCCGAGGGCGGTCCGGTGCTCTGCAACGCCACCGGAGCTTACGGCATAACCATTTCAGAATACATGATGGGCCAGCTCATAGTGCTGCTGAGGCATTTTCAGATCTACCGCGACCACATGAAGGGCCACGAATGGCAGAGGGAAGAGCTTCCCGAGGTCATCTACGGTAAGACTGCGCTGCTGCTCGGCGTGGGAGACATAGGCGGGAACCTCGCCAAGAGGCTCAAGGCCTTCGATTGCAAGGTGATAGCGATCAAGCGCACCTCTACGGTCCCCGAATTCGTGGACGAGGTCCACACCATGGCGGATCTCGAGGAGCTGCTGCCGCAGGCTGACTTCATCTGCTGCAGCCTGCCGAATTCACCCTCGACGACCAAGCTGATAAACGAGAAGACCCTCGCGCTGATGAAGCCCACGGCCATACTCGTGAACGTGGGAAGGGGAACCCTCGTAGACAGCGACGCCCTCGCGAAGGCGCTGAATGAGGGAAGGCTCGGAGGGACCGCTCTGGACGTCACCGATCCCGAGCCTCTTCCTGAGGATCATCCTCTATGGGATTGCCCGAACTGCATGATAACCCCGCACGTAGCGGGCCTCAGCGAGCAGAGGGAGCCCCACCAGAGGATAGTGGGATTCGCCATGAACAACATAGGTCACTACCTTAGGGGCGAGGAATTCGAAAACCTCGTCGACCTTAAGACAGGATATAAAGTTTCAAAGTAATTAAATAATCAATACAAAGGAGAAATGAAAACATGATCAAAGTTGCAATCAACGGTTTCGGCCGCATCGGCAGGCTGTCATTCAGAAAGATGTTCGGAAGACCCGAGTTCGATATCGTGGCGATCAACGACCTGACCAGCCCCGAGATGCTCGCCTATCTTCTGAAGTACGACAGCGTACAGAAGAAATTCGACGCAGAGATCTCCAACGACGACAGCTCCATTACTGTTAACGGAAAGAGGATTCCCGTCTACAAGGAAGCTGACGCCAACAACGCTCCCTGGGGAGAGCTCGGAGTAGACGTAGTGCTCGAGTGCACCGGCTTCTACACCAGCAAGGCCAAGTCCCAGGCTCACCTCAACGCAGGCGCCAAGAAGGTCCTGATCTCCGCTCCCGCGGGCAACGACCTTCCCACCATCGTCTACAACGTCAACCACGACACCCTCACCAAGGAAGATACCATCGTTTCCGGCGCTTCCTGCACCACCAACTGTCTCGCTCCGATGGCAAAGGGACTCAATGATTACGCTCCCATCGTCACCGGCTTCATGTGCACTATCCACGCCTACACCGGCGACCAGATGATACTCGACGGACCGCACAAGAAGGGCGACTTCAGAAGAGCCCGTGCCGGCGCCCTCAACATCGTACCCAACAGCACCGGCGCCGCCAAGGCCATCGGTCTCGTCATCCCCGAGCTCTCCGGCAAGCTCACCGGCTCCGCCCAGAGAGTACCCGTAGGCACCGGCTCCCTCACCATCCTCGACGCCGTCGTAAAGGGTGAGAACGTCACCGTCGAAGGCATCAACGCCGAGATGAAGAAGCAGGCCAACGAGAGCTACGGCTACAACGAGGATCCCATCGTCTCCACCGACGTCATCGGCTCCGAATTCGGTTCCATCTTCGACGCCACCCAGACCGTCGTCATGGAGGTCGAGCCCGGTATGTACGAAGTGCGCGTCGTCTCCTGGTACGACAACGAGATGAGCTACACCTGCCAGCTCATCAGGACCCTCGCCCACATGGCTTCCCTCGGATAAAAGGGGGCCCCGGCCCGGACGGGTCAAAATGCAGACAACGTAAAAGATGGATCAGAACGCTGAAAGCGCTGTACTGAAAAAATTATTACGCGAAAAGTTCGATGAGGCTGTGGCATCTGTTTTGCCTATCAGCCTCATCGTGCTTGCATTGTGCCTGACGCTCATCCCCATAGAGAGCGGGCTGGTCCTGTCCTTCGTCATAGGCTGCCTGTTCCTCACTCAGGGGATGACGCTCTTCAATCTGGGTTCGGACATGTCCATGACCCAGATAGGAAACCACATAGGCTCCAAGATCACGAAGACCAGGAGCCTTCCCCTGATACTGGCCGTCAGCTTCATGCTCGGGACCGCGATAACCGTCTCGGAGCCCGATCTGAGCGTGCTAGCCGGCAACGTCCCGGCTATAGACAGCTACGTGCTGGTGTTCACCGTCGCGGTTGGAGTAGGGCTGTTCCTCATGGTCGCCATGCTGAGGATAATCTTCGCGGTGCCCATAAAGTATCTGCTTCTGGTAAGCTACGGCCTGATATTCATATTCGCGGCCTTCACGGAGAAGAATTTTCTCTCAGTGGCCTTCGACTCCGGAGGAGTGACGACGGGCCCTATGACCGTGCCCTTTATCATGTCCATGGGCATGGGCGTCGCCGCCGTCAGAAGCGACAGCAACGCCCGCAGCGACGGCTTCGGCCTTGTGGCTTTGTGCTCGATAGGGCCGGTGCTCGCCGTGATGCTGCTGGGCTTCATATACCCGGAGACCGGGACCTACGCCCTTGATATGAGCGCGGAGAGCTTCCCGGATTCCGTAGCCATAGGCTTCAGCTACATACGATCGATACCCTCGCAGATGATCGAGGTGGCCAAGTCGCTGCTTCCGATCTTCGCGTTTTTCCTGATATTTCAGGTCATCACCCTGCACCTGAGGAGAAGGCCCTTCATGAGCATCATGCTCGGGATAGGCATGACCTACGCGGGGCTGGTGATCTTCATGACCGGTGTCAACGTGGGCTTCTCGAGCCTAGGTTTCGTTTTGGGGCAGCGCATGGCCGAAGAGGGCATGGCCTGGTTCATGGTCCCCGTCGCCATGATAATGGGCTGGTTCATAATAAACGCCGAGCCCGCGGTACATACCCTTACCGCGCAGGTAGAGGAGCTTTCGTGCGGAAGCATATCCGGCAAGGCGATGAGGCTCAGCCTCTCCGTTGCTATAGCCGCGGCAAACGGCTTCGCTATGCTGCGCGTCATCAGCGGAGTGAACATACTGTATTTCCTGGTCCCGGGCTACGCGCTCTCGCTTGCCCTGGCCTTCTACGTCCCGCAGAATTTCACGGCCATAGCCTTCGACTCCGGAGGGGTGGCCAGCGGGCCGCTGACTGCGAGCTTCATGCTCCCCATGGCTATGGGAGCCTGCAGCGCTCTCGGCGGGAACCTGATGACGGACGCCTTCGGCCTCGTGGCGCTAGTAGCCATGATGCCCCTGATAACCGTGCAGGGCATGGGAGCCCTGGCCGTTATGAGGAGCAGGAGCCCTGTGGAAGCTCCTCTGCCGTCTTTCGCGGACAGCGACGTCATAGAGCTCTGGGAGGTGTGACTTGCGGCTGAATTTGATCATAAGCATAGTCGACAGGAGCAGCGGCCCGGCCATGCAGCAGATCTGCACCGATCTCGGTCTGCGCATGGTATTCAGCGAGCTCTGCAGAGGGACCGCAAAGGCGGAGGACCTTGCGCTGCACGCGCTCCAGGCCACGCCCAAGACTTGCGTCTGCGCCGTCGCGAACGACGAAAACAGAGACGAGGTCTTCAAGATCGCCAGAAGGCAGCTTAAGATAGACATACCCGGAAACGGGATAATCGTTTCCGTTCCGATAAAGAGCATAGGAGGAGGTACCGCCTTGTCTTATCTTTCCGAAAACAACGCTCCCTCGCAGGGGGGCGCGGCGGGAGAATACGCCCACGAGCTGATAGTAGTCGTAGCCAACGAAGGCTATACGGATCAGATAATGGACTCCGCAAGGATGGCGGGAGCCGGAGGGGGAACGGTGTTTCGCGCCGCCGGGACAGGGCAGAAGGGTAGCACCAGGTTCTTCGCGGTCAACCTCGCGTCCGAAAAGGAAGTCATATACATAGTCGCGTCCGCGGCGAACAAGGCCTCTATCATGAAGGCCATCGCCCAGGACTGCGGCCCGGGAAGCGATGCCGGAGCCATATGCTTCACGCTTCCGATAGAGTCGGTGATGGGCCTCAGAGAGATCTGAAGCCGGGGCGTTCGGAACCTCAGGGCAGTTCTTTCGCAGGGGCAGACCGAAGGCTTCTCGCATCACAAAGACGCAGTACGAGTTTCGCGCACTCAGAAAATATCTTGACACCGGGAGGGAAAATGGATACTATCGTGCTCCTGAAGCTCGTAGCCGCCGTGGGGCTGCTGCTGGCGCTCGTCATAAAGAAGGTCGGCCCGCACATTGCTATGGTCGCGGCGTCGGTATTCCTTATGATCATCTGCGGCCAGGGACCCTCGGAGTTCGCCGAGCTCTTAAAAAGCTACTTCACGAACAAGACGGTCTACAACATGGCGCTCACCATCATAGCGATATCGATGCTGAGCAACGTGATGAACAAGACAGGCATGATGAACCGCATGATGGACAGCCTGGACGCGGCGGTGAACAGTCCGAGGTTCACGCTGATGTTCGCGCCCTTCGTCATAGGGCTTCTGACCGTGGCGGGAGGGGCCTTCATGTCCTGCCCGCTCGTAGACGCAGCCGCAAAGGACCTGGACGTAAAGCCCGCGAGGCTCGCCGCCATAAACCTCGTATACAGGCACGGGATACACTTCTCGTATCCTCTGGCGTCCACGTTCTACATGACGGTGGCGCTGACGGGCTGCACGAACGGGGAGCTGCTGAGGGTGACGCTCCCGCTCTCGCTCTTCATGCTCGTCCTGGGATATATATGCCTCGTAAGGCCGCTCGATGTGCCTGAAAAGGAAAAGCGGGCAGGCACAGACATAGGTGCCAGCCTCGGAAAGTTCCTGCTCATGATCTCCCCGATAGCGATCGCGCTCGTGCTGGCGGTGGGCTTCTCCCTGCCTATGCCGGCAGCGGTGCTCGCCGGGACTGCGGCGGCTATAGCGATCTCCTACAGCGACCCCGTCACCAGGCCCAAGGAAGATCTGCTAAAGCTCGTGTTCGGCGGGATCAATCCCAAGACCATAATGGTCGTGCTCGCGGCGCTCTTCTTCAAGGAGGTCGTGAACCACATATCCGCCATAGGAGCGGCTCTCACAGGCCTTGCCAAGACGGGGATGCCGCCCGAGATGATAATACTTATAGTGTGCATGCTCACCGCGCTTCCCACGGGAAGCAACCAGACCGCGGTCGCGATAGCGAATCCCATAGCGATATCCTTCGCCGCGAATCCGCAGCAGGCGATCATGTACGCGGCGCTGACCATGGCGTGCGGCTTCATGAGCTACTATTTCTCGCCGGTCCACATGTGCCAGCTGCTCACGCTGGAGTATTTCAAGACCGATTTCGCGGATCTCATGAAGGAATACAAAGTCTTCATGCCGGTGCTGCTGCTCTTCATTGCGGCGTGGTACCTGGTGATGAAGCTGATCATATTTGCATAAAAGGAGAATGAAATGGAAGGCCTGAAAAACCTCATCGACAGCGGCGCTCTTCTGCAGAAGGGCAGCGCAATACTCTTCACCCTGATAGGGGCGTGGGTACTCTTCAAGATAGGCAACAAGCTGCTCGAAAGGGTGCTTGAAAGGAGCACCCTAGACCGCTCGGCCTACACCTTCATAAAGCATCTTGTGAAGATAGTGCTTTGGATGGTAGTGCTGCTCTCTATACTCAGCCAGCTCGGCGTGAACATCAGCAGCGTGCTGACGGTGTTCGCGGCCATGGGCGCGGCGGTCGCTCTGGCGGTCAAGGATTCGCTCAGCAACGTCGCCGGTGGCCTCATCATAATGTTCAACAAGCCCTTCAAGAGCGGAGATTACATCACCTGCGGGGCGAATTCGGGCATAGTGGACTCCATAGACCTTATGAGCACCACCATACATACGATGGACAACAAGGTCATCATCATACCCAACGGATCGATCACCTCGTCCAGCATCACCAATTTCTCGAAGATGGAGGACCGCAGGGTGGACGTATATATGAACGTCTCCTACGATTCCGATATCGAGCTCGCGAAGCAGATCATGATAGACCTGGTGAAGGACGATCCCAGGGTGTTCAAGGAGCCCGGTCCTTACTGCATAGTCACCGGCTATGAGGACAGCCATATTACTATAAGCCTCAGGGCCTGGGTAAAGAACGCGGACTACTGGTGGGTATACGGAGACGTCATGGCCAAGGTCAAGGCCGCCTTTGACGAAAAGGGCATCAGGATACCCTATCCCCAGATGGACATACACATGAAGGAGAGATAATGTCACCACTTCTTATAAGCTGCATCAAGATATTCTTTTGCCGTATAATGGACGTCAGCCTCGGCACCGTGAGGACCATACTCACGGTCAAGGGCAAGACCCTGCTCTCGGCAGTCATAGGCTTCGCTGAAGTCTTCCTCTGGTACATAGTCGTCAAGGACGCGCTCAGCGCGACCGGGCCTGTGCTTCCAATAGCAATCGCCTACGCGGGCGGCTACGCCACGGGGACCTACATCGGAGGCATCATGGCCGGCGCCATGATCAAGGGCAACGTCATCGTCGAGGTCATAACCAGCAGCAGGGACGATTCCATGCTCAAGGCTATCAGGGACAACGGCTACGCCATCTCTGTAGTAGACGTCAACAGCTCGGAGTTCGCGGGAGACAAGTACATGCTCATATCCAACGTGGACAAGAAGCTGCTCAAGAATTTCCAGGAGCTCATAATGAAGCTCGATCCCGCCGCCTTCATCATGGTGCAGGACAGCAAGAGCACCCTCGGCGGATACGTGGCGAGGAAGAAATAGCGGCATAGGATCGGGAGATCGGCCCGTGGTTTAAAAATGGCAGACAGCAGCGGAAGAACTGAATACGGAAGATTCGATTCGCCCTTCTTCGTCTTTTTGAAGGCGCTGCTTTGCGTGCTCATAGCCGCGGCTATATGCCTCGCCGGCATAAGGTACATCATCATGAACGGCCCGTCCCCGAGGTACGCTGAGGAGTATGAGAGGGCTCACCAGCCCGAGCAGACTGAAGAGGAGGCCGCGTCATGAGCAGGAAACTCTTCAGAAGGCGATTCTTTTCGGTGCTCTGCACCGGGCTTCTCCTCGCCGTGCTGTTCATATGGAGCTCCGTGTGGACAGATCTAAGGGAATACGAACAGGGCAGCTCGGAAAACGTCGCGCTCGAATTCGCACGGGAGCTTTCCGCTGAGGCGGAGAGCGGAAGCTGCGCGGAGCTGCTCAAGGCCTCCGGCTACGACGGAAGGGTGATGAGCGCGGATATCGCCGGTTCATACCTTGCGGAGCTCGCGGCAGGGAAGGAGATCGTACCGGAGCAGAGGTACATCCAAACGGAGGACGCCGGCTCTGAAGAGGAAGACGCCGCTCCCATCCCCATAGAAGGCGATTTTTATATACTCGCGGACGGAACTCCCATAGCGGAGATACAGATAGACGCGGTGGATCATTACGGACTGCTTGACCTTGAAAGGCTCAGCGTGAGCTCTGTCAAGGGCCTGAACCGCTATGAGATCGCGATTGCGAGCCCCGAAAGATACGATCTCTTCGGGACCTCATTCCTCAAGATGCAGCCCATAAGGACGGGCTATATCTACGGGGATCTTACGCCGCTCGTGCAAAACACCGTAGACGTAAGGGTGCCCGAATACTACGTGTACGAGCTGACAGACTCCTTCGGCGCGCCTGTTGTATATCGCTCCCAGCAGACGGAGGAGCCTTATCCTCTTGTGAAGATGGGCGGCATGTATTTCGTGAACAACCACGCGCTCATGGAGCTCGAGCCGGATTTCGATACTATGGCTGCGGACAGCGTCAAGATGATAAGCCAGTTCCTGACCGGAGAACTGAAATGGGAGAATATCAAGGGCGCCATACTGACGACGGCCCCGCTCTTCGCTTCGCTCGAGGGCAGGGAAGGAGAGCTCAATTCGAGGCAGACTTCGACCGATTACGCAGAGGCTGTGCTCTCTGATCACTACATATGGCACGAGAACCTCATCAGCGTAAGGGTGTCCGAGGCCATGACCCTGCATACTCCCGACGGAGACAAGCAGGAGAGCTTCAACGCCGTGATGTATTTTTCCAGGCCTGACAACGATTCCGACTGGACTTTGTGCGAGATCTCCGAGTGAGCGATCTTCAGCGATAAAAACTGAGACAAAGAGAGTCCTTTCATCTTGACAGCCCTTAAAACTGGTGCTAATATTACAAAGTGCCTTTGAATGAAGGCAATGGGGCGTGGCGGTGTAGCTTAGTTGGCTAGAGCGTCCGGTTCATACCCGGAAGGTCGGTGGTTCGACTCCACTCGCCGCTACCACTTTACGGCCCGGTAGTTCAGATGGTTAGAATGCCAGCCTGTCACGCTGGAGGTCACCGGTTCGATCCCGGTTCGGGTCGCCATTTATGTGGTGGGTATCGTCAAGTGGCCTAAGACCCTGGGTTGTGGCTCCAGTATACGTGAGTTCGAATCTCACTACCCACCCCATAATTTAATAAGGCAGCCGGAAAGACGGCATTTAGCGCAGGGGTATCGCCAAGCGGTAAGGCAACGGATTCTGATTCCGTCATCCGGGGGTTCAAATCCCTCTACCCCCGCCAATTTTTTAAGGCGACATAGCCAAGTGGTAAGGCGCAGGTCTGCAAAACCTTTACTCCCCGGTTCAAATCCGGGTGTCGCCTCCATTAGATCAAGCTCCGCATGAGCGGAGCTTTTTTCTTTGTCAAAACAGGGCTCAGGGCTCCAGCCTCTGCCTTGCGGGCCTGCGAGAAGGGACACTCTGCGCCTGAGCGGGGTATAAGTTTAATTAATCTTTAGGATGAGTCCTATACGGTTGATTAAGACCCCTGTTTTGTCATATAATTGCATCACTATGAAAAACATCACTACTTATTACACCGGCCGCAAGAATATCTTTGCCTGGCTGGGAGCGCTTCTGTCGCTAGCCGCGATGGTCGCGCGCTTCATCTTCTGGGGCGGTGCGAGCTCAGAAGGTCTCGGGGTGATGCTAGTCCATATGGTTGTTCCCATCGCAGCAAATCTACTATTCGCAATACAGCTGCTTACAAAAGGTGAGAAACAATTCTATGTGACCAGAGGGCCCGTGGTCCTCTATGCGATCTATTTCCTTTTTAAGATCAAGGATCTTGGTCTTAGCTTCGCAATGGCATCAGCCTGCGTTTTGCTCTGCATACTGCAGTGCGTGCTCTATTTCATGACCTATATAGGCAGGATAAAGCACAAGTATTTCGCGCTACTCGTATGGCTCCTTCCCGGGCTCTTCGCCCTGGATGAGGAGTTTATCTACCTGCTCAGGATGTATTTCGATTACGTCCCCGAGTTCGTCGTCATGGACGGCGCCATCTGGCTGTCCGTCATCTGCGCCATACTGGCTTCACACGCCATGCCGGCGTGGAAGGAGGGCGAGCCCTACAGGCTCAAGGCCGGCGACCGCCTCGACGGAAGGCTCGTGCGCACCCGCAATCCCATGGATTACGTGGGCGGCAACTTCATGATCCAGAGGAACGAATCCGACAACTGGATCATCGACAGCATAGAATGCAGCCGCCTCGAGAGGTACATACGCGAGAAGCGCCGCCAGGGGCTCAAGCACTTCGGCATCACGCACGTGATACTCGCCGCGTATACCAGGGGCATAGCCGAATATCCCGGCGGGAACCGCTTCTTCATGGCAGGCAAGACCTACCAGGCCTTCGACCTCATCATCAATATGATGGCCAAGAAGGAGATGAGGCTCGACGGGCAGGAGACTCTTATCAAGGTCAAGCTCGACAGGGCCGACACAGCCGCCCAGGTCTACGAGAAATACGAGGAAAAGCTCAACGAAGTGACCTCGGAAGGAGACCACAGCTTCGACAGCCTCATGGTCTACTTCAATCTCATACCGAAGGTATTCCTCAGGTTCGTGGTCTGGGTGCTCAAGGTCATGGACTACTTCGGCGCTCTGCCAAAATTCCTGACCGACCTCAGCCCCATGCACGGCTCGATGTTCATCACCTCGATGGGATCCCTGGGCATCCCGCCCATCTGGCACCATCTCTATGACTTCGGAAACGTGCCCGCGTTCTGCGCCTTCGGCGCCAGGCGCACGGTCAACGAGCTGGACGACGACGGCAACGTCGTAAAAAGGCGCTACCTCGACTTCACCTGGGTCGTGGACGAGCGCATCATCGACGGCCACTACTACTCCTCGCTGCTCAAGCGCGTCAAGTACCTGATGGCCCATCCCGAAAAGCTCGACGTCCCGCCTGAAGAGGTCAAGGAGGATATAGACTAAGGTTCTAACAAATAGCAAGAAGGAGCCGCTGAAAGTCATGCTTTCACGGCTCTTTTTAAATGTTAAATATTGACATTTTAGTTGAGGCAATGTAAATTATTACCAGACTGCTGTTCGGCGGTAGCAAGCCAGACTTTCATGGTACGGACACTTCGTGCCGGAAAGGAGGCGCCTATGATCGATCACGAACTATATTTGTTTGTTGATATCGTCATCAAGGTCGTAACGCTCTGCGTTTTGATCTTTCGGGACAGAAATCAAAGGTAATAAAAATGCTACCGTATAAGACACGGTAGCAAGTCCAGATAACAGCTGGCTTGCTGCCTGAAGGACAGCAGACTGCTTGATCTATATATACCATACTTTTACAAAAATTGCAAGCGGCGAGGTCACCAGGGCCCCGCCGCTTTTGTGATCATGTTGTTGGCCTATTGCCGCAGCCGCGCTTAAATGCGTCATTATTTCAGACCCGGATGCCTCGTACCTTACGCCTCCAGCGTATCCATCGCCGCCTGGATGTAGAGGGCAACGCCGTATTCGAAGGCGGCTTCGTCGAAGAGCACGTGGCCGTTGTGCATGGGCCAGGTCTTGCCGTCCTTGTCGGGCATGTTGGCGCCGAGTCCGAAGAAGCAGGCCTTCACGAATGGGGTGTAGTAGGCGAAGTCTTCGCCGCCCATGGTCTTGGGGGCGAGCTTGAAGGTGGCGCCTATCTTTTCGATGGCCTTCTTGCCGAGTTCGAAGGTCTCGGGATCGTTCTCGTTGACCTCGCAGACGTCGATGAGCTCGACTTCGGCGTCGCATCTGTAGGCTGCCGCAATGCCCTTGACTATCCTGTCGAGATCGTCCTTGAGGCCGGCGTTGATGGCTCTGGAGAAGGTCCTTATGGTTCCTTCCATCCTGGCCTCGGCGGGGATGATGTTGAAGCGGCCGTCCGCGTGGAGGTCGCCCACGGTGACTACTACGGGCTCGAACGGGTCGTACTCTCTGGCTACCAGGTCCTGAAGTCCGGAGATGACGGCTGCGGCGGCTACGATAGGATCCTTGCCGTGTACGGGGTCCGCGCCGTGGCTGGAGACGCCCTTGATCTTGATCTTGAACCAGAAGGCGGAAGCCTGTACGGGGCCGGGGGCTGTGGTCACGGTGCCGACGGGGTTTACGGAGTTGATGTGGATGCCGTAGGCGTAGTCTACGCCCTCGAGGCAGCCGTCGGCTATCATGGCCTGGGCGCCTTCGCCGGTCTCCTCGGCGGGCTGGAAGATGAACTTCACGGTGCCGGCGAACTGATCCTTGATGCTGTTGATGGCCTTGATAGCGCCCATTAGCATGGCATTGTGGGTGTCGTGGCCGCAGGCGTGCATGCAGTGATCATATTCGCTGGAGAAGGGGAGCCCGGTCTCCTCGGTAACGGGCAGCGCGTCTATATCTCCCCTGAGGAGGACGGTCTTTCCCTCTCCCTTGCTGCCCTTGATCTCGGCGAGTACGCCGGTGGGCTTCATCCTTCTGTAGGACACTCCCATCTTGTCTAGCTCCTCGCAGATCCTGTCGGTCGTGCGGAACTCCTTCATTGAGAGCTCGGGATGCTGGTGGATGTCGTGGCGATATTCGCATACAAAGTCCTGTACGCTTCTGGCCAGTTCTCTGGAATCGATGTTCATTCTGTCCTCCGTTTCATGTGTTTGGGGTGTTTTCATAAATATCAGCGGTATTTTACTATATGGGTCACCCAAAAGCAATAAATGGGAAAATAAAAAACGCTTTTGGATGCTAAGGATCTCTCTATTTTGTAAGAAAAGGGCATTGACAAATACCCCCGCAGGGTATATCATGCAGTGCAGCAAGATACCCCCAAGGGGTATAGCATGATTTTACAGCTGGTTTGGAGGAACAAATGGAACAGGGCGTAAAGGACTGCTGCGGCGCGCGCCACAAGGAGCGCTCGGAAGAGGAATACAAGAAGCTGCTCAACAGGCTGAGCCGCATAGAAGGTCAGATAAGGGGCGTTAGGAACATGGTCGAGAATAACGCTTACTGCACGGATATACTCGTGCAGTCCTCGGCGATATCCGCCGCTATCAACGCCTTCAACCGCGAGCTGCTCGCGAGCCACATCAGGACCTGCGTGGTGAGCGATATCAGGAACGGCAACGAAGAGGTCATAGACGAACTCGTCGGGACGCTCCAAAAGCTTATGAAATAGGGCGCGGTAATGCCCGGAATAAATGACAGGATAACGCTGATTAGAGGTCATCATGGAACAATACACAGTAACAGGAATGAGCTGCGCGGCATGCAGCGCGCGCGTGGAAAAGGCGGTGAGCGCGGTCCCGGGAGTGGATTCGTGCTCGGTCAGCCTTCTGACAAACTCCATGGGAGTGGAGGGAAGCGCCAGCCCCGAGGATGTCATCAAAGCCGTGGTCGACGCGGGCTACGGGGCGAGCCTGAAGGGCGCGGACAGCGCTGCCGGCGCGTCGTCTAGGCTGGCCGCGGACGAGGCCGCTCTCGAGGATCACGAAACGCCGGTGCTGAAGAAAAGGCTCATAGTGTCTCTCGGCTTCCTCATCGTGCTCATGTACTTCTCGATGGGCCACAGTATGTGGGGATGGCCGCTGCCCGCCTTCTTTGAGGGCAACCACGTAGCGGTAGGGATCGTCCAGATGCTGCTCGCCGGCATAGTCATGGTCATAAACCAGAAGTTCTTCATAAGCGGCTTCAAGTCGCTATGGCACAGGGCTCCGAATATGGACACCCTTGTCGCGATGGGCTCGATGGCGTCCTTCGTATGGAGCGTATACGCTCTGCTCGCAATGAGCGGGGCGGCCACGTCCGGCGATCACGAGGGCGTGATGAGCTATATGCACGAGTTCTACTTCGAATCCGCCGCGATGATACTCACGCTCATCACCGTGGGCAAGATGCTCGAGGCGCGCTCAAAGGGCCGCACCACGGATGCCTTAAAAAGCCTCATGAAGCTCGCCCCCAAGACGGCGACCGTCATAAGGAATGGGATCGAACAGGAGATCCCCGTTGAACAGCTCAAAAAAGGCGAGATCTTCGCCGTGCGCCCCGGGGAGAGCATCCCCGTCGACGGTATAGTCGTAGAGGGCAGCACCGCGGTGAACGAGGCCTCCCTTACCGGAGAGAGCATCCCCGTCGACAAGGCCGAGGGCGACCTCGTCTCAGCCGCCACCGTCAATCAGTCGGGATATATCAAATGCGAGGCGACCAGGGTGGGCGAGGACACGACCCTGTCGCAGATAATAAAGATGGTCAGCGACGCCGCTGCCACCAAGGCTCCAATAGCTAAGATCGCGGACAAGGTCTCCGGGATATTCGTCCCCGTCGTGATCAGCATAGCAGCCGCCGTGACCCTCATCTGGCTCATTGCCGGACAGGAATTCGGCTTCGCGCTGGCTAGGGGCATCTCCGTGCTCGTCATATCCTGCCCCTGCGCGCTCGGGCTCGCGACACCGGTCGCCATCATGGTCGGCAACGGCATGGGAGCGAAGAACGGAATACTTTTCAAGACCTCGGCTTCCCTCGAGGAGACGGGCCGCGTACAGATCGTCGCTCTCGACAAGACCGGGACCATTACGAGCGGAGAGCCCAAGGTCACAGACATCCTCCCGGCGGAGGGCTTTGACGAGGCAGCGCTGCTGTCGCTTGCCGCCGCGCTCGAGCAGAGATCCGAGCATCCGCTCGCCAAGGCTGTGATGCTTGAGGCCGAGAGGAGAGGCATACAGGCCGCCGAAGTGAGCGGTTTCAAGGCCCTTCCGGGCAACGGACTTTCGGCCACGCTGGGAGACACCGAGCTTAAGGGAGGCAGCCTCAGGTATATAAGCGGGCTGACTCAGGTCTCCAGGGATCTCCTAAATGACGCTGACGCCTTGTCCGAGCAGGGCAAGACTCCGCTGCTATTTATGCAGGGCGGAAGGCTCGCCGGAATTATAGCGGTGGCCGACGTCATCAAGCCCGAGAGCCCGCAGGCCGTAAAGGAGCTTCAGGACATGGGTATCAAGGTCGTCATGCTCACGGGCGACAACGAACGCACCGCAAAGGCCATAGGAGCTCAGGCAGGGGTGGACGCAGTGATCGCCGGAGTGCTCCCAGACGGTAAGGAAGAGGTCATAAGAAAGCTCATGGAGCAGGGCAAGGTCGCGATGGTCGGAGACGGCATAAACGACGCACCAGCGCTCACGAGGGCGGATATAGGCATAGCTATAGGCGCGGGAGCCGACGTGGCGATAGACGCCGCGGACGTGGTGCTCATGAAGAGCCTGCTCTCCGACGTGCCCGCCGCCGTTAGGCTCAGCAGGGCTACCCTCAGGAACATCCATCAGAATCTGTTCTGGGCCTTCTTCTACAACATGCTCGGCATACCCGTCGCGGCAGGTGCTCTGATCCCGGCCTTCGGGATCAAGCTGAACCCTATGTTCGGCGCCGCGGCGATGAGCCTTTCGAGCTTCTTCGTGGTCTCCAATGCGCTCAGGCTGAATCTCTTCGATCTGAGGAATGCGTCAAAGGATAAAAAGATAAAGAACGCGCTCGCTGAGCTCGATCTCACGGGCATACAAAAGGATATCGACGACAGGGAGGAAAAAATGTCAGATCTTAAGACCGTAACTCTTCACATCAACGGAATGATGTGCCATCACTGCGAGATGACCGTAAAGAAGGCCCTCGAGGCTGTTCCCGGCGTGGCCGAGGCCGCTCCGGACTTCGAGAAGAACATCGCCGTAGTCAAGCTCAGCGCCGACGTGGACGAGGCCCTTCTGAAGAAGGCCGTGGAGGACAAGGACTACGAGTACATCTCCTGCGAAGCCTAGCTAAGACCGCATAGACTAATGCGGATTACGAACGGAAAAGACCCTTCGGGGTCTTTTTTCTTGTTAATGATCACGGAAAATGATAGTATTTTTAATGGTAATAAACACATCACGGTCGCAGCCGCATCTCCGCCTCTGATAGCTCTCGCAGGGACAGTACTCGCGGCAGATAGACAGGAGTATTAGAAATGGATGTATACGTAAAGGATCTTTCGGCGCTCGTAGACGGCCGCGCTGATGAGTTTTTGGACATTTCAGATAAGATATGGGGCTTCGCGGAGTCTAAGTTCCAGGAGTTCAGATCGTTCGAGCTTCAGGCTTCGTATATGGAGAAGCTGGGCTTTAAGGTGACCCGCGGTATAGGAGGAGAGGACACCGCCTTCGTTGCCGAATTCGGGCAGGGAAAGCCTGTCATAGGCTTGCTGGGCGAATACGACGGGCTTGAGAACCTCTCGCAGGAGGCTGATCTTCCGGAAAAGAAGCCGGTCGAAGCGGGAGCCGTAGGCCACGGCTGCGGGCACAACATGCTGGGCACCGCCTGCCTCGCGGCTGCGGTGGCGGTCAAGGAATACCTCGAGTCAAACGAGCTTCAGGGCACGGTGAGATATTACGGCTGTCCCGCTGAAGAGAACGCCGGAGGCAAGGCCTATCTAGTCAGAGAGGGCTGCTTCGACGACGTCGACGCCTGTATAACCTGGCATCCGGGCTGGCTGACCTACGTCACCAGGCACGACATGCTCGCAAATTTCAGGATATTCTATACCTTCCACGGGCTTTCTTCGCACGCGGCGGGAGCCCCGCATCTCGGACGCTCCGCTCTTGACGCTGTGGAGCTCATGGACGTCGGAGTCAATTACATGCGCGAGCACATGATAGACGAAGCGAGGATACATTACGCGATAACCGATACCGGCGGCACCGCTCCCAACGTGGTGCAGAGCCAGGCTCAGGTCCTCTACGCCATAAGGGCGCCCAAGGTCACGCAGGTAAAGGATCTCGCTGACAGGGTGAACGACTGCGCCAGGGGCGCTGCGCTCATGACCGGTACCACCGTGGATATCAGGCAGGTCGCGGCTTACTCGGACCTCATCCATAACGAGACGCTCAACCTCCTCGTCGAAAAGCACATGAAGGAGATCTATCCTCTCGACTATACCGAGGAGGACTATGAGTACGCGAAGAAGTTCACGGCCGTGATATCCGACATGGACAGAAAGGGCCTCGTAAGGCTCACCGAATATGTGGCAGGCAGGGGAAAGGCCGAGCAGTTCATAGAGGAGAATCCTATCATCAACATGGTCGTGTCCGGCAAGCCCCCGATGGGCGCGGGCTCAACGGACGTCGGCGACGTGAGCTGGGTAGTGCCGACATGCCAGTTCAACTGCAATACCTGGGCTCCGGGCACTCCGGCCCACGCGTGGCAGGTCGTCGCGCAGGGCAAGGGCCCGGTCGGCCACAAGGCGACCATAGCCGCGGCGAAGATAATGGCCGCGTCCGTCTGGGATCTCTTTCTGCACCCCGAGGTGGTCGACGAGGCAAAGGCCGAGCACAGGGAGATGCTCGGCGGAGAGAAGTACCCGGATCCGCTCCCGGCGGATGCCAAGCCGGGAATCTGGGATTAGATTCCGTTTTGAAGCGATAACAAAGGCGGCTCCGCATGCGCGGGGCCGCTTTCACGTTGCGTCGATGATAGTTGTATCAATGATAAATGTTCTCGGTCAGGGCCGGGACTCACGGTGGGCTATAATGCTCCGAAGCCACGGTCCTTATGTGTTTGCGGAGCTACAGCTCCTCCGCTATGAGCCCGAGCTGCTCCGAGAAGAGGGCTGAGAGGCTCTGAGGCGTGTCTTTGGAGGCGTCGTAGACCACTTTCCCGGCGAGTATCGTTTTGGACGCCCTGAGGGCCGTGAAGGCCTCGGCGGTCTTGGCCGCGAGCGGATCTTCGTCGAATACAGCGAAGTCCGCGGCCATTCCTTCCGCCAGCCTGCCCGTGAAGCCGCTTATCCCGGCTATCCTCGCGTTGTCCTCGCTGAGAGCTACGACGGCGTCAAGGCCGCTGGTCTTGAGCTGGCCAGGATGGAGCAGGCTGTCCTCGCTCACCCTGCCCGTGAATATCATACCGCGCTCTCCCATGGTGAGGGGCTGGTCGTGCAGCACGGAAAAGCTCAGCCTGGGGTAGGAGTCGGAGAGATTGCCGAGGATATCGATGGCTATGAGAGCGCTCTGCCTGTCCAGGGCGTTCACGCGCACGCTGTAACCCTTGTCGGCGAGCTCCGAGCACAGCTCCTTGACGTAGCCGACGTCCATGCAGGAGAAACTCTCCTTGTCGGAGGACAGATCTATCGTTATATTGTCATAATTTATTTTATCGTCAAGCTCAGTGCAGGATGTCCTGTTCTGCGAAAGCATGTACAGCACGCTGTTTCTCGGAAGCGCCCGGCTCAGCCTCATGGAGCCGTAGTAGCGCTGAAGGATCATATCTGCTCCGTAGCATTCGGTGAGTATCTGCCTGTATATCTTGTCGAAGAAGAAGCTCTCGGAGTTCCCGAGCAGGGAGGTGTAGCCCCTCGACGCGTAGTCGCACGCGGTATAGAAGAGCTTCTTGGAGACCGAGTCGTAGTCTATCGAGAAGACCGTATCGAGCGCGAACTCGGGGGATACGCTGAAAACTCGGTACTCCTCGGCTCTCTTTCTGACCATCTCGGCCGCGGCGCTGTTCAGCAGCACGTTCATGCCGTCTTCTGCGATCACGCAGACCGGGATCTCGCCGCTCACCTCGTCGAGCGCCTTTACGAAGGCGCTCTTTTCCTCTCCCTCGGCGGGAACGCTGTTTTTGAACACCTCTATAGGGCAGTCCGAGGCGAGGCAGTACTCGGCGGCGGGATTTGAGGCGAGCCATGCCATGACCTCGCTGCAAATGCGGCTCTCGGAGGCTCCCTCGCTGAGCCTGAAATAAGCTCCCTCAAGAACCTTTTCCGCCGGATCCGCGTAGGGATCCGTAAAGCCCGCGGTAAGGTACCCGTCCAGCTCCACGACCTCCGTGTCGGGGCCTATCATGGATTCGGCTTCGAGCGAGGTCCCGATATAAGTGATCAGGCCGTTGCTCACGGCTATGGCGTCGCAGCCTTCGAGCTCGGCGTCGGGGGTGACTATGTTCCTGCAGATGAAGAGCGCGTCGGCATACTTGTTTCTCTTGAATATACTGAATAATCCTAAGGGCATTGATGGCTCCTGTCTTTAAAGCTGAATAAAGGCTTCGGCCCGCTGGCGCGGCGCCCGCGGGTCCATATCAATTATCCAATGCGCCTCCGCAATTGTCAATAAACCGGCCCTGTGTTATACTTTTGCCACTATGAAAAAGATATTTAAAAACTGCAGCCTTCTGCTGCGCAAAGGAAAATGGGACTATGAGGTCCTGGATAAGGCTTGCCTGGGCATAGACGGCGACACCATATGCTTCGTGGGAAAGGAGTCAGACGTTTTCGAACGCTGCGAGATATGCAGCGGAGATACTGACGAAGCGAAGTGTCCCGCCTCCTATGACGAGATCATAGACGCAGAGGGAGCGCTGCTCATGCCGGGACTCGTAAACGCGCACGGCCACGCAGCGATGACTCTGCTCCGCTGCGTAGGAGGAGGACTTCCTCTCCAGAGATGGCTGAATGATGCCATATTCCCCGTCGAGGCTGTCCTGACGGGCGAGGACGTCGCCGCGGGCACGTCTCTCGCAATACTTGAGATGCTCGCCGGTGGAACGACCTGCTTCTCTGAGATGTACGACTTCCCCTGGGAGGACGGAGAGGCTATTAAGAAGTCCGGTATGAAGGCCAACCTTTCCAAGGTGGGTCTGTGCTTCGATCCAGAGATCGATCTGAACGAGTGGCCGAGGGTGCGGGAGTGCATCGAACACATCGACGGCTTCGAAGATCCGAGGGACAGGGTCAGATCTGAATTCTGCTTCCACTCCGAGTACCTCACGACAGCTCCCTTCGTCAAGCGCATGGCGGAGGAGATCAAAAAGCGCCCGGAAAAGAATCTGAACGTCCACATATCCGAGACCGCGCTCGAGCACGAGGAGTGCATAGGCAGGCACGGACTCACCCCGATCGAATACTTCGACAGCTTCGGCCTGCTCAGCCCTCGCTTCACCGCGGCCCACTGCGTATGGGTCTCCGACGGCGATCTGGAGCTGATGAAGGAGAAGGGCGCCACGCTCGTGCACAATCCGAGCAGCAACATGAAGCTTGGAAGCGGCTTCGCTCCCATAGCGCAGGCCCTGGAGATGGGAGTCAACGTCGCGATCGGCACCGACGGCACCGCGAGCAACGACGATCTAGACATGTTCGAGGAGATGAGGCTCGCCGCGCTCATACACAAGGGCGAGGAGAACGAACCTACGCTGCTCAGCGCGGGCCAGATACTCGACATGGCCACGGTGAACGGCGCGAGAGCCCTCGGAAGGCCGGACAGCGGAGAGCTGGCTGCCGGCAAGAAGGCGGATATAATAGCCCTCAGCCTGGACGCCCCGCATATGCAGGGTCCCTGGAGCAGCGGAAGCAGCCCGCTTCCGATAGAAGCCATAGTCTACGCCGCGCATGCCTCGGACGTCGTCATGACCATGGTAGACGGTGAGATCCTCTACGATCACGGCCGCTATCTCACGATGGACAAGGACTCCGTATACAGGGGATTCGCCGAGGCGCTGAGAAGGATAGAAGAAAGGCTCAGGGAAAAAGCGTGAGGCATGGCCTGCGCAGCATCTGAGAAGTTTGCGGAACTTTGTCAAGTACATCAGCTTGACAAAGTTCTTTTTTGCTGTTATAGTACTGCAGTCATGAGGAACGAGAGCATAGAAGAACTTCAGGAAATGAGCCTTCTAAACGACTTTTACGGAAGGCTGCTCACCGACAGGCAGAGGGAATTCGTTGAGCTCTACTATAACGAGAACCTCACGCTCGCGGAGATAGGGGATAACTACGGTATCTCCAGGCAGGCCGTGTCGGACTCCCTGAAGAAGGCGGCTCAGGCCCTGCGCGACTACGAGAAGAAGCTCGGATTGCTCTCTGAGTTCAGGGCTTTGGAAGCGGCGGACGCGTCCGCCGACGAGAAAGAGCGCTCCTGATATCACCTGCGAGGAATATGCGATGGCATTTGAAGGACTTTCCGAAAAACTGAACAACACCTTCAAAAAGCTCACTGGAAGGGGAGTGCTCAGCGAGGCCGATATAGACCAGGCGATGCGCGAGGTGCGTCTCGCCCTGCTCGAGGCTGACGTCAACTACAAGGTCGTCAAGGAGTTCGTGGCCGGCGTCAAGGAAAAGGCGCTGGGCGAGGAGGTAATGAAGAGCCTCACTCCCGGACAGCAGGTCGTCAAGATCGTAAGAGACGAGCTCGTGGCTCTCATGGGAGGCGCCGGAAGCAAGCTTACGTATTCAAGCACCGGCTTCACGACCATAATGCTCGTCGGACTCCAGGGTACAGGTAAGACTACCTCCGCGGCCAAGCTCGCGCTCTATCTCAGAAAAGACGGCAAGAAGCCTATGCTCGCGGCCTGCGACATATACAGGCCGGCGGCCATAGACCAGCTCGAGATAGTCGGAAAGCAGGTCGACGTCCCGGTCTATTCCGACAGGGACAGCAGAGATCCCGTAGCCATAGCCGAGGCGGCCAGAAAGGACGCCGAGCGCAGGGGCTACAACGTCCTCATAGTCGATACCGCGGGACGCCTCCACGTGGACGATGAGCTCATGGACGAGCTAGTCCGCATGAAGAAGGCCGTAAAGCCGCACGAGATACTGCTGGTCGTGGACGCCATGACCGGTCAGGACGCCGTAAACGCGGCGGAAGCCTTCCACGGCGCGCTCGGGATAGACGGCATCATCATGACCAAGCTCGACGGCGATACCAGAGGCGGCGCCGCGCTGTCTGTCAGATCCGTCACTGGAAGACCCATCAAATTCGTCGGCTCGGGAGAGAAGATCGAGGCGTTAGAGGCCTTCCATCCAGACAGGATGGCCAACAGGATACTCGGCATGGGAGACGTGGTCTCCCTTATCGAGAAGGCCCAGGAGAGCTACGACGCCGAGAAGGCCGAGGAGCTCGAGAAGAAGCTCGCGAAGAACAAGTTCGATCTCGAGGACTTCCTCGATCAGTTCGGGCAGATCAGAAGCATGGGCGGCCTTGGAAAGATGCTGGAGATGATCCCTGGAGCAGGGAAGGTCTCCGACGACCAGCTCGATCAGGGCGAGCGCGAGTTCAGGACCATGGAGGCCATAATACGCTCCATGACCCCTGAGGAGAGAAGAGAGCCCCAGATCCTCAACGCCAGCCGCAGAAAGAGGATAGCGGCGGGCTCCGGAACCACGGTGACCAAGGTGAACCAGCTCATAAACAGGTTCGAGGACGCCAGGAAGCTCATAAAACAGGTAAACAGCGGTAAATTTCAGAAGCGCTTCGGGCGCATGAGATTCCCTGGATTATAAAAATCGATAAAGATCATAGGGCGTATGCCCGAAAAGGCGGGCATAGCCCCGAAGATACCATAGGAGGAAAAAATGGTAAAGATCAGACTTAGAAGAATGGGTGCGCACAAGAAGCCTTTCTACAGGATCGTTGTAGCGGACAGCAGAGTTCAGAGAGACGGAGAGCCTATCGCTGAGATCGGCACCTACGATCCTCTCACCGATCCCGCAGAGATCAAGGTAGACGCTGAGGCTGCGAAGAAGTGGATCGCCAACGGAGCGAAGCCGACCGATACCGTACGCGCTCTTCTGAAGAAGGCCGGAGCCATCCAGTAACGGGTGAACCATGCTGAGTTTGATAGAAACGATCGCAAAAGCACTGGTAGATGAACCGGACCAGGTCAGCGTGCGCCTCGTAGAGGAGAACGAAAGCGATATGGTCGTCGAGCTGAAGGTCAGCGAGCACGACATGGGCAAGGTCATCGGAAAGCAGGGAAGGATAGCCAAGGCGCTCAGGACAGTCGTCAAGGCGGCCGCCACCAAGCAGAACAAAAAGGTGACGGTGGAGATCATTTCCTGATGGAAAAAGACATAAAGCTGGGCCGCATAACGGCTCCGGTGGGAATAAAAGGGGAAGTACGCGTCTATCCATACACAGATGATCAGACGCGTTTTTCCGATATGGAAAAGCTATATGCCGGCGGCACGGAGCTTCTTATAGAAAGAGTCCGTTACCAGAAGGACATGGCCGTCGTCAAATTCAGGGGCGTGGACAGCAGGAACGACGCGGAGCTGCTCCGCGGCAGGGAGCTGAGCCTGCCCAGGGACGAGATGTACGAGCTGGACGAGGACAGCTATTTCGTCGACGACCTCGTAGGGATAGAAGTCAGGGACGAGTCGGGCGCTCCCGTAGGAAGGCTGCGCTCGGTCACCGCGAATCCGGCGCACGACCTCTACGAGATAGAAAAGCCGGACGGCAGCAGCTTCCTGCTTCCCGCCGTCAGGGCCTTTGTTCTGGATGTCGACACCGAAAACGGCGTCATGACGGTGAGGCTCATAGAGGGACTGGGCTGAGCCAGTCCTATGATCCGGCGCTTTTCGGGAGCTTATAAACGTTGAAGATCCATATCCTTACGCAATTCAAAGAAATGTTTGAGCCTGTCCTGGGCGGGAGCATACTCGGAAGAGCATCCCGCCAGGGCATACTTGACGTGGAGCTTGTCGACATCAGGGACTACACTCAGGACAAGCACAGAAAGACCGACGACACGCCCTTCGGGGGAGGAGCCGGGATGCTCATGATGCCGCAGCCCGCATTCGATGCGCTGAGATCTGTCGGAGCGGAGCGCAAGAGGTGCATATACATGTCCCCGCGCGGCAGGATCATGGACAAGGAGCTCCTGACTGAGCTCGCGGCGGAAGAAGAGCTCGTCATACTCTGCGGGCACTACGAAGGGGTCGACCAGCGAATACTAGACGCCTTCGGCTTTGAGGAGGTCTCGATAGGGGACTACGTCCTCACCGGAGGAGAGCTTCCGGCTATGGTCATGATAGACGCCATGGCGAGGCTCATTCCAGGGGTGCTCGGAAGCAGCGAGTCCCTTTCGGAGGAATCCGTCTACAGCGGACTGCTCGAATACGACCAGTACACGAAGCCCAGGGAATTCGAGGGCATGGAGGTGCCGGAGCTGCTCTTCGGCGGCAACCACAAGCTCATAAAGCTCTGGCAGTTCGAGAATTCGCTAAGGCTCACGAAGGAGAGGCGCCCTGACCTGCTCGAGGCCTTTTTGGCGCAGCCTCACGAATTCACCAAGGAAGAAAAAAGAATACTACATGATGTGCTCTCGGAGACTTAAATGTTGAAGATGTAGTAGCATTGTGCTATCATAACTTTTATGAAGGAAAGAAGGAAAAGAAATATATACGTCGTCCTCACAGCGCTTTTTCTGATCGCTGTGGCGGGACTGTATACATATCTTTACCTGATACCTGAGATCACCGGCGCCCTCACCCCGACGGTCACCGTCGAGTACGGGAGCCTGCAGACGAGCGAGGTCGCTCACTGCACGGTGGTCAGGGAGGAGACGGTGGTATACGCCGGTGAGAGCGGCACCGTCAGCTATTATTCCAACGAGACCGAAAAGACAAGGAAGGGAACGAAGGTGCTCGACGTCTATCCCGCGGGATCGAGCGGAGTCGCTTATACCGCGCAGACGACGGGCTTCGTCAGCTACTTCGTCGACGGCTGGGAGGAGAGCCTGGATCCAGATTCGCTCGCCACTCTAAAGCCCGACGAGCTCATAGAGCTGAACATAGTCCCCGAAGACGTGCGCAAAAACGACGCTTCCGAAGGCGACGCCCTGTATAAGCTCGTGACGAACGATACCTGGTACATGGTGCTTTCGGTCCCAAAGGAGAAGAGGGAGGCCTACTCGCTCAATTCGAACGTCACCGTCATATTCGATAAGGGCAGCGTCCGCGCTAAAGTGTCCGAGAGCTATGACCGGGGCGATTACGCCATGATCATACTGAAGACAGGGAGGTATTTCGAATACTTCGCCCAGCTGCGCACGCAGGACGTTAAGGTCATCACCAGCGATTATACGGGGCTCCTGCTCCCGGTCACGGCTGTAACTCAGCAGGACGAGGAGAACGGGGTCTACGTGCTCGGCATAGACGGGAATTACAGCTTCGTGCCGGTAGAGATACTGACGCAGAGCGGAGATACGATATTGGTGAGCGCCGACGGCGATCTGAGGATATACGACACCGTCATGCGCAATGTCACAGAAGACCAGGAGGAATGACATGGGATTTTTAAACAAGATCAAGGAACTCGCCGGGATCGAGGAGATCGATGACGATGATGAGGAGCTCGAAGAAGAGCAGCCTGTAAGGACCGAAAGACCCGCGTCTCTGACCGCCCCCAGAACGCTTCCTCAGCACAGCGAAGCTGCCGCGGCGGCCCAGCCCAGGACGGCAGCCTCCGCGTCTTCCAGATACAGCGGCACAGCCCCAATCAAAATGGTTGTTATAGAGCCGCAGAGCTTCGACGAGAGCCCCAGGCTCGTGGACAGCCTCAAGGCGAAGAAGCCCGTTATAATCAATCTCGAGAATCTCGAGACCGACGTAGCGAGAAAGATATTCGATTTCCTGTCCGGAGCGACCTATGCGCTCAACGGCAACGTCAGGAAGGTCGCCAACAACATCTTCGTGTTCGCTCCCGAGAACGTCGAGGTCACGATGAACCAGAAGCCGTCTGCGGCCGCCCAGCAGGAACACAGCCCCTGGAAGTAAAAGGAGATTCACATGCTCACAGCACAGGATATCAGAGAAAAGGAATTCACTAAGGCCGTCAGAGGCTACAGCGTCGAGGAGGTGGACGCCTTTCTCGATCAGCTCTGCGCAGACTATGAGAGGAATCTCGAGGAGACAGAGAGGCTGAACCTCCACGTAGCCGCGCTCCAGGAGCAGGTCGAGAAGTACAAGGCCCAGGAGGGTGCTATGCTCAACACCCTCGAGACCGCCAAGTCTTTGATGAGCGATATCTCGGCCAGCGCCGAGAAGAGGGCTGGCATACTTCTCAAGAACGCCGAGCTAGACGCCGACCTCAAGCAGCGCAAGGCCAGCGAGGCAGTCGACAGGCTCAGGACGGAGGAAGCCCTCTTAAACAAGAAGGTCAGCAATATCAGAAGCCGCCTCAAGAGCGTGCTCGAGGCCGAGCTCAAGCATATCGACGACATGTCGGACGATCTGATGAACGACTTCAGCGTATACGACATAGTCAAAAACGACAGCTACAAGACCGTATCCAAAGCTGCGGACAGCTCGCTCTCCAAGACGGATCCCTTCCTCAAGCAGCTCGAGAACGACTTTCAGTCCGAACCGGAGGATCTTCTCGGAGGAGACGACGACCTGACGAAGACCAGGATCAAATACAGGGATTAGCATGTTCCTCGCGGTTTTTCTGGGAGCCTTCGGCATAGATCTCGCCACCAAGCTGCTCGTGTCCTCTCAGATGAGGCTCGGGCAGGAGATCGTGCTCGTAAGAGGGCTCCTTTCGCTCAATTACGTGGTCAATTACGGGGCGGCCTACAATCTCTTCGAGAACAACAGCTGGCTGCTCATACCGGTCACGGCGGCTATGATGCTCGTCATGCTCTGGTACTACAGGCGCCACAGGAGCGAGTTCAGCAGGGCGGAGATCTGTTCCTTCGCAATGATACTCGGCGGAGGGGCGGGCAATCTCTTGAGCCGACTTTACCCCGGATATGTGGTGGATTTCATAGACATACACATACTGCCTGTATTCAACGCGGCCGACATATTCATTTGCTGCGGCTGCGCGCTGCTTCTTTACTGCGAGTTTTTCCTCTCCGCACCGAAAAAGGACGAAGAGTTATGAGCGAGAGCGGATACTACGAATTCTATATAGACGAAGAGCACGCCGGCAGCAGGGCTGACAGCGTGCTTTCTGCACTTCTGGAGGATATTTCGAGGAGCTATATACAAAAGCTCATATCTTCCGGCGCGGTCGAGCTCGACGGGGCCGCTTTGAAGGCCAAGAACGTAAAGCTAAAGGCCGGACAGAAGCTTTCGCTCACGCTTCCGGAGGAAGTCCCGTGCGAGGCTGTGGCGGAGGATATACCCCTGGACGTGGTCTATGAGGACGGCGATCTCATAGTCGTGAACAAGGCCAGGGGCATGGTAGTACATCCGGCGGCAGGGAACCTCAGAGGGACGCTGGTCAACGCTCTGCTCTTTCACTGCGGGAGCCTCTCGTCCGTGAACGGGGTCCAAAGACCAGGCATAGTGCACAGGATAGACAAGGATACCTCGGGGCTGCTGGTCGCCGCCAAGAGCGACGCGGCGCACAGAGGGCTCTCGGAGCAGTTCTCAGAACACAGCATAACGAGGCTCTACAGGGCGATCTGCTGGAACGGTTTCAGGGACGAAGAGGGCACGGTGGACGCGCCCATAGCGAGAGACCCAAAAAACCGCCTCAGAATGGCCATAGTAAACGGAGGCCGCAGGGCAGTCACTCACTACAGGGTGACGGAGCGCTTCAAGGGCTTCACAGAGATTGAAGCGAAGCTCGAGACAGGCCGCACGCACCAGATCAGGGTACATATGGCGAGCATAAACCACCCGCTGCTCGGAGACAGGGTCTATGGACCTGCGAAGCAGCCCTACGGGCTCGAGGGGCAGATGCTCCATGCCGGAGTTCTCGGCTTCGTGCATCCCGTCAGCGGGGAATACATGGAGTTCAGGGCGGATCCCCCGGAGGACTATACTTCCGCGCTTGAAAAGCTCAGAAAGCGCTGAGAAGACTGATGAAAGGTGGTACCTGGAAAGGAGAGGATTATGTCGAAGATTGAGATGAAGCCCGCGACCATGCTCTATCCGCTGCCCGCGGTCATGGTCAGCTGCGGCGGCATGGAAAGCTCCAACATTATAACTATTGGCTGGACAGGCATCATATGCACGACGCCTCCGAGGACTTACGTTAGCATAATGCCGAGCCGCTTCTCCCACGACATAGTCGAGGAGAGAAGGGAGTTCGTCATCAACCTGACGACGAGGGACCTGGCCTACGCGACGGATATATGCGGCGTCAAGTCGGGAAGGGATATAGACAAATTCAAGGAGGCGGGACTCACCAAGGTCCCGGCGTCGAAGCTGGACTGCCCGATGATAGCGGAGTCGCCCGTGAATCTGGAATGCAGGGTCTTTCAGGTGGAGAGGCTCGGAAGCCACGACATGTACATGGCCGATATCGTGGCCGTGCACGTGAACGAGGAGCTGATGGATGAGGACGGCAGGATAGCGCTCGAAAAGGCCGGGCTCATATCGTATTTCCACGGCCACTATTTTGGGA
The DNA here is from genome assembly GCA_017417045.1 of Bacillota bacterium. Lineage (GTDB taxonomy): Bacteria > Bacillota > Clostridia > Peptostreptococcales > Anaerovoracaceae > RGIG2707. The sequence goes on from JAFPZZ010000002.1 coordinate 49,574, forward strand.
TAAACGACAAGAAGATAGGCCGCTTTGGCTGGACCGTGATGAAGGACAAGACGAAGAAGAGGTTGGCCCGTGAGAAGAAGCTCTAGCCCGGCTGCCTTAGATCTTCATCAAAGATAATTATCAAGAAAAGAGAATATCGTTTCGTAGTAGGTCTTGGGATCTTTTTCCGCGGCCTGAACGTGACCGGCGCCTTCTATGAGGAGGCGCTGTTTTTCTGAGCCGCAGGCTTCGTAGAGCCTGTCCATGTCGGAGGCGGGGACCATGACGTCCTCGCTTCCGTGTATGAAGAGGACGGGTACGCGGCAATCGGGAGCGTGCTTTAGCGCCGAGGCGTCTCTAAGGTCGTAGCCTCCCTGCAGCCTGAAGCACAGCCCTGCGGCGTTTATGAGGCCGAGGTCGGAAAGCCCCGTCCAGTCTTTCAGCTTGCGCCTGAAGAGCTCTCTAGGGTCGCAGAAGGCGCTGTCGGATACGGCGGCCTTGACGTTTTCGGGCAGCCTCTCGTCGGCCGCCAGCATCACAGCCGCGGAGCCTCCCATGGACTGACCGTAGAGAACGACCTCGCTTCCCGGGGCCAGCCTTTCTATGGCCGCCAGCCATTCGAGGAGATCGTCGCGGTCAGCCCAGCCGAGGCCAATGTACTTGCCCTCGCTCTGACCCTGTGCCCTCAGGTCAGGAACGAGCACCGAGTAGCCCTGCTGATAGAACACATAGGCGTGCTGGTAGAGCTCCTCCTTCCAGCCCGTATAGCCGTGCAGCATCAGCGCCCAAGGAGCGGAGCTGTCCTCCTGCTCAAAGGCCGCGCCGATCAGCAGGAGATCGTCCTCGGTTCTGATGCCGTAGAGCTTTACGCCTTTTTCCTGCAGCCAGCTCTGCGTCTCCGTAAGGGCTTCCTCGCGGTTTCCGACTATATCGTCCGTGTAAATCATCTCGGAATAGCCCTTATCCGTGAAATCGGAGAAGGAATCGAGCTTTTCCATGAAAGAAGGGACGAGCATCACTTGAAGCGTTATCTCGGCTGCGATAAAATATACGAAAAGCAGGAGCGCCGACAGTAGGGCGGCCGCCTTTTTCGGGCTCATCCTTTTGTTTTTTACATCGCTGTTTCTCATTCGCATATACAGCCGGCAGCGCGCCGGGGGAGGTATCATGAAGATCAGACTGCTTCAGCTCATAGAGGGCGCAAAACAGGCCGAAGGCATCACCGTTATCATAGACGTTTTCAGGGCGTTCAGCCTGGAAGCCTATCTGATGGCCGCCGGCGCCGACAGGATATATCCCATAGGCTCCGCCGAGAAGGTGTTCGAGCTCAAGGCCGAGCATCCCGACTGGATAGCCATAGGCGAACGCGGCGGCAAGAAGCTCGAGGGCATGGATTTCGGCAATTCGCCGTCCTCCTTCGAGGGTATGGATCTCAGCGGCAAGGTCATGCTGCACACCACGAGTGCGGGCACGCAGGGCATAGCCAACGCGGTCAGGGCCGACGAGATACTTACGGGAAGTCTCGTGAACGCCTCGGCGATCGCGAGATATATCAAGGAGAAGGATCCCGAGGTGGTATCCCTCGTCTGCATGGGTCTCTCCGGAGGCAAGGAGACCGAGGAGGATACGCTCTGCGGCGAATACATCAGGGCTCTGCTGCTGGGTGAGAGCATAGAGCTCGAGAGCAGGGCGTACGATCTGCGCTACAGCTCGGGCGCCAAATTCTTCGACCCCGCAAGAGCGGAGATCTTCCCGACCCGCGACTTCGAGATGTGCGTCGAGCACGACATATTCGACTTCGTTCTGAAGCTCGAATACGACGAAGACGGCATGGGTTACGTAAAAAAGATTATAGTATAGTCCGAGCGCGGACTCTATGCCTGCCGCTGAAGCAGGCGGCTCAGACTGCCCGTAAAAAGCGGGAGCGCTCAGCGTATGAGCTTAAGCCGCTCAGCGCTTTCCCGGATCCACGGGATCTACCCAGACTGTCCTGTTGTTCGTGAATATGACCATCCCGGGCTTTGCTCCGGATGGTTTTTTTACGTAGCGAAGGGGCACGTAGTCGACGGGCACGTTCTCCGAGCTCTGCGCCTGCGAGAACCACGCAGCTATGCCCGCGGCCTCGAGGATGTCTTCTTCGGAGGGCTCTTCGCCTCCGGTGAGCAGCACGGCGTGGGAGCCCGGGATATCCTTCGTATGCAGCCAAAGGTCTTGCTTTTGCCCCATCTTGAAAGTGATATGGTCGTTCTCCGTATTGCTCCTGCCGACGAGCAGGGTCTTGCCGCTAGTGAGCTTGAAGCTCCTGGGTTTCGGTCCCTGCTTTTTATTCCTTGAGGACTGTTTTTTATATCTTATATATCCCTGCGAGGCGAGCTCCGAGCGTATGAGCTCGATATCTTCCATGCTCGCCGCGCCGGCGGTGAGTCCATGGAGCGAGGAGAGGTAGACTATGGCCTCCTCGCACTCGATGAGCTGGGCCTGCTTTTCCTTAGCCGCGGTCTTCGCCTTGGCGTATCTCTTGTAGTAGTTCTGGGCGTTTTTCGCCGCGGAGAAGCGCTCGTCGAGCTCTATCGCCATCTCGCTGCCGTCGTAGTAGGAGATGACCCGGATCTTTTTATCTCCGGGCTTGGCCAGGTGCAGGTTTGCGTTGAGGAGCTCTCCCTTCAGCCTGTACACGTCCGCGTCTTCAGCGGCTTTGAGCTCGTCCAACAGCTTGGCTTTTTTGTGCAGCTGCCTCTCCTCGAGGCTGCTTATGAGTTTGTCCAGGTCCTTTGCCCTTTGAAGCCTCTTGTTGCTCTCGGCCCTGTGCGAATAATACCAGTCGAGGGCTTCTTCGGGCCTGGTGAAGTCCAGCCTCTCAAGGCTGCCTTCGTATATTGTCATGGGGATGACGTGGACGTCCTTAGGCGCGCCGTTCGCGTCGGTATAGACGGCGGGATGCAGATCTCCGCTCTCTATGTTCCTTCTTATCTCGAGTATGCGCTGGAGGGGAGTCTTTTCGGGAATGCCGGAGCAAAGCTCCTCAGCAACCGACGGGCCGAAGCCCTGCAGCTTTGAGGAGAGCTCCTTGACGAGCTTCTCGCGAAGCTCTCTCAGCGACGCGGCGTCAAGGGCGGAGGGGTCTTCGCAGACAGAGGCTGCCATATCCTCGGCGTCATTCAAGGCCTCCCTCAGGAGCTCCTCAGGCGCTCCGAGCGTATCGAGCTTGCCCTGCGAGGGGGGAGCGGTGTATATGAGGCCGGGGAGTATCTGCCTGTAGCGGTTAACGTCTATGGATATCCTCTTGACGGAATCTATTATCTTCCCGCTCTCCGAGTCTATAAGCACTATATTGCTGTGCTTGCCCATGAGCTCTGCAATGAGTATCTTCTCGGAGGAGAAGCCGAGCTCGTTGACCGTATCTATGCCTATGCGTATTATCCTCTCGGTCTCGACCTGCGACGCGAAGCTTATCCTGCCTCCCTGAAGGTGTTTTCTCAGCAGCATGCAAAAACCGGGCGCGGACTCGGGGTTCTCGTAGGAGAGCTCCGTATACTGTACCCTCGCGGCCTGGGGATTGGCCGATATAAGGAGTTTTTTGCGCTCGCCGTCCTTTAAGTGGACCTGCAGCACTATCTCGTCGCTGTCGGGCTGCTGCACGCGCTCGATCTTGGCGCCCGGGAGATCGGAGCCGAGTCTGCGCGCCACGGCGCCTGTCAATAATCCGTCGTAAGGCATATTTGAGATGTCCTGACCTCTTGTTTGTGATAAAATATCAAAGATAATAATACCATCCGAAAGAGGGAATTGAAATGATAAAAAGCATGACGGGCTACGGCCGCGGAGAATACAGAGGGTCTGACAGGAGCTTCAGCGTGGAGCTCAGATCCGTCAACCACAGATATCTGGAGACATCGGTAAAGCTTCCGAGGCGCTTTGCCTTCGCGGAGGAGGACATAAAAAAGGAGATCAAGTCCAGGATCTCCAGGGGAAAGCTCGACGTTTTCGTGAATTATGCCCCGGGAGAGGAGAGCGAGAGCGATATCAGAGTCGACGTCCCGCTGGCGCTCAAATACCGCGAGGGGCTCGAAAAGCTCAGGGACTCGCTTCCAGGAGTCGAGGGTAGCTTCAGCCTTATGGACATAGCCGGCATGCCTGACGTCATCACCGAGATACCCGCGGAGGACGACATGGACGAGGTAAAGGAGCAGCTCCTCTCGGCCTTAGGCCTTGCGATAGACAGCTTCGAGGAGATGAGGGCCGCCGAGGGCGCAAGGCTGCTCGAGGACGTGCTCCTAAGGGCGGATATCATAGAGAACACCGTCGCGGCTATAGAGGAATACGCTCCGGCTGTCGAAAAGCTCTATTTCGAAAGGCTCAGCGCCAGGATAGAGGAGCTCATAGGCGGGGCGGGTGTCGAGGCCGCCAGGGAGAGGATACTCACGGAAGCCGCCGTCTTTGCTGACAAGGCGAATATAACCGAGGAGATAGTGCGCCTCAGAAGCCATGTGAAGCAGCTGAGGGACATGACCTCGGATCCCGCGGAGCCCGTAGGAAAGAAGCTCGACTTCCTCGTCCAGGAGATGAACAGGGAGTCGAATACCATAGGTTCGAAGGCCAACGACATAAAGATCACGGAAAAGGTCCTCGTGCTCAAGGCCGAGATAGAGAAGATAAGGGAACAGATCCAGAACGTAGAATAAATTACTAAAATTGGTAAAATATGGTTGACAAGTCTGCGCCGCTGCCTTATCATAACGGCAGAGGCCAGCCATCCGGAATCTGATACTGCCCGCTGTCAACGGGCTGGCCTTGGATCAGACGCATGATATCCCTGAGAAGAGCCGTGACCGGAACGGCTCTTTTTCTTCCACTTTGTTCACTGAGGTCTTTAGAATTACATACATATAGCGTTTTACATCCAATTATTCCAGATCACTTTTTCATAGATAATGATTTCAGGAGAGTCTCATGAAAGATATAAACAGACGAAAAGTCATACTCGACGTTGATACCGGCTCGGACGACGCCGTAGCTCTGCTCCTCGCTATTCTCTCGGAGCGCTTCGACATACTCGGCATCACGGTCTGCTGGGGAAATTCCGATGTGGAGACCTGCACTTCCAACACCCTTCAGGTGGTCGATCTGCTGGGGTCCGATATACCGGTATATCAGGGCTGCCCCGAGCCCATGGTCAGGCATCTCAGCAGGGGAAGGGTGTTCAACAACGCTCCCAACAGGACTTCTATAGTCAAGAACGGAAAGGAATACAAGACCCATCCGGGAACCCTTCCCATACCTCCCGCCACAAGCTTAAAGCAGTCACTTCATGCCTGTAGCTTCCTCGTGGAAACTATAAAAAACTCCCCTGAGAAGATAACGCTCATACCCACAGCGCCGCTCACGAATATGGGGATGGCCCTGAGGATGGATCCTTCCATAGCGGAGAACGTAGAAGAGATAGTCCTTATGGGCGGGGCCGTAGGTACGGGCAACGCCAGCGCCTGCGCAGAGGCGAATTTCTTCCACGACCCCGAGGCGGCGAAGATAGTGATAGACAGCGGCATCAAGATACGCATCGTCCCGCTGAACGCGACGCGCTCGGCCGGACTCTATCGCGAGGACGCCGCCAGGCTCATCGCTCTTGGTACGGCCGCCGGCAAGCTCGCCGGGGACCTCGTCAACATGCGCTCCGACGCCAGCGACGTGATGCAGACCAGGGGCGGGAAGGGCGAACCCATACACGACGCGCTCGCGGTCGCATGGCTGCTCGACGAAGGAGTCATAACTGAAGCCAGGGAGGAGAAGTGCGACGTTGATATAAACGGCGGAGCCTGCGACGGACAGATGATAGTCGATACCAGGCTCGGCTACGAGCACGCGCCCAACGCTACGGTCGCTTATAAAGCCGACAGGCAGCGCTTCATGGAGATACTCTGCGAGCACCTTTCCAAAGGTCCTAAGGCTTGATAATAGCTGTGGGCCGTGATCCGAACCTCGGCCGTTCAGGTCTGAGGCATGCCGGGCCGGGGTTTGTCGGGCTCGGTCATACGCAGCGCGGAATAGCGGCGCCACCACCAAAAATCTCGCTCCGCACTTGAATTTGATATCTAAATGTTATAATATATATCGCCGTTAGTATTTTTGTATCCATTAGGCAGGGACGCTAAGATGCAGCAGGGAAAGCTATTCGTCATATCGGGACCCTCCGGAGCGGGCAAGGGCACGATCTGCAGGGAGTTGATAGAGACGGGGGACTTCGCCCTCAGCGTGAGCATGACCACGAGGGCGCCCAGAAGCGGCGAGACCGAAGGAGTCAGCTATTTCTTCGTGACTGAGGACGAGTTCGTCCGCTGCATAGAAGAGGGCGGCTTCCTCGAACACGCGCAGATATACGGGAACCGCTACGGCACTCCCAAGGCTCCTGTGCTTAGGGAGCTGGAAGCTGGAAGAGACGTCATCCTCGAGATCGAGATGGACGGAGCCTCTCAGGTGAAGAAGAACTGGCCTCAGGCCGTTCTGATATTCATCCTTCCGCCTTCGCTCAAGGTCCTGAAAGAACGCCTAAGGGGCAGGGGAACGGAGACCGAGGAGCAGATCGAGCTAAGGAGCTCGCGCTGCCTCAAGGAGATACGGCTCATCAGCGGATACGACTACTACGTCATCAACGACGAGCTGGACGCTGCGGTCAGCGACGTTTTATCGATAGTAAGATCAGAGCATCTCAGGACAGAGGGATGCGAAGAACTGATCAGAAAATATGAGGAGGAATAGAATATGCTTTTATATCCGTCTGTGGATCTTCTCAGAACAAAGGTAGACAGCAAGTACACCCTCGCGGTCATGGCCGCGAAGAGGGCCAGGGACCTCATCGACGGAAAGCCCATGCTCGAGCTGACCGACGAGATCAAGCCACTCACCATAGCTACCGATGAGATCGCCGACGACCTGATCAGCTACAAGAGGAGCGCTTCCTCCGAAGCCGCTGAAGACGCCGAGGCGCCTCTCGAGGATTATAAAAAAGCCGGCGAGGAAGCAGGCGAGGAGACCGCGGAAGAGGGCGGCGAAGCTTCAGCCGAAGCGGCCGAGGGCGAAGAGCCCGAGGCGGAGCCCGAAGAGCAGTAAGATACGCGCCCCGAAAAGGGGCGCTTTCTGTTTTTGTAAGAGCAGGTAAGGACAGGCTATGCGCAAGGAAGAACTCCATTATTATCTCTTCAATACCGGATCCGGGATGACGCTGCTCGTTGACAGCGAGCTCGATCCTAAGGATATAACAGCCGCTACGGCTTCCCTAAGATACAGCGAGCCTACGGCGGATCACGTCGCCTATCTCGTAAAGGGAGCAGAAGGCTGCGACGTTTCGGTCAGACTCCCAGACCCGCTCTGCGCGCTTGCCGCCGCCAGGAGCGCGGCGGTGTATCACGCCGCTCAGAGGGGCTGCAGGCAGACAGACGAGGCGGGGAGGCAGTACAGGGACGTGACCGCCGCTATAGAGGGCTTCGGCTGCGCCATACCCGTCAGGGTCTACAGGGAATCCGTGACCGAATATTACGCCGAGGCCGAGCTCGAAGGAAGCCGTGATCCCCGCGGCTGCGCGCTCAGGCTCTGCGGGACCACCGCCGCAGGGGAGGAGCTCTGCTGCTCCGTCCCGGTATCTGAAAAGGATATGAGCGGGCGCATAATGGTCGAGAAGCGCTCGTACGCCATGGTATCGATGAACGACACCCCGGTATGGCAGGAGCGTACCGCCATGCTCATAGGCGACGAAGGGGTCTCGGCCCTCAGAAACGCGTCTGTCCTGGTATGCGGCTGCGGAGGGGTAGGAGGCTACGTGATAGAGGCCCTCGCAAGGGCCGGAGTGGGGCGCATAGGAGTATGCGACTTCGATTCCTTCGACGTGACTAACCTCAACAGGCAGATACTCTGTCTCAGGTCCGACGTGGGCCGCATGAAGACCGACGTCGCCATGAGGCATATCAAGGCCATAGATCCTGACTGCGAGGTCGTGATATACGACTTTCAGCTCGTAGGAGAATACACTTCGGAGCATCTTGAGCTGGACAGCTGGGACTACGTCGCCGACGCCATAGACGACGTCCAGGCCAAGGTCGGCCTTATAGTATCCTGCAGGGAAAAGGGCGTGCCCGTCATCTCTTCTATGGGCGCCGGAAACAGGCTCGATCCCACGTCATTCAAAACGGCCGATATCTCAAAGACCCACAACGATCCGCTCGCGCGCTCCGTCAGAAAACAACTTCGCGAGAGGGGCATAGAGAGCGGGGTCAAGGTCGTCTTCTCGGACGAGCCTCCTGTCAAGAAGGGCGAGAAGCCGGTTCCCAGTATATCGTATATGCCCGCCGCAGCTGGCCTCGTGATGGCCTCGGAGATCATAAGGGATATCATAAAGGGCTGAGCCCATAGCTTCGCCAAAGAGCCTTGAAAAGTCCGGCGAAGATAGTTAAAAGATCGGGATATAGTCTCATAAAAATGCTTGATTTATAAGCGCGCTTGCTGTATCATTTAACAGCGCGCTTTTTGCGTGCAGAGTTTCTATTTGTCACACCCGCATGCGCCTACGGTGCCCTTAAGGGTCGGCAATGCCGGCGGGTGGAAGTTTTAACCGGGAGGTAAAGCAAATGTCAGTTATTTCAATGAAACAGCTGCTCGAGGCCGGCGTCCACTTCGGACATCAGACCAGAAGATGGAACCCGAAGATGGCTCCTTATATCTTCACCGAGCGCAACGGCATCTACATCATCGATCTTTCCAAGACCGTATACAAGATGGACGAGGCCTATGATTTCGTAAAGAGCGTAGCAGCGGAGGGCAAGCCGGTACTTTTCGTCGGCACCAAGAAGCAGGCTCAGGCGGCTGTCCGCGATGAGTCCGAGCGCTGCGGCATGTACTTCGTAAACGAGAGATGGCTGGGCGGCATGCTCACCAACTACAAGACCATCTCCGCCAGGATCAGAAGGCTCGGAGAGATCCAGACCATGGCCGAGGACGGCACCTTTGAGAAGCTCTCCAAGAAGGAAGTCACCAAGCTCGTTCAGGAGATGGACAAGCTCGAGAAGAACCTCGGCGGCATCAAGAGCATGAAGGGTATGCCCGGATGCCTCGTGGTAGTCGATCCCAAGAAGGAAAAGATCGCTGTTAAGGAAGCCAGAGCTCTCGATATCCCAGTAGTTGGTATGTGCGATACCAACTGCGATCCCGATGACGTCGACTACGTCATCCCCGCCAACGACGACGCTATCAGAGCGGTCAAGCTCATCGTAGGAAAGCTCGCCGACGCAGTCATCGAAGGCAAGCAGGGCGAATCCTTCGCGGAAGCTCCGGCAGAAGCCGAAGCCGCTCCCGCAGAGGAAGAGACCGAAGAAGCAGAACAGACCGAGGAGGAATAATATAATGGCAGCAGTAACAGCTCAGCTCGTAAAGGAACTCCGCGACGCTACCGGCGCCGGAATGATGGATTGCAAGAAGGCCCTCACCGCCACCGAAGGCGATATGGAGAAGGCCATCGATTATCTCAGAGAGAACGGACTCGCCAAGGCGGCCAAGAAGTCCGGCAGGATCGCTTCCGAGGGACTTGCCAGGCTCGCGGTCAACGCCGACGGCACCAAGGCCGCGGTCGTCGAGGTCAACTCTGAGACCGACTTCGTAGCAAAGAACCCCGACTTCATCGAATTCGTAGAGAAGATCGCTGACATCGCTCTCAACGATCCCGAGGCGGACTGCGAGAAGTGCATCCTCAGCTGCAAGTACGACGACGAGGGCACCGTTTCCGAGGCTCTGACCAGCAAGATCGCCACCATAGGCGAGAACATGAGCATCAGAAGGCTCGCCAGGCTCGGCACCGAGGGCGTCAAGTACGTAGGTTACACCCACGGCGGCGGCAGGATCTGCGTCCTCGTCGGACTCAAGACCGACGCTGACGTAGCCGAGATCACCGAGTGCGGCAAGGACGTCGCGATGCAGGTCGCTTCCATGAGCCCTAAGTTCGTCGACGAGTCCTCCGTGGATCCCGAGTACCTCGCCCACGAGAAGGAGATCCTCATCGCTCAGGCTCAGAACGAGAGCCCGGACAAGCCCCAGGCCATCATCGAGAAGATGATCACCGGACGTCTCAAGAAGACCCTCAAGGAGACCTGCCTCACCGATCAGGTGTTCGTAAAGAACAGCGAACTCTCCGTCAAGCAGTACGTCGACAGCGTAGCCAAGGCCATCGGCAAGCCGATCCAGATCGTCGAGATGGTCCGCTACGAAGTAGGCGAGGGCCTCGAGAAGAAGTCCGAGAACTTCGCCGAGGAAGTCGCCAAGCAGATGCATGGTTAGATCCTTTAGTCTCATGGTCTGACACAGCGCGATAGATAATTTAAAAGAGCTTGGTCCAGCGCCGGGCTCTTTTATATTTCGGATCCGCTGTAATCAAGATATCAGTCTGTACTTTTAAGATCCAGGAGCAGTATGTTCGATCTCGGACTTTCCGCAAAAGGATGGCGCTGCCTGCTGGCGGCCTTCCTATCGATGGCGTCGTATTACATGTATTTCCTCGTGATGATGTTTTACGTGCCGTTCCAGAACACCTTCGGCCTGAGCAATACGCAGATAAGCGCGCTCATGACCGTATATACGCTCGCGGGCATGCCCTGCTACGTGCTCGCCGGAAGAGCCAGCGACGTGCTGTCGCCCAAGCTCTGCATGTGCCTGTCCTGCTTCGCCGTGGGCCTTGTGGGACTCGCGCTGTCGACGGTGCCGCCTTTCGGTGTGCTGGTGCTGCTCTTTCTGCTGCTCCCGCTCGGTGAGATCAGCTGGGCCTCCTGCATTAAATGCATGAGGATGCTCGTGCCGGATCCTGCGAAGCTCGGAAGGGTATTCGGCCTGGCCAACGCCGCCGACGGTGTCATGGCCTCGGCGCTCTTCCTCTCCTTCGTCCTGATCCTCGGGGAGAGGATCTCCCAGCCCGCATACTACAGGGCTGCCCTCGCGGTGTTCGGCTGCGTGGAACTGCTCTGCGGGGCGGTCATATTCTTCATGGTAGATTACAAGTGGATACTCTCCCAGGCTGTGATAGTGAAGGCGGATATTTCCTCTTCGCTGCTCGGAAGCCTGAAGGCCGTGCTCAGGATACCTGAACTTTGGGCCGTAGGCTTCATCTCCATGGTCTATTACGGGATGACCACTCTGGTCAACTACATCAGTCCCTACCTCGTGAACTGCTACGGATTCCCCGTGGCCATGTCTACGCTTTTCGCCATAATCACCAGATTCACGCTTAAATCCATGGCGGGCCTTGCGGGCGGAGCTCTCAGGGACCGCTTCGGCGCGGTCTACAAGAGCATAAGGCTGACCAGCATATTCACCATCATAGGCTTCATAGGGCTGATACTGCTTCCTTACGGCTCTTCGAGGCTCGTCCCGGCCTGCGCTATCGCCGCGGTCGTAATATTCACCTACGGCATGAACTGCACGGCCGGAAGCCTCACGCTGGGGGAGTACGATCCGCCTTCCAATATCTACGGGACTATGACGGGGCTCACTTCCATCATCGGGAGCCTCGGCACAATAATAGTCTCCAATATATCAGGACCCGTGCTCGACCGCATGGGTAATCCCGGTTACAGATACGTCTTCGCGCTTGGCATCGCGGTAGAGCTGATCTTCGTCTTCTCCAAGAAGATAATCGACTGGCCCAAGGGAAGGCCCAATTCTATCAGCAAGGATCAAGGCTGAGAAGGGGGAAGAGTATGAACAGCCTCGGACTGTCAAAAAAAGCTTATATCATGCTGCTCGCGCTGCTGCCCGGAATGCTCTGCATGCAGCTGTATACCACTCTGATGCTGCTCTACGTGCCGTTTCAGAACTGCTTCGGACTGAGCAATACCCAGATAGCGGGACTGCTCTCGATATATTCTATAACGACCGTTCCTTTCTCCATCATCAGCGGAAGGGTGAGCGACGCGATATCGCCCAAGGTCTCCATAGTAGTACCGTGTTTCGCCGTAGGGATACTCGGCATACTTATGACCCTTTCGCCCAGCTATGAGATGCTGCTGGTGATATTCGCCCTGCTTCCCATAGGCTCTGGAGCCTGGTCCGCCATGCTCAAGTGCCTGAGGTATCTCTCTCCCTCGAACGACAAGCTCGGGAAGATCTTCGGTACGGCGAACATCTTCGGAGGAGTGACCTCGGCGATAGAGTTCTTCGCCTTCGTGCTGTTCTTTGGAGACGCCATGGGAGATCCCGCGAACTTCAGGATAATAATCTGGGTAAACAACATCCTCAGCCTCGCGGCGGGCTTCATAGTGCTCTTCGTATTCGATTACAAGTGGGTGGTAGCCAATTCGAACAACTACACCGAGACCGAGCCGTCCTCCCTGGTCGGCAGCCTCATAAGGGCAGCGAAGGTCCCCGAGGTGTGGGCTGTGGGATTAATGAGCATCGTCTACTACGGGATCACCTGCATAGTCAATTACACCAGCCCCTATCTCATAAACGGCTTCGGCTTCCCTGTGGCATATACTACCATCTTCGCGATAGTGACCAGGCACATGCTCAGGAGCTTCGCGGGAAGCGCCGGCGGCAGGTACAGGGACAAGAAGGGCGCCATGTTCAAAGCGCTGAGACCCTGGAGCATAATAAGCTCCGCGGCTCTGCTGGGAATGGCGCTGCTTCCTATGAGGAGCAGCCTGATAATACCGGCCTGCGCTCTCGGGCTCGTGCTCATCTTCGTATATACCATGGCCTCGACCGCTGCCAGCATGACCCTTACGGAATACAACCCGCCCGCCAATCTTCAGGGCATGATGTACTCCATAGTCACGACCGTCGGAAGTCTGGGCACCATAATAGTCTCGAACATCTGCGGCAGGATACTCGACGCGCAGCCCATGGCGGGCTATAAATACTGCTTCCTTCTCGGCATACTCATCGAGCTCATCTTCTTCTTCACGGGGAACATGCTCAGATTCTGCTCCAAGCTTCCCAACAGCATGGCCAAGAACAGGGCGGACAGGGCTTTCGGAGACTAGTCTGCGCTGCGGACAAAAGGATGGCAGGTCTCTCCGATCCTGGGGAGTGCCCGCTCCCAGATCTAAAGGAGTGACCGATCTCGCCGATCCTAAGGAGAGACCGATCCCTCCGATTCGAAGAAATGCCTAAATGTGGTATATGAGTCCCGGATATGCTTCAATATCTTGGGGCTCTTTCATATTTCAAATTGACCCCTTATAAAAAGGGTGATAATATTAGCCTGAATAAGGGTTTATAGATGGACGATCTTTTCAACAGGAAAAAAGCAAAGAGAAAGACCATGAGCCTGCGCCGCGTCATAAACGGCAGCGGGATCATACTGCACTCGAATCTGGGAAGGGCCAGGCTCGGGTCGTCGGTATCCGACAGGATAGAGGCGGCGGCCACGGGCTATTCCACACTCGAATACGATCCCGCCAGCGACATGAGGCAGAACCGCTTCGACCACCTCACCGGGCTCATCACCGCGGTCACAGGCGCAGAGGACGCAATAGTAGTCAACAACAACGCCGCGGGCTGTCTTCTCTCCTTCATGGCGCTCGCGTCCGGAGGAGAGGTGCTCATATCCAGAGGCGAGCTCATAGACATAGGCAGCGTCTTCAGGATCACGGACAGCTTAGAGCTCGCGGGCTCGGTGCTTAGGGACGTCGGTTCCACCAACAGGACGGATCCCGAGGATTACGAGAGCGCCGTAAATGAGAGGACCAGGGCCATACTCAAGGTCCACACGAGCAACTACCGCATAGTCGGCTCCTCCTCGGACGCTTCGATCGAGGAGCTGAGAGGCGTGGCCAGAAAACACGGCCTTCCGCTGATCTGCGATCTCGGAACGGGACTTCTGGTCGACCTCTCGTCCTACGGCCTCGACGAGCCCACCGTCGGCAGCGTGATCTCCGCGGGCGCGGACGTCGTCTGCTTCAGCGCCGACAAGCTGCTCGGTTCCTGCCAGGCCGGGATCATTGCCGGCAAGAAGGAGTACATAGAAAAACTCAAGAGGCACGTCCTCGCGAGGAGCCTCAGGCCCGGAAAGATAACGATCGCTGCCCTCGAGGAGAGCTTCAGCATATACGGACGCGGAGGGGAGGCCCTGAGAGAGATCCCGGTCCTCGATACCATCATGAGGCCCTCGATAGAGATCAGAAACAAGGCCTGGGCGCTCTGCAAGAGGCTCACCGAAGCGGGACTTAAGGCCGATGCGCTGATAATGCCGGGCTCCTGCAAGCTCGGAGGCGGCATGGCCCCGCATTTCTCGCTCGATACCTGGGCGGTGGCGCTGCTCTCCGAGGATATATCCGCCGAGGAGATCTCCGCGAGGCTCAGGCGCTGGATAGTGCCCGTGCTCTCGCACGTCGAAGGGGACTACGTCCTTCTCGATATGAGGACCATAGCGGACGATGAGATAGAGACGACCTTCAGAGCGCTGACGGACGTGCTCGGAACTGAAAACTAGCAGGGACAGGATATGGTAAAGGTCTGCGACGTTGTGATAATAGGCGGCGGTCCGGCGGGCTTCTCCGCGGGTATATACTGCGGAAGGGCTAAGCTGCGCACGCTGATAATAGAAGGGCTCCAGGAGGGAGGACAGATAGTCCAGACCTCCGAGATAGCCAATTACCCGGGCTCCCCGCTCACGGAGTCCGGAGTTTCCCTTGCGGCTAAGATGGCGGCCCAGGCCGAGGCCTTTGGCTGCGAGCTCGTAAGGGACACCATAGTCTCGGTCGAGCTTAACGGAAAGAACAAGATCCTCACCGGGGAAAAGGGCGGCTACGAGTGCAAGGCCGTCATAATAGCGACGGGCGCTTCTCCCGCCAAGCTCGGCTGCCCGGGCGAAGAGGACTTTACCGGCATGGGCGTATCCTACTGTGCCACCTGCGACGGAGCCTTCTTCGAAGGGCTTCCTGTCTACGTCGTGGGAGGGGGAGACGCAGCCGTAGAGGAGGCGCTGTACCTCACCAGGTTCGCAAGTCACGTCACCGTGATCCACAGGCGCGATCAGCTCAGGGCCGCGAAGTCCATACAGGAGAAGGCCTTCGCCGAGCCCAAGATCAGCTTCATGTGGAACAGCGTCGTTAAGAGCATAGACGGCGGGTTTTCCGTCGATCACCTGGTCATTGAGAATACTAAGGACGGGACTCTTACGGACATCAGGGCCGAAGAAGGGAGCTTTTTCGGGCTCTTCATATTCGTCGGCTTCGTGCCGGCGACCGGACTCTTCGAGGGCAAGCTCGCCATGGAAAACGGCTATATTTTGACCGACGAGGAGATGCGCACGGACGTCGATGGCGTGTTCGCTGCCGGAGACTGCAGGAAGAAGAGCCTCAGGCAGGTCATCACCGCCGCCGCGGACGGAGCTATAGCCGGGGTGAACGCCTCGAAGTATATTGACGAAAATTTCTAGGATGATATAATATCCACAGTTAAATATCGGAGCAGGGGTGCCGGAAGGCTGAGATCATACTCTTATGACCTGATGCGGGTAATGCCGACGTAGGGAAGACGCTTCGTTTTCACGCGCCTCTGTGTTTCGTGCAAAGAGGTGTTTTATTATGGCAAATTCAAACAAGGGTTCAAACACTAGGATGATCACCGATGGCGGCATCAGCATCGCGGCAGCGATAGCGCTCTCGTTCTTTAAGATCCCCATCGGGATCAGCTTCGGAGGTTTCGGAGGCTCCATAGACCTCGTCATGGTCCCGCTGGTATTCTACGCCCTCAAATGGGGGACCAGGAGCGGAGTGCTCGCAGGCCTCATATTCGGCACCATCAAGTATTTCCTCGGCGGGAGCGCTATAGACCTGGTGTCCATAGTGTTCGACTATTCCGTGGCCTACGCCGCGGTGGGCTTCGCCGGACTGATGAGCAAGGCGGGCGAGAAGGCAAGGCCCTTCGGCGCCTTCATAGGCTGCCTCGGCAGGTTCATCATCCACTTCATCAGCGGCTTCACCGTATACGCGATCTGGATGCCCGAGGAGTTCCTGAACATGCATATGAGCTCCCCGTTCATCTATTCGGCGCTCTACAACGGCACCTACATGCTGCCCAACACCATACTCTGCGTGCTGGTGATAGCCCTGCTCAACAAGCCCCTGTCCGGGCTCTACAAGGCCAAGTAGCGGAGCGCGGCCCGTTTCAGGGCGCGCATCCTCCGGGCATCTTCGAGGCTCGGTATCCCAGGGGGCTCCTTAGGGCCCGCCTCTCCGGGCGTCGCAATATTTTATGGAAATAACTGCATCCTTATGATATACTTCATAAGGATGTTTTTTATTCAAGGGAGGATCCATGCAGTCTAAATACAAAAGAGTGCTGCTCAAGATAAGCGGCGAAGCGCTTGCCGGCGACAGACATTTCGGCATCAACGACGAGCTCCTCATGTCCGTGGCGGGAGATATCAAGGCTCTCAGGAACATGGGAGTGGAGACCGCGATAGTGGTCGGCGGCGGAAATTTCTGGAGAGGGAGGACCTCTGAGGGAATGGACAGGGCTTCGGCCGATTACATGGGCATGCTCGCGACCTGCATCAACGCCCTTGCCCTGCAGGATGCCTGTAGGCGCTCGGGGATCGAGGCGAAGGTCCAGACCGCGCTCGGGATAGAGCACGTTGCCGAAAGCTACAACAAGGACGCCGCGAGAAGATACCTCGAAGAGGGCAAGGTCGTCATCTTCGGAGGCGGCATAGGCAGTCCGTTCTTCAGCACAGATACGGCTTCGGCGCTAAGGGCGGCCGAGATGGAATGCGACGTCATACTGCTCGCCAAGAAGGTGGACGCGGTATACGACAGCGATCCCGAGAAGAATCCGGACGCCAAGCGCTTCAGCAGGCTCACCCATACCCAGGTCCTCGAGATGGATCTCAAGGTCATGGACGCCACGGCAGCGTCGCTCTGCAGGGACTACGGAATACGCATCCACGTCTTCGGACTCGCTGAGAAGGACGGAATACTCCGTGCCTGCAGCGGCGAAGAGATAGGAACGATCATCGAATAGGCGCAAAAACGCCGGAGGTGGAACATATGGCAAACGCTAAAGAAGTTTACAAGGAGAAGATGGAGAAGACCCTCTCCGTCCTCAAGCAGGATCTCAACACCGTACGCGCCGGAAGGGCCAACGCAGCCCTGCTCGACCAGATCTCGGTGGAGTATTACGGTGTTCCGACTCCGCTCAAGAATATGTCCAACATCGCCATCCCCGATCCGAGGAGCATAACGATCACCCCGTTCGATCCCAAGACCGTCAAGGATATCGAGAAGGCTATACAGATGTCCAACATCGGCATCAATCCCTCGAACGACGGCAGGAGCATCAGGCTCGTCATACCTCCTCTCACAGAGGAGCGCAGAAAGGAGCTCACCAAGCTCATCAAGAAGATGGGCGAGGAGTCCAAGGTAGCCGTAAGAAACTGCAGGAGAGACGCAAACGAGGAGCTCAAGAAGCAGGAGAAGAACGGCGAGCTGACCGAGGACGATCTCAAGGAAGATCTTGAGGAGATCCAGAAGATGACCGACGACTGCATGAAGGAGATCGAGACCATCGTCGCGGCGAAGGACAAGGAGCTCATGGAACTGTAATGACCGCTTTTGAACTCACAGGACTCAGGCTCGAAGAAGCCGCAGAGCTGCTGGAGCGCGACGGTATCAGTTACAGCGTGGAAAAGATCGAGCCTTTCTACAGGGCTGAAGCCCAGCCTCTGGGGAAGGGCTCTTTTCGCATTGTCAGAGTCAGAGAGGCCAAAGGCGGCCTCGCGCTGACAGTATGCCGCGTCCCCGACGGGACCGGAGCGGAGGTATAAAAGGATGCCTTCAGAGGATATCAAGCTCGATCCAGGCAGGATCCCCAAGCACGTCGCGATCATAATGGACGGCAACGGCAGATGGGCAAAGCAGAGGGGCATGGCGCGCGTGCAGGGTCACAACGCCGGCATGCAGGCCCTGAAGGAGATAGTCAAGCACTCCGACAGGCTGGGCGTGAAGTATCTCACGGTATACGCCTTCTCCACGGAGAACTGGATAAGGCCTGCCGATGAAGTCTCAAGCATATTCAAGCTGCTCGTGCTCTATGTAGCTCAGGAGCTTAAAGAACTTAATGATAACAACGTTAGAGTAAATATACTCGGAGACTGGAGCGCTCTTCCGGTCGACGCCGTAAACTCCATAAAAACGGCACTTAAAACTACCGAAAACAACACGGGGCTGGTGTTTAATATAGCCATAAACTACGGAGGCAGGGCGGAGATAGCCCGCGCCGCGGAGCTCATAGTGAAGGAAAGGCTCGAAGCGGCCAAGGCTGCGGAGATCGCGGAGGACGGCGTCGCAAATGACTCCCCTGCGGTCGAAGATCGATCCAAGACATTCTCAGCGGAGCTTTGCAGCGTCAGCCCTGAGGATATAAGCGCAAAGCTCTTCACCGCGGGCATGCCCGATCCCGATCTGATAATCAGGACGGGCGGCGAATGCAGGCTCTCTAATTTTCTGCTGTGGCAGGCGGCGTATGCCGAGCTCGTCGTAATGGACGATTACTGGCCGGATTTCACGCCCGAGGTATACGAGAAGGCTATCGCGCGCTTCCAGGCCAGAGACCGCAGATTCGGAGGGGTCAAATGAAAACGAGGATAATATCTGCGATATTCATGGCGCCTCTGCTGCTGCTCGTATGGCTGGGAGGCTACCCGCTGTTCGCGTTCAGCGCGCTGATATGCTTCATGGGACTCTTTGAGTTCTTCAGAGGCTTCGACGCTATGGACGTGCACGTGAACAGGCCGATCGCCTACGGCTGCGCAGCGCTGCTCTATCTGCTCGTTCTCATATGCGCGCTCGGAAAGACGGGCTCCCTCAGCCTGAGCGACCTGATCAGCTTCTGGGTGATGATAAGCGTGGTGCTGTGCCTCGCGGACAGCCTCATAGAAAAGGATCACGGCATCCTGGGCTCTATGGCGGCCCTCACGGGCCTGCTGTATATAGCCTTCGGCTCGCTGCACCTCTACCTCACTGAGAGGCTTGGCGGGCACAACCCCTTTGTGTGGCTGATAATGCTCTGCGCCTGGGGAACGGACGTATTCGCATATTTCGGAGGCTTTTTCCTCGGAAAACATAAACTCTGTCCCAATCTGAGCCCCAAGAAGACCGTCGAGGGCGCCGTGTCAGGCGTGCTCGGCAGCATGCTCTGCTGCGGAATCTTCGCGGCGGCTGTCATTCCCTCCTGGATCATGGAGTGCGTGCTCATCGGACTCATCGCGTCTCCGGTAGCGCAGTGCGGAGATCTGATAGCCTCGGCCTTCAAGAGAAAGATGGGGATCAAGGACTATGGCAGCCTCATTCCCGGACACGGCGGCATCATGGACCGTTTCGACTCTGTGATACTGACCGCGCCCTTCATCTACTACTGCTGCGTCTTTTTCGTATACGGCAGCACGCTCTAGGTATACGATGGTACGCTCTGGGCGGAAAGGGCAGCGCATCCAAGGGCTGCGCAGCCGCCCTGACAGCCAAAGGACAGGGAGAAGACTATGAAAGATATATGCGTACTCGGGTCGACGGGCTCAATAGGGACCCAGACCCTAGATATAGCCGCGGCTTATCCTGACAGCCTCAGGGTAGAGGCCATGAGCTGCGGAAGGAACACAGAGCTCTTCAGGGAGCAGCTCAGACGCTTTAAGCCGCGCCTTGCCGCGGCGGCCCTGGAGGAAGACGCGCTGGAGCTCTCCAGGGAATTCCCGGACATACAATTCTACAGCGGCATAGACGGCATAAGCCGCATGGCGCGCGAGAGCGAGAGCTCTATCGTGGTCAATTCGCTGCTCGGCATGATAGGCATAAGGCCGACCTATGAGGCCCTGCTCGCGGGCAAGGACATAGCCTTCGCGAACAAGGAGACCCTCGTCGCCGCCGGTGAGATCATAATGAGCGCGGTGAAGGAGAAGGGCGCAGCCTTCCTTCCCGTGGACAGCGAGCATTCGGCCATATTCCAGTGCCTTCAGGGCGCAGCCGGCAATCCCGTGAGAAAGCTCATACTCACGGCTTCCGGAGGCCCGTTCAGGGGATACAGCCAAGGGCAGCTCGAATCGGTATCTCCGGCTCAGGCTCTTAGACACCCGAACTGGAGCATGGGAGCCAAGATAACGATAGATTCCGCGACAATGATGAACAAGGGCCTCGAGATAATAGAGGCCTCCTGGCTCTTCGGGATACCGGCGGAGGATATAGAGGTCGTGGTGCATCCGCAGAGCGCAGTGCATTCGGCCGTTGAGTTCATGGACGGAGCGGTGATCGCGCAGATCGGAAGCCCGGACATGAAGATACCCATAGCCTACGCGCTCTCATATCCGAAGAGGCTGCCGGAAGCCGGAAGACCCTTCAGCTTCACGGAGCTTGGGTCTATGACTTTCGAAAAGCCGGATCATGAGACCTTCCGCTGCCTTGCCCTCGCGTACGAGGCCATAGCGCGCGGAGGCAGCTGCCCCGCGGTGATGAACGCGGCCAACGAGGCCGCCGTAGCGGCCTTCCTCTCGGAAAGGATAGGTTTCACCGACATCCCGCGCATAGTGGAGAGCTGCATGGACGCCGACCCCTGCGAGGCGGCTGATTCCATAGACGCGATACTTGAAAAGGAGCGCCTCACCCGGGAGAGGGCGGAGCGCATCATAGAAGAGGCCGGGCGCTGAAGGATCTATTCGCGCTTATGCTTATGAAGATACTTACAGTTATTTTTTCAATATTTCTCTTCTGCCTGCTGATACTCTCTCATGAGTTCGGCCATTTTGCCGTGGCCAAGCTCATAGGAGTCAGGGTGAACGAGTTCTCTGTCGGCATGGGCCCGCTGCTCTTTGGAAAGAAGAAGGGCGACACCCAGTATTCCCTCAGGCTCTTCCCTATAGGAGGCTATTGCATGCTTCAGGGAGAGGATGAGACGGAGGACGGGGAAGAAGGGATCAGCGACGATCCATCTTCCTTCGCCAACCAGAGCCCCCTCAAGAAGATCGCCGTCCTCGCGGCGGGCTCGTTCATGAACATATTTACGGCGCTCGTAGTCCTGCTCATCATCTATCTGGCGCTCGGCTATCCCTTCGGGGTATCCGCAAGGGCGGCCTTCAGGGTCATGGGCATCTTCGCCGCCGCAGTCAAGGACGGTCTCGTCCAGATACTGGGAGGAGAGGTCGGAAGGGAAGACGTCATGGGCGTCGTCGGCATGGTCGGCTTCATAAGCGAGCAGGCCAGCTACGGCTTTCTGAACGTGGCCTTCCTGCTCTGCATGATCAGCGTCAATCTCGGGATCATAAACATGCTCCCCATACCTGCGCTGGACGGCGGAAGGATACTCTTCGTCATAATACGCTGGCTCTCCGGAGGGAGGCTCTCCGCGAAAGCCGAAGCCTACGTGCATACCGCGGGAATGGTGCTGCTTTTAGCGCTGATGGTATTCCTGGCGATAAACGATTCGATAAATCTTCTCAGATGAAGCGGTCTTAAGAGGTGATCGAATGAAAGCAACAAGACAGGTCAACTGCGGAGGCGTGCTCATCGGAGGAGGCGCTCCCGTATCCATACAGTCGATGACGAACACCGACACCAGGGATCCCAAGGCGACGCTCGCCCAGATCGACAGGCTTGCGGAGGCGGGCTGCCAGATCATAAGGCTCGCTGTGCCCGACATGAAGGCCGCGGAAGGCTTCGCCGAGATCAGGAAGCTCTCGCCGCTGCCCATGGTCGCGGATATACATTTCGACTACAGGCTGGCTCTGGCGGCTATAGACGCCGGAGCCGACAAGATAAGGATCAATCCCGGGAACATAGGCTCCGAGGAAAGGGTCAGGGCCGTGCTCGAGAGCGCCAAGTCGGCGCGCATACCCGTGCGCATAGGCGTCAACGCGGGATCGCTCGAGAAGCCCCTTCTCGAAAAATACGGCCGCGTATGCGCCGAGGCTCTGTGCGAGAGCGCGCAGAACGCCGTCGAATACGCGAGGAGCTTCGGCTTCGAGGATATAGTCGTATCGCTTAAATCCTCCGACGTGGCGATCAATCACAAAGCTCATAAGCTCTTTAGGGAATCGTCCGACCTTCCTATGCATATTGGGCTCACCGAAGCGGGCGCCTCGGAGGCCGCGGAGATGAAATCCGCGGTGGCCATAGGAGCGCTTTTACTTGACGGGATAGGGGAAACTGTGAGAGTATCTCTGACAGGAGATCCTCTCAGAGAGGTCATACTCGCAAAGAAGATACTCGCCGCCGCGGGCGTTAGGAGGAGCGGAATAGACCTCGTGTCCTGCCCGACCTGCGGAAGGACGAGGGTCGATCTTCCATCTATAGCGCTTAAGGTCGAAAAGGCACTTGCGCCTCTGTCAGAAAGGCTCGCTGGCGAAGGACGCTTCATAAGGGTGGCAGTCATGGGCTGTGAGGTCAACGGACCGGGAGAGGCCTCCGGCGCCGATTTCGGAGTCGCCTGCGGGACGGGCTGCGGCCTGCTGATACGAAACGGCGAGATAATAAAAAGGGTCGATGAGGAAGAGATCTGCGATCAGCTGATCGCCCTCATCGAGGATGATATATCAGGTAATAAATGAGAAACATTAGAAAACTCATCGCCTGCGCGCTCGTAGCTGTGATAGTCATAGGCGCGCTCGCAGCCTGCGGGGAGATCCCTCAGGCTCCTGAGAGCACCTCTCAGGAAGATGGTGAAAAAACGGAAGACGATTCGTCGGACTTATATACCTACGACGCACAGCTTCCCATAATAGACGGTTCGATCTCAGCGGAGGCGCTGGCGGACGCGTTCTATGGCAGTCTGGACAGAGAAGGGGCTGCCGGTCTTCGCGTGTCTTTTTCCGGCACCGAACGGGCGCTTGAAAGGCTCTCCGAAGGGGAGATAGACGCGGCCCTAATAGCGGCGGACAGTAAGCTCGCGAGCAGCATCGCCTCCGGAGAGATGGGAGACCTTAAGATCTTTGAGCTCGCCAGGGACGCAGTCGTGTTTGCCGTGTCAAAAAACAACATGGTCGACGGACTCTCCTCTGAGCAGATAAGGGATATATATTCTGGAGAGATAAGCAGCTGGAAGGACGCCGGCGGCGCGGAGGTCCAGATCAAGGCCTATCAGAGGCCGGCAGGATCCGAGCTCAGGGCCCTCATGGAGGCCGTCGTCATGGACGGCGAAGAGGCTCTGGACGAGCAGCTTAGGCCGCGCTACAGCGAGGAGGAAGGAGTCTATTACGAGCAGTCGGGCTACGACGCCGCGCCCGCGGCAATGGGCTATGCCTTCTGGTTCCAGGCGGCGCCCGGATATGAGAGCAGCAAGCTTCTAAGCGTCGACGAAGTTGCGCCTTCTCCCGAGACCATAGCCTCAGGAGAGTATCCCTTCAGTTTCGGCTACTATCTCGTGGTCAAAAGCGACGATCTGGGCTTTGCCGGAGCGGACCTTCTGGCCGCATACATGCAGGGTCCCTTCGTTCAGGACCTGATCGCGGGCTCAGGCTACGTAAACCTCAAAGGAACTCCGGCCGCGGATGACGCGAAGCCCTCTCCCGATCAGCCGGAGGAAGGAAGCGAGCAGGCGGAGAATCAGACGCCTTACAGCAACAACTCCTCGAAGAGCTCGCTTCTCAGTTACGCGGCAGCGGCTTCGATAGAGTTCAAGACAGAATATCAGGGAGGCAAGAAGAGCTCCCCCAACAGATACGTCAGTATAAGCGGACTCGCAGACGCCGAGGTGCAGGAAAAGATCAACGCCAGGATAGAGGAGCTTTCCGACGAATATACCGCGGGAACTTCGCTTCCGTCATACCGGGGGCTCGACGCTTCGGTTGAGCAGTTCGAAGAGAGCTTCGAAAAGAGTTCCAGCATAGAGCTCAGCTTCGCCGCGGGGGACATAGTCTCCTTCAGGGCGGAGAGGACCGCCGAGATAGACGGCCTGACGATACGTGAGATCAGCGGCCTCAGTTTCGACCTGAGGACGGGAGAGGAGCTGAGCATAGGCGATCTCTTCGGCTCAGGCTTCGATGTGAGCGCAGCCGTCGACAGCGCGGTCAGGCGTTATATCAGGGAGAATATGCTGGATTCCGCCGATCCCGCTTCCTCCGAGAACCTCATACGGCCCTTCGGCGGGATAAACGCGGACCAGCCTTTCTATCTTTCCGACGAGGGACTGAACGTAGTGATAGACGGCAGCAACGAGGAGTTCGATCTGGGCTCTGAGACGGAATTCTCGCCTATAGTCATCACGGTGGGCTACGACCTCCTGGACGGATCCTTCATAGGCGCCAGGGACAGCAACCCCTCGATCTACGAGGAGCCCGAGTCCATACCTTACCTCTTCAAAGGAAACAGTTACGGCAGCGTCACCGAGCTCATAGAGCACTACAACGGCAGCGACGAGCGAATAAGCTTCAGCTCTGTATATACCTATCCGGCAGGCTTCCCGAAGAAGCTCCTGGGCAGGATCAGGGAGGACGTCCTCGCCGCGCTTCCCAACGCGGCTTACTACGAGGAAGTCCTCGCAAGCGGCATGTCGGAGCTCGATTCTCTGAGCTTCTTCGCCGTAAGCGAATGCAGTCAAGTTGGAGGATATTACTGCGTAAGGCAGCGCTTGATCACGCAGGACGCCGATACCGGAGAATTCAGCGAGCGGACTGTCCTGAGCCTCTATGATTCCGAGCTCGAGCCTGCCGAGCTATCAGCTCTCTTCAGCGAAGGCTCGGACTGGGAGAGCGTCGTGCTCAAGGCGCTGAGCTCAGCGTTCAAAAAGGATATCACCGACGAGCTGCTCTATACCTACAACGGAGAGAAGGCCGCCGACCTGATGGAAGGCCTCGGCTTCGTCCTGAGTCCCGACGGAATAGATCTCATGACTTCACCATTTGAGGTCGCGAAGCGCGGGAAGAAGGGCTCCAGCATGACCCAGCTCAGCTTCAGTATGAAGTACGCTGACTTCGGCGAGGGGAGCATGGCCTTCGCGCCGGTGGGCGGGCAGGATGTGAGCGAGCAGTCTGGTGAGATCTGAGCGCGGAAACGATTAGATCTTTCTTTAAGAGATGTTGCCGCAGACGCGTAGTTTTCATGGTCCGAGCCTTAATTTCTCTCAAAAAGAAAGGCTTGCAATCTCATTAATGATTTGCTAATATAATCAAAGTATACGTTATTTTTTAGGAGTGGACAGGGCGTCCACTCTTAATTTATGGAGAAGCGGGAATTGGCCAGGAAGAAGATAGGCGACATGATCGCCGAATGGATGGACGGATTCGGCCGGGAGAACGGCTACGAGCTTTCGAGGAGCGAGTTCGTCAAGGAAGGCGGAAGCTGGTACCTCAGGGTCTTCGTCGACAAGCTCGAAGCGGACGGCTACGGGACTATGGGCACCGACGACTGCGAGCTCATAAGCCGCTGGCTGTCGGAAAAGCTCGACCAGGAGGACCCCATAGCGCAGAACTACGTTCTCGAGGTGAGCTCGCCGGGCATGGACAGGCCGCTGATCTCCGATAAGGATTTCATAAGGTTCAAGGGAGAGCTCGTGGACGTCAGCCTCTACGAGGCTATGGACGGTTCCAAGCTCATCACGGGAGAACTCGTGGAAAAGACCCCCGAGGCTCTGACCATAGCTGCGGACGGAAATGAGATAGTCATCCCCGCGGAGAAGGTCGCCCTCGTAAGGCTTGCAGTGGTATTTTAAGGAGGAATGCAATGAATCTGGAGTTTCTCGAAGCAGTCGACGCGCTGGAGAGAGAGAAGCACATGTCGAAGGACATGCTTCTCGAGGCGATCGAATCCGCTTTGGTCTCGGCATATAAAAAGAATTACGGGACTTCGCAGAACGTCAGGGTAGATATAGACAGAACCACCGGAGACATCAACGTCTACATGAGGAGGGACATTGTCGAGGAGGTCGAGGATCCGTTCTCCCAGGCCAGCCTTGAGGAGGCTCAGGAGATCGACCCCGCCTACGAGATAGGCGACGTCATAGAGTATCAGGTCACGCCGAGGGATTTCGGACGAATAGCCGCCCAGACCGCCAAGCAGGTAGTGGTCCAGAGGATCAGGGAAGCCGAGAGGAACATGATCTACGAGGACTACGTGGACCGTCAGGGCGAGGTGGTCACCGGCATAGTCCAGAGGATAAGCAACGGTACCGTCTACATGAACATAGGCAGGGCCGAGGGCATACTCTCTTCCGGCGAGCAGATCCCCGGAGAGAGATACAGGGTAGGAGAGAGGATCAAGGTCTTCGTCATGGACGTCAAGAAGGCCAACAAGGGACCCCAGGTCTTCCTCAGCCGCACCCACCCGGGACTCGTAAAGAGGCTCTTCGAGCTCGAGGTCCCCGAGATCCAGGAGGGCACCGTGGAGATCAGGAGCATCTCCAGAGAGGCCGGATCCAGGAGCAAGATAGCAGTCTGCACCTACGATGAGAACGTCGACCCCGTCGGATCCTGCGTCGGACCCAGAGGCGCCCGCGTACAGGCCGTGGTAGACGAGCTCGGAGGAGAGAAGATAGATATAATCAACTGGTCCGAGGAGAGCGGAAGGCTCATAGCCGCGTCGCTGTCCCCCGCCAGGGTGGAGATGGTCGTGATCGACGAGGTCGGCAAGTCCGCCACAGTGGTCGTTCCCGATTACCAGCTCTCCCTCGCCATAGGCAAGGAGGGCCAGAACGTAAGGCTCGCAGCGAGGCTCTGCGGCTGGAAGATAGACATCAAGAGCCACAGCCAGTACTTCCCCGAGGGAACTCCTGATATAGACACCGACGACCCGATCTTCGAGTATGTGGTGCGCGAGGAGCCTGAAGAAGACGAGATTTATGAAGATGCCGGACTTGGCGAGGCCGATGAAGCGCAGGACGCAGAAGCCGAAGCCATGGATGCTGAAGAGGCTGCCGAGGCAGGAGCGGAGGAGCCGGCTGAGATCAGCGTCTCCGCCGTGAAGAGGATGAAGAAGGCCGAGCTGATAGAGTTCGCGAAGACCCTCGGCATCGAGCTCGATCCAAAGGCGACGAACGCCGCGATGATAGAAGAGATCGTCGCCGCGATGGAAGGATAGGATGGAAGAAAGATACGTTCCGATGAGAAGATGCGTCGGATGCATGAGGTCGCTTCCCAAGCCGCAGCTGATAAGGCTCGCGGATACCCCGGACGGAATAGCCGAGGAGCTCTCCGGAAGGGGAGGCAGGGGAGTGTACCTGTGCGTCAGCGAGGATTGTCTTTCGAAGGCGATCAAAAAGAACGCGTTTTCGAGGAGCTTCAAGAGAAAGATAGAAGACGAGGAATATGACCGGCTGCGGGAAGCGCTGAGGCTGCACGCGGAAGGATCTTTGGAGGTGATGTAAATGCCCGGCAACACTAACGATACAGAGACCAGAATAGTAAAAGCCGCGACAAAAAAAGAGGATCAGAGCAAGGACGCCAACGCGTCCAAGGTCCAGATTAGGCAGGTGGATATAGCCATAATCCAGGCACAGCAGGCCAGAGCCAAGGCAGCGAAGACGGCTGCCGCGAACAAGAAGAAGCCCGCTGAGACCGCCGCGCCCAGGACTCAGACTCTTCCCGCCGGAGCGAAGCCCGTTCCCCGCAGCGCGGCGCAGTCCGCGGCAAGGGCTGTCCCCACCGGAGCCAGGCCCATGCCCAAAAATGCGGTGCCCATGAACGCGGTGCCCATGAAGAAGAGCGACGTCCCGCAGAACACGGAGAGGCCCGCCGCAGCCGCCGAGGCAGCGGAGCAGTCGGCAGCGGCCGCAAGAGCCGCCGCAGCGAACGAAGCCCAGGCAGCTGAAGAAAAAGCCGCGCAGGCAGCAAAGGCTGCCGAAGCAGCGGAGGCCGAGAAGCAGGCTCCCGCAAAGGCAGCTAAGAAGGAGAACGCTGGGGAGGGGAAGAGCGCCCCGGCCGCAAGCGAGATACCTGAAAAGCCTGCGAAGAAGGAGCAGCCTGAAAAGGCCGCACAGCCCGCAGAAGCAGACGCCGGAGCCGAAGGCGTCTCAAAGCCCGAGCAGAAAGCCGGGACAGAGAAGGCTGCCGCCACCGCGCCTTCAGACAAGAAGGCGGACGAACAGCCTGTAAAGGCCGAAGAAGCCGTTCCCGGATCCGGGAAGCAGGCTCCAGTTAAAGCAGCCTCCAAGGAAGCTCCCAAGGCTCAAAGCCCCGATCAGGCCGCAGCGCCTAAGTCCTCCGAGAAGGCTAAGGCTGCAGCGCCCGCCGATAAGGCTCAGGCAGCAAAGCCCGCCGATAAGGCGTCGAAGAGCGCCGCTTCCGAGGCAAAGAAGGACGAGTCTGAGAAGAAACCCGAGGCCAAGATAGATTACGTCCCGAATATCGGGGTCAAGATCATTAGGCGCGCCGCGGATGAGCCCGCGCCGGCTCCCAGAAAGCCCGTAGAGCCCAAGCGCGTCAACACCGGGAAGAACGACCGCAGGCAGGGCCCCGGCCAGCAGGGAAGGAATCCTGCGGGCCAGCAGGGCGACCGCAGGCAGCGCTTCGGAAAGAACGATGGAAGCGGACAGGGCGCCCCGAACGCCGGACAGGGCGGTCCCAGGAAGAGGCCATCCGCCGGCGCCGCACAGTTCCAGAGCAGCGCCCCGGCTCCCGCGCAGGGCGACAGCAGGCGCGGCAAGGGCGGAAACAAGAAGAAGGATGACGACAGGAACCGCAAGATGGGCAGATTCGACGACGTTCCGGCCGATCTTTCCCGTTCCATCAAGAAAAAGCACAGCAAGTATAAGGAGAGGGTCGAGGACATCCCAACTCAGGAGGATGAGCTCTTCACCGAAGCCGCCGCGACCGGAAGCGTCGTCATCGACGTTCCCATCACCCTGGCAGGCTTCTGCGAGCAGGTAGAAAGATCCACCTCCCAGGCCATAATGGCCCTCATGAAGATGGGCATAATGGCCAATATAAACCAGAACCTCGACGAAGAGACAGCAGTGCTCCTGGGCATGGAGCTCGGCGTCTCCGTAATGGTCAACCACAACGAGGAGATCGAGGAAGAAGAGGGTATCGACAAGCGCGAGGACAGGGAATCCGAGCTTCAGCCCAGGGCTCCCATCGTCACCGTCATGGGCCACGTAGACCACGGCAAGACCTCCCTGCTCGACGCCATCAGGTCGACCAACGTCACTGCGGGAGAGGCCGGAGGCATCACCCAGCACATAGGCGCTTCCGAGATAGAGATCAACGGACAGCACATAGTATTCCTCGATACCCCGGGCCACGAGGCCTTCACGGCCATGCGAGCCAGAGGCGCGCACGTCACCGATATCGCGGTGCTCGTAGTCGCGGCCGACGACTCCGTCATGCCCCAGACCATCGAGTCCATAAGCCACGCCAAGGCCGCCGGCGTACCCATCATAGTCGCCATAAACAAGATGGATAAGCCGGGCGCCAATCCCGAAAAGGTCAAAGCCGACCTGGCAAACAACGGGGTCCTGGTCGAGGATTGGGGCGGCGAGGTCATCTCCGTACCCGTATCCGCCAAGACCGGCGACGGAATCAAGCAGCTGCTCGAGATGATACTTCTCCAGGCAGAGGTGCTCGAGCTCAGGGCCAATCCCGACAGGCTCGCCAGCGGCACGGTCATCGAGGCCAGGCTGGACAAGACCAGGGGCCCCGTAGCTTCGCTGCTCGTCATGAACGGTACCCTTCAGGCTGGCGCCGCGATAGTCGCTGGAACTGCCGCCGGCAGAGTCCGCGTGATGAACGATTCGAAGGGCGATCCCATCAGGAAGGCCGGCCCGGCTCACGCCGTCGAGATCACCGGTCTCACCGAGGTCCCCGAGGCGGGCGACGAGTTCTACATGGTAAAGGACGAGAAGACCGCGAGGGAGATCTCCGAGAGGAGAAAGCTCAAGCTGCGCGAGGAGGTCATGGCGAGATCCTCCGCGGTATCCCTCGAGAAGCTCTTCAGCCAGCTCGAGGAGGGCGAGGTCAAGGACCTCAACCTCATCGTCAAGGCGGACGTCCAGGGCTCCGTCGGAGCGCTTGAACAGTCCCTCGAAAAGCTCAAGAACGAGAACGTCAGGGTGCGCATCATACATTCCGGCGTAGGCGCTATAAACGAGTCCGACGTAGTGCTTGCCAGCACCTCCAACGCCGTCATCATAGGCTTCAACGTACGTCCGTCCTCGGCGGTCAGCGCCATGGCCGAGCAGGAGGGCGTAGAGATCAGGACCTACAGGATCATATACGAGATCATCGACGACATCGAAGCCGCTATGAAGGGCATGCTCGATCCCGAGTTCATCGAGGTCGTGCTCGGCAAGGCCGAGGTCAGGGAGACCTTCAAGGTCTCCAACGTAGGCACCATCGCCGGCTGCTACGTGACGGAGGGCAAGATCCAGAGATCTTCCAAGCTCAGGCTCGTGCGCGACGGCATAGTCATACACGAGGGCGAGATAGGATCTCTCAGGCGCTTCAAGGACGACGTCCGCGAGGTCGCCAGCGGCTACGAATGCGGTATCTCTATCGAGAAGTTCAACGACATCAAGGAAGGCGACGTTATCGAAGCCTACGAGATGCAAGAGGTCAAGAGAGACTGATGGCAAAGAACCACAGACCGCAGAGACTTGCGGAAGAGATAAAAAAGATAGTGGGCGATATGCTCCTGAGAGGGAGACTCAAAGATCCGCGCTTTTCCGGCATGATAGCCGTGAGCGCGGTAGAGGTCTCCGGAGACGGGAGCTACGCCACGCTGTATATAACCGCCATGTCCTTCGACCCTTCAGCCGCCTTCGGCGAGGAGGAGAAGGATGGCATAATATCCGCGTTCGAGAAGAGTTCCGGATATATCAGGGGCGAGATAGGCAAAAAGCTCAGGATAAGGTACACGCCGGAGCTGATCTTCAAGTTCGACGAGTCCTTCGAGTACGGCCAGAAGATGGACAGGTTGCTCGACAGCCTGGACATAAAGCCCGAGGAGCCGCAGCCCGAAGACGAAGAGGAAGACGAGTACAGATAATGCGCGATTTTTCTCAGATCAGGGAAAAGCTGTATGCCTGCGAAAAGGCACTTATATTCACCCATACGAACATGGACGGAGACGCCGTAGGATCATCTGCGGCGCTTTGTCTTGCATTGAGAAAGCTCGGGAAGGAATGCTTCATACTTAAGGAGGACGAGCTTCCGGGCTATCTATCCTTCATGGTACCGGAGGGGCTGTTCGCAGACGAGCCGCCCTTCGCCCAGGATCTTTCGATAGCCGTGGATATGGGAAACGACGCCAGGCTCGAAAACAGGCGGGAGGCCTTCTACGCTCCGAAAAACAGCGTATGCATAGACCATCACGTACCGCCGCAGACGCCTTTCGCGGACGCTAGGGTCGTCGATCCGCGCTGCTGCGCCGCGTCGCTGCTCGTGTTCGAACTATTAAAGGACATGGGGGCCGAGATAGACAAGGATATGGCTGATCTGCTGTACGGCGGCATCATCTCGGACACCGGCTCCTTCAAATACGACAAATCAGGCCCCGACGCCCACAGGGCCGCCGCGGAGCTCATAGAGCTGGGCGCAGATTATGAGAAGCTCTCCGTTCTGCTGCTGGACAACCGCAGCCTGGCGGGGATAAGGCTTGAGGACAGGGCGATGGCAAGGGCGGCCTTCGTCTCGGGCGGAAAGGGCATCATATCCTGCGTCCTTCTGAGCGATCTCGAGGAGCTCTCAGCCCGTCCAGAGGATATGGAGACCGTAATAGACAGGCTCAGGTCCGTCGAGAGCGCGGAGCTCGCTGCCGTACTGAAGCAGCGCGGCGAAAGGCTCTGCAAGCTCAGCGCCAGGTCCAAGCAGAGCTGCCTTGCGAGGGCGCTCTGCGAATGCTTCGGCGGAGGAGGACACGACAAGGCCTCAGGAGCTACTTTGGAGATGGATCCGGAGTCGGCTCTGGCCGCCGTGTCCGCTAAGGCCGAGGAACTGCTTTCAGGCAGCCTCGCCGCTTCAGCCGGAGAAAGAGGGCTCACATGAACGGGATCCTTCCGCTGCTCAAGCCCGCGGGCATGACCTCAGCCTCGTGCGTTCTGAATGCAAGGATACTGCTCGGAGAGGACAGGGCGGGGCACAGCGGCACGCTGGATCCCAACGCCGCCGGAGTGCTCCCGATAGCTATAGGCAGGGCTACCAAGCTCATAGAATACATGGACGCGCCCTCGAAGACCTATCGCTGCGAGTGCGTTTTCGGCATAGAGAGCGAGACCGGGGACATCTGGCCAAAGACGGCCGAGGGGATAGCTTACGGCGCGGACAGAGAGCCTGACGGCAGCAGAAAAGGCGGCGGGCAGTGGCCCTCCTTGGAAGAGCTCGTGGAGGCCGTAAAAAGCTTCGAGGGAGAAAGAGAGCAGCTTCCGCCGATGTATTCCTCCGTGAGGGTCGCGGGGAGGCATCTCTACGAATATGCCAGGAGCGGCCAGAGCGTGGACGTGAAGCCCAGAAGGGTCACGATAAGCCGCATGGAGCTCGTGAGCTACGACAGGGCGGCCGGGATATTCAGTTTCGATATAAAATGCAGCCGGGGCACCTACGTCAGATCGGTCTGCATAGAGCTCGGAGAGATGTTCGGCACCTGCGCGAGCATGAGCTGCCTCATAAGGACGAGCTGCTGCGGCTTCGATATAAACGAATGCGTCAGCTTCGAACAGCTGGCGGCAGCGGAGGACAGGGCGTCTTTGATACTTCCAGCGGACAGGGCCGTGATAGGCCTCGGGAAGGCTTTCATAGGATCGTCATTCCACGAGAGGCTCTTCTGCGGCGGAAACGCCGTGAGCCTGAAAAAGGCCAGGGTGAGCCTGGATGAGGAACTCTTTGGCGATGTGGTCGCCGTCTACGGCAGGACCCTCGGGCTGCTCGGCGTCGGAAGGACGAGCGAGGAGGACGGCGCGCTGACGCTCAGGCCTGTGAAGGTCACGTACGATAAAGGAATTTAGATGAGAGTATACAGCTATCTTTCGGATATATACGGCACGGGGCCCTGCTGCGTGGTCCTCGGGACCTTCGACGGGCTGCATCTCGCCCACAGGAGGCTGCTCGAGCGCTGCCTCGAGGTCTCGAAGGAGCAGGGGCTCACTCCTCTGGTGTTCACCTTCGCGAACAACCCCGCCAACGTCATAAGCGGCGAGGACAGGGTCAGATCGGTGTGCACCGTAGAGCAGAAGGCCGAACTCATTGAAGCCATGGGCTTTGAGCACATGGCCTGCATACCCTTCAGCAAGAGCTTCATGGAGAACGACCCCGAGCACTTCGTGGCTGAGGTGCTGCTCGGCAGTATAGACATGAAACACGCCGTGTGCGGCTACGATTACCGCTTCGGCTATCACGCCGAAGGGACTCCCGAAAAGCTCGCTGAGCTCGGCGAGAAATACGGCTTCGGGCTCTCCGTGATCCCCAAGATGGAGATAGACGGCAGGGTCGTTTCCAGCACCCTTCTAAGAAGCATGATAGCGCAGGGAGACCTCGCGGGCTTCGAGCGTTATGCCGGAAGGCCCTATGCTATCGAGGGCTACGTAAGGCACGGAAGAGGAGAGGGGGGCCCGCACGGCTTCCCGACTATGAACCTGGATCCCGGCGCCGAGCTGCAGCTCCCGCCGCGGGGGGTCTACGCCTCGCTGTGCCATATGGACGGGAAGGAATACAGGGCGGTATCCAACCTGGGCGTCAAGCCCACGGCCGGGTTATTCCCCGAAAACCTAGAGACTTACGTCTTTGGCTTCAGCGGCGACGCCTACGGAAAGAAGATAAGCGTGGAGCTCATAGAGCTCATAAGGCCTGAGATGAAGTTCTCAGGGCTCGAGGAGCTGGGCGCGCAGGTGGAGAAGGACAAGGCCGCGGCGCTCAGGGCTCTTGAAGCTAAAAAGCTCTGAACCAGGCCGGCCGTGCGCCCGTCATGCCGGAGAGCAAAAGACGCGAATACCTGGCTTATACCGCATAAAATAATAAAATTCCGCTTTACTCATACGGCGGAACGTGCTAAAATTTCTTGGTTAATCGTATTACCTCTCTCTGCGCCTGCCGACACTCCGACGGCCCGCCCGGAAGAGGCTTATGAAGAAAAGGAGAAAAAACATGCTTACTACCGAAAAGAAACAGGAGATCATCAAGGAATTTGAGACTCATGAGGGCGATACCGGTTCCCCCGAGGTACAGGTAGCCATCCTCACCTACAGGATCAACGATCTCAACGAGCACCTCAAGCTCAACAAGAAGGACTTCCACTCCAGAAGAGGTCTGCTTAAGATGGTAGGTAAGAGAAGAAATCTTCTCGCTTACCTCAGAGATAAGGACATTGAACGCTACAGAACGCTCATCGCCCGTCTGAACCTGAGAAAGTAGTTATTATTATCGCGGCGGGGCCGAGGCCCCGCCGCATGTTTGCATTAGGCCGGGCTTGAGGACCGGGGACATCTGCCTTAAAATGTCTCGGGTCGTCAAGCCGGACCTGAAGATCGAAAGGAAAACAAATGAGATTCACCGATTACAAGACTTACAGGATGGCTGTAGGCGGCAGGCTTCTCGAAGTGGAAGTCGGCAAGGTTGCCGAGCAGGCCAACGGCCAGGCTGTCGTCCGCTACGGCGACACCGTCGTTTCCTGCACCGCGTGCATGTCCAAGGAGCCCAGGGAGGGCATCGATT
Source organism: Bacillota bacterium (assembly GCA_017417045.1). Lineage (GTDB taxonomy): Bacteria > Bacillota > Clostridia > Peptostreptococcales > Anaerovoracaceae > RGIG2707. The sequence continues at coordinate 84,135 of JAFPZZ010000002.1, forward strand.
TCTTCCCGCTCTCCTGCGACTACGAGGAAAAGATGTATTCCGTCGGAAAGTTCCCCGGCGGCTTTATCAAGAGAGAGGGCAGGGCCTCCGAGCAGGCGACCCTCTTCTCAAGGCTCATGGACAGACCTCTCCGTCCGCTCTTCCCGAAGGGCTTCTACAATGACGTCGAAGTGACCGCTACGGTCATGAGCGTCGATCTCGACTGTCCTCCGGAATTCTGCGCTATGGTAGGTTCCTCCATAGCTCTCGCGACCTCTGATATCCCCTGGGACGGCCCCACAGGCTCCGTCATAGTCGGCAGGGTCGACGGACAGTTCATCATCAACCCCACGCTCGAGCAGCGCAAGACCACCGATATCAGCATGTACGTCGCCGGCACCGGCGAAGCCATCATGATGGTCGAAGCGGGAGCTCAGATCGTTCCCGAGGACACCATCCTCGAGGCCATACTTTTCGGACACGAGGAGATCAAGAAGATCGTAAGCTTCATCAACGGCATAGTTGAAGAGGTCGGCAAGCCCAAGATGCAGATCGAGCTCTGGAAGCCCGCCGAAGAGATCGACGCGGCCGTCCGCGAATACGCCGTCGCCAAGATGCACGACGCCATCCTCACCAAGGATAAGCTCGAGCGCCTCGACAATATGGACGCCGTCGAGAAGGAGACCAAGGAGCACTTCGCGGATATATATCCCGAAGGTGCCAAGGACATAGACCAGGTGCTCTACAACATCACCAAGGAGCAGGTCAGGGGAATGATACTCGACGAGGGCATCAGACCCGACAACAGGGCACTGAGTGAGATCAGGCCCGTATGGACCGAGACCGGAGTCCTTCCGCGCACTCACGGAAGCGGACTCTTCAAGAGAGGACAGACTCAGGTGCTCTCTATCGCGACCCTCGCGCCCGTGGCCGAAGCCCAGGTGCTCGAAGGCCTCAACGAAGCTACCGAGAAGAGATACATCCATCAGTACAATTTCCCCGGCTACTGCACCGGCGAAGCCAAGCCCATGAGGGGCCCGGGCAGGAGAGAGATAGGACACGGCGCTCTCGCGGAGAGAGCTCTGCTGCCCGTTCTGCCGAGCGTTGAGGAGTTCCCGTACGCCATCAGGGTCGTATCCGAGGTCCTTTCCTCCAACGGTTCCTCCTCCATGGCTTCCACCTGCGGATCCACGCTCGCGCTCATGGACGCAGGCGTTCCCATCAAGGCTCCCGTCAGCGGCATAGCGATGGGCCTCATCGAGAGGGTCGAAGAGGACGGTACCTCCAAGATGGCCATACTATCCGACATCCAGGGCATGGAAGACTTCCTCGGAGATATGGACTTCAAGGTCACCGGCACCTCCGAAGGCGTGACCGCCATCCAGATGGACATCAAAGTCCACGGACTCTCCAGGGAGATACTCCAGCAGGCCCTTAAACAGGCCAAGGAAGGCCGCATGTGGACCATGCAGCAGATGCTCGAAGAGATACCCGAGCCCAGGAAGGAGCTCTCCAAGTACGCTCCCAGGATCATCTCTATGCAGGTGCCCGTCGACAAGATCAGGATAGTCATCGGCTCCGGCGGAAAGACCATCAACGGCATCATCGACAAGACCGGCGCGGACGTCGATATCGATGACAGCGGCATGGTATACATCAGCAGCCCGGATCTCGCTTCCGCGGAAGCCGCGAAGAAGGAGATCGAGCTCCTCGTCAAGGAGGTCGAGGTCGGAGAGGTATACGAGGGCAAGGTCGTAAGGCTCATGAACTTCGGCGCCTTCGTGGAAGTGCTCCCCGGCAAGGACGGACTGCTCCACATCTCCAGGATCAGCAAGGAGAGGGTCGAAAAGGTCGAGGACGTTCTCGGCATCGGCGACAGGGTCACCGTCAAGTGCTACGAGATCGACGATCAGGGCAGGGTCAACCTCACCCGCAAGGGTCTCGAGAACATCCCCATCGTCAAGGCTTCCGAGATCGAAGAATAGTTCATACAGCGGGCTCCGGACGCGGCGAAAAGCCGCATCCGGGCCCCATTTGGCTTTTTTGGGGGAAATATGGACAGGATAGCGAGATTTGAAAGGGTCAGCGGCTGGGAGAACGTGGAGCTCCCGAAGAGGGCGACCGCCGGTTCCGCGGGCTACGATATAAAGACTCCGGTGGATATCAGGCTCGCCCCCGGCGAGAGCGCGGTCGTGGAGACCGGTCTGCGCTGCCGCATGGAGGAGGGATGGGTGCTGGTCATAGCGCCGCGATCCGGGCTAGGTTTTCGGTACCGCCTGCAGCTTGACAACACCATAGGGGTGATCGACCAGGATTATTACTATGCCGACAACGAGGGGCATATCAAGATAAAGATCACGAACGATTCCAGGGAGGGGAAGCTGCTCGAGCTTCCTGCGGGCAAGGCCTTCGCGCAGGGGATATTCCTTCCCTTCGGCGTCACGGAGGATGACGCCGCCGAGGGCGAGAGGCGCGGGGGCATGGGATCCACCGACAGCAAAGGGCTTGTATAGGGTTCTGGGCTTAAAAGCAAAGGTCCTGTATAGGGTTCTGGGCTTAAAAGCAAAGGTCCTGTATAGGGCCCCGGGGTCAAGGGCAGGGTCTTGTATAGGCCCCGGAGTCAAGGACTATTTCGCCGCCTTTCGGCAGTACTGTTTCATCATCGCGGAGGCATATATGACTCTCAGAGAAGAGCTTGAAAAAAGAGAATACGAGCTACTCGCTCCCTGGGCCTGCAGGGCGGCTGAGAGCCTCGGCAGGGCTGAGCCCGAGGAAAAGTGCGGCATACGCACCGACTTTCAGCGGGACAGGGACAGGATAATCCATTCCAAGGCCTTCAGGAGGCTTATGCACAAGACCCAGGTCTTCATGGCCGCAGAGGGCGACCACTACAGGACCAGGCTTACGCACACACTGGAGGTCTCGCAGATCTCGAGGACCATAGGACGCGCCCTGGATCTGAACGAGGACCTCATAGAGGCCATAGCCATGGGTCACGACCTCGGGCATACCCCCTTCGGCCACGCGGGGGAGAAGTATCTCGACATGATACATCCCGGCGGATTCTCTCACAACGTCCAGAGCCTCAGGGTCGTAGACGTGCTGGAGAACAGCCATGCAGGAAGGGCTCTCAATCTGACCGCAGAGGTCCGCGACGGCATAATCAATCATTCTGGTCCTGATATCCCGTTCACCCTTGAGGGCAAGGTCGTAAGGCTCTCCGACAGGATAGCCTATATAAACCACGACATAGACGACGCCGTAAGGGCCGGAATAATAAAGGTCTCGGATCTTCCCAAAGGGCCCTCGGAGTTCTTCGGGAGCAGCCACGGAGTGCGCATAGACGCCCTTGTCAAGGACGTCATAAAGAGCAGCGCGGGCAGCGCCGAGATCAGGCAGTCCGACAGGGCGGCGGAGCTCATGGAAGAGCTCAGGAACTTCATGTTCAGGGAGGTCTACGACAGTCCCCTGGTCAAGCAGCCCTCCGAGATGTTCAAGATCAGGCACCTCATAGAGTCCTTCTACTCCTACTATCTCGAAAGGCCGGAGCTACTCCCCAGCGAGTACGGGCGCATAGTCGAAAGGGACGGCGCTAACGAGGCCGTGAAGGACTACATCGCGGGTATGACAGACCGCTACGCCGTAAGCCACTACGAGGAGCTCTTCGTTCCCCAGTCGTGGAAGATCTAGCTAAATAAAGAGAATAAATAAAAAAAGGAAAATCCTTTTTCGCGCGGTATATAAAAAGTGTTCGTTCGTTTTTTCGAAGTCCTCAGAAGGGGCTTTTCGGGGCATATAGCAGATGCTTTCAGGAAAGGCGCCTAAGCTGCCGGACCGGAGGAGTGGATGGCGCAGAATTCGTACAGCGCTGCAGTTGAAGAGCTCAAGAGCAGGTGTAATATCCTCGACGTGGTGTCTCCCGTGGTCCCTCTCAAAAGGGCCGGGAGCAATTACAAGGGCTGCTGCCCGTTCCACAAGGAGAAGACGCCTTCTTTCGTCGTGTCTGAAAGCAGGCAGACCTTCCACTGCTTCGGCTGCGGAGCGCACGGAGACATCGTGGGCTTCACCATGCGCTACTATAATCTCAGCTTTCCCGAGGCGGTCGAAAAGCTGGCCGAACAGTACGGAGTCCAGATAGAGAGCGACTTCGCAGACAGGGGAAAGAAGCGCGAGCCTTATTACGACGCTAACGTCAAGGCCGCGAGGCTCTTCTTCAAGGCCATAGCCAAGGGCAGGAACGAGGGCTATGGCTACGCCGAGAGGCGCGGGCTGAGCCCTGAGACGATCAAGACCTTCGGCATAGGCTACGCCGACAAGGAGTGGAACAGCCTCACAGCAGAGCTCAGAAAAGAAGGAGTCTCGGCGGATATGATGGTCGAGCTCGGACTGGCCTCGCAAAAGGGGGACAGGATATATGATAAATTCCGCAGCCGGCTGATGTTCCCTATAATCAACACCCAGGGAAAGATTATAGGCTTCGGCGGACGGATAATAGGAGAAGGGGAGCCCAAATATCTGAATTCCCCCGAATCCCTCGTTTTTTTAAAGAAGAACAATCTCTACGGTCTCAACGTGACCCGCAGCGAGATACAAAAAGAGGGCTTCGCCATACTGGTCGAGGGCTATATGGACGTAGTCGGGCTTTACCAGGGAGGCGTGAAGAACGTCACCGCGTCGCTTGGCACCGCTCTCACCGAGCAGCAGGCAAGGCTGCTCAGCAGGTATACCAAGAAGGTAGTGCTCTGCTACGACGCGGACGCCGCCGGAGTGAAGGCGGCTCTCAGGGGAATAGACGTGCTCAGGGCCGCGGGAATGGACGTCAGCGTCCTTCACGTCGACGACGGCAAGGATCCGGATGAATACATCAAAAAGCACGGCAGGGACGACTTCATAAAGCTGATAAACGAGAAAGCTCTCCCCGACGTCGATTACAAGATAAAGCTCATAGCGAGAAAATACGACGTGCGCGACGTAGCGCAGAGCGTCAAGTTCTTCAGAGCCTGCGTAGGCGTGCTCAAGACCCTCCCGCCCGTGGAAGCGGAGATCTACATAAAAAAGATCGCCGCGGAGCACGGGATATCCGAAGGAGCCTTAAGAAGCGAGGTGACGGGAGAGGGAGGAGCGCAGCAGGAACGCCCTGCAGCCGAAAGTATCAAGGCCGCTGCGCCGGCGGCGGAGATCTCCGAGAGCGACCTCAAGCTCGAAAAGACCCTGATCAGATTGATAATGCTCAACTCCTCGTATTACGAGCGCAGCAAGGACATACAGGAGGCCTTCGTGAGCGACGAGGCGGTCGGACTTAAGAATGCCTTCGAATCCCAGTACTCCGAGGGCGAGCAGTTCGATTTAGACAGGCTGAAGGACGCGCTCGACGACGAAGAGCTCGAATACCTGGCGTCGGCGATGAAGCAGATCCAGCTCGCCGGCGACGATGAGAAGGCCTTCGAGGACTGCGTATACAGGATAGAGGAAAAGCGCAGGAAGGCCCGCATAGAGGAGATCAAGGACATACTCAGCATGGCTTTCGGCTCGGCCGGCAGCGACGAGATAAACGCATTGACGCTTGAGCTCAGCGAGCTCAGTCAAAATAAAAAGAGGTAGGTAAATATGGATCTCGATAACGAAAAGATCGCTAACCTGAACGACAAAAAGCAGGAGCAGATCGCGAAGATGATCGAAAAGGCCAAGAAAGACGGCGAGATCAAGATGGAGGACGTCAGCCTTATCCTTCAGGAGATAGGCGCAGATTCATCGAAAGAGGACGCCTTCTTTGAGGAGCTCGAGAACAGCGGCGTTAGCATCATCACGGACAACATCGACGACGCCCTCGACATCATCGACCTGGACGCCGAAGGCGTGGAGGGAGAAGATCTCGAAGATCTCGCGGCTGAGGCTGAGGGGGACACCTTCGAGGATCTCAACAAGACCCTTACAGTCGACGACCCCGTCAGGATGTATCTCAAGGAGATAGGCCAGGTCCCGCTGCTCACAGCCGAGGAGGAGCTCGAGCTCGCCAAGCGCATGGAGGAAGGAGACGAGGAGGCCAAGGAGATGCTCTGCAAGGCTAACCTCAGGCTCGTCGTCAGCATAGCCAAGAGATACGTCGGACGCGGCATGCTCTTCCTGGACCTTATCCAGGAGGGCAACCTGGGACTCATGAAGGCCGTTGATAAGTTCGACTACACCAAGGGCTTCAAATTCAGCACCTACGCGACATGGTGGATACGCCAGGCCATAACCAGGTCCATCGCCGACCAGGGAAGGACCATCAGGATACCCGTCCACATGGTCGAGACCATAAACAAGCAGATCAGGGTCACCAGGCAGCTGGTCCAGGAGCTCGGGAGAGATCCGACTCCGGAGGAGATAGCCAAGCAGATGGAGATCAGCCCCGAGAAGGTGCGCGAGATATCCAAGATCGCCCAGGAGCCCGTATCTTTGGAGACTCCTATAGGCGAGGAGGAGGACTCCCATCTCGGAGACTTCATACCCGACGACGACATCCCGTCTCCCGCGGACGCCGCAGCGTTCTCCATGCTCAGAGAACAGCTCAACGAGGTGCTCGCGACTCTCACGGACAGGGAGCAGGAGGTGCTCAGACTGCGCTTCGGGCTCGACGACGGCCGCCAGAGGACGCTCGAAGAGGTCGGACAGGTGTTCAACGTCACCCGAGAGAGGATAAGGCAGATCGAGGCCAAGGCCCTCAGAAAGCTCAGGCATCCAAGCAGGAGCAGAAAGCTGAAGGATTATCTTGAGTAGTGAAGCTGAACGCTCAGACGAAAGACCATACGCCTCCGGCGGAGATTTTTTCGCGTCCGGCGGTAACCCAAGCGCGTCCGGCGGAGAAGGCAGGCGTCCGAGGCGCAGGGACCCCGGTGAGAGGCTGCGCCTTATAGCCTCGCTGGCCCTGGAGCACAGGGACTTTCTGGAGCACGGAAGGCCCTCGGGCATTAGGGCGGCGGACATAGGCACAGACCACGGCTACGCGGCGCTGCTCATGCTCGAACACGAGTCTGTCGGCCGCGTCATACTGACGGATATCAACGAAGGCCCTCTCGCCAGGGCGAGAAAGCACCTCGAGGATTCAAAGGCGGATCCCTCGAGATGGGAGCTCAGGCTCGGAAACGGGCTGGAGCCGCTCGAGAGGGGCGAGGCTGACAGCGTCGTAATAGCGGGCATGGGAGGCGATCTCATGTGCGATATACTTGCTAAGGACATCAGCCTCAGCAGAAGCTTCAAACGCTACGTCTTTCAGCCGAGAAGGGCCGCGGATACCTTGAGACACTTTCTGGTTGACAATAATATTTATATCGTAGACGAACGTGTTTGTCTTGAAAACGGGCATCTGTGCCAGATCATAGCCGCGGAATGCAAGCGTCCCGAGGTATTTGAAAGCTTTGAAAGCGATATAGACTACGAGATCCCTCCTATGCTCCTTGAGAAAGCTGAACCCGAGATGGCGAGGTTCTTCCTCGAGGACTGGAGAAGGCGCCTTGAAGAAAGACGCGACAATATACTCAAAAGCAGCGATCCGGCCCGCGACAGAGCTAGGCTCGGGGAGACTCTCAGGCGCATCGAACGCGTCGAGGAACTGCTCGCCCGCTGCGGCGCCGGCGAACAGGAGAAAGGCCCTCGGTATGGATAAGCATCTTTTTTATGAAAGACTCGACGAGCTGGCCCCGCTTGAGCTTCAGGATGAATGGGACAACAGCGGAGTCCAGATAGACTGCGGGAATGATGAAGTGAAAATGGTGCTCGCGGCGCTCGAGATCAGCTTCGACGTGATAGACGAGGCTGTATCCAAGGGCGCTGATATGATACTCACGCACCATCCGCTCTTTTTCGAACCGCTGAAGAGCATAGATTCGAACGAGCTTTCCGGGGCCTACTCGCAGAGGCTGATCAGAGCCGGGATATCCGTTTTCAGCATGCACACGAACTTCGACAACGCTCCTTACGGCATGAACGATATGATACTCGAGGAGCTCGGAGCCGAGGTCGAGGGCTGCGCCCTGGATGAGCGCGGAGAAGAGATCCCCTGCCTCAAGATGGCTGTATTTCCCGAAGCTGTCAGCGTAGAGGGCATCTCCTCGCGCCTGCACGAGATACTGGAATATCAGTCGCCCATAAGCATCACCGGCGACACCTCCGCTATGGCGGACAGGATAGCCCTCTGCACGGGCGCGGGCGGATGCTTTTGGAAGGACGCGCTGAGGAACGGCGCGCAGCTCTTCATAACGGGAGAGATAAAGCATCACGAGGCAGGCCCGGCAAGGGAATGCGGCCTTAACGTCATAGCCGCCGGCCACTGGGGGACGGAATGGCTCTTCAGCGACTTTATGAAGCTCTGGGCCGAGCAGCGCTGTCCGGAGATAGAGCTCATCCCGAGCGAGCTGAGATGCGATCCGGTCGACGCGACCAGGATCTTCGTCGAGAAGGAATAAGAACGATATCAGGAAAATAAAATATTTTAAGCATATGAAAGCATGAGTAGTCCAGACGGTCGCGGGCAGGTCCCATAAAGGCCTGCGTGAGGAAAGTCCGGGCTCCGCAGGGCAGGGATGCCGGCTAACGGCCGGTGGGAGTGATCCTAAGGAAAGTGCAACAGAAAAGAACCGCCGCGCGAGTGGTAAGGGTGAAAAGGCAGGGTAAGAGCCTGCCGGGAGTCTGGTAACAGGCTTCGTCAGTGTAAACCCCATCCGGAGCAAGACCAAGCAGGGAGGCAACCGGACTTCGTCCGAAGTGCCTGAAAGGCGGCTGCCCGCCGCTTCCCGGAAGGTAGGTCGCTTGAGGCTGCCGGCAACGGCAGTCCTAGAAAGATGATCGTCTAATACAGAACCCGGCTTACAGAACTGCTCATGCATCGTTAATATCGGGAAGATACGTTTTTTAACTCGACGCAGCTCCGCGCTTCACGCTGAGCCTCTTCGTCCGTTGCCTGCAGTCTTCCAAAGTCAGGCTGCAGCCATCGTCCTCGAGTCTCGACTACGCTCCGGAAAAGCGTCTCGTTAATAAAACGTATCTTCCAATCAAAAGAGGTGTTGGCCATGAAGATCATAAGCTGGAACGTCAACGGCATACGCGCCTGCATAGGCAAGGGCCTGCTCGATTACCTGCGCGAGGCGGACGCTGATATAGTCTGCCTGCAGGAGACCAAGGCCCTTCAGGAGCAGGTGGGCCTCGAGCTTCCCGGGTATATACAGTACTGGAATAGCGCCGAAAAGAAGGGCTATTCGGGAACGGCGATCTTCTGCAAGCAGGAGCCCCTCTCCGTGAATTACGATATAAACGCCGAGGGACACGACAGGGAAGGCAGGGCCATAACCCTTGAATTCCCGGAATTCTATATGGTCACGAACTATACTCCCAACTCGCAGGACGGGCTCGCAAGGCTCGGTTACAGGCTCGCGTGGGAGGCCGCAAACAGGGAATATCTTAAAGCCCTCGACGTCAAAAAGCCTGTCATAATGTGCGGCGATCTCAACGTCGCGCACAACGAGATAGACCTGAAGAACCCCGACACCAACCATCACAACGCCGGATTCTCCGACGAGGAGAGGGAGGCCTTCGGAAAGCTCCTTGCCTGCGGTTTCGTGGATTCCTACAGGTACAAATATCCGGACAAGGTCGAATACAGCTGGTGGTCTTACCGCATGAGGGCCCGCGAGCGCAACGTCGGGTGGAGGATAGACTACTTCGTCGTCTCCGACAGGATCAAGGACAGCATAAAGGACGTAGTCATAAGAGGCGATATCATGGGCAGCGACCACTGCCCGGTCGAGCTCTATATTTTCTAGAAGATGAAACATGCCCTGAGCCGAACCCCGCGCGAAGGGCATTTATCGCATACGCTGGGTTTTATTGTGTTGGGCCTTACTTTGCGCAGGGCATGATTCTGCGCGGCGCCGCATATACGCCAAAAGGCCGGAGGTGTCTATGGCTTCAGGATCCAAAAAGAGGCAGATAGATTTCACGCAGGGCGCCATAGTCCCCGCCGTGATAGCTTTCGTCATCCCTCTTATCCTGAGCGAGGCGATGCAGAACCTCTACCATACGGTCGATTCCCTCGTCGTGGGAAGGCTCCTCGGACAGGGCCCGCTCGCGGCCGTGACCATATGCTCCCAGATCTCCAACATGCTGATAGGCTTCTTCACTGGCATGTCCATAGGCAGCTCGGTCATAGTATCCAGGGCCTTCGGGGACAAGCTCGGAGGAGAGCTCCCGAGGACTTCCAGAGTCGTATACAACTTCAGCGCTATACTGGGTGTGATCCTTTCCGGGGCGGGCTTTTTGCTGGCTCCGGCTCTTCTTAGGATGGTCAATACTCCCGAGGAGATATATTCGGGCGCGCTCTCGTATCTCAAGGTCTACATGATCAGCCTCGTCTTCATCATCCTCTACAATATCGCCTCGGGCATACTCAGGGCGATAGGGGATTCGCGCTCTCCCTTCTACGTGCTGGTATTCACGAGCATACTCCACATAGGCATGGATTTCCTCTTCGTAGGGGCCCTGGGCATGGGCATCATGGGCGTGGCTACAGCGACCTTCATCGCTCAGGGCATATCCGCCGTCATGACCTGGATGCAGCTCAGAAAGTCTATAGACGACTTCGGCTTCAGATACGCTGAGATAGCGCAGAACCGGGGCCTGATAGGCCAGTTTATGTCCATAGGGCTTCCGTCGGGCTTCCAGAGCTCTCTCATATCCTTCTCCAACATGTTCGTGCAGAGATATATCAACGGCTTCGGCACGGCCGTGATCTCCGGCGCGGGCATAGAGCTGCGCGTAGACAAATTCATGAATTATCCCGGCAAGAGCTTCGGCAGCGCCGTGACTACGATAATCAGCCAGAACGACGGGGCCGGCACGCCGGACCGCGCCAAGAAGGCCTGCAATATCTGCGTAAGGATGGCTCTCGGAATGAGCGTAGTGCTCTGCGCCATCTTCGTCATATTCGCCGAGCCTATAATAGGCTTCTTTACAGAAGAGCCCGACGTGCTCGCGATAGGCGTAAGGATGCTCCGCATACTGGGCCCGTTCTACACGGTGCTCGTCATCAGGGAACACTACGTAGGCATACTGAGAGGCCACGGCGACACAAGGACCCCGATGATACTCAACGTCATAGGCATGATAGTCTTCAGGCAGATATTCCTCGCGGTGGGCCTGCACCTGTACAATGATCCCGTCATCATCTACTGGTGCTATCCAACGGCGTGGATAGTGACCGCTGCCCTGAGCTGGGGCTACTATGCCCTCAAAAAAGACCAGTTTTTCGTGAAGAGAGGAGAGCGCGCATGAGCCTGTCCTGGGAGCAGGAAAAAAAGATATGGCTCAGGAAGCAGAGCACGGTCAAGGCTATTTGCCTGGATGAAGTATACAAGCAGGAGGCGTCGGCCGTGATCAGCTCGCTCGTGATAGACAGCGAAGCCTTCAGGGACGCCAGCTCGATCTTTATTTATGTAAGCACGGAAAGGGAGCCCGACACCTACGGCCTGATAGAAGAGGCCCTGGAAAGAGGCAAGGCCGTCTACGTCCCTAAATGCCTGAAAAAGCGGATAATGCTTCCCGTAAGGATAAGCTCTTTGGACGATCTTGAGCCCGGCGTCCTCGGCATAATGGAACCGAAGAAGGAGCTCTGGGAGAGGGCCCTCGAAGAGGGCTTGGCGCAGGGATACGGCAGCTGTGCGCAGAAGCCCGGCGGCCAAGTGCAGGATCCAGAGAAGGCAGGCTCAGGGATTTCCGCAGATGAAAAAGCGGCCCTTTCGGCCGCCGCTATAGACCTCGCCGTCGTGCCCTGCGTCTGCGCTGCCAAAGACGGCAGGAGGCTCGGACACGGTGCCGGGTATTACGATATCTTTTTCTCAGCGAATGAGATGCCCAAGATGTGCCTCTGCTTCGAGGAGCTCATTTCGAACGCCATCCCCTCGGAGGAGCACGACGTCCTCATGGATCATATCGTGACAGAGGAGGGCATAAATTCGCGCCCTTGACGTCTTCGGAAACAGAACAGACTGGGGCACGTCTTCAAATATAAAGCATCCCCGGGCAAGAGACAGAACAGCCCGAGCCCGCTCATCATAGATAGAACAGCCCAAGACCTCCAAGAACCGACGCGATAACTACGGAAGAGAAGCCGATGATTATCATCTGCGTGAACATCTTCTGCTTGTCGGTCTTTTCGTTTGCCGAAGAAAGACACATGGCTCCGAGCGTCGAAAGGGGACTCGCGGTCACGACGTGTGCGCCGACGACTATACCGGCCAGCAGTCCGCTCATGGAGACGTCTGAGCCCAGGGCCCGGGAAAGCTCACCTATGGTCGGTATCAGGGTCGGCATCACGACGCCCGAGGCGCTGGAGACGGAAGACATCATGCCCGCTATGACGCATATCAGAGGTGCGGCCGTCTTTGAAGTCATCGCCTTCGATAGGAGAGCCGTCATGGCGCTTATCCCTCCGCTGAGATTGACGACGTTTATCAGTATCCCCATGCCGGATATCAGAAGTATAGTCGGCCACGCTATGCCCTTGATCGCTTCTTTCTGATCCACGGTCCTTAGCAGCAGGAGGACCAGCCCGCCGAGGAAGGCCGTCGACCCGGTGTCGAAGCCGAATATAGCTATCAGAAGTATCGTCAGCAGGATCACCGCGAGGGTGATCTTTTGATCTCTGTCGTATGTTATCTTTCGGCCGCCCGTTCCGGCCGAGGGCACGTCCTTCAGCTTTATGCCCCCGAACAGGACGAAGAACAGAAGAAAGAGTATGGACGAGATCAGCATGCAGCTGAGGAATACCGGCGTATAGTTTTCTACGCCCTGTTCTTTTCCCAGCGTCTGCGCGATTATCCCCGACGAAGAGATGCCCGACAGGCCCCCGCTGATAGAGCCGCTGCATACCGATATAGCCATAAGCAGGTCGGGTATATTCTGGACCTTTGCGGTAGCCATGGCTATGGGCGCCACAAGGGCGGTGATAACGACGGGTCCGGGGCCCATCGCGGCCAGAAGAGTGCACAGCAGGAAGAACATGAAGGGGATGCGTATGGTCTTTCCGTTCGCGAGTCTGATGATGGTGCGGGCTATGTTGGTCAGCGTTCCGTTATCGCGCGCGATGCCGAACAGAAAGGTCATGCCCATGAGAGCGAAGACCGTTGAGACAGGAAAGCCCGTTATTATCTGCTTTACGCTGAGTCTCACGCAGAATCTTCCGAAGAGATAGGCGAAGGAGATGCCGACGATGCCGGCATTTATTCCGGTAAAATACGAGACAGCTATGGTTATTACCAAAACCAGTATAGATATGTAAGCCAAGGAACTTCCTTCTTTGCGCCGTATATGCGTTTGATGGCGCGGCGCCTATATTAAGGCGCGACGGGGTATGACTCGGTACAGCGCCGTTTTCAGCAGCCGTACATATGCTTTACTATAAGCCGCTGAGCGGTCTCGTCTCCGAAGAGCTTCTTGACCTGGTCGACGGCGGGGCCGCCGTTCTTGAACAGGGTCTCCGCGAAGCCGCGTACCTTCTCCGCCTTGGCTTCTGCGCCGCAGTCCGCAAGCAGCTCGAGCTGGCGCATATACTCGTCGAAGTAGGCTCTTCCGGCCTCGGTGAAGCGCTGGGAATAGCCCTTGCCCGTCTTGCCGTAGGAGAAGGGGAGCTTGATGTCGTCGTACCAGTGCGGACCGCTCTCGTACTCGGGTATATCGGCGTCCTTTGCCTTTATGGCGGCGTAGGCGGCTCCGAGCTCCTCGGGCAGGGGAGAGAGGCAGCAGTCGTAGAACTCCGCCATGAAGGTCTCCTTGCCCATGGCCTTTACCCAGTCGAGGTTCAGAAGAGGCGCGTCCTTTGTGAACGCCGAGAGCACGACGGTCTCCATCTTCATGAGCCCCATCATGGCGTTCATCGTCATTATGCAGAGGCGGCCGAGCCCTTCCACTTCGTAGCAGCTCGTGGAAAAGCGCATTCCGCTCTTTGAGAGCTCTGCGTCGGCTCCTATATCAAGTTTATTGATCCTGTATCCTTCTCCCAGCTTTTTAAGGACGTAGCTGCCCATTCGGTCGTATCCTGACATCGTCACAATGCTCCTTTCAGTCTTCGCGCTAAAAACAGGGACGCCCTCGCTCAAAGGCTCTGGCGTCCCGTCTGTGTGGTGCCGGAAGCGGGGGTCGAACCCGCACGGTATCGCTACCACCGGATTTTGAGTCCGGCACGTCTGCCTATTCCATCATTCCGGCGCGTATGGCGCTACGGGCGTCTCCCGGACGGGCATGCTTTTTAAAGCTTCCCGTGGCGAGCACCCTTACCAAAAAATACTATCATCAGCGGGATCTCAAATCAAGGGTGAAACTTCCCGCAATTCACAGAGGCCGCGCATTTTTGGGTTGATTTTGGGCGCTTCTAATGTATAATATTTTCGTATAATATTGGAGGAACTATAATGACGATTCAATCCATCATCACGCTGGCCGTTACTTTCGGACTCATGTGGCTCTTCTTCATCCGCCCCGAGCAGAAGAAGGAGAAGGAAAAGGACGATATGAGAAACAACGTCAAGGTCGGAGATCAGATCACGACCATTGGCGGCATCGTCGGTAGGATAACGAAAGTAAACGAAGATACGATCATTATACAGACGGGCGCAGACCGCGTCAGGATCGAGGTCAAGAGATGGGCGATAGGCTCTATCGGAGCCGACGAGCCCGTGACCGCAAGCGATTCGGCCAAGAAGGAAGCGAGGAGGAGAAAGAAGGAGGCGGAAGCTGAGGCTGAGGCCGCCGGCAAGCCCTCTTCAAGGCAGATCAGAAAGCTCGGCTCCCAGAAGGAGACCGAGGAGATCGCTCCGCAGGCAGCTCCGGAGGAGCCGTCCGAGACTGAGACTTCCCAGGAAGAAAAGTGATCAGATCCTAAAGGGGCATGTGCACGCACGCACATGCCTTATTTTTATTTATCGGACGAATGAAGATATGCCCGCGAAACGCCGTTTTTTACACAGGCGCGGCGCAATGGGCGAAGTATAACGCATGAAAAAGACACTTTCGATACTCATAGTCGCAGTCACGCTCATAGGCTGGATCTTCAGCGCCACGTCCTTGGGCGGATTCAGCATAGCGGACAGGCTGAACCTCGGCCTCGATATGATAGGCGGGGTCTCCGTCGTGCTCGAAGCCGATACGGACGCCTCGGGATCCGAGCTCAAGGCCGTTATGGATCAGGTCCAGGCCGTGATGGAGAACCGCATCAACGAGATGGGTCTCTCAGAGCCCGTGATAGCTATAGAGAATGAGAACAGGATAAGGATAGAACTTCCCGGCGCTCAGAACGCCAAGGAAGCCATAGAGAGCATAGGCAGGACGGCGAAGCTCAGCTTCCTCACGGCTGACGGCAAGGTCATACTCGACGGCGAGCACGTGAAGAACGCCGCCGCGGGAGTCTATCAGGGCTATGACAGCAGCCTCATAGGCACCTACACCGTCAATCTGGAGTTCGATTCCGCCGGGACCGACGCCTTCACAAAGGCTACGGAGGACATCGTCGCCGGGCGCATCACGAGCAAGACTTCTCTTAATTCACGGCAGATAGCGATACTTCTGGACGACGAGGTCATCTCAGCGCCTTACGTGAACACTGTAATAAACAGCGCAAACTGCCAGATCACGGGAAGCTTCACCGCCGAGGAGGCGACGAACCTGGCCGCCCTCATCAGGGGAGGCGCGCTGCCCGTCGGGCTGACCGAGGTGCAGACCGAGATAGTAGGCCCCAGCCTGGGCATTAACGCCGCCAAAAACTGTGTCGTAGCGGGAGTCATAGGCACGCTCCTCATATTCGCCCTTATGATCTTCAGATACAGGATCATGGGCGTAGTGGCCGACGTCGCCCTGGCGTTGTATATACTCATCGTGCTGTGGATCTACGCGCTGTTCCATGCCGTGCTGACCCTGCCGGGTATAGCCGGTCTCATCCTTTCAGTGGGAATGGCGGTGGACAGCAACGTCATCATATTCTCCAGGGTCATGGAGGATATACAGCAGGGCAAGAGCGTGCGCGTGGCCGTTCATTCCGGCTTCAAGCGCGCCATGACCACCATCATCGATTCGCAGCTGACCACAGTCATAGCCGCGCTCATACTCTACGAGTTCGGCACGGGAGCAGTTAGAGGCTTCGCGCTTACGCTGCTCATAGGTATAGTCGTCAGCATGCTCACGGCCGTCATAATATCGCAGCAGCTGCTCAAGTCGGTCTGCGAGATACCTACGCTCGCGACGCCAAAGAACTTCGCCGTTAAGAAGGTCGTACCGGTGCTCACCGACGAGCAGAGCCGTGAGAACGTAAAGAATTACGGCTTCGACTTCCTCTCCAGGAGGAAGGTGTTCGCGCTTGCCGCGCTGGCTGTCATAGTGCTCGGAATAGGCCTCGGACTGGTGAGGGGCTTCAATCTGGGCATAGATTTCACCGGAGGTTCGATGCTGCAGCTCGATCTGGGAAAAAAGGTCGAGATGGCGGAGATCAAGGACTGCCTTTCCGCGGAGGGGCTCAGGGCCGACGTGCAGCTCGCAGGAGAAGACGGACAGAAGATAATAATCAAGACTACACAGGTCATAGACAGCTCCTTCAGGAGCAGGCTCTGCGGCGCGCTTAACGAGCGCTTCTCGCTCGGCATGGATGAGAACGCCATGGTCGAGCAGGCCGGCCTTATAGGGCCGAGCATAGGAAGCCAGCTCAGGAGATCTGCCGTAAAGGCCTGCCTCATAGCCGCGGCCGCCATGCTTGTATACATAGCCGTACGCTTCGAGATACGCTTCGGCGTAGCCGCGCTGCTTGCGCTGTGCCACGATATAGCGATGCTGTTCGCGCTCTACGGCATAACGCACATCCAGATGAACAGTCCGTTTATAGCGGGACTTCTGATAGTCCTCGGCTATTCGATCAACGACACGATAGTCATATTCGACAGGGTCAGAGAGAACCTCAAGGCCTTGAAAAACACCAGGCTGGAGACCGTGATCAACCTCAGCGTCAACCAGAGCGTGGAGCGCTCGCTGATGACCTCGGTCACCACCGCTATAGCGATCATCCCCCTGATAGTTCTCGGAGGGGAGACCATAAGGGCCTTCGCCCTGCCGCTGATAGGAGGGGTCTTCTTCGGGACCTTCTCCTCGCTCTGCATAGCCCCCGGGCTCTACTATGACATAGCCAGACTGACCAAGAAGAACAGATACAGAGGCGCCTGATGGATCCGTACATTCAGCAGCTGATGGAGTACAACGCGTCCTACGACGCGGAGCTCCTCGAAAAGGCCTATAAAAAGGCCGAAGAAATGCATGAGGGACAAAAGAGACGCTCCGGAGAGCCGTATATCATACATCCGAAGGCGGTGGCGGTCATACTCGCCGACATCGGGATGGACGATCATACGCTCGCCGCGGGTCTTCTTCACGACGTCGTGGAGGACACCAGCTATTCGCTCGACGATCTTCGCGCGGATTTCGGCGAAGATATCGCAGTCATGGTGGACGGCGTCACCAAGCTGACCAACCTCGTCTACGACAGCAACAAGAGCAAGGAAGAGCGCCAGGCGGAGAACATACGCAAGATGTTCCTCGCCATGTCCAAGGACATACGCATACTCGTCATAAAGCTGGCCGACAGGCTCCACAACCTCAGGACCATACAGTACATGCCGGACAACAAGCGCCGGGAGAAGTGCCAGGAATCCCTGGAGATATACGCCCCTCTGGCGGCGAGGCTTGGCATCTACGCCTTCAAGTTCGAGATGGAGGACATAGCCTTCATGAACCTCGAGCCCGAGGCGTATAAGCACATAGACGAGGTAATGACCGAGCGCCGCAGCCGCAACAGGAACGAGATCGAGGAAATCATAAAGGATATAAGCGCTCTTTTGGACGACCTCGGCATCAAATACGACGTTTACGGGCGCAACAAGCACTACTACAGCATATACAAGAAGATGGTCGTCCAGCACAGGGACATGGATGAGATATTCGACCTCACCGCCGTGAGGATAATAGTCGACAGCGTCAAGGACTGCTACGCGGCGCTTGGAGCCGTCCACACCAAGTGGACCCCTATACCGGGACGCTTCAAGGACTATATAGCTATGCCCAAGCCCAACCAGTATCAGTCCCTGCACACCACCGTCATAGGAAAGAACGGCAGCCCCTTCGAGATACAGATCAGGACTCAGGAGATGCACCGCGTCGCAGAATACGGTATCGCGGCGCACTGGAAATACAAGGAGGGCATCGCCGCCGAGGACGACGAGGCCAAGCTCGCCTGGCTCAGGCAGACGCTCGAATGGCAGCAAGAGGCCAGCGACTCGACCGAGTTCGTGAACACGCTCAAGATGGAGCTCTTCTCGAGCCAGGTGTTCGTGTTCACGCCCAAGGGAGACATAGTGGAGCTGCCCGCGGGCTCGACCCCGCTCGACTTCGCTTTCAAGATCCATACCGGAGTAGGCATAAAGACCGTCGGAGCCAAGATAAACGGCAAGATGGTCCCCATAGACTACGTGCTGCACAACGGCGAGATAGTCGATATAGTCACCTCCAACAGCTCCAAGGGGCCCAGCCCCGACTGGCTCAAGATAGTCAAGACCAATTCGGCCAAGAACAAGATACGCCAGTTCCTCAAAAAAGAGAGCCGGCCGGAGAACGCCGAAAAGGGCAAGGATCTGCTCGAAAAGGCCATTAAGAGGAAGGGGCTCGATCAGCAGGTCGCGATGAAGAACCAGTTCCTCCAAAGGGCCGCGAGAGAGATGGATTACGCCGGCATAGACGACCTGTACAACGCGGTCAGCTACGGCGGAAGGGAGCTCAGCAAGGCCGTCGCGCTGCTCGAGAGCTACTACCACGAAGAGATAAGCGCCCAGTTCAAGAAGCAGGAGCAGGAGCAGGAAAAGCTGCTCAATCAGCCGCGCAAGGCCAAAGAGGGCACCGGAGGCGTCACCGTAAAGGGCGTGGACAACCTCTTCGTGCGCTTCGCCAGGTGCTGCAGCCCCATACCGGGGGACGAGATAATAGGCTTCACGACCAAGGGAAGGGGCATTTCCATACACAGGAAGGACTGCATAAACATCCTGTCCCTGCCCGAGTCGGAAAAGGGCAGGCTCATAGACGTGGAATGGGAGGACGGCGATTCGACACTCTACTTCGACGCCTCGATACATATCATGGCCGAGGACAGGAAGGGGCTCATGGTCGATATCTCCAGAGTCTGCGAGGACATGGACATAAATATCACGGGCGTCAATCTCTCCACGGAGAAGAAGGATTCCCTGGCCCATATGGATATGACCCTCTCGCTGAACAACACCAAGGACATCATCAAGCTCATGAGCCGCTTCAGGCAGGTCAAGGGCGTGGTGGACGTTTACAGGAACAACGCCTGAAAAGGAGGCCGCTTTGGAATTTAAAAGATACGTCAACGGCGAGATCTTCACAAATACATACCTGGTCTGGGACGAGGAGAGCCGTAAGGCCATGATCATAGACCCGGCCTCGGAAAACCCGAAGATCGCGGAGCAGATCGCTGCAGAGAAGCTCAGCCTCGCATACATAGTCCTCACGCACGGACACTCCGACCACACGGGAGGCATAGCCTATTTCAGGGCTCTGTATCCGGACGCGAAGCTCGTCGCATCCAGGGCCGAGCGGAAGCTCCTCTACGAGAGGAAGGGCGCTTCAAGAGGAGGGATCAAAGCTGACATCGAGCTCTCTGACGGGGACAGCCTTGACCTCGGAAGCTCGCACATGGAGTTCATCATGACGCCGGGACATACCCCGGGCGGCATGTGCGTTTATTTCCCCGCTCAGGACACGCTCTTCAGCGGAGATACGCTCTTTTTCGCTTCCATAGGCAGGACAGACCTTTGGGGCGGCGACGACGATCAGATGGCGTCGTCACTTAAAAGGCTCATGGAGCTTCCGGACTGCACCTCGGTATGGCCCGGCCACGACAGAGAGACGAGCATAGGATTTGAGAGGAACTATAACCCCTTTGTATAGGATAGTCTGCAAAACGGAAAAAGACGCGGCGGCTCTTGCGGAGCTCGCCGGGATGTTCGCTCCTCCGGCTGAGTTCGAGATCGTGAGCGTTAGCGGCAGAGAAGAGAAGGACATAGCCTCTATTTCTGATACGGCCGACGCCGTGCTCCTTTCTGACGACAAGGAAGAGAACAAGGCTGCGCTCTACGAGCTGCTCAGCAGAGAGACGGGGAAGACCCTCCCCTGGGGCATACTCACGGGGGTCAGGCCCCTGAAACTCTACAGGCAGCTCTGCGCTGGCAGCGAAGAGGAAGGCATAAAGACCCTGAGGAGCAGATATCTCGTCTCAGAGGCGAGATCTGAGCTTCTGAGGACCATCGCCGGGGTCCAGGATAAGATGCGCTTTTCAAAAGACCCAGGAGCGGTAGGCATCTACGTCGGCATACCTTTCTGTCCGACCCGCTGCAGCTACTGCTCGTTTGCCTCCAACCCCTACGACGAGAAGGGATCCAAGGAATATTTGGAGGCGCTCCTCTATGAAATATCGAGGATAAGCGGTATAATAAAAAATAAGGCTTTTTTCGCCGAATCGATATATATAGGCGGAGGGACGCCGACCAGCCTTGCCGAGGACGACTTCGAACTGCTCATGAGGAGCGTCGGCGAAGCCTTCCTGGGTCCGCGGACCGTGGAGTTCTCGGTCGAAGCCGGAAGGCCCGACACCATCACGAGGGCGAAGCTGGACTCTATAAAAAGGCACGGCGCGGACCGCATAAGCGTCAATCCGCAGTCCATGAAGCAGCGAACGCTGGAGCTCATAGGGCGCTCGCACAGGGTTGAGGACATATACGCCGCCTACGACATGGCGAGGACGGCCGGCATAGGCTGCATAAACATGGACCTGATAGCGGGGCTGCCCGAGGAGGACGCCGCCGACTTCTCCCGCACTCTGGATGAGATAGTAAGGCTTGAGCCGGAGAACATAACCGTACATACCCTCGCGGTCAAGCGGGCCTCCAGGCTCAACGAGAAGGATCCCTCCTACGGCTACAGGCAGGCGGGGATAGTCAGCGAGATGCTTCAAAGCTGCGGCGAGAGGATGGCCTCTGAAGGTTATCTGCCGTATTACGTCTACAGGCAGAAGCATATGGCGGCGAATCTGGAGAACACAGGCTACAGCAGGCCTGGCTTCGAGAGCGTATACAACGTCCGCATCATGGAGGAGGATCAGAGCATCATAGCCTTCGGGGCGGGCGCCATAAGCAAATTCGTCGATCCTGACCAGAGCGACAAGAGGAAAAAGATAGTCCGCGCGGCCAACGTGACGAACTACAGGATATACATAGACCGAATAGAAGAGATGGTCGAAAGGAAGGAGGCTCAGCTCAGATGAGCATAAGCATACCAAAGGGAACGAAGGACATACTGCCGGCCGACAGCTACAAATGGCAGTGGGTCGAGGAGAGGTTCAGACAGACCTGCTCACGCTACGGCTACAGCGAGTTCCGCACGCCCGTCTTCGAACACACCGAGCTTTTCCAGCGCGGCATAGGCAGCACGACCGACGTCGTGCAGAAGGAGATGTACACCTTCGAGATAGCCGAAAGGAGCCTTACGCTCAAGCCCGAGGGCACTGCAGGCGTCGTCAGGTCCTTCATAGAGAACAAGCTCTACGCGGGCCAGCTCCCCGCCAAGTATTACTACATCACTCCCTGCTACAGATACGAGAAGATGCAAAAAGGCAGGCAGAGGGAGTTCCACCAGTTCGGCATCGAGCTCTTCGGATCGTCCAGCATGCTCGCCGATACAGAGGTCATCGCACTCGCCTATGATTTTCTGAAGGGCTGCGGGGTCGACGGCTTCGTGCTCCATATAAACAGCATAGGCTGTCCAGAGTGCAGGCAGGAATACCGCAAGGCGCTGCAGGACTTCATCAGGCCCAATCTGGACAAGCTCTGCGAGACCAGCAGGAGCCGCTTCGATACCAATCCCATGCGCATACTCGACAGCAAGGATCCAGACGACCAGAAATACCTGGTCGGAGCGCCACGCATACTCGATTACCTCTGCGATGACTGCAGGAAGGATTTCGATGAGCTCCAGAAGGGGCTGGACGCTCTCGGCATACCCTATGAGATCGACCCGGGCATCGTGAGGGGGCTCGACTATTACACCAAGACGGCCTTCGAGTTCGTCTCGGACAAGCTCGGAGCCCAGTCCACGATATGCGGAGGAGGAAGATACGATCACCTGGTCGAGGAGATAGGAGGTCCGTCCGTTCCGGGAGTAGGCTTCGGTCTCGGCATAGAGCGCCTTCTGCTCGTGCTCGAGGCCTGCGGAGCCGAGATCCCTGAGCCTGCGCAGTGCGACGTCTTCATAGCCGCCATGGGGTCCGAGGCGCAGATGCACTCCCTGGCTCTCGCGGCAAGGCTAAGAAGCGCCGGAGTGAAGGTCTTAAGCGACGCTGCGGGAAGAGGCCTTAAGGCTCAGCTGAAGTACGCCGACAGGAGCGGAGCCTCTTGGTGCTTCGTCATAGGAGGCGACGAGCTGGAGAAGGGGACCGTCCAGCTGAGAGACATGAAAGGCTCCGTCCAGAGCGAGATGCCCGAGGAAGAGGCTCTCCGCGTCGTTACCGGAGGCTGAGGATCTGAGCCAATAGGGCGCCGCTAAAATGAGCAACACAAGGGCTCCTCACAAATGAGCGGCTTAAGGGCGCCGCTAAAAAAACGTATCAGGCCGGCCGCGCGCCGGAAGAGCTATATAAATACACAGGTAAGAAAAATGGACAAACTGCTTAAAAGAACTATCTACTGCGGAGAGCTCAGAAGCTCCGACATAGGAAAGACCGTGACGGTCGACGGATGGGTAGCCAAATCCAGGAGCCTCGGCGCGGGGCTCATATTCGCCGACATCAGGGACAGATCAGGAATAGTACAGGTAGTCTTCGGCGACGGCACCCCGGAGGAGGTCGTGGCCAAGGCCGCTTCCCTCAGGACCGAGTATTCCGTCGGCGTCACCGGCGTTGTCAGGGAGAGAGAATCCAAGAACGACAAGATCCCGACGGGAGACATCGAGATAGTCGCCTCCGAGCTCAGCGTTTATTCGGAGTCCGAGACTCCTCCCATCTATATCAGGGACGACGACAACGTGTCCGGAGAGCTCAGGCTCAAGTACAGATACCTGGACCTTAGAAAGCCCATGATGCAGAACATGCTCGCCGTTAGGAGCAAGCTCTACAACGTCGTGCGCAATTTCTATTATGAGAACGGCTTCATCGAGGTCGAGACCCCGGTGCTCGCCAAACCGACCCCCGAAGGGGCCAGGGACTACCTCGTGCCCAGCAGGGTCAACCCCGGAAAGTTCTACGCTCTGCCGCAGAGCCCGCAGCAGTTCAAGCAGCTGCTGATGATAGCCGGCACCGACAGGTATATACAGATCGCGAAGTGCTACGGGGACGAGGACCTCAGAGCCGACAGGCAGCCCGAGTTCACGCAGATCGACCTCGAGATGTCCTACGTGGACCAGGACGATATACTTGAGGTCCAGGAGAGGTTTCTTCAGCGCGTATTCAAGGAGATGCGCGGCATAGACATACAGATCCCCCTGAAGAGGCTCAAGTGGGACGAGGCCATGAACCGCTACGGCAGCGACAAGCCCGACCTCAGGTTCGGCTTCGAGCTTCACGACCTCGCCGAGGCCGTGAAGGGCTGCAGCTTCCCCGTCTTCAGCGACGCTCTCGCCGCAGGCGGCAGGGTCATGGGAATTAACATAAATGGATATTCTGACAAGTTCTCCCGCAAGGACGTCGACAAGTTCGCCGAAGGCGCAAAGACCTACGGCGCCAAGGGCCTCGTATGGCTGAGGGTGGAGGCGGACGGCATAAGGTCTTCTGTCTCCAAGTTCTTCAGCAACGAAGAGCTCAGGAAGATAGCGGACGTCTTCGAGGCCAAGGAGAACGACCTCATACTCATAGTCGCCAGCGAAAAGAAAGAGGTGGTATGGAGCTCACTCGGCTTCCTGAGAAGGGATATAGCCGGGAAGCTCGGTCTGCTTGATCCGAACCGCTTCGAGCTGCTCTGGGTCGTCGACTTTCCGATGTTCGAGTGGTCCGACGAGGAGGGCAGATACATGGCAATGCACCATCCCTTCACCTCGCCCAAGAAGGAAGATATCAAGTACATGGAGTCCGGCGAGCTCGACAAGGTCTACGCGGACGCCTACGATATCGTCATCAACGGCTACGAGGCCGGCGGCGGCAGCATAAGGATACACGACAGCGCGCTTCAGAAGAGGGTCTTCGAGGTCCTAAGGCTCAGCGAAGAGGATATAAGGAACCGCTTCGGCTTCTTCATCGACGCGTTCAAATACGGCGCTCCTCCCCACGGAGGAATAGCCTTCGGACTGGATAGGCTCTGCATGCTGATACTCGGCACCGACGACATCAGGCAGGTCATAGCCTTCCCGAAGAACCAGAACGCCCAGTGCGTGATGTCCGATGCCCCGACCACGGTGAACACGGCGGACCTCGACCTTCTCTCTATACAGATCAAGAAGGAAGAGTAGATGGAGCGGGTCGGGATATTCGGCGGAAGCTTTGACCCCGTGCACAGCGGGCATCTGCTCCTCGCGGAGCAGCTCAAGGAAGCCGCGTCGCTTGACAGGGTGATATTCATACCGGCCAGGACCTCTCCCTTCAAGCTCGAGACCAAGCCGACCTCTGGGGAGGACAGGCTTGAGATGATAAGGCTGGCCATAGCGCCGGACCCGGATCTCAGCGTCTCGGACATGGAGCTTCAGAGGGAGGGACCCTCGTATACGGCCGACACCCTGGAGGAGCTCAAAAAGCGGCTCGACGGCGCGCTAATTTACTTCATCCTCGGAAGCGACGCCTTCATGGGGCTGGACCGCTGGTACAAGGCGGAGGAGCTGATCATGGGAGCGGGCTTTCTCGTAGGGATGAGAAAGGGAGACGACCCGGCGCCGGTCAGGGCGAAGCTCGCGGAGCTGAAGGAGCGCTTCGAAGGCTGCGATATAGAGCTCTTCGACATACCGGAGCTGGAGCTGTCCTCGAGCGATATACGCTTCAGGCACCAGGGCGGCAGGAGCATAGTCTTCATGGTCCCGGAGCCCGTCAGGGGATATATCGAGGAGAAAGGGCTTTATACCGGACTTCTCGCGCAGCTCGAGGCCTTTGCAGTATCCAGGCAGAGCGATCACAGGCTCGCCCACACCAGGGGAGTCGTCGCCTGCGCCGAGAGATACGCCCTGAGGTTCGGAGCCGATCCCTTCAAGGCCAAGGCCGCAGCCTGGTTCCACGACAACTACAAGGAGGAGGGAGCCCTTCAGCACGGGCCAAAGGCAGCGGAGGAGCTCGGCAGGCTCTTTGGGATCTCCGACGAGGACACCCTGAACGCCATTAGATACCACACCACGGGCAGGCCCGGTATGAGCCTCCTTGAGATCGTGGTCAAGATGGCGGATCTGCTGGAGCCCGGAAGGAGCTACCCCGGGGCCGAAAGGCTCAGAGCCTACGCCGACGAATGCGATGATCCCGAGGAGATAATGCTGACCCTCATGCGCGAGGCTAACGAGTCCCTTATAAGGGCTGGCAAGACTCCAGCTAAGATCTCGACCGATGCCATAAGCTATTTCGAAAACAAACTCGGTTCAAAAGAGGAGAGATAATGGAAATAAAGGAAAAGGCGATATACGCGGCAGACTTCCTCGACAGCAGGAAGGCCGCGGACATAACCATCATAGACATAGCGGAGAAGTCCGGCTTCGCCGATTATTTCGTCATCGCGACGGCCGGCAGCCTTCGCCAGCTCGAGGCGCTGAGCGGCGATCTCGAGGACAAGATGGTTGAGCAGTCCTGGCTCGCGCACCACGTCGAGGGCAAGGGCGATACCGGCTGGATACTGCTCGATTTCGGCGATATCATCGTAAATCTCTTTACAGAGGAGCAGAGGAACCACTATAATCTTGAAAAACTCTGGAGCGACTGCATCACGATAGATTACGAGCCCAGCAAGGATTAGGAGAAGGAAAATGAAAGAACGTTATGACGCCCAGGCGATCGAAGTCAAATGGCAGAAGAGATGGGCTGAGGCCGACATATTCAGGGTCACAGAGGATCCCGAAAAGAAGAAGTACTACCTGCTCGAGATGTTCCCGTATCCCAGCGGAAACCTTCACATGGGACACGTCAGGAACTATTCCATAGGCGATGTGGTCGCGAGGACTCTTAAGATGCAGGGCTACAACGTGCTCCATCCCATGGGCTACGACAGCTTCGGCCTTCCGGCTGAGAACGCGGCCATAAAGCACGACACGCACCCCGCGGTGTGGACTTCGTCTAACATAGACAACATGAACATGCAGCTCAAGAGGCTCGGCTTCTCCTACGACTGGGAAAGGGAGGTCCAGACCTACAGGCCTGATTACTACCGCTGGATGCAGTGGCTCTTCATAGAGTTCTGGAAGAGGGGACTCGCCTACAAGAAGGAGAACCCCGTCAACTGGTGCCCGTCCTGCCAGACCGTGCTCGCGAACGAGCAGGTCGTGGACGGAAAGTGCGAGCGCTGCGGCACCGAGGTCACCAAGAAGAACCTCTCCCAGTGGTATCTCAAGATAACCGATTACGCCGACAGGCTTCTCGACGACCTGGACGAGCTCCCCGGCTGGCCAGAAAAGGTCAAGACCATGCAGAGGAACTGGATCGGACGCTCCGAGGGTACCGAAGTCGAATTCAAGATCAAGGGCTCGGACAAGACCGTGACCGTCTTCACTACCAGGGCGGACACGCTTTTCGGCACGAGCTTCATGGTGCTCTCTCCCGAGCTCCCGCTCGCGGAGGAGCTCATAGCGAGCGGCGGCTTCGAGAAGGAGTGCCGCGAATACCAGGAGCAGGTGAGGCGCATGAGCGACATCGAGCGCACCTCCCTCTCCAAGGAAAAGACCGGCCAGTTCACAGGCTGGTACGCCGTTAATCCGCTGACAGAAAAGGAGATCCCCATCTACATAGCAGACTACGTGCTGCTCGGCTACGGCACGGGCGCCGTAATGGGCGTTCCCGCCCACGACCAGAGGGACTTCGAGTTCGCGACCAAGTTCGGTCTCGACATCATCCCCGTAGTCGACCCGGGCAGGGACGACGTAGACGTGAACGATCTCAAGGCTGCCTTCGAGGCCGAGGGCCGCATGATAAACTCCGGCAAGTACGATGGCATGGAGAACGAGGCCGCTATCGCAGCTATCAGGGAAGACCTCGAAAAGAGGGGCATTGCCAAGAAGACCGTCAACTACAAGCTCAGAGACTGGCTCATCTCCAGGCAGCGCTACTGGGGCTGCCCCATCCCCATGGTCTACTGCGAGGAGCACGGCTGGCAGCCCGTCCCCGAGGATCAACTTCCCGTACTGCTCCCGACGGACGTAGAGTTCACGGGCAAGGGAGAGTCTCCTATCGCCACCTCGAAGAGCTTCCAGAACGGAGTCTGCCCGATCTGTGGAAAGCCGGCTAAGAGGGAAGTCGACACCATGGACACCTTCCTCGATTCGTCCTGGTACTTCCTGCGCTACTGCGACCCCAAGAACGAGTCCGAAGCCTTCAGCAAGGAGAAGGTCGATTACTGGATGAACGTCGATCAGTACATCGGCGGCATAGAGCACGCCATACTGCACCTGCTCTATTCCAGATTCTTCACCAAGGTCCTCTACGACATGGGCCTGGTGAGCTGCGAGGAGCCCTTCAAGAACCTGCTCACCCAGGGCATGGTGCTAAAGGACGGCAGCAAGATGAGCAAATCTCTGGGGAACGTCGTCGCCCCGGACGAGATAGTTGAAAAATACGGAGCGGATACCGCGAGGCTCTTTATACTCTTCGCGGCGCCGCCCGAAAAGGAACTCGAATGGTCCGACACCGGAGTGGACGGAAGCTTCCGCTTCCTCTCCAGGGTCTACAGGCTCGTTTACGAGCTTGCGCCACAGGTCGCGTCCGTTCCGAGGACCTATACGTTAGAGACAAAAGAAGACAAGCAGCTGGCGTTCGCGCTTAACTCCGCAATAAAGAGGGTGAGCGCCGACGTCACGGGAAGGTTCAACTTCAACACCGCGATCTCCGCGGTGATGGAGCTCGTCAATACCATGTACTCCTATAAGGAGCTCGACGATATCAACCTCGGACTGCTGGCGGACGCGTGCGACAAGCTCGTGCTCATGCTCTGTCCCTTCGTTCCTCACATCTGCGAGGAGCTCTGGGAAGGGCTCGGCCGCGAGGGCTTCGCCTCAGAGCAGCCCTGGCCCGAATGCGACGAGAGCGCTCTCGTAAAGGACATGGTCCTCGCCGTGGTGCAGGTCAACGGAAAGCTCAGGGCGAGGATAGACGTTCCGAGCGGGCTCTCCAAGGAGGACTTCGAGGCATACGTGCTCGCCTCGGATGAGGTCAAGGCCCTGACCGAGGGCAAAAACGTGGTCAAGGTGATAAGCGTTCCCGGAAAGCTGCTGAACATAGTTATCAAATAGCTTTGATGAAAGGATAAGATGTCACAGCAGAGAACAAGAACAAGGACCAACAAGAAGAAACTTAAGATAATTCCCCTTGGAGGACTCCACGAGATAGGCAAGAACCTGACCGTGGTCGAATACGGCGAGGACATACTGCTTATTGACTGCGGCATGGCCTTCCCCGAGAACGACATGTTCGGGGTCGACGTGGTCATACCGGACTTCACCTACCTCAGGGAGAACTCCCACAAGATCAAGGGGCTCATAATCACCCACGCGCACGAGGACCACATAGGGGCCGTTCCCTTCCTCGTGCGGCATTTCAACGTCCCGATATACGGGACCAAGCTCGCGCTCGGCTTCATAAAGCTCAAGCTAAAAGAGCACAAGCTCGAAGCCAGGCTCAACGAGATACAGCCCGGAGAGCTTATCCGCATAGGCTGCTTCAAGATAGAGGCCATCCATACGACCCACTCGGTCGCGGACTCTCTGGCCTACGCTATCACGACCCCGGTTGGAGTCATATTCCACACCGGCGACTTCAAGATAGATCTGACTCCGATAGACGGCGCGACCATAGATTTCTCGAGGGTCTCCCAGATAGGAGACGACGGCGTGCTCCTGCTCATGTCTGACAGCACGAACTCGATGAGGAAGGGATATTCCGTATCGGAGCGCAGCGTCGCGGTATCGCTCGAGAACATCTTCCAAAAGAACGATAAGCGCATCATAATAGCGACCTTCTCCTCGAACGTCCACAGGGTTCAGAGCATAATAAACATAGCCGCGAAGAACGGCAGGAAGGTCGCGTTCTCTGGCAGGAGCATGGAGAACATGGTCAAGCTGGCCACGGAGCTCGGCTATATGACCATCCCGGCCGGCTGCCAGATAGATATCTCGCAGGTCAGGAAGTACAAGGACAAGGAGCTGTGCATACTCACGACGGGAAGCCAGGGAGAGCCCATGAGCGCTCTTTCAAGGATGGCCTTCGGCGAGCACAAACAGATCTCGATCAAGCCGGGCGACTGCGTCATACTCTCCTCGAGTCCGATACCGGGCAACGAGCTGACGATAGACAGGGTGCTCAACTCCCTGCTCGAAAAGGGCGCCGAGGTGATATACAGCGAGATAGCCGATGTACACGCTTCGGGCCATGCCTGCCAGGAAGAGCTGAAGATCATCCAGACCATGCTCAAGCCCAAGTTCTTCATGCCGGTGCACGGAGAGTTCAAGCACCTCATGGCGCACGCGGAGCTCGCGAGGCAGCTCGGGATGCCGGATTCCCACATACTGATCGCGGAGAACGGCTCCGTGGTGGAGCTCACGAAGGACAAGGCCAGGGTGCTGCCCGAGACCGTTACGGTCGGCGAGATAATGGTCGACGGACTCGGCGTCGGCGACGTGGGCGCCGTCGTCCTCAACGAGAGAAGGGGACTCGCGGAAGCGGGCGTCATAACCGTCACCGTGGTCTACGACTCGGCTACCAACGAGCTCATAGCTGGGCCCGAGATGCACACCAGAGGCTTCACCTACATGAAGGAATACGGCGAATTCTTAAGCGGCTCAAAAGAAGCCGCGAGAAAGGCCCTTGAAAAGGCGGGCAGGGACGGCGTCACCAGCATCCCCGAGCTCAGGGCCATATGCAAGAACGCCGTCAGAAAATACGTCAGCGACACGCTCCAGCGCTATCCCGTAGTGCTGCCAATCGTCATGAAGATATAAAAAGGAGCTGATAGAAAATGCAGAACGTATACGATATAGCTCACGAGCTGGCTAGATCCCTCAAGGAGACCGACCAGTTCAAGAATTACGAGGCGGCCCGCAAAAAGCTCGAAGGAAACGACGCTCTCTCCAAGATGATCGCGGACCTTCAGGAGAAGAGCATGCAGATGCAGGCACGCATGATGTCCGGCGACAAGCCATCCGACGAGGAGATGCAGCAGTATCAGTCGCTTTACGCGATAGTGCTGCAGGATCCGCTCGCGTCCGAATATCTTCAGACCGAGATGGCCTTCTCCCAGATAATATCGGATATTTACGGCATCATCGCGGAAGTCGCGAAATAGCAGGCGCAGCCGCGGAGGCCGCGACCAAGCAGGCGCAGACACGGAGCGTAAGCCCCGTGACCGCGCGGCCCGCAGGATCAACAGCGAACGGAACGAAGAAGAAAGAAGATCATGAATAAATACGCGGAAAGGATAAACAGGCTCAGAGCCAAGTTCGAGGACAGCGGCATCGAGGCCCTGTACATAAACAGCGTCGCCAACGTCTCGTATTTCACGGGGAAGAAGGGCAACGACTGCAGCCTCTATATCACGGCTGACGAGGCCTGGATCATAACGGACTTCCGCTACGAGGAGCTCGCCCAGTCCATGAGCGAATGGCTGAGCTTCTACGAGACGGGAGCCGGAAGAAATACACTGAGCTTCATTGAATCGAGGGAAGAGAGAAAGATAGGCATAGAGCGCAGCTACCTCCCGCTCGACCTCTGGCTGAGGTTCACGGCGATAGAAGGCAAGGAGTTCATCCCCGTGCACGGACTCGTCGAAAAGCTCAGGGACGTCAAGGACGCGGAGGAGCTCGAGCTCATAGCCAGGGCGGCTAAGATAGGCTGCGAGACCTTCGACTACATACTGGGCTTCATAAAGCCCGGCATGACGGAGAAGGAGCTCGCCACCGAGATAGAATACCAGATGAAGAAGCGCGGGGCGGAAGGGCTCTCCTTCGACACCATAGCCATAAGCGGCGCCAAGACTTCCATGCCGCACGGGGTGCCCTCGGACAAGAAGATCGAGACCGGTGACTTCGTGACCATGGACTACGGCTGCCTCTACGGCGGATACTGCTCCGATATGACCAGGACGGTCGCCGTCGGACAGCCCACGCAGGAGATGAAGGACGTCTACAACATAGTGCTCAAGGCCCAGCTGAACGCCTGCGAGAAGATACACGCCGGTCTCACCGGCATAGAGTGCGACGCCCTCGCGAGAGACGTCATCGCGGAAGCCGGCTACGGCGACAGGTTCGGCCACAGCCTCGGACACGGGGTAGGGCTCTTTATCCACGAGGGTCCGAGCTTCAACCAGAGATATGACGCGCCCATACCTGCCGATTCCGTCGTCTCGATAGAGCCCGGCATATATCTCCCGGGAAAATTCGGAGTCAGGATAGAAGACTTGGCAATCATAAAAGAGTCTGGTATAATCAACCTCGTCGATTCAAAGAAGGAATTGATCATATTGTAATTTGGAGGAATAAATGGTATACGCAGGAGATTTCAGAAAAGGCGTTACTTTCGTAATGGACGGCGAGCCCTACATCGTGCTTGACTTCCAGCACGTTAAGCCGGGCAAGGGCGCGGCCTTCGTACGCACCAAATACAGGAACATCCTCACCGGAGCCACCAGGGAGGAAGCTTTCAACCCGAACGATAAGTTCGACAATGCCGAGATCATCACCAGGATGATGCAGTATCTCTACAACGACGGCGAGTTCTACTACTTCATGGATCAGGACACCTACGATCAGGTACCCCTGAGCTACGATCAGGTCGAGGACGCCATCAAGTACATCAAAGAGAACGATATGGTGACCATCAGGTTCTACGATGGCAAGGCGTTCTCGGTAGAAGCTCCCAACAACGTCGTGCTCAAGGTCATCGAGACCGAACCGGGCGTAAAGGGCAACACCGCCACCAACGTAACCAAGGCCGCTACCGTAGAGACCGGCGCAGTGGTGCAGGTCCCCATCTTCATCGAAGAGGGAGAGCTCATCCAGATCGACACCAGGACGGGAGAATATCTCGGCAGAGGCTAAAACATAATGACGTCAAATAAAAAACGCGGATCAGGGCTAAAGATATTAGCCCTGATTGCGATGCTGGCTCTAGCTGCCGGCATTTTTGTGCTAAACAGGATAAACTACTATAAGAACTTTGACGAAGCTTTCGATCCCTCTGACGGCAGCGTCGTGAGCTTCACGGTCGAGAGAGGCAGCGGCTACAACACAATAGGCCGCGATCTCGAAGCCGCCGGCCTGATAAAAGACGCTAAGACCTTCGCCTACAAGACGAGGCTCCTCGGGCTCGGGCCGAAGTACCAGGCAGGGGACTTCCTCCTTTCTCCCTCTATGACTATGGGAGAGATCATGGAGGAACTGCAGGACGCAAAGAAGGAGACCGTGAGGTTCACCATTCCCGAGGGCATGTGCATCACCGAGGTGGCTGAGAAGCTCGCCTCAGAGGGCGTCATCTCCTCGGCCGGGGAATTCTACGAGGCGCTGGATAGTTTCGACGCCTCAGGCTACTGGTTCATGGACGGCGTCAAGTCCGAATATCCCGATCCCAGCGGCTCCGTGAGCGCCAAGGCCAATCGCTTCGAGGGCTTCCTGTTCCCCGAGACCTACGACGTGTACGCCGACGCCTCGGCGTCGGACGTCATAAAGAGGATGCTCGATCAGTTCGGCAAGGAGTTCGGGACGGAGCTTCAGGACAAGCTGAAGGCCTCTGGAAAGGACATCAAGGAGATCGTCACGATGGCCAGCCTCATAGAGAGGGAGACCAGAGACGACTCCGAGAGGCCGCTCATAGCCAGCGTAATAGTAAACAGGCTCAAAGCCGGCATGCCGCTTCAGATAGACGCCACGCAGCAGTACATACTGGGCGACCCCAAGGCGCTCCTCAGCACGGAGGACACGCTTATAGCGTCGCCCTACAACAGCTACACCAACAAGGGGCTTCCCCCCGGGCCTATCGCCAGCCCCGGCATAGCCTCGATAAAGGCGGCGCTCGAGCCCGCCGACAGCGATTATCTGTTCTACGTTCTGAAGAGCTACGGAGGGGATTCCCACAACTTCTCCGCGAGCTATGAGGAGTTTTTAAAGAACAAGGCGGATTACCAGAAGACCATCAAATAAGGAAGCGGGGCGGACTGTTCGTCATTGAACAGCCCGCCTTTCTTTAGTATAATACTAGTATCTATGCCCAGAAAAAAACCGAGCATCTCAAACGAAGATATAGCTATCTGCGCCATGTACGCGGCGCTAGGGACAGAAGGCGTCGCCGGCATGGCGGACGCCGAAATTTCGTATGACCTGAGCCAGCTTCTCGCCGGCAGCGGGCACAAGGGGATCAGGCTTTTCCAGGGCAAGGAAGGGATCAAAATAGACGTATTTCTAAACGTGCGCTACGGCTACAAGATCCCGCAGATAGCCTGGGATATCCAGGAGAACGTTAAGCACAAGGTCGAGGAGCTGAGCGGCTACGCCATAGAGGCCGTGAACATCCACATAGAGGGAGTCAGCTTCGCGGATTCGGAGCAGGAATGATGAAAAGGACCGAAGCAAGGGAATATCTCATGCAGCTCATTTTTGAGATGCAGGCGCAAAAAGATCTGAGCGAATACGCCATACGCAGCTTTGCCGACGACACTGTCGGCGAGGATCCCGAAAGGGAGTACTTCGACAGGGCCTGCGCCGCTTATACGGAGCACAAGGAGGAGATCGACGCCATGATAGAGGGCGCGCTCAAGGGCTGGAAGCTCAGGCGCCTTCCTAGGGTGGATCTGGCCATCCTCAGGCTCGCGGTAGCCGAGATGAAGTACCTGGACGAGGCTGATGTGCCCGACGCGGCCGCCATAAACGAAGCCATAGAGCTCGCCAAAAAGTACGGGGATGAGGACTCTGCCAGATTCATAAACGGAGTGCTCGGGACGATCTCGAGGTCGTGATGCTCTCTCTTGGCATCGATACCAGCAATTACACCAGCTCTGCGGCTCTTGCAGACGAAGAGGGCAATATCATCGCGGACAACAGGCGTCTGCTTCAGACGAAGCCCGGAGAGAAAGGCCTTCGCCAGTCGGACGCCCTGTTTCAGCATTGGAACGAGCTGCCCGGACTGCTCTCCCCGCTGCTCAAAGAGCACGGAAGGGATATTGGCTCGGTGACGGTCTCGTCCAGGCCCAGGCCGCAGGAGGGCTCCTATATGCCCGTATTCCTCGCGGGACTATCAGCCGGGAGGATGATATCGGACAGCCTTGGTGTTCCTCTTTTTGAGTCGACTCATCAGGAGGGGCACCTCGCCGCCGCGGCCTTCGGGAATCCAGTGGACTTCTCGAAAAAGCTCCTCTTCGCACACCTCTCCGGAGGAACGCTGGAGGTACTGAAGCTGGAGGAGGGGCGCTTTACTATAGCCGCTTCTACCGCGGACATATCCTACGGACAGCTACTGGACAGGGCGGCTGTATTTATGGGGCTGCCGTTCCCGGGAGGACGCTATATAGACGAGATGGCTCTCTCCGCCGACGTCTCCGGCAAAAAGAATCCCTTCGCCAGGATATACAAGGGCGGTCTTAAGCTCAATCTCTCGGGACTTGAGAATCAGTTCAAAGACAATTACGAGAAATACGAAAAGGAGGAGCTCTCGGCCTTTCTGATGGAGAGGATATCCGAAAGCTTCATTCAGGTGATGGACGATATAGCGGCCGCAGAGGGCGCGGATCAGATACTGGTCTGCGGAGGGGTCGCCTCGAGCTCTTATCTTCGCAGGCGCTGCGAGGGCAGGGGCTATATGTTCGGAAGGGCGGAGCTCTGCTCCGACAACGCGGTCGGGCTCGCCCTCATAGGGGGTAAGGCGCCTTGGCACTGAGATCCATAAGCGTTTCGCAGCTGAGCGCGTACATAAAGAGGCTGATGGCCTCGGACCCAATACTGAGCGGGGTCATCGTGAGGGGAGAGATATCCAAGCTCGTCAGGCACAGCTCCGGACATCTCTATTTCACGCTGAAGGACGAGGGCAGCAGGCTGAGCTGCTTCCTTCCTTCGGACAGGGCGGCCTCTCTGCGCTACGAGCTCTCAGACGGCATGGAGATCCTGGCGATAGGGAGCGTCTCGCTCTACGAGCGCGGAGGCTATTATTCGCTGAACGTCAGGGACGTCGAGGTCGAGGGCGAGGGCGCTCTGAGCAGGGCCTTCGAGAACCTCAAAAGAAAGCTGGAAGCAGAGGGACTCTTCGATCCTTCACGCAAGAAGAAGCTTCCCGCTTCTCCGAAGAGGATAGCGGTCGTCACGTCTCCGACGGGGGCCGCCGTGAGGGATATAATAAGCACTTTGAGGCGCAGGGATCCTCTGGCAGACGTGATAGTTTATCCCTGCCTGGTTCAGGGCGAGGGAGCGGCGGCTTCGATAGCGGCCGCGATAGAAGATATAAACCGCGGGGGAGTCTTCAGCGGCGTCGATCTGATGATAGTGGGCCGAGGAGGCGGCAGCGCCGAGGACCTCTGGGCCTTCAACGAGGAGATCGTAGCGAGGGCCATATACGCTTCGCAGATCCCGGTGATATCGGCCGTCGGCCACGAGAACGACTATCTGATATCGGATATGGCAGCGGACGTCAGGGCCGCGACGCCTACTGCGGCGGCCGAGCTCGCGTCGCCCGACATAGCTCAGCTTCGCTACCGCATGGAGCTGTCGTCCCCCGGGAGGATGTTCCTCTTCCTGGACGACAGTCTGGCTTCCGCCCAGAGAAGGGCGGAAAGAGCGTTCGAGTCGGCCGGGCTTTACGCAGTGAGCCGCATCGAATCGGACGCGAGGAGGCTCGAGGCTCTCAAGGCGCAGCTCGACTCCGCGCATCCCCTGAAGGCGCTCGAGGCCGGCTTCGTCTACGCTACAGACGCGGCCGGAAGGATGATAAGGTCGGCGGCTGAAGCGCTGCCTGGACAGGAACTGACCCTGCACTTCGCTGACGGCGAGGCCGAGGTCACGGTGAAAGGAGCATGACATGGCTGAAGAGAAGATGAGCTTTGAGGAGGCCGTAAAAAGGCTCGAAGAGGGCAGCGAGGCCCTGAGGTCGGGCAGGCTCAGCCTCGAGGAGAGCCTGAAGACCTATGAGGACTGCGTCAGATACTACGGTATCTGCAAGGATATGATAGAAAACGCAAGGCAGAAGATCGAGATCTACAGGCCGGACAGCGGCGAGGTGGAGGATTTTGATGAAGCTTAACAACAGCGAGTACAACAGGCTCAAAAAGCTCGTGGACGAGCACATCCTGGACTTCATACCCAATATCGATCCGAAGAGCAAGACGCTCTATGATTCGATGAAATACAGCCTTACGGCGGGAGGAAAGAGGCTCAGGCCGGTGCTCCTGCTCGCGGCGGTGGAGCTCTGCCGCGGCAATGCCGCGGAATACCTCTCGTTCGCCTGCGCGGCGGAGTATATACAGACCTATTCGCTGATACACGATGATCTTCCCGCGATGGACGACGACGATTACCGCAGGGGCAAGCTCACCAACCACAAGGTATACGGCGAGGGCATAGCCGTGCTCGCCGGAGATGGCCTGCTCTCGGCGGCTTACGAGGTCATGATAAAGAACATGCTCATGTATCTCGACGAGCCCGAGGCGCTTAACCGCAGGGTAAGGGCCACCTACGCGCTTACAAAGGGTACGGGCTGCCGCGGCATGATATCCGGTCAGGTGGCGGATCTCGAATCCGAGAACAAGGAGTGCTCGGCCGAGATGCTCGACTTCATACACGACAATAAGACGGCTGCCTTTATCACCTCGTGCGCGATGGCCGGAGGCTACCTCGGCGGGGCTGAGGCTTCTATGATGGAAGATCTCAGGATATACGGAAACAACCTGGGGCTCGCCTTCCAGGTCGTCGACGACATACTCGACGTCATAGGCGACGCGGAGGAGATGGGAAAGAGCACCGGCAAGGACGCCGAGCTCGGAAAGAACACATATATATCGGTCTACGGGCTCGAAAGATCCAAGGAAAGAGCCCATGAGCTGATAGGCAAGGCCCGCGAGGTCATGGAGAAATACTACGACGAGGCCGAGGTCTTCAATTACGTCCTCGATCTGCTCGAATCGCAGATAGTCTGATCACATGAAAGCAGATCACAGAGATATCGATACAGAAAAACTGAAAAAGATGAACGGCGCGGAGCTCGAAGAGCTGTGCGCAGAGATACGCGGAGAGCTCGTAGCTTCCGTCGCGAAGAACGGCGGACATCTCGCCTCCAATCTCGGAACGGTCGAGCTCACGGTCGCCCTCCACAGGGTGTTCGATACCCCGCGCGACAAGATAGTCTGGGACGTGGGCCATCAGGCCTACGTCCACAAGATGCTGACCGGCAGGTGGGACGATATGGACAGCCTGAGGCAGCACGGCGGTCTGAGCGGCTTCCCGAAGAGGGCCGAATCCGCGCACGACATGTATGACAGCGGCCACAGCGGGACTTCGGTCTCGGCCGCGCTCGGATACGCCGCCGCGAGAGACCTTCGGGGCGAGGACTACAGCTGCGTTGCCGTGATAGGAGACGGAGCTCTGACCGGAGGAGTGGCCTACGAGGCGCTGAACAGCGCGGGATCCATGAAGACCCCGCTGATAGTCGTCCTCAACGACAACACCATGTCCATAGGACGAAACGTCGGCGGCATGTCGAGATATCTTCAGAGGATGAGGATGTCGAGATCCTACCAGAGGTTCAAGCGCGGAATCAAGAACGCAGCGGACTCGAATCCCGGCCTTCTCAGAAAGCTCAGAGGCTTCAGGGACAGGATAAAGCACATCATGCTGCCGGGCCTGCTCTTTGAGGAGCTCGGCTTCAAATACTTCGGGCCTATAGACGGTCACGATATAGAGACGATGTGCGAGTTCTTCGCGGACGCGAGGGATCTCGGGCGTCCGGTCATAATACACGTGGTCACCCAGAAGGGCAGGGGCTTCGCTCCCGCGGAGCAGAATCCGGAAAAATATCACGGGGTGAGCTCCTTCGACGTCGAAAAGGCCGACGCCTCCTTCGACAGGGATCCGAGGGCCTGGTCCGACCGCTTCGGGGCGGCCCTGCTTGCTGAGGCGAGAAAAGACGAGCGCGTAGTCGCCGTGCACGCCGCCATGGCCGAGGGCACCGGCGTATGCATCATGAGGGACGAGCTTCCCGGAAGGGTGTTCGACGCCGGCATAGCGGAGCAGCACGCGGTCAGCTTTGCCGCGGGGCTCGCCTTAAACGGTATGAAGCCCGTGGTCGCGATATATTCCACGTTCCTTCAGAGGGCCTACGACCAGGTCCTCACGGAGGTCTGCCTTATGGACCTTCCCGTGGTCTTCGCTGTCGACAGGGCCGGCATCACAGGCAGAGACGGTGAGACCCACCAGGGCTTATACGATATATCCTATCTTTCCTCCATGCCAAACATGACGATCTTCTCACCCGCGGATGCCGCAGAGCTTGAGGAGATGCTAACAAAGGCTCTCTCGCTCGGAAAGCCCTGCGCGATAAGGTATCCCAGGGGCAAGGCTCCCGACAGGCTCGAACCGGTCAGGATGGATGGGGCGGAGACCGTGATAATCTGCGACGGAGGATCGCTTCCCTACGCCAACGCGGCGGCGAAGCTGCTTGCGGCCAGGGGCATCCCGGCCGATACCTTCAGCCTGGGGACTCTCAAGCCTCTCGATGAGAAGGGCATAAGGGAGCTGCTAGGCCGCTACAGATACGCAGCGGTCATGGAGGACGGCACTTCCGAGGGCGGAATAGGAGGCCGCATAGCGGCTATGGCCCCTTCGGGCTGCCTGACTATAGCCTGGCCGGACCGCTTCATAGAGCACGGCGGTCCCGACGAACTTAGAAAGAAATACGCTCTCGACGCTGAGGGCGTCGCCGAAAGGGTGGCAAGATACGTTGAAGCAAAGGCTTGACGTCTTTCTGACGGAAAGAGGAGATTTCCCCTCAAGACAAAAGGCCCAGGCGGCCGTGATGGCCGGCCTGGTGTATATAGACGGACAGCTCTGCGACAAGGCCGGGACCCAGGTCGGGCCAGGCGCCGAGGTCGAGGTCAGGGGCAGCGACTGCCCCTACGTGAGCAGAGGAGGCTTCAAGCTCGAAAAGGCCCTCGATGCCTTCGGCATAGACGTGAGCGGAGCCGTGTGCCTGGATATAGGGGCGTCAACGGGAGGTTTTACCGACTGCATGCTCCAAAGAGGAGCCCTGAGGGTCTACGCCGTAGACGTCGGGACCAACCAGCTGGACTGGAAGCTCAGAAGCGATCCGAGGGTGGTCTGCATGGAGAAGACCAACTTCAGGTACTCAGTGCCCGCTGACTTTCCCGAAGCGATGGACTTCGCCTGCACCGACGTGTCCTTCATATCGCTCAGCCACATACTTCCGCCGGCATTTTCTCTGCTTAAGGACGGCGGGCTCATGGTCTGCCTAATCAAGCCTCAGTTCGAGGCAGGAAGGGAGCAGGTGGGCAAGAACGGCATAATCAGGGACCCGAAGGTGCACGAGGAAGTGATCATGAAGGTCGCGGGATACGCGACAGGCGCCGGGTTTACGATAAAAGATTTAAGTTATTCTCCTGTAAAGGGAGGAAAGGGAAATATAGAATTTCTGATCTGCGTGGAGCGTCCCGCTTCGGGGCAGGCGTGCAGAGAAGAGAGCTCTGCGGCCGGAGCGTGCCGTGAGCCGGGCCTTGCCAAGGCGGCGGAGAGCATGCCGTGCGAGGGATTCTCGGAATTAGCGAGGGATACGGTCGCTGCCGCGCATGCGGAGCTGGATGGAAAGGCGGAGGCCTGATGGCTTATACCCCGATGATACTTCAATATCTGGAGGTCAAGAAACAGTATGAGGACTGCATACTGTTCTTCCGCCTGGGCGACTTCTACGAGATGTTCTTCGAAGACGCCATCACCGCTTCAAAGGATATGGACGTTGTGCTGACCTCCAAGGCCTGCGGGGACGGGGAAAAGGCTCCGATGTGCGGAGTCCCTTATCACTCCGTAGACGTTTATCTTTCCAGGCTGCTCGAAAAGGGGCACAAGGTCGCTATAGCGGAGCAGATGGAGGATCCCGCCGAGGCCAAGGGCATAGTCGCCAGGGAGGTCATAAGGGTAGTCACCCCGGGGACCGTCATAAGCCAGGATATGCTAGACGAGAAGAAGAACAACTTCCTCGCCTGCGTGTATACGGCGGACGAGGCGGCTGGCCTGGCCTGGTGCGACGTCTCCACGGGCGAGTTCTCGGCCACGCAGCTCTCGGGGCCTTCTCTCGCCGATCAGCTGCTCGGACAGCTCGCGAGGATAAGCCCTAAAGAGATAATAACGAACGCGGACAGGAGCGCGGCTCCGGGGCTTTGGGAGCTCGCGGACGGCAGCGAGGAGATCTTTATATCTGTCCCGCGCGAGGCGCTCTTCTCCGACAGATCCTGCAGCGAGCGCATCTGCGCCCACTTCGGGACGGTATCTCCAAGATCCATGGGGCTCTCGCAGGAGGACGACCCCATGCTCTTCTACAGCGTGGGAGCTCTTCTCGGATATCTGATAGATACGCAGAAGCAGGAAGCCGTCCATCTCGGCGAGCTCAGCATAAGGGACGGAAGATCGGTCATGAGCCTTGACAGGGCAACGATCAGGAACCTCGAGATAACGGAGACCATATACGACAGAAAGGTCCAGGGCTCGCTGCTCGGTATACTGGACCGCTGCGGAACCGCCATGGGCAGCCGCAGGATGAAACAGTGGCTGAGAGAACCGCTGAACCAGCTCGAAGCGATCAAAAGAAGGCTGGACAGCGTCGAGGCCCTGGCGGACGACGTGCTTCTGAGAAACGACCTCAGGAGCGCCCTTAGGTCCATATACGACCTTGAGCGCCTCAGCGGAAGGCTCGCGCTGGGCAGCGCGAATGCCCGCGATCTCATAGCGCTTAAGCAGAGCCTTGAGTGCATACCCGAGGTCAAAGCGGCGCTTCAGAGCAGCGGAGATCCTTTGCTCCTGGAGCTCGACGGGGATATAGACCCCCTCGAAGAGCTGAGGGCTGAGATAGACGCCGCCATAAACGACGATCCGCCATTCACCGTAAGAGAAGGCGGCATGATAAAGCCCGGCTACAGCGGCGAGCTGGACGGGCTCATCGATTCAATAAAGAACGCCAAGGACTGGATAGCCTCTCTGGAGGGAAAGGAGCGCGAGCGCACCGGCATAAAGAACCTCAGGGTGGGCTTCAACAAGGTCTTCGGTTATTACATAGAGGTCTCCAACTCCAACAAGGACAACGTCCCGGACGATTACGTCAGAAAGCAGACGCTGGTCGGGGGAGAGCGCTTCATAACCTCGGAGATGAAGGAGATGGAGGGCATAGTCCTCAACGCCCAGCTCAAGATAAACGATCTCGAGTACAGGCTCTTCACGGCCCTGAGGCTGAAGGCCATGGATCTCATCCCTTCGCTCAAGAAGAGCTCCTCAGCCATAGCCGAGTGCGACGTTCTCGCGAGCTTCGCGGAGAGCTCCGTTAAGCTGGGATACGTCAAGCCCGAGGTCAACGGAGGCGACGAGATAATCATACGCAAGGGAAGGCATCCCGTGATCGAGACCTCGATAAAGGACGGCGTATACGTTTCAAACGACGTCTACATCGACAGGAGCGACTCGTCCATGCTTCTGATAACCGGCCCCAATATGTCCGGAAAATCGACGTATATGAGGCAGCTCGCGCTGATAGTCCTCATGGCGCAGGCTGGCTGCTTCGTCCCCGCTGAGAGCGCCTCCATAGGCATCTGCGACAGGATATACACGAGGATTGGAGCCTCGGACAACCTCGCCATGGGCCAGTCGACCTTCTTCGTCGAGATGTCCGAGCTCGCCTATATACTAAACACCGCTACGCCGAAGAGCCTGGTCATACTCGACGAGATAGGCAGGGGCACCAGCACCTACGACGGCCTTTCCATAGCCTGGGCGGCCGTGGAGTTCCTCACAGCCGAAAGGCGCATGATAAGGACGCTCTTCGCGACCCATTACCACGAGCTCACGGCCCTCGCCGGCAGCGTCAGAGGGGTCGTCAATCTCAACGTCGATGTGACCGAGGAGAACGGAAACATAGTGTTCCTTCACAAGATAGTACAGGGCAGCGCAAGCAGGAGCTACGGCATACACGTGGCTAAGCTCGCGGGCGTGCCCAAGGAGCTTCTGGACTCCGCGCAGAGCCGCCTTGAGCAGCTCGAGCGAAGCGCGGGAGAGCTGCCCGCGGAGAGCGAAACTAATAGCGCCGCGCCGGACGGCGGTGAGCAGCTCAGCATGTTCTCT
The DNA here is from genome assembly GCA_017417045.1 of Bacillota bacterium. Classification (GTDB taxonomy): domain Bacteria; phylum Bacillota; class Clostridia; order Peptostreptococcales; family Anaerovoracaceae; genus RGIG2707. The sequence goes on from JAFPZZ010000002.1 coordinate 126,702, forward strand.
CCCCAGGACAGCGTGCTGGCTTCAATGGTGCGCAGTATAGACCTCATGAACATCACTCCCTCCGGCGCCATAGCCGTGCTGGAGGAGCTTCAGAAGGCGGCGAAGGCCACCGGTGACAAGAAATGACTTACGACAGGATAAGAGAGCTTCCCAAAGACATCGCGGACAAGATAGCCGCCGGTGAGGTCGTAGAAAGGCCTCTTTCGATAGTCAAGGAGCTCGTCGAAAACTCCATAGACGCCGGTGCCGGAAGGATCACCGTCGAGATAGCGGCCGGAGGCAAGCAGTACATACGCGTGACCGACGACGGCAAGGGCATACCGAAGGACCAGCTTCCCCTGGCCGTAAGGCGCTATGCCAGCTCCAAGATCTACACGGAAGAGGACCTGGACAGCATAGAGACCCTGGGCTTCAGGGGAGAAGCCCTCGCCAGCATAGGCTCGGTCTCCGCGCTTGAGATCATCTCAAAGCCGGCAGCGCAGGCCAAGGGCGCTTCTATCAGAGTCGAGGGAGGAGAGGAGTCCGCTCCGGCGGACACCGCCTGCGAGGACGGGACCACCGTCATAGTCAGGGACCTCTTCTTCAACGTGCCCGCGAGGCTGAAGTTCATGAAGCAGGACGCGGCCGAGACCGCCCTGATCACCGAATTCGTATCCAAGGCGGCGATAGCGAGGCCGGACATACGCTTCAGGATGATATCTAACGGGACGATACTTTTCTCCACGACGGGGAAGGGCGATCTCAGGCAGGCCATACTCACCGTATACAGCAGGAACATCTCGAACGAGCTCCTGCCGGTAGGCTACGGAACTGAGGGCGTGTCCGTGAAAGGATATGTCAGCGCGCCTCTTAAGAGCCGCTCCAGCAGGAAATACCAGATATACTACGTCAACGGGAGGCTCGTCAGGAGCAAGCTCATAGACGGGGCCCTGGACAGGGCGTATAGGGACAAGCTCTTCGAGGGCCGCTATCCCGTCGCCATACTGTTCATCGACGTGCCCCCTCAGAGCATAGACGTAAACATCCATCCGAGCAAGACGGAGATACGCTTCTACGACGAGCCGCTTATAGCTTCCGCGGTCATCACCGCGGTGAGGCAGGCTCTGCTGGATCCGGCGGCTCTGGCAGTGACCGAGCCTGAGCTCGGAGAGAGCTCGGAGGATATCATGCGGGATCTCTCCGGCGCAGAGGACATCAAGCGGGATCTCTCCGGCGCGGAGGATGCGCTCTCCCTCAGCCATAGCGTCAGTGAGCCGGAGAAGGGCGCGGCATGCGGAGAGTATGCTTCCGGGAAATGCGATCCAAAGGGCTATGAGGAGGATCAGCTGAGGCTGGAGATAAGCCTCCCCGGCAGGTCGCCGGCCCTCGAGAAGCTTAGAGCCCTGCGCGAAGCGGGCGGCCCCGCAGAAGTTCCCGAAACGGACTCTTTCATGATGAACGAGGCCCCGGGACGCTACTCGGAGGAGGAGCGCTTCAGTTTCTCGTCGCTGAGCATATCCGACGTATACTTTAACAGCTACATAGCGGCCAAGGACGACGATCACGTATATTTCATAGATCAGCACGCGGCGCACGAAAGGGTAATGTTCGAAAGGCTCACGGGGCGCTTCGAGGGCGCGCAGGCAGGCTCCCAGCTGCTGCTCTCTCCGCTGGTCATAACGGTGGGAGCCTCCGCAGGCCCGCTGCTTCAGACGCTGCTTCCGCAGCTCACGGCTCTGGGCTTCGACGCGGAAGAGTTCGGAGCCTCGGATATCATCGTAAGGGCGGTCCCCTCGTGCATGGATCTTTCGGAGGCCGAGAGCTTCCTCGAGAGCGTTTTCGAGAGCGATCCGTCGGAGCTGAGGAGCTTCGAGCTCAAGAGAGACGATATAATCTCCAACGCCTGCAAGGCTGCAGTAAAGGCCGGAGACAGGCTCACAGAGGAAGAGATAGCGGAGCTCTTCGCGGCGCTGGATCTCTGCGAGAGCCCAATGTCCTGCCCCCACGGCAGGCCTACGATGATAAGGTTCTCCCCTTATGAATTCGAAAGGCTCTTTAAGCGCAGATGATAAAGATAGTCGTCATATGCGGGCCGACGGCCGTAGGAAAGACCGAATACTCGATAAGGCTAGCCGAAGCCCTGGACGCCGAGATAGTCTCCGCCGATTCCATGCAGATATACAAATACATGGATATAGGCAGCGCCAAGCCCTCGGCTGAGGAGCTCGCGCGGGTAAGGCACCACCTCATAGGGGAGATAGACCCGAGGGAGAGCTTCAGCGCGGCCGACTATCAGAGGCTCGCCTCGGAGCGCATCAGGGACATAGCTTCAAGAGGGAAGCTCCCCGTGCTCTGCGGAGGAACGGGGCTCTACATAAACAGCATAGTCTGCGACATGGATTTTTCTTCTCCTGAGGGCAGCGGCGAGTACAGAGATGGACTTCTCCGCGAGTATGGCCCTGAGGGGCTCTACGAGCGCCTCAGAGAGCTCGATCCCCATGCAGCGGATGAGATACATCCAAACAACGTGAAAAGGCTCGTAAGGGCCGTTGAGAGGCTTGAGAAGGGCGAGGGCAGCATAAGGGACTTTAAGAGCACCCTGAGGCCTTCCAAGGAGTTCGCCCCAGTCATGATAGGCCTGAGCCGCGGCCGCGAGGAGCTCTACGAGCGCTGCGACGCGAGGGTCGACGAGATGTTCGCCCTGGGCCTCGAGGATGAGCTGAGAAGTCTCCTGGACATGGGCCTGGGCAGGGACGACATCTCCATGAAGGGCATAGGCTACAAGGAGATAATTGAATGCATGGACGCCGGCAGGCCCGCGAGGGAGGCTGCCGAGAAGATAAAGCTCAACACAAGGCACCTGGCCAAGCGCCAGTTCACCTGGCTCAGGCGCTTTGAAGACATGCGCTGGATAGGCCTTAGCGGCCCGGCCTTCGAAGAAGACAAGCTTCAGCAGATGATAAGATATGCCTCCGAGGATACACAACAAGACGGATAAGCCGGACAACGTAGTCCGCAAGGAAAACGACATACTCGAAGAGTGCAGGAAGATCCAGGAGGAGCTTCCGAAGTTTCTGCGCGGCTATTTCGTCTACCTTAACGGTAACGATCTGCCCATGACGAGGCTCGCCTATCTCAGGGACGTGCGCTTCTTCTTCGGCTACCTTCTGAGCGAGACGGAGCTCGGCGAAAAGCGCTCCTCCATAAGCGAGATCACCGCGGGGGATCTGGACGCTCTGAAAGCCAGGGACGTGAACTTCTTCATAGACTACTGCAGACACTACAGCGTAAAGGACGAGGACGGCGTCGTCACGGTCTACGAGAACGGCAACGCCTCGCTCAGCCGCAAGAAGTCGTCCGTCTCCGTGCTCTTCAAGTACCTTTACAGGGACGGCCTGATAAGCAGCAACATCACGGACGGCTTCGATCCCATAAGGATGCCCAGGCCGGGAGAGAGGGAGATCAAGGCCCTTCAGGACGACGAGGTCATGAAGATGCTCGACTCCGTCGTGACCGGCGAAGGACTCAGCGAGCACGAGAAGAGCTATTGGGAAAAGACCAGATATCGCGACAAACTAATACTGCTCATGCTCATAACCTACGGGCTCAGGCTCTCGGAGCTGCAGCAGCTTAACCTCAGCTCCTTCAACTTCGACCGCGGAGAATTCAAGATCTACAGAAAGCGCGGCAAGGAATCCGTTATGCCCATAAACAGGACGATCACCGAGGCGTTCTCCGAGTACGTGAACCTCGAGCGCGCGCCCGAGGATAGTCTTTCAGAAGAAAACAAGGACGCTCTGCTGCTGAGCCTTCGCGGCACGCGCCTCACCGACAGGCAGATAAGGCAGATCGTCAAAAAATACACGTCCATATCCATGGGCACCGTGAGGGAAATGGGCTACAGCCCGCATAAGCTCAGGGCAACGGCCGCCACGAGCCTCATCGGGCGAGGCAATTCTATATACGACGTGCAGGAGCTTCTCGATCACGAGAACGTGACGACCACCCAGCTGTACGCCGCGCACAAGCTCAATACCAAGAGAGAACTTATCAAGAACTTCGAGTGGGGAGACGACATGCTTCGCTCTCCCGGAGAACCGGCGGAGGACGATAGCGCCGGCGAAAACGGCAAGGAGGAGTGATGGCGAGAAACAAGATCGATATACTGGACCGAAGCCTGCCCGCGAGGACGGTCATAATGTCCATAGTCTGGCCCTGCCTTATAGAGGAGTTCATGATGATACTCGTGGGCTTCGTCGATACGGCCATGGTCGGAAGCATAGGCGTCAACGCCACGGCCTCCACGGCCCTCGGCTCCCCCGTGATGATGCTCACGAACGGCTTCATGATGGGCCTTTCGATGGGCTTCTCGGTGCTAGTGGGGCGCTGCATAGGAGAGAACCGCAAGGAGAGGGGCCTTCAGATAATGCGCCAGACCGTATATCTGGTCCTGGTCTTCGGACTCGCTCTCAACCTGCTCTACGCCTTCTTCTTCGCGCCCGAGCTTCCAAGGCTCATGAGGGCAAAGCCCGAGATCTGGGAGAGCTCCAGCAGCTACCTCTTCCACATAGGCTGGTCCAGGATATTCATCATAGGCAGCTTCACGGCGAACGCCATCCACAGGGCCCAGGGCGACACCCACACGGCCATGATAGCGAACGTCTGCGCGAATATATGCAACTGCATACTTAATTTCCTGTTCATATATCCGACCAGGACCCTCAGCGTCCTCGGGATGAGTTTCACCATGATAGGCTGGGGCAAGGGCGTCACCGGAGCCGCCATAGCGACTTCCATAGCTAACCTCGTGGCCTTCGTGATATCCTTCGCCAAGCTCTTCGACAAGCACAAGGACATACCGCTCAGCTTCGAGGGCTTCCCGAAGTTCGAGCCCGAGGTCTTCAAGACGGTCTTCACCATAGGCATACCCGTAGCCCTGGAGAGGGCTATCATATCCTGCGGGCAGCTCGTCATCACGAGCATGCTCGCGAACATAGGAACTGCCACCCTCGCGGCGCATAATCTCGCGGGGCACGCCGAATCCGTGTGCTTCATCTCAGTCATGGGCTTCGGAACTGCCGCGACCACCCTTGTGGCGCAGTGGCTCGGGGCAGGGGACCACGAGAGGGCCGAGGAGCTCGCGACGAAGTGCATCAAGTATTCGTGCATAGTCATGGGCACCGTGGCCTTCATACTCTATTTCATCTGCCCATACGTAATAGACGTGTTCACCGACGACGAAGAAGTCATCAGGATGGGCTCGGAGGCCCTTAGGATACAGTGCTTCGCCGAGATCTTCAGCGCCGTCACTATGTGCATATCCGGCATACTGAGGGGAGCCGGCGACGTGCGCTACAGCACCATGTCCTCGATCATAGGGATGTGGGGGCTCAGGGTGCCTCTGGCCTTCGTGCTGATACACTTCTATAACTTCGGGCTGACGGGCGTCTGGATCCCCATGGCCCTCGACTGGGTGCTGCGCTGCGCCCTCATGACCCACAGGTACAGGGGCGGCAAGTGGAAGCAGGCCTTTGAAAGGGTGAAGGGCGCGTAGAGGCGCTCATGAGCGAAGAGCATGTCCAAATGCGGCGCTTCGGACTGCCGCGGAGGCGTCTCGTGCAGCGCTGATATTTTTACAACAATAATTTAATTATGTAAATAAGATTGGATATTTAATCACATGAAGGATGATACTAAGGGATTCCTCAAAAAAAGCTACGGCATAGACGCGGACGTCGCCGATCTCGTGAACGAGGCGGAAAGAGATATCGCGGAGGTATTCAGGCGCTATGAGGAGACCGCAGAATACAACCAGTACAAGGTCCTCAGGGCTTTTCACGATAATCACGTCAGCGACAGCCATTTCGCCTGGGTGAACGGCTACGGGCACGACGATTACGGAAGGCAGATCTGCGGAAAGGTCTTCGCGGGCAGCTTCGAGACCGAGAGCTGCATAGTCGGCCCCTTCATCTGCGACGGTACCCACGCTCTGGCGTGCTGCTATCTGGGCATCCTAAGGCCAGGCGACAAGCTCCTTTACTGCACGGGCGAGCCCTACGACACCATGGAGACCGTCATAGGCCTCAAGGGCGACGGAAACGGCTCTCTTAAGAGTTACGGCGTTTCCTTCAGCAAGGTCGAGCTCAGAGAAGACGGCTGCGTGGACCTGGAAGGCGTCAAAGCCGCTATAGGTCCGGCCACGAGGATGGCGGTGCTGCAGAGATCCCTGGGCTATTCGTTCAGGCACGCTTTTTCTATAGGCGAGATCGAGGAGTGGGTCAGGGCCTGCAAGTCCGTAAAGCCCGATATCATATGCATGGTGGACAATTGCTACGGCGAATTCCTTGACTGCAGGGAGCCCGTGGCGGCAGGAGCCGACCTCATGGCGGGATCCCTGATGAAGAATCCCGGAGGCGGCATAGCCATGGGAGGAGGCTACGTCGCCGGAAGGGCAGATCTGGTCGAGACCGTGTCCTACAGGATCATAGCTCCCGGGATCGGGACCGACGCGGGCCTCATGTACGACCAGACGAGAAGGATACTCCAGGGCATATTCATGGCGCCCCGCACCGTATGCGAGGCGATCAAGGGTGCGGCGCTCTTCGCCAGGGTCTTCGAAAAGCTCGGATACGAGGTCTCTCCGAAGGCTGAGGATCCCAGAAACGACGTCGTTACCGCCATAAGGATGAGGTCGAAGGAGCAGCTCGTCGCCTTCTGCGAAGGCGTGCAGGCCGCGGCGCCCATAAACGCTCATTACGCGCCCGAGGCGGGCGAGATGGCGGGATACGAGGATGAGATCATAATGGCCTCAGGCTCCTTCGTCCAGGGCTCGACCATGGAGCTCTCGGCGGACGCTCCGCTGAGAGAGCCCTATACGGCGTACTTCCAGGGCGCTCTCAGCTACGACCACGCCAAGTTCGCGGCGATGAAGGTCCTCCAGTCGCTTAAGGATAAGGGGCTGCTGTAAGGGCAGGGGAGGCTTTGGCCCTGCGTGGCGGGGGCTGCCCGTCACACGGCGAGCGGACGATCCTACGCTTCGCCTGCCGCAAAGACTGATATATCAATAGAAAACGAAAGTTTGAGCGGCAGCTTATGCTGTCGCTTTTTTTGCACATCCCGTCTGTTATCATAAAGCTGCAGGAAGAAAAAACAGGACAAAAGAACAAATGTTCATCAAAAATGCTTGACAGAGAACAAATGTTCTGCTATTATCCTGATACAAACAAATGTTCGCGATATGGTTTTCCTGCAGAAAAGAGGCGGAGATCATGAAAAGATACAGGATAGCAAATAAATTCAGGTTCACGGTATTTGCCACGCTGTGCATTCTTGTCAGCGTGCTGATGGTGAGCAGCTTTCTCGGCCGCGGCGAGGTCTACAGCGCCGAGGAAAAGTCTTATATCACCGTGGAGGTCTGCAGCGGAGACACCCTTTGGGATCTTGCGTGCGCCTACGGGCCCTCGAACAGAGACGTGCGCCAGGTCGTAAGCGAGATCTGCTCGTTGAACGACGTCAGCGCCTACACGCTGCGTCCGGGGCAGACCATACTCATTCCTCAGACCTGATCTGGCAGTATTAGAAAACTCAGGGAATATGTGATAAAATGATGACGCGGCGAAAAACCGCGTCATCATTTTCATCCGCGGCGGAAAGCCTCTTATCGGGAGGCGCCGGGCCGCGGGCATCTCACTTTGGGCCCGGACGGACCGGGCAGGGAGCTTATGATGGACAGGACTATAAGAGTCAGGGGAAGGGCCAGGACAAGCCTCGTTCCGGATACGACGGTCTTGAATATAGGCCTCAGCGGAGGCAGCAGGGATTACGGCGAGACCGTCAAGCAGTCGTCAGAAAAGACGGCCGTTATAAAATCCATATTCGAGAAGCTGGGCTTTTCCGCGGAGAACATACGCACGGCGTCCTTCAACATCTACGACGAGTACGAGTCGTATAGAGATGAGAACGGCGAGTACAAGAACCGCTTCAAGGGCTACAGATTCGATCACCGCATGGTCATAAGGTTCGCGTCGGATCAGGAGCTTCTGGGACGATGTCTTTACGCTATGGCGCACTGCGACGCCGATCCTGAGTTCCACATAGAGTACACGGTGAAGGACAGCGAAGGCGCGAGGTCTGAGCTAATAGGCGAGGCGGTGAGGGACGCCGCGAGGAAAGCGGCTCTGATAGCCTCGGCTGCCGGAGTAGAGCTCGGAGACCTGATCTGCGTCGATCACGACGCCGGCGGGGCGGATCTTTACGTGCGCCCTGTTGGCAGGCTTATGAACGCAAAGATGAGCATGGCCATGGAGGAGGCCGCCGACGCGGCCTACGGCATGGATGTGACGCCCGAGAACATCCAGATAGAAGACAGTGTAACGGCCGTATGGGAGATAAAAGGCCTGTAATGGATAAATATGAGAAGGAGCGCCTTATAAGCGCCGTAAGGGCCGAATACGGGCGTCTGGACGCTGTCTGCGGCATAGACAGCAGCGCCTGCGCCATAAGGCTGTCCTCGCGCATGAAGAGGAGGCTCGGCAGCTTCAGCGTGATTCCGCAGGGGCTTCTGCGCAAAAGGCTGGAGATAGCGATATCCGAGAGGATAGCAGGGGACAGCGAGCTCTTCACCGACGTGATAAGGCACGAATACGCGCATCTGCTGGTATACCTTCGCCATCCCAGGGAAAGGCACGGCCACGACGCGGTCTGGAAGGCCGCCGCGAGGGAAGTCGGCTGCATCCCCAGGGCCAGCAGGCGCCTGGACAGGCTGCCGGGGTGAGTCTCCACCTTTGCGAGCAAATGTTCAAACAGGCAAAAAGCCTTGAAATTTAAAGGAAAACAAGTATTTATACAGGGCTTATGCCCATAACGACGGAGGTCAAAATGCAGGAAGTATACGATTTCATAAAGAAGTGCGGCACTTATTATCTCGCGACCGACGACGGCGGCCAGCCAAGAGTCAGGCCGTTCGGGACCATCGATATCTTTGACGGAGCTCTGTATATCCAGACCGGACGTTCCAAGGAGGTCTCCAGGCAGATCCATGAGGATCCAAAGATCGAGATCTGCTGCTTCGACGGAAACGACTGGCTGCGGCTCTCGTGCGAGGCTCACGCCGACGACCGCATCGAGGCGCAGGAACACATGCTGGACGGATATCCGCATCTGAGAAAGATGTACACGCCCGGAGACGGAAACACGGAAGTGTTCAGGCTCAGCGGCTGCAAGGCCGTGTTCGCGTCTTTCACGGCTCCGCCCAGGACAGTGGAATTCTAGATCGCTATATTCGCTGAGGCATCGGCGCGCAGGGGCTCCGCGATGCCCTTAAAAGGCCGAAAACGGCCATTTTCAGAAAAGAGACATTAAAACGGTCGATTAATATATCGACCTCGCAAAAAAAGTCGCTTAAAACGGCTCTCAGAGCCTCGGGTCCGAAAACCATTGAAATTTCAACGGTTTTCGGATTTTTGCATTTGTTTGGGCCTACGCGCGGCGTGAAAAATGACGTTTTGAGCTCAAAGACCCGGGATAAAGTGAGAAAGCGATAGACCGGGAGCGCCTAGGGGCGCGCTAAGTGAAGCAGAGACGTTCGCTGGGAGCAGCGTTCGCTGAAGGAGACGTTCGCCGGCAGCTGCACGAACATCTATGGGAAGAGCTGTTCGTAAATATATTGACCGCGAAGATCCAAATATAAAACGCAAAGATCCATATTGAAGCAGCGCAGGATGAAGACTCAATACTAGAGAGCGCAGATATAATCTTGGAGCGAAGCATAAGTAAGCGGCTCAGCATATGCCTTTGGCCGGTCCAAAGCCTCAGAAATAAAGAAAGCGCCGAAAGGCCATGGAGAGCCTGAAGGTACGTAAACAGGCCCAAAATCCCCTATATTTATTCCGAAAATGAATATTTTAGGAATAGTTATATATTTGCACAGCCCTGTGCAAAACCCCTTCGAGCACTTCCCCACCTACTGGAAGATCAAGGGCTTCCGGCGTCAGCAAGCATTTCCTCAGTCGGCTCAATAACATCTTAAAACAATTGAAAAGACCCGGTACTTGACATGAATATATTTATGTCCGAGCCCGGATCTTCTATTATTAACATGTTTTTTCTATTAATAGTTTTTCCGCTTCGCCTTGGAAAGTTTCGCGCCGGCCGAGGCCTGACGGTGCTTTTGGACAGAGTAGTCTCTTAAGGGCTGTCCCCTTCCCGCAGGCCCTCAGATCAGCTCAGTCCTGCCGGTCACGGGGACGGAGTCGTTGTACCTCTTGATCGGAGATCCGAGATTAGTTATCTCGGCGATGTTTTCCATGGCGATCTTCTTGAATTCGTCTATCGCGAACCACTGATACCCTTCCTCTCTCACGGCGAAGCTCACGGGAGTGTGCAGGTCGGGAGCGATTATGGCCATCTGATCGAGCTGCTGGCTGCTGAGCGTGGCTTTTATGAGCGATTCGGGGGCCATGCAGGCACCGACGCCCTTTACGCAGAGCATTATCAGGGTCTCGATATTCTCGGCCATGGCCTTTATCGGAGGCTCGAGCTTGTTTTTCTTTAGGTACCTTCGGGTAAGTATTCCGCTCATGTCATCCCTGCTCCCCATCAGCATGGGGCAGTTCTCGAGCAGCGAGGGCGCGAATCTATAGGACGATATCTCCTGAGAACCGGCTTTTTCGAGCAGCAGGTTTTGGAACATGCGGTTGGGCATCATGAGGAGCAGCTCCTCGTCGTAGAAGAGCTCTGTCCTGATACCGTCCTGCTTGTCGATATAGCCTATCGCGATGTCTATCTCATGATCGAGAAGCTTCTTGACGAGGAACTCGCTGGTGGATTCGACGATCTCGACCTCGTATCGGGGGTGCTTGTTCTGAAACTCCGTTATGATATCGGGGAGTATCGCCTTCCCCCTCGTATGGGTTATGCCTATCTTGAGCCTTCCGACGTGTTCTGCCGAGATGTCCTGAAACTCCTTCAGCATATCCGTGTACATATTGGAAAAACTGCTCGCGTAGCTCAGAAAATGCTCTCCGGCGTAGGTGAGCTCGAGAGGGATGTGCCGCACAAAGAGAGTGCAGCCGAGCTCCTTCTCGAGCGAGGATATGTGCGAGCTCAGGGCCTGCTGAGATATATGAAGGGTCTCCGCGGCCTTTGAGAAGCTGCGGTGTTTTTCGACCTCGATGAAGTATTCAAAGGACGATAGGTTCATGGTCTTTTCCGCCTTTTAGCAGTTAAGGCCGGCCGGTCAGAACGCCAGCGCGCCTTCAAGATTGGTGTATTCTACGTATTTGATCCCGGACAAATAGTACCAGTTATCGTCGCCCGCGGCAAGATATTTCGCGTTCAGGTCGGAAACGTCGCCGAACTCGAGTATGAGCGTATTTCCCGTGGGATGGAAGCTCGTAAGGCGCTCAAGCACTTCGCCCGCGTACGAGTCGTAATCGAAGTAAGGGCTTATCCCCTGCTCGTCCAGGTTCTTTCTGGCGGCTGCCTTGACGGCCTCCTTCCAGTCCGTCCCCTCCCTGAACATGTCCTCTATCGATAGAGGCTCGTCGCCGTCCCTATTGAAAACATAGTACCTGGTATTAGTCCCGCCGTTGTAGTAAACGTATTCCTGCTCCGTCGTAAATTCGGGCGAGGCGTAGGCCCAGCAGCTCTTGTATATCACCCTGTAGGGCCCGAAGAAGCTGCACGAAGCGTCTTCCTCCAGGGTCGCGTAGATCTTAATGCCCGGGCCAAAGCGCTCTCTGAAGCTGTCATAGTTTTCTATCAGCTCGCTGATGACGGCCTCCGTCTCCGGCTCCCTCTCGCCCATAAGTGCCTTCTGGCGCTCTGTCAGGACGTCGTAGGACATGATATTGCAGCGGTAGTCTATATCCCTGTCTCCAAGCTCCGGAGGATCCGGCGCGTACGGGGACTCAGTCATCTCGTGATCCCCGGTGACCAGTATGGGATGGAGGGCCTTATCCGCCGAAGCGAGCCCGCCCGCTATGAAGCCTTCGTAATCGAGCGCGGAAACATCCTCTATCATGACCGTGACCGGATAGAAGTAGTTGCAGACCTCTGGATCGTTATAGTCGAATACCAGCACGAGCCGTCCGCTGTAGTCGTTTATGAGGAATTTCTGATCTTCGCGTACGCCTCTGAAGGGCCCCGAGAGCCGCAGATCCGAGCTGCTTCCCCAGGCCCAGGCGGTGTCGTCGTAGCTGTCGTTTTCGGCGATGAGCTTCTCCATGTACGAGTCAAGGAAGGCTATGTGATCCGTACCCTCTCTGAACACGTCAGCGAGCTTGAGCTCTTCTCCGGTCCTGAGGTCGAAGTTCATGGGCTCCGCTTCTGACATGTAGAAATTCATCCAGTTTCCGTTCCTGTCCATCCCGCGGAAGGATCTCCAGCAGTACAGCTGCAGGGAAAGTATATTGTTGAAGCTGCCGTAGACGTAGCAGCTTATATTCCGCTCGTTCTCGCTCGCGCCCTGGGTCTTGATCCTCCAGCCCGTATACGGGGGGATCTCCTCCTTTTCGGCGAGCGCAAAGAAGCCGTCCCTTATAGCGTCGTTTATCTTCTTCTGCACGGCGGCGTCTTCAAGTCCTGAGATGACGATGTAGTCGCCGTGGATCCTGCCCTCGTCCCTGGAATACGAGGCGAATTCCGTGCTTATATTGTTCTGGTAGAATATCTCGGGACCGCTGCCTCCACCTTCGACGATGACCCTGCCTTTTATGACGTTTCCATCGGCGGACGCGGAGCTGTGGCTGCCATCGCCCTTACCTTCGCCGTTCTCCCCTGCCCCGCAGGAGCTGAGGGCGAGCGAGAGCGCGAGCAGCAGCGCGCTTAGAGCGCGGGCCCTTTTTCGCCCTCGGTACGCGAAGTCCTCGCCTCCGCTTTTTGCCTTACTTGCACGGAACATAGCCGAGCTCCTCCGCAAGGGCCTTGCCCTCGGGTCCGGCGCACCACTGCGCTATCTGTCTTACGAGGCTGCCCTCGGGCTGCTCGGAGCTGAAGACAGCGCAGGTACGGGATACGTAAGGATATTCGCCGGAGCCTATGGTGTCGGGATCGGGGATGACCCCGTCTATCGCTATCATCCTGATGTCCTCGTCGTAGTGCATGTTCACGACGTAGTAGTAATAAGAGTAGCCTATTGCGCCGCTGCCGGACTTGAAGTTCGCGACAGCGTCGATGATGCCTTCCATGGCGCCTATCTTCTTCTCGGTCGGAGCGTCCATGACCTCATCCTGCCCTATCACGTGCAGGTAGAGCCCGGTCTGGCTGCCTGAACCCTCGGACCTCTGGTAGGCTATTATCTCCTCGTCATTGCCTCCGACTTCCTTCCAGTTGGTGATCTTGCCGGCGTAGATGTCGTGGACCTGCTGGGAAGTGAGCCCCGTGACGGGATTATCCTTGTTGACGAAGAACACGAAGCCGGAGCTCAGCACGTCTACGGTCTCGAATTTCACGCCGCAGTCCTTCGCGTACTGCACCTGCTCGTCTGACGGCAGCGCGCAGAATACTATATCCACGTCGCCGTTTGAGAGGCTGTAGTACGCCTGATCCGTCTTGCTGCAGAGTACGTAGCCCGCCGCCTCCTCGTCGCTTATACCGAGCAGCCTTCCGGTCATCGCCTGGTAATAAGGCAGCATCGCGGTCGCCCCATCTATTATCGGTAGGTCTTCTGGCTCTATGTGAAGGCTAGTCTCCGGCACAGGCTCTGGAGCGGGCTGAGGATCCGGCTGAGGCTCAGACTTCTTCTCCCCGCAGGCGGCGAGAGACAACGCCAGGATCAGCGCGAGCATTATAGATACGGCTATTTTAAGGCCCTTCATGGTTTACCTCCTTAAAACGAAAAAGATGAGCTAAATACATTTTAGCCCATCTTTCATATCTTGTCTATTTTCTCCAGGGAGCCGCTCCCCTTCCCGCGTCAGCGCTTCACGAAGTACTCGTCGTACCAGAGGAGGAAGGAATAGATCGTGTAGACCTTCCTGGCGTCCTCCCTCTTCCCTTCCGTGAGATATCTGTCCAAAAGGGCGTCGAGCTTGGCCGTGTTGAAGAACTTGGCGGCGTAGTCCCTGTGCCAGGTATCCTTTACGATGGCCTGGTATTTTTCCTCCTTGATCCATTCCCTGAAAGGAACGAGGAAGCCGGCCTTCTTGCGGTTGGCCCATTCGGCAGGGATGTGCCTGAACGCGGCTGCCCTGAGGGCGATCTTGGTCTTGCGGCCCTCCATCTGCTGTTTGGAGGCGAGCGTCTTCGCCACGTTCCAGACCCCCCTGTCCAGATAAGGCACCCTGAGCTCGAGGGAATGGGCCATGGTCATCTTGTCCGCCTTGAGCAGTATGTCGCCGGGCAGCCAGAGGTTCATGTCGAGGTACATCTTTTTAGTGAGATCGTCCTCGCCCTTGACCTTCTCGTAGTAAGGCCTCGTGACGTCGCGGTGGTCTATCGCGCACTTGTATTCGGGCACCAGGTAGCCGTTGGCCTCTTCGTCGTCCATGATGTAGGCCTGGCCTATGTAGTAGTCCTCGACCTCCTGGGCGTTGGACTTGAAGAAGCGCTTTACGTGGGCCTGCGGGATGTTTCCGAGCGTCGCCGCGAGGAACTTCCTGAGTCCGAGCGGAAGCTTCTTGTACTTTATGGATTCGTTGCTCTGTATGTACCAGTCGTAGCCTCCGAAGAGCTCGTCGGCGCCCTCTCCCGAGAGCACGACCTTGAGGTCTTCGGCCGCAAGTCCCGCGAGGAAATACAGCGGCACAGAGCTGAGGTTGGCGTGTGGCTCGTCCGAATGATACTGGACGTAGGGCAGCGCGGCGAAGAACTCGTCGGCGCCTATCTCCTTCTTGCGGTGGTTCATGCCGAGTATCCCGGCGAGCTCCTCCGCTAGGGCCGTCTCGTCAAAGCCCGGAAGGTCGAAGCCTACGGTATAGGTCCTCATGGGCTTGACGACGGACGCGACGTAGCTGGAGTCCACGCCTCCGGAGAGGAAGGACCCGACCTCTACGTCAGCGATCTGGTGATATTCAACGGAGGAGAGCACGGTCTCGTCGATCAGGTCGACGACGTTCTCGAAGCTCTGGGACTTTCTGTCGAACATGGGATCGAAATACTTGACGCGCTTCATATCCCCGTCCTTATAGGTGAAATAAGTGCCGGGCTGGAGCTTGTAGACGCCCTTGAACATGGTCTCCTCAAGGGGAGAATACTGGAAGACGAGGTACATCTTCAGCGCCTCGGGATTGACTTCCTTCGTGAAGCTCGGATATCCCAGGAAGCTCTTGATCTCGGAGCCCCAGAGGAAGCTGCCCTGCGGGAAACAGTAGTAGAAGGGCTTGATCCCGAAGTAGTCTCTGGCCCCGTAGAGGGTCTTTTCCTGTCTGTCGTATATGACGAAGGCGAACATGCCGCGCAGCATGGAGGCGGTCTCTTCGCCGTAGCGCCTGTAGGTCTCGATTATGACCTCGGTGTCGGAGTCGGTCGCGAAGCTCGATCCGAACTTTTCGATCAGACCCGCCTTGAGCTCGCGGTAATTGTATATCTCTCCGTTGAAGGTTATCACGTATCTGTCGTCTACGGAGTGCATGGGCTGGGTGCCGCCCTCGAGGTCTATGATGGAGAGCCTGCGGAATCCCAGCGCGACGTCCCCTTCCACGAAGCTGCCGCCGCTGTCAGGCCCCCTGTGCCTGATGCGCTCGGCCATATCCTCCACGACCTTCTGTTTATCTGTCAGTTCTCCGTAAAAACCAACGAATCCGCACATAGCGCTGCTCCTTTGATATCAGTGTGTGTCTAAGTATGTTTTGAAAATGATCCGATGCCAGGGCGCGGCCAAAGATCTCCGAATTATAGCTTTCAGTTCCTGTGGCTGTCCAGATAGGACTGCAGTATGATGACCGCGGCTTGCCTGTCGATTATCTCTTTGCGCTTCTCGCGGCGCATATTCGCCTCGATGAGTACGCTCTCGGCTATCTTGGTGGTGAAGCGCTCGTCCTGAAATACTATCCCGACGCCCGCGAGACCGCTGCTGCGGAGCTTGTTTTCGAGCATGCGGACGAACTCCCTGACCTTCTCTGTCTGAGGGCTGTCCGAACCGTCGAGCATCAGCGGAAGCCCGGCCACGATAAGAGAGACCTCGTACTCCTTGACCAGGTCCAATATCTTTCCAGTGTCCTTGCGTATGCCCACGCGCTCGATGGTGGTGATACCGTTCGCGGATATAAACAAGGGGTCGCTTACTGCGACCCCTACTGTTTTATCGCCGATATCTAAACCCATATACCTCATTTCTTAAGATAGGTCCTTAATAATTCTTCAACGAGGTCGTCTCTTTCGATGCGACGAATAAGATTACGGGCATTTTTATGCGCCGTTATATATGATGGGTCTCCTGAGAGGATGTACCCGACCATCTGGCCAATGGCATCATAGCCCTTCTCTTCGAGAGCATCGTGCACGAGGATGAGTATCTCTTCCGTCGTCTTCTGCTCGCTGTTATCCGGACTATTGAAAAGTATAGTTTTTCTTTCCATGTTTTTGCCTCCTGACCTTATTGATGATTTAATTATATGCTTGGAGTCAGGATTTTGCAACAAGCTGTTTGGCCACTTCGAACGCTGCCGGAAGTTTGGATATATCCTTCGCTCCGGCCTGAGCCATGTCGGCCTTTCCGCCGCCGCCGCCGCCCGCGGCCTTCGCTATCTCCTTGATCATATTGCCCGCGTGATAGCCGCCGCCCACGAGGTCGTCGCTGACGGATACCATCAGGGTGGCCTTCTCGCCGTTTACGGACGCGAACACCATGATGACGTTCTTCTCGGCCTTCTTGATGGCGTCGGAGAGGTTTCTGAGGTCGTCTATGGATGTACCTTCGAAGCGCTTTGTGATGAGCCTTACGCCGTTTATAGTCTCGGCGCCGGAGATCAGATCTCCCAGGCTGTCCTGGGCGGACTTAGCCTTGAGCTCTTCGATCTCCTTTCTCAGGGCTCTGATCTCGGCGTTCATGTCCTCGGCCCTCTTGAGCACGGAGCTCCTGTTTGTCTTGAGCGAAGCGAAGAGCTCGGCAAGGAGGTCTTCATCCTCTTCGAGACCGGCGCGTACCGCGTCGCCGGTGATCGCTTCTATCCTCCTTACGCCGGCCGCGACTCCGGATTCAGAGACTATCCTGAAGCTTCCTATCTGTCCTATGTTGGAGACGTGCGCGCCGCCGCAGAACTCCATGGAGAAGCCCGGAACCTCGACCACTCTGACCTCGTCGCCGTACTTTTCTCCGAAGAGCATCATGGCTCCGAGCTTTCTGGCCTCCTCTATCGGGAGTATCTCTGTCTTGACGTCGGTGAACTTGAGTATCTCGGCGTTGACCATATCCTCGATCCTGCCCTTCTCTTCGGCCGTCAGAGCCTCGAAATGGGTGAAATCGAAGCGCAGAGCGTCCTCGTTGACCAATGAGCCGGCCTGCTCCACATGGTCGCCCAAAACGGCTCTCAGAGCCTTCTGGAGCAGGTGCGTGGCGGTGTGGTTTCTCTCTATGGCATGCCTTCTGGCCGCGTCGACGCAGGCCGAGACGCTGTCACCTACTCTGATCTCGCCGGCGGATACGACGGCTTTGTGGACGTATACGCCGCCGACCTTGGTCGTGTCGCTCACGGCGGCGCTGAAGCCGTCCGAGCAGAGCACGCCGGTATCGCCTACCTGTCCGCCGCCCTCGCCGTAGAACGGGGTCCTGTCGAGCACTATGCGGACCTCGTCTCCCTCGGAGGCGCTGTCCAGCCTGCTCATGCCCCTTGTGATGCCTATGACCTTAGCTTCGGCGGCGAGGCAGTCGTAGCCTATGAATTCGGTCTCGTCGAAGTCCTTTAGCACGGCGCTCTCGTCGAGCCAGCCCTCGGTGTCCTCGGACTTCCTCGCGGCCCTGGCCTGTTCCTTCTGAGCCTTCATGTTCGCCTCGAAGCCTTCGGTATCGACGCTGCATCCCTGCTCGAGGGCTATCTCCTCGGTGAGCTCGATCGGGAAGCCGTAGGTGTCGTAGAGCTTGAAGGCCTTGTCTCCGGCTATGCGGAGGCTTCCGTCGGCCTTGGCAGCCTCGATGTATCCTCCGAGTATCTCGGTGCCGGCCTCTATGGTCTGGTCGAATTTATCCTCCTCGATGGAGATTATCTTCTTGATGTAGTCCCTGCGCTCGAGGAGCTCGGGATAGGCCTCGCCGGAGGTCTCGAATACCTTCTCGCAGAGGTCCTTGAGGAAGGCGCCCTTTATGCCCAGCAGTCTGCCGTGCCTGGCGGCCCTTCTGAGCAGCCTCCTGAGTATGTAGCCGCGGCCCTCGTTGCTCGGCAGTATGCCGTCGGATATCATGAAGGATACCGCCCTGATATGGTCGGTTATGATCCTGATGGAAACGTCCGAAGGAGCCTCGCCGTCCATGTACTTGACTCCGGAGAGCCTGCAGACCTCTTTGAGTATGGCCTGCATGGTGTCGATGTTGTAGATGGAGTCTACGCCCTGCATGATGCAGGCTATGCGCTCAAGACCCATGCCTGTATCGATGTTCTTCTGCGCGAGCTCGAGGTAGCTGCCGTCCTCCTGTCTGTCGAACTGGGTGAAGACGTGGTTCCAGAACTCCATGTACCTGTCGCAGTCGCAGCCGGGTCTGCAGTCGGGCTTGCCGCAGCCGTACTGCTCTCCCCTGTCGATGTAGATCTCGGAGCAGGGGCCGCAGGGGCCAGTTCCTATCTCCCAGAAATTGTCGTCCTTGCCTAGCCTTACTATGCGCTCTTCGGGCATGCCTATCTCGTCCCTCCAGATATGGAAGGCCTCGTCGTCGTCCTCATATATAGTGGCCCAGAGCAGGTCCTTGGGGATGGCGAGCCATTCCTCTCCGGTGACGAACTCCCAGCCCCAGAGCAGCGACTCTCTCTTGAAGTAGTCGCCGAAGCTGAAGTTTCCGAGCATCTCGAAGAAGGTCGCGTGCCTTGCGGTGCGTCCCACGTTGTCTATATCGTTTGTCCTGATGCACTTCTGGCAGGTCGTCATCCTGCGGCGAGGGGGCTCTTCCGTTCCCGCGAAGTAAGGCTTAAGAGGCGCCATGCCCGCGGCGATGAGCAGAAGGCTCTTGTCTCCCTGCGGCACGAGGCTGTAGCTGTCGTGCCTGAGGCAGCCCTTCGACTCCCAGAATCTCAGGAACATATCTCTTATCTCATTGACTCCTAAATATTTCATAAATGCCTCCGTAGCAAAAGATATACCTTGTTATTCTACAAATTCTGAGGCTTCTTGTAAAGGCGGAAAGCCTCATTTTCGTATAGAAAAACGGCCGCTCTTGCGGCCGCGGGCTGCTAGTTCTTCTTCGACGGATCGAACGGGAGCTTCGCCATGGCTTGTCCTTTGAGCCTTGGATCCTTGGGGTCCACTATCTCGATGTCGTCGAGCTGCTTTTTGAACCTGCCCCTGAAGTCCTCGAGAAACTCCTCCCTGAGCTGGGCCCTTTCGAGCCTCTCATCTTCCGTGAGCTCCCGCGTCTTCGCTATGGCGGCGAGTTCGTTTATCCTGTCAAGCTTATCTTGGGGAAACATAGATGCTGTCCTTTATCTTTTCATATATGCCCGCGCCTATACCCTTCACCTCGGTGATCTCCTCAGCGCAGATGAATCCGCCGTGGGCCTCTCTGTATGCGATTATAGCCTTTGCCTTTGCGGGACCTATGCCCTTCAGGCTCTCGAGCTCCTGCTGGGAAGCGCCGTTAAGGTCTATGAGGCCTTTCGTATCCGGTACGACGTCTTCCGGCGGCTCCGCTTCGCCTTCCGGCGATTCTTCTGTCTGCGCGCTTTCAGCGGAAGACGCGGAAGTCTCTGCGAAAGA
The DNA here is from genome assembly GCA_017417045.1 of Bacillota bacterium. Taxonomy (GTDB): domain Bacteria; phylum Bacillota; class Clostridia; order Peptostreptococcales; family Anaerovoracaceae; genus RGIG2707. The sequence goes on from JAFPZZ010000002.1 coordinate 146,520, forward strand.
AGCGGATGTCTCAGTGCCAGAGGCGGATGTCTCAGTGCCAGAGGCGGATGTCTCTGAAGAGACGGCATGCTCCGTGTAAGAGTCTCTTTCTACGGTGACCTGGGCGGCTTCCCTCCCGGGGATATTGCCTGCCGCAGTGAGCGCGACGAACGCGGCTATCGCGGCGGTCTTGAGTTTTTTGTAGAAGTCTTCGTTCATATGGACGTTTGCCCGCGTCCAATAGAACTATACACTGTAAAATACTGGAAGTCAAGTCCCTTTCAGGCCGCTTGCCCTGCGTTCAGAGCTCCGCCCCGCGCGCGATCCTTAGAGTAGATCCTTGGCGTCAATCCTTCTTCTTGTAGAAGTTGACCGGTTCCTTCGCGGGGATTATGGATTTGCGGGCGCTCTCCTCCGATACGGCGCTCTTTCTCGCCGCGGCGTCTGCGGCTGCCTTTTCCTTGCTCACCACGAGCCTGTCCTTGCCTCCGTGAAGGAGCTCCGTCTTTCCGGGGTCTCTGACCGGATTCAGGCCCGTCCCCTTGTTCTCCATGTAGGCGAAGCAGCATACCAGCGTGGTCAGGGGTATCGTGAGCAGTATAGACAGGGAGCCTATCAGCGCCTGCATCATCTCCACGACTATGGTCTCTCTGTTGAGGAGCTCGTAGAGCGAGGCTGAATAGGTTATGTAGAGCAGCGTGGCGCAGAGCTGGCTGCCTATATACGCGAGCACGAGGGTATTGGCCATCGTTCCCATTATGTCCCTTCCGATGCGCATGCCGGACGAGAAGAGCTCTCTGAAACTGATCTGGCGCGCGTGCCTGTGTATCTCGTAGAGAGACGAGGATATATCCATGGCGACGTCCATCACGGCGCCCATCGCGCCTATGACTATCATTGCGAATATCAGAGCGTTGAGGTTGATGGTGACCCCCGAGCTGAGGTACTGAAGATAGATCGAATGCTCGTCTATCATGCCCGTGATCCTGAGGACCTTATCGAAGATCAGCGACAGTACGGCGGCCATGAGCACGCCGAAGCCGCAGCCGAGCATGGTCGTGTAGGATTTGGCTCCCGCGCCGTTGGTTATGAGGAGCGTCATAACGATGGTGTAAATGCAGGTCAGCGCAGACATCAGATAGATGTTGTATCCGGCGAGCACCGACGGGACGAAGACCATGAAGACCGCCATGCAGGTCAGCGTGAGAGAGACTATCGTGTTAAGGCCCTTGACGCGGCCGAATATGAGCAGCAGAACGACGAATATGCAGCCCAGGACTATTATGCCGTCGAGCCTCGCGTAGCCGCCGAACACCCACTGCACGTCTCCCCTGTCGTCGCCGTAATTGTAGAGTATGACCTTGTCGCCAGGCTCGACCGGATCTTCCGCGTTCATGTTGGTGTAGTTGTCGAAGCTCTGGGCCGCGAGTACGGTCTGGCCCTTGAGATCGCCGCCTCTTATGATCTCGGCATAGAACTGCTGCGAGGAGTTGCTGTAGGTGATGTCGGTCCCGGAGAGATCGTAGTCGTCCGATATGAGCTCCCCGAGCTCCGTGACCCTCGCCTTGACGCAGTAGGCGTCGGACATGCTGAAAATGTCGAGATCCCTGCATACCGCGGCGTTTGCCGCGAGCAGGACTATCAGCGAGAGCGCTACGGTGGCGAGCCATATATAAAGATCTTTTTTCTGAGCGGAACTGAGTTCCAGCTTGTCGGTAAGTTTCATGTCTGAGCCTCCGAAGCTCATACGTGTCATATCCTGATCAGCGACGCCACGTTCTCTTCCTTTCCGTTCAGAGAGCAGAACATAGCCGTCCTGTTTATCCTTATCTCCTCTTTAAGGTAATCGAGCCCGGCCCAGACGAAGAAGGCCTCGGTTAGGTTCATCGGATTGACTATGGCGTTCGACGACGAAGAGAGCAGCATGTCCAGCTCTATCCCGCCCTCGCAGGGGCTGCATTCGAAGCGGTATATCAGCTGCTTAACGTCCCTTTCGACCATCTTCCCGGACTTTTTGTCGCGCCGCAGTATGACGACGCTGTCCTGGGAGAGGAAGGCCTCGGCGTCCGGAGCCTTTCCCTCGAGAGGATAGAACGCTTTATACGCGGATCGAGTTATGCTGCCGGTGAGATTCTTAGAGCGGTACTCGATCTCTCCCGCGGCCGTGAATCTGACGCCCTCCGGAAGGAGCCTGTTCAGATCCTCCATCATCTTAGCGCAGTCATATGGAGTTATGGTGTCGACTTCAAAGAATTCGGCGTCACTTTCGAAGCCAAGCGAAAGCGGCTGAACTATGTTGACCTTCTCGTGCGGATTGTAGCCGTTCGAGAAGGCTATCCTTACGTCCGCCCTGTTCAGGGCCCTCCTGAAGAGCCTGTATAGGTCGAGGTGCGAGAGGAAGCGCATATTGCCCTTCTTTTGGAACATGAGAAGGTATCTATTCATAGATGCCTCCCCATCTGCACTCGACGTGCCTGTTTATGCCGCAGCCGTTGCAGCCGTAGCGGCAGTCCTTGGTCGTCTTCGCGCCCATCGCTCTTTCGTACTCGGAGAGCAGATATTCCTCGGTGACCCCGCTGTCGATGATATTCCACGGCAGAAAGGCCCCCGGCTCTATCTCGTTGAGAGCGAAATACGAAAGGTCTATCCCCGAGTCTATGAGGGCCTTTCTCCAGGCTTTCTCGTTGAACTGCTCTGTCCATGCGTCGAAGCGGCATCCGTAGTCGGACGCCAGCCTGAGCGTCTCGCAGAGCTCCCTGCCGCCTCTGGCAAATATAGCCTCGAGATGGCTGGAATAACTCCCGTGATAATGGAAGCTGACGCCTTTTATATCCTTGAAGAGCTTCTTTAAGAGCGTGTGCTTGCGCTCGAACTCCTCTTCCGTATCCTGCGCGCACCACTGGAAGGGCGTGAAAGGCTTGGGGATGAAGTTCGCGACGCTGACGGATACGGAGAACCTTCCCCTTCTGCCGCCGTTCTTGTAGGCGGCGAGATCCATTATGCGCCTGGCGAGGTCCGGTATGCCCGCGATGTCCTCGTCCGTCTCGGTCGGAAGCCCTATCATGAAATAGAGCTTCACGTTGTTCCAGCCGAGCTCTATCGCCTTGTCGAGCGCGGTGAAGATCTCCTCTTCGGTGATGTTCTTGTTTATTACGTCCCTGAGCCTCTGCGTCCCGGCTTCGGGGGCGAAGGTCAGTCCCGTCTTTCTAAGGCCCTGCATCTCGTCCATGATCTTGAACGCGAAGTTGTCGAGCCTGAGCGACGGCAGCGAGAGCGAGATGCGGCGGGTGCCGCAGTAGTTCATGAGCTTCATGACCATGGCCTCGAAATCGCTGTGATCGGAGGTAGAGAGAGACAGAACGGAGAGCTCGCTGTTTCCGCTGCTCTCGAGCTGGCGCTTTCCTATCTCGTATATCTTCTCCTTGCTCCGCTCTCTTACCGGCCTGTATATCATGCCGGCCTGGCAGAAGCGGCAGCCTCTGGTGCAGCCCCTCATTATCTCTACGACGGATCTGTCGTGGACGATCTCGGTGAGAGGCACTATGTTCTCCTCGGGAAAAACGGCGTAGTCGAGGTCCTGTATGAAGGCCCTGAGCACCCTGTCCGGGGCGCCGTCCCAGAGCTTTTTGTAGCGCAGGAGCCTGCCGTCTTCGCCGTATTCGGGCTCGTAGAACGAGGGTATATACACTCCTTCGATCTTCGACGCGCGCCTAAGGAACTCATCCTTGCTGAAGCCCTCGGTCTTTCTCTTTTGAGCGAGCTCGCAGAGCTCCGCGAGATCGTTCTCCCCGTCTCCCACCATGAAGGCATCGAAGAAATCGGCCAGAGGCTCCGGATTGAATGCGCATGGTCCTCCGGCTACCACGAGGGGATCGTCCTCTCCTCTGTCCTTCGCGTTTACGGGCACCCCGGCGAGCTTGAGCATCAGCAGTATGTTGGAATAGCCGAGCTCGTACTGCAGGGTGAAGCCTATCATGTCCATCTCCGCGAGAGGGGTCTTTGTCTCGATGGTGAAGAGAGGTATGTCCTCCTTCTCCATCTCGGCTATCATGTCCTCGGCGGGGGTAAAGGCGCGCTCGCAGTAGGTGTGGCTGCTCTTGTTCAATATGTTATAGAGTATCTGCATGCCCATGTAGGACATGCCGATCTCGTAGCTGTCGGCGAAGCAGAAGCAGAACCTGAGGACGTCCTCCGCAGGCTCTCTTATGACGCTGTAGGGCTCTCCGCCTATGTATCTGGCGGGCTTCTCTATCCTCGGAAGTACGAGGTCGAGTTTCTTCTGAACGCTGCTCATTCTTCTGTGTGTTTGAAAACCCCTGATCCACGGCCGAAGCAGGCTAGCCGCGAAGTCGTTACTCCTCTATGTATTCGAACTCGTAGTCGAATACCTTTATCGTGTCGCCCTCCTCGAGGCCCATGGCGAGCATTTCGTCTATGGCCCCGCGGGCTTCAAGGTATTTGTAGAGATATCTGAGAGATCCCATGTCGTTGAAATTGGTGGAATCGAAGATCTTCCTGAGCTGTTTCCCCGTGACGACGAAGCACTCCCCGTCGTAGTCGACGTGGATGTCCCTGTAATCCTCGTCCTCCGCGCCGTCGTCCGGAGCGTATACGGGCGGGATATAATCTTCTTCCTCGCTGACCTTCCGAAGCTCCTCCCAGGCGGCTTCGAGCACTTCCTTGACGCCTTCGTGTATAGGGGCGCATATCGCGAAGAAGCGGCAGCCCTTTGCCTCGGCGTGTTTTCTAAGCGCTTCTATCTGCTCGTCTCCCGCCATGTCTATCTTGTTTGCCACGACTATCTGCGGTTTTTTAAGCAGCGCTTCGCTGTAGCTTCCGAGCTCGGAGTTGATCTTTTCGAGATCTTCGATCGGATCCCTTCCCTCGCTTCCGGACACGTCGACGATGTGTATGAGGACCCTCGTGCGCTCGACGTGTTTGAGGAATTCAAGCCCGAGGCCCAGACCGTCCGAAGCTCCTTCGATGAGCCCGGGTATATCCGCGATCACGAAGGACGAGTCGTAGATGTTGACCACGCCCAGATTTGGCGTGAGAGTCGTAAAGTGGTAGTCCGCGATCTTGGGATTGGCGCTGGTGGACACCGAGAGGAATGTGGATTTTCCGACGTTCGGATAACCTACGAGTCCCACGTCGGCTATGAGCTTGAGCTCGAGCTCTATATTCCTCTCTCTGGCTGCCCCTCCCGCCTCGGCGAAGTTGGGAGCCTGTCTTACGGAGTTCTTGTAGAAGACGTTTCCCTTGCCTCCGCGGCCGCCTCTCGCGGCAACGACGCTCTCCCTGTCCGCGACAAGATCGGCGATGATCTCGCCGCTGTCAGCGTCCTTTACGGTGGTTCCGACGGGGACCTTTATGATGAGATCCTCTCCGTCCTTGCCGTACTGCTGCTTTCCGCGCCCGTCTTCGCCGTTCTCCGCTTCGTATTTTCTCTTGTATCTGAAGTCCATCAGGGTCCTGAGGTTACCGTCGGCCGCGAATATGACGCTGCCTCCGCGTCCCCCGTTCCCTCCGTCAGGTCCTCCCTGGGGGACGTAGGGCTCTCTCCTGAAGGATACCGCTCCGTTTCCTCCCTTGCCTGACTTTATTAGTATTCGGGCTTTATCTACGAACATGATGCTCTCCGGTATAAAAAAACAGATCCCCTATGCGGACATAGGGGATCGTCTGGATCAAGCTTCCTGAGAATAAACGCTGACCTGCTTGCGGGTCTTGTCTTTTCTTTCGAACTTTACTATTCCATCCTGCTTGGCGAAGAGAGTATCGTCTCCGCCGATGCCTACGTTGTTGCCCGGATGGATCTTGGTGCCTCTCTGGCGAACCAGGATGGTTCCGGCATTAACGAACTGTCCGTCTGCTCTCTTGACTCCGAGGCGTTTCGATTCGCTCTCGCGGCCGTTTTTGGAGCTGCCTACACCTTTCTTACTTGCCATATTCGTTCACCTCCGGTCTATTTGATGGCAGCTTCGATCGCTGCGATCATCTCGGCATTGGTGCTCTTGGAATTGAGCTCGATGCCATTAGCTGCTGCATATTCGATGAGCTCGGCCTTCTTCATGCTCTTGAAGTTGGGCTTTGCGGCGCTCTCAGCCTTAGCTTCGGCCTTCTCAGCCTTGGGAGCCTTCGCGTCAAGGGAGATGCCCTTGATCTCGAGCTTCGTGAACGGCTGACGGTGTCCTTGCTTGGACTGGGAATCCTTCTTGGCCTTGTACTTGTAGACGACGACCTTCTTGGCCTTGCCCTGTTCAAGTACCTCTGCCGCTACGCTGGCGCCTTCCACGAAGGGAGTTCCTACCTTGAGGGTATCCGCTCCTACGTAGAGCACCTCGTTGAGCGCTATGGTCGATCCTACTTCAGCGTCGATCTTCTCGACGCAGATCACATCTCCTTCGGAGACGCGGTATTGCTTTCCGCCGGTCTGTACTATTGCATACATGTTATTTTTACCTCCTCTATCCGGTCTCGCCTTTGGGGGTGTGCATGCGCACTTAAAAAGACCCACTCAGAGCGGCAACGGAGATAATATAGCACAATGCTCTCCGGGATGTCAAACGAATTTTCCGTTTATATACAGTCTTTTCGGGCTTTTTTGGGAGATACTATCTTTCGATCACGACACCGTTCTCATCGGTGAGTATGTCCTCCTCGGGATCGGCGGCGCCCTCCTCCCTCTTGGGGATGTACTTGGCCTTGATGTCAGCTTCGAGCTGATCCATGAGCTGGGGCCTGTCCTCGAGGTAGAGCTTGACGTTCTCCCTGCCCTGACCTATCCTTTCTCCCTTGTAGGAGTACCAGGCGCCGGACTTCTCTATGAGCCCCGCGTCCACGGCGCAGTCGAGGATGTCGCCGGATCTGGATATGCCCTTGCCGTACATTATGTCGAACTCGGTCAGCTTGAACGGAGGCGCGACCTTGTTCTTTACGACCTTGACCTTGGTCCTGTTGCCTATCACGCTGTCGCCCTGCTTTATGGACTCCACCCTTCTGACGTCGAGCCTGACCGAAGCGTAGAACTTCAGGGCGCGGCCGCCGGTGGTGGTCTCGGGGTTGCCGAACATGATGCCTATCTTCTCTCTCAGCTGGTTGATGAAGATGATCATCGTGCCGGTCTTGTTCGCGACGCCGGTGAGCTTTCTCAAGGCCTGGGACATGAGCCTGGCCTGAAGGCCCACGTGGGAATCGCCCATGTCTCCCTCGATCTCGGACTTGGGTACTAGGGCCGCTACGGAATCGATGACGACTACAGAGATGGCGGCGCTCCTTACGAGCATCTCGCAGATCTCGAGGGCGTCCTCTCCTGTATCGGGCTGGGCGACGAGAAGCTCGTCGACCTTTACGCCCAGGTTCCTCGCGTATACAGGATCAAGCGCGTGCTCGGCGTCTATGAAGGCACACTTGCCGCCCTGCTTCTGGGCCTCGGCTACGACGTGCAGAGCGAGGGTGGTCTTTCCCGATGATTCGGGACCGAATATCTCGATTATACTGCCCTTGGGCAGTCCGCCTATGCCGCATGCGAGGTCGAGGCTTATGGATCCGGTGGAGATCGCGTCTATGTCGAGCCTGGCGTTGTCATCGCCCAGGGTCATGACCGAGCCCTTGCCGAACTTCTTGTCTATCTGCATCAAGGCTGCTTCGAGAGCCTTTTCCTTCTCGCTTTTCTGGGAATTGATATCTTTTGCTGTGGGCATGTCTGTCCTCCGTGTAAAAAACATATGTTCGCATATATGATATCCCGTTTAAGCTCCGCGGTCAAGCGGAATGTTTAAAATAAAATACCATATATTTACAATGATGTCAATTCTTTAATTCCCTGTATATGGTCCTGAACATCTCGGTAACGGCGTAGGCCCTCACCCTTTCGCGGGTAGGCCTTCTTGTCTCGAAGCGGAAGCTCTTCAGTTCTCCTCCGTATGCGAGCCCTATGAAGAAGGTCCCGACCGGTCTGTCCTGCGTTCCTCCCGTGGGCCCTGCGAAGCCCGTGACGCTAATGCATATATCGCTGCCACTGACGGCTCTGAGCCCTGCGACCATCTCCTCTGCGACTTCGGCGCTCTCGGCTCCGTACTCTTCCAGGGTCTCCTTCCTCACGCCGAGCTCCTGCATCTTGGCGTCCCAGGAGTATGTGACCAAGCTGCGGTCGAATATGGCCGAGCTGCCGGGAAAGTCAGTGAAGGCCTTGGCGAAGGCTCCTCCTGTGCAGCTCTCGCAGGAAGAGAGCGTAAGCCCCTTTTCCATGAGCATATCGAAGACGACCTTTTTGATATCCTCTCCGTCCTCGCTGTAGATGTACTGCCCTACGCGCTCCCTGACCTTTGCGAGCATCTCGTCCACGGCAGCCTGAGCCTCCTCAAGAGTGCTCCTCTTGGAGGCTATCCTGAGCGTGGTCTCGAAGCTCGAAGCGTAGGTTGCGAGAGTAGGATCTGTCTGGGCGTCGATCAGGTCTAAAAGCTCCATCTCGAGCTGCGACTCCCCTATCCCCATGGTCTTGATATTCCTGAAATACAGCACTGAGTCCTGCATGGAGGCGAGTATGGGCCTCAGCTCGTTCTCGAACATGGGCGTCATCTCCGAGGGAGGTCCCGGCAGGGACGCGATAAAGCGTCCGCCCTTTTCAAGGAAGAATCCCGGCGCGGTTCCGTTGGGGTTTTTAAGTATCACGGCGTGCTCGGGGAAGTATGCCTGCTTGATGTTGTTCGGAGGCATGTAGTCCGGGAAATGCTTCTTCAGCACGGCGAGCTGCTCCTCGAAGCAGACGTTCTTCTCCCCGAAGAAGCCCGCGATGTTCTCCTTCGTGAGGTCGTCCTCGGTCGGACCCAGGCCCCCGGTAGTGATGACCATGTCGCAGTCTTCGTAGGCGTAGGCGAGCATCTCCTTGAGCCTCACGGGATTGTCCCCGCAGCTCATGTGGTACATGACATCTATCCCCAGCTCGTTGAGCCGCCTGGAAAGGTATACGGAATTGGTATTGGTTATGGATCCGAAGAGGATCTCCGTCCCCACGGTGAGTATAGTGCACTTCATAGGATCACCTGTCCGCGAACATGTGCCTGTTCCCGATCACGTACTCCGCGCCGGAGACTATGGTCATTATCAGCGAGGCCCAGAGGAATATCACCGCGAGCGTATGTATGATGCCCGGCGTATCGAGTATCAGCAGAGGCACGGCTATCATCTGCAGCACGGTCTTGATCTTTCCGCTCATGGCGGCCGCTATGACCGTTCCTTCGGCCGCGGCGACCGTCCTGACGCCGGACACTATGAATTCCCTCGCGAGTATGACGGTGAGCATCCAGCCCGGCATCACGCCCTTTTCGATGAAAAGGCAGAAGGCCGCGTAGACCAGCACCTTGTCGGCGAGGGGATCCATGATCTTTCCGAAATTGGTTATGAGCTTGTATTTTCTGGCTATCTTGCCGTCCAGCATGTCGGTCAGCGACGCGAGTATGAATACCGCGAATGCCGCGTAGGACATGCCCTTCATATAGAGGACTATGAAAATTGGTACAGCGATGATCCTCGCCATCGTCAGCTTGTTAGGAAGATTCATTCAACAGCCCTCCCTGAAAGGTCGTAATCAAAGGCGTCTTCTATAAGGACGTCCGCGAAGTTGCCGGGTATGAGCGGCTTTTTCGATGTGAAGAGCACTCCGTTGTCTATCTCAGGAGCGTCCATGGCGCTGCGCCCCGAGTAGCTCCCGTCTCCGAAGTCTTCCTCGACCAGCACCCTGAGCGTTCTGCCTATATATCTCGTGTTGTTCTCGAGGGATATGCCCTGCTGAAGGCGCATTATCCTGTCCCTCCTGCGCTCCTTGACGTCCTTTCGTATCTGGCCCTTCATCTTCGCGGCGGCTGTGCCGTCCTCCTTTGAATAGGCGAATACGCCGAGCCTGTCGAAGCGCGTCTCTCTCACGAAATCTTCGAGCTCCTGGGCTTCCTCCCTCGTCTCCGTCGGGAATCCCGAGATCAGCGTGGTGCGTATGACGATCCCGGGTATTTGTTTACGTAAATTATTTATGGTAGCTTTAATAGATTCCGTCGACGATTTGCGGTTCATCGCCTTGAGTATGCGGGAATCTATGTGCTGGATGGGGATATCTATATATTTGCAGATCTTTTCCTCTTCCTTGATGACGTCTATGAGGCCCTGGTCTATCTCGTCCTCGTAGCAGTACATGAGCCTGATCCACTCTATGCCTTCCACGCGGCAGAGTTCTCTGAGGAGTTCCGGGAGCATGCCCTTCCTGCCGAAGTCCCTGCCGTAGTACGTCACGTCCTGGGCTATGACCACTAACTCCTTGACGCCGCTCTCGGCCAGGGCGCTCGCCTCGCTGAGTATATCCTCTGGCTTTCTGCTCCTGTATCTGCCCCTGATGAAGGGGATCGCGCAGTAGCTGCAGATATTGTTGCATCCCTCGGCTATCTTGATGGAGGCTGTCCAGGGCATGTCAGAGCCCAGATGCATCCTCCTGCCGTATTCCTCGTATTCGGCTGAGGCGGCTGAGATCAGCGGTCCGCTCTCCTCTCCCGCGATGAGCTCCGGAAGCCTGGGATAGTCGTTCACGCCGAGGAAGGCGTCGACCTCCGGCATCTCCTTTTTCAGCTCGACCGAATAGCGCTGCGAGAGGCAGCCGCTCATGAAGAGCCTCTGCCCCGGCTTCTTTTCCGCCGCGTATTCGAGCACGGTGTTTATGGACTGCGCCTTCGCGTCGTTTATGAAGCCGCAGGTGTTGACCATTATGACGTCGGCCTCGGAGGGGTCATCGCAGATGCTGTGGCCCGCCGCCGTGAGTATGCCGGCGGCGTATTCGGAATCGACGGTGTTCTTTTCGCAGCCCAGGGTCCTGATAAATACCTTCATCAGATCTCCTCCGGGACTTCCCTGTCCTGACCTGAGGCGAGCTCCTCGAACTGCGCGATGGTCATGTTGACCTTGCGGGGGCGAGCTCCGTCGGCGGGGCCGACTATCCCGCGCTCCTCCATTATATCTATGAGCCTCGCGGCCCTGTTGTAGCCTATCCTGAACCTTCTCTGGAGCATGGATACAGAGGCCTGCTCAGCCCTGACGACTGTCTCTATGGCGTCGGTCAAAAGCTCGTCCTCGCCGCTCTGATCCGCCTCGGCCGCGGCGGCTCCGGTGCTGTTCATCGCGTCGCTGATCTCGCTGGTGTATCTGCTCTCCTGGTCGGAGGAAGAGGAGTTCTTTACGAAATCTATGACGCTCTTGACCTCGTCGTCGGAGACATAGCAGCCCTGGACCCTCAGCGGCTTGCTTATACCGGTCGGGTAATAGAGCATGTCCCCCTTGCCGAGGAGCTTCTCAGCGCCCTGCATGTCGAGTATAGTCCTGGAGTCCACCTGGGACGATACCGAGAAGGCTATCCTTGAGGGGACGTTGGCCTTGATTACGCCTGTAATGACGTCCACGGAGGGCCTCTGCGTCGCTATGATGAGGTGCATCCCAGCCGCCCTGGCCTTCTGGGCTATCCTGCAGATGGAATCCTCGACTTGGTTCTTCGCGGCCATGACGAGGTCCGCGAGCTCGTCGATGATGATGACCATCTGGGGCATCACCCTGTCGTCCTCGCCGTTCGCCAGGACGCTCTCGTTGAAGGACTGAAGATCTCTTACGCCCTCGCCGGCGAACTTGTCGTAGCGGTCGTTCATCTCCTTGACCGCCCAGGACAGGGCCGCGGAGGCCTTCGCCGGGTCTGTCACTACGGGAGTGATCAGATGAGGTATCCCGTTGTACATGGAGAGCTCTACCACCTTCGGGTCTATGAGTATGAGCTTGACCTCGCTAGGATCCGCCTTGTAAAGGAGGCTGATGATAATGCTGTTTATGCAGACCGACTTTCCGGAGCCCGTCGCACCCGCTATCAGAAGGTGCGGCATGTCCTTGAGATTGACTATCACGGGCTCGCCCGCTACGCTCCTTCCGAGTCCTACGGAGATCTTGGACTTACTGGTCTTGAACTCCTTGGATTCGAGTATCTCCCTGAGGTATACGGTGTTTATGGCCTCGTTTGATATCTCGACGCCTACAGCCGCCTTGCCGGGTATGGGCGCCTCCATCCTGAGGCTCTTTGCCCTGAGGTTCAGCGCCAGGTCGTCCTGAAGATGCACTATGCTGGAGACCTTGACTCCCGTGGCGGGCTGGACCTCGAACCTGGTCACGGCCGGGCCCCTTACGACGTCCACCACCTTCGCGCTTACGCCGAAGCTCTTGAGAGTGTCCTCAAGCAGCTTGGACTGGGCGCTCAGATCTCCGTTCGCCCCGCCGACGACGGAGCTGTTCTTTCTGAGGAGATTGATGGGCGGGAACCTGTAGCTCTTCTTCTTGGCGGTGGGCTTCGCGGCGGCAGCGGCGGGAGCAAAGTCTGCGACTGCCTGCTTGTCGTCCCCCCTGCCGGAGCTGTCCGCGCCGGAGGATGGCTTTTCCTCCGCAGCGGCCGAAGCTTCGGTACTAGCCTCGGCGGGCTCTTCGTCTGTTCCTCCGGGCAGTCCCCTTCCGCTCTGGATCAGGGAGTCCCCGTTGAGGCCGAAGCTGCCGCTCTGCCTAGGAGCTTCGTCGAAGAGGTGCTCGTCCTTGAGCATATCCAGTATGTTTTTCTGATTATCGCTTATATCGCCGTAATCGGCAGACTGGGGCTGGTTCTGCAGGCCCATCTCGTTTCCGAATTCATCGTATACAGGGGCATTCGATCTGATCCCTATATCCTCCTTTGTGAACCTGAACACAGGAAGATCGTCCTCGGGAGCCTTGGCTTCGGGCTTTTCGGCCGCCTCGCCTATAGGCTCTATCTCGCTTAAGGAGCTCGCGAATACCGGCTCATCGTCCTCCGGAGCTATGACCTCGGGGATGATGGGCACGTTCTTCGGGACCTCGATCTCGAGCTGCCTGCCTTCTGCTTCAGCGGCGAGCCTCTCCTCCCTGGCCTTCTTCGCGGCCTGGGCCTTGAGCTTCAGGTTATCGAAGAAGGAGGATATCGGAGTATTGAGTATGAACATCAGCGAGACCAGTATCAGCGCTATGCAGATGAGATAGAGTCCGGTCTTGCCTACCGCCTTAAGAAGCAGGTATGAGAGCGAGCAGCCTATGAAGCCGCCGCCGTCGACCCCTGTGGTGTAGAAATCGCGGAACCTCACGTCGACGAGCTTCATGAGCACGGAGGCGTCCCTGGCCGCGACTATGCAGGACGCGCTGACGAAGAGCAGGACTATGCTTATCCAGGTCCTGAACGTCAGGAAGGCCGTCTTTTTCGCGAATATGAGTATACCGAAGAGCACGAAGAAGGCGCCTATGATCGGGCTGACGAATCTTCCGAAGAGGCCGCTCAGCACGGTCTTGACTACGCTGCCCACAGCGCCGGTGCTGTTGGTATACAGGCTCACGATAAAGAATATGCCTATTACGATAAAGATGACGGCCGCGATGTTGTCTCGGATCTGCTTCTTTCTGCGGAGGTTCTCCTGATACTGCTCCGCGAGGAGCTTCTCCTCGGCCTTCTCTCTCTGCTTTTCCTCTTTTGTCTTTTTAGCCGCTGCGGTCTTGGCCGATGAAGCCTTGCCGGCGGCCTTGGTCTTGCTGTTCTTTTTGGTATCTGCCATATTTTTTCCTCTCGGTGAGCGGGAATCTTGCAAACACTTAATTATATCATAAAAGGATGCTCTTTTCAAAGCATCCTTTGAGTCATAAGCTCTTGCCGCAGCCCTGAGCGAAGAGCTCAGAGAGCGCCAGATCCAGCGCGCCTTCCAGCTCCTCTACCGTTCCGTCGTTGACGAATATCCTCTCCGCCCTCTCCTTTTTGTATTCCTCGGGAAGCTGGCGGGCCATCCTTGCCTCGACGTCCTCGTCGCTTATCGACGGGTCTCTGTCCTTGACGCGGCGTCGCCTGATCTCTTCATCCGCGGTCACGAGCCACACGCTGTCTACGTATCTCTCCCATCCGGCTTCGTACAGAAGCGGGATCTCGGCGAAGACGAGCGAGGGGGCATTCGTGCGATTCCCCTCCTTTTCCCTGAAATCCCTCATCCCCTGCAGCACCTCGCCGTGCATCATGGAGTTGAGCTTTTCAGTGGACACGGGGTCCGCGAATGCGGCCCTTGCGAGCCTCTTTCTGTTGAGCCTTCCGTCCTTTGTGATAACGCTCTCTCCGAACTGTGCCGCGAGCTCCTTAAGCAGGGGCGAGCCCTTTCTGGTCATACGCCTGGTATATGCGTCGCAGTCGAATACCCTGAAGCCCTTCTTTCTTAGCAGGGCCGACAGAGTGCTCTTTCCGGAGCCTATGCCTCCCGTTATGCCTATCAGGAGGGGTTTGACGTAGGACGCAGCTTCCCTGGAACTATTTGAGCTCATACCAGTTGTTTCCCTCCTCAAGCGATACTTCGAGCTTGACCGCAAGCTGAGCCGCGTCTTCCATGCATTCCACGAGCATGTCCCTCACCCTGTCCGCCTCGGACCTGAGGGCGTGTATTATGAGCTCGTCGTGTATCGTGAGCATCAGATGAGAATCCTCGCACTCGCTCTCGAGCCTTTCGTGTACCTTTATCATCGCGAGCTTGATTATATCGGCGGCCGTGCCCTGTATGGGCGTATTCATCGCGAGGCGCTCGCCGAGCTGCCTCTGCATGTACATGCTGCTGTTGATCTCGGGTATCCTGCGCAGCCTTCCGAAGAGAGTGCGTATATAGCCGTTTCTCTTGCAGCTGTCTATGCAGCCGTTCATGAAGGTCTTGACGCTGGAGAACCTCGTGAAATAATCCGCAATGTATTTCTCGGCCTGCTTTCTCGTGATCGTCAGCTCGGTCGCTAGCCCGAAGCCGCTCATGCCGTATATAACTCCGAAGTTGACGGCCTTGGCGTTCGAGCGCATCTGTGGCGAAACTTCATCGAATGGAACGCCGAATACCTTCGAGGCGGTCTCACGGTGTATGTCGAGGCCGCTTCTGAAGCATTCTATAAGGGTCTCGTCGCCCGACATGTGGGCTAATACCCTCAGTTCTATCTGTGAATAGTCCGCGCCTATGAGCACGTAGTCGCCGCTGTCAGCGGTGAAAGCCCTTCTTAGCTGCCTTCCGAGCTCCGTCCTCACGGGTATGTTCTGAAGGTTGGGATCCGTGCAGCTCAGCCTTCCGGTGGAAGTGACGGTCTGCTGGAAATGCGCGTGCACCTTTCCGTCCTCTGCGATAAGAGGAAGCAGTCCCTCGACGTAGGTCGAATTGAGCTTGCTCAGGGTCCTGTATTCTAGGACCTTCTCCACTATTAGGTAGTCCGGCGCGAGTTTTTCGAGCACTTCCGCGTTCGTGGAATAGCCGCTCTTGGTCTTCTTGGCCCAGGGCAGCGCAAGCTTTTCAAAAAGTATAGTGCCAAGCTGCTTTGGCGAGTTGATGTTGAAGCGCTCGCCCGCGAGCTCGTATATCTCGGATTCCAGCTCCGCTATGCCCTTTTTCAGCTCCTTGCCGAAGCTCTCCAGCTCTGCGCTGTCGAGTTTTATGCCGAGGGCCTCCATAGAGGCGAGCACCTTGCACAGCGGAAGCTCTATCTCATAGAGCACGTAAGAAAGGTCCAGCTGCTCTATGGTGTCCTCCTGTATGGCTCTGAGTTCTCTTACGTAGAACAGCCTGTCCTTATCGCTAGGAGCCGTCTTGAAATGCTCGAGAATGAGCTGCGAGGTCTCTGGAGCCCTGCTGCCAGGAGCTATCACGTACTGGGCAAGGGCGCAGTCGAATGCAGTCACAAGCCCGCTGATATCCGTTCCCGTTCCAATGAGGCAGTAGTAAAGCTTGCCAAGATCCGATCCCGCGAGCCTGATCTTTCTGCCGGAAAGGGCCTCGCGAAGAACGGAGGCGTTCACCTCTGCTCCAAGGCGAAGTTCGACTATCTCCTCCCCGCATATGAACCTGAAGGCTTCGATCACGGGCGCCTTTAGATGGTCGGCGCTGCCGTCGAACTCGCAGTACAGATCGCCCGAGGCTATGGCCTTTTCCAGCAGCACCAGGGCTGAGCCCCTGTCATCGGCTGTCCTGAACGAGGCGAGAGCTTTGTCCGAGCCTTGCTCATACGCTCCTGGGGCACTGCTTGAACCCTGCGCCGCAGTCTCAGCGGTATCCTCCTCGCTGGCCTCTGCGCGGCCGTTTGCCTGTTTTGAACCCTCCTCAGGCGCTGCGCCGAAGAGCGAGAGCTGCTGCTCCTGCCTTTCCTTTTCCTTGAGTATCTTCGCAAGGTGGGTCCTGAACTCGAGGCGGCTGTAAAGGTCCGTGAGCTCGTCCAGGTCCCGGGGCTTCAGCCTCGTGTCCTCCAGCGAGAAATCGAGAGGCACGCTCGTGACTATCGTGGCGAGCCTTTTTGAGAAGAGCGCCATCTGCGCGTTGTCTTCTATCTTGGCGCGCAGCTTCGCGTTTTCTATCTCGCCTGTATGAGAGAGCAGGTTCTCAACGCTCCCGAACTGAAGTATGAGCTTCTGGGCCGTCTTGTCCCCTACTCCCGGCACGCCCGGGATATTGTCCGAGCTGTCTCCCTTGAGGGCCTTGAAGTCGATGAACTGAGACCTGGAGAAGCCGTACTCCTCCTGCATCGCCTCTTCGTCGTAGAGTTTGAACTCGCTGATGCCTTTCTTGGTGATGATGACGGAGGTCATGTCAGAGGCGAGCTGAAGCGCGTCCTTGTCCCCTGTGACTATATTGCAGCGCAGGCCCTCGGATTCGGCGAGCTTTGCGACGGTGCCCATTATGTCGTCGGCCTCGAAACCGTCTATCTCGTAGGTCCTTATGCCGTTCGCGTGGAGCACGTCCTTGAGCACGGGCATCTCCATCGCGAGCTCGTCGGGCATGCCCTTCCTGCCGGCCTTGTAGCCCTCATACTCAAGATGCCTGAAGGTCGGAGCCTTGCGGTCGAACGCGACGAGCATGTGAGTGGGCTTTAAGTCTGCCTGTATCTTCTGCAGCATGCTCAGAAAGCCGTATATGCCCTGAGTGTAGAATCCGTCAGAGGTTATCATCGGCCTTTGGATGGCGAAGTATGCCCTGTTCACAAGGCTGTTTCCGTCGATTATGACTATGTTGTCTTTTTTATCGTACATGCTTTTACCCTACAAAAAAACATCCCAAAGTGCCGTCAGATGATAATTCACACCTATCGTAATAATAGGTGTGATGCCAGCCTGCAGATTCTGTCTTCCACTGATAAGATGAGGCCTGACATAAGTCGTGCACGGACGTAGCATCTGCTTAGTGTGATGTAGGTTGAATTATGATCTTAACGCACACCCCAGGATGATTATATTTTAGCAGAAAGAACGGCTCAATGATAGTGCGCGCGTATTAGAAAATGCTGATAATTTCCTTCAGCCCTGCGCATATGGATATAGAAAGACCACCTGATCAGGCTGAGCGCAGCGTTCGCTGGGCTGTGGATAACAAAAGGCCGCGCAGTTACTGGTCAATAAAAAGACCCCGCGCTGTGCGCGGGGCCGTTCATGCTGTTTTATGCTTCGTAGAGGTCGATAGAGCAGTTGGTCTCTACTTTCTGTACGTCGTCGTCATCCTCGAGAGCTTCGATCATCTTTCTGAGATTGGTGATCTGCGACGGATCTGTCGGAGCGGTCTCCATGGAGGCTACCCTCTCGATGTCGGCATTGTCCGGTTCGAAGCCTGCTGCCTTGAGCGCGTCGTTCACATCGTTGAAGATCGCGGGATCGCAGTACACGGTGAAGACGTCCTCTTCGGATATCATGTCGTCGGCGCCTGCTTCGAGCATGGCTTCCATGAGCTCATCCTCGTCGATATCCCTCTCCTTGTCGAAGATAAAGACGCCCTTCTTCTCGAACATATAGGATACACAGCCCGGGGTGCCGAGGTTTCCGCCGAACTTGTCGAACGCGTGCTTAACGCTGGCGGAGGTCCTGTTCTTGTTGTCTGTGAGGACTTCGACTACGACGGCGACGCCGCCTGCGCCGTATCCCTCGAAGACGCCTTCCTCGTAGCTCTCGCCCGCGAGCTCTCCGGTGCCCTTCTTGATGGCCCTGGTGATATTGTCGTTAGGCATACCGATGGCCTTGGCCTTGTCGATGGCGGTCCTGAGTCCCGGGTTGTAATCCGGATCTCCGCCGCTCTTGGCCGCTACGGTCACGAGCCTTGCGTACTTTGTGAATAATGCCGCTCTCTTAGAGTCCTGAGCGGACTTTCTTCCTGCGATAGTGCCATGCCTACCCATCGGTGTGTTCTCCCTTCCTCTGTTTTACCTTAAAAGACGGCCCTTGCGCACGGGCCGTCTTCTGTTTCCTTTAGCTAAAGATTAGTTCTATAGATAAGCCTATGCCTCAACGACGTCTTTTCCGTCATAGTATCCGCAGTTCGGGCAAACTCTGTGGGGGAGCTTGGGCTCATGGCACTGCGGGCAAACGGAGAGCGCCGGCATGGTCTTCTTCATATTAGCAGCTTTTCTGCTCTTTGTCTTAGCCGAGGATGTTCTTCTCTTAGGTGTTGCCATTTCGAGACCTCCTTCTTAGTAAAATAACCATTTCAGTATAGATTTGAGTATGGAGCTTGTCAAGGGTTATTTTGTAACGATCTCGTAGGTATCCTTGGCTATCATGAGCTCCTCGTTGGTGGGGATCAGGAGGATCTTCACCCTGGAGGCGTCGGTATTCAGGAAGCACTGCTTGCCCCTGACGTCGTTCTTCTCGGGATCGAGCTCGATGCCGAAGAAGTCCATGTCCTTGCAGATCGCGGCTCTGGTGGTCTTGCCGTTCTCGCCGAGTCCCGCGGTGAAGATGATAGCGTCGACGCCGTCCATCTCCGCGGCATAGGAGCCGATGTAGCTCTTTACTCTGTGAACGAACATGTCGAGCGCGAGCTTCGCTCTCTCGTTGCCCTCGTCCGCTGCGGTCTCAACGTCTCTGAAGTCGGAAGAGACTCCTGAGATGCCGAGCATTCCGGACTTCTTGTTCATCATGGTGTCGACGTCCTTGAAGTTCATGCCTTCCTTTTCGGCGATGAACGGGATGGCGGCGGGGTCGATGTCTCCGCACCTGGTGCCCATGATGAGTCCTTCGAGCGGGGTGAGGCCCATGGAGGTGTCGTAGCACTTTCCGTCCTTGATGGCGCAGATCGAGGCTCCGTTTCCGAGGTGGCAGGAGATCAGCTTGATATCCTTGAGGTCCTTTCCGAGCATCTCGGCGGCCTTCTGGGAGACGTATCTGTGTGAGGTTCCGTGGAAGCCGTACTTTCTGACCGCATACTTCTTGTAGTACTCATACGGAAGAGCGTACATGTAGGCTTCGGGAGGCATGGTCTGGTGGAAGGCGGTATCGAATACCGCTACCTGGGGCTTGCCCGGCATGAGCTTCTCGCAGGCTTCGATGCCCATGAGGTTTGCGGGATTGTGAAGAGGACCGAGGGGTATGCAGGCCCTGATGGCGTCCTTGCACTTCTCGTCCACGAGGCAGCTGGCGGTGAACTTGTCCCCGCCGTGCAGGATCCTGTGACCTACCGCTCCTATCTCGTCGAGGCTCTTCGCTACGCCGTGCTCGGGGTCGAGCAGAGCGTCGAGAACGTGGCCTATGGCTGTGGTGTGGTCGGGCATCTCGGACTGAAGCACGAACTTCTCGTCAAGGCCGATCTTGGTATGGGTCAGCATGGATCCGGGGATGCCTATCTTCTCGACGAGCCCCTTGCAGATGAGCTTCTCGGAAGGCATGTCGAGCACCTGGTACTTCAGCGAAGAGCTTCCGCAGTTTATAACGAGTACTTTCATTTGACTCTCCTTTTAAACTATTTGAAAAGATTTTCCTTAATTTTTACCCGAATATTATATCCGCACGATGATGGGATTGCAAGTGAGATCGGAGCCGTCGTAGATCTTCTTTCCTGTAAGATTCGAATAGATATCGGATGCGAGCACGTCGGTATCCAGCGAGAGCTTCTCGCTCTCCCTTTCGGGGCGCTTCTTGTTCAGATTGGTGTATATGGGGATGTCGGCGCTGTCCGACGCGGTCCTCAGCACAGCGGCTCCGGTATCACTGAATGCGAGCACCCTTGCGTAAGCCGTCTTCTCGCCATCTATGACGGCGTATCTATCCTTGGTCATGCCGGCCAGCAGCTGCATGAGCATCCTGGAGATGCGCACGTAGGTATACCTCTTCGTCTTCGTCCCGAGGATCAGGCTGTCCGTATCGTTGGCGCTCTGAAGAGACTTCTTGAGCCTGCTCTCTATCCCCTCTCCCGCTTCAAGTATATTCGCGAGCTCGGCAGAGCTCCTTCTCATGAGCTCGTGCCTTAGGAGCGAGAACAGCCTGTCGCCGCAGGCGCTGTCCCAGAGCTTACCTTTCTGCAGAGCGTCAAGAGATTCTTCCGGGATAAAGGACGCTATGGCCCTGAGAGCCTCATCCGGGCCTTCAGCTTCAGAGATCGTTTTCCTGATAGCGCTCGCTGAGACTATGCTGCGCCCTTTGACGATTTCTGAGTTGCTGCCCTTGGATCCGCCGCATGAGATAGTCACGTCCTTGCCCCTGCAAGCGGATGCTCTCTCCGCGTCCCCACTTCCGTGCGCGGCTCCTTCGCGTCTGACGCAGAGGACCTCAGGTTCAAAGCCCTGCAGCACGCACTGTTTGAGGTATTCGCAGGCGAGCACGTCGTTTGGGCTCGATCCGCCGTACAGTCCTATACCGAAGGCCTGCGCCGCGAGGGCGTAACTCTCCGGATAAGGAAGTCCCCTTGACAGCCCTTTCTTCAGTTCCTCGCTGAAGGAGGCAGATTCCTCGGCAAGGAGTCTTGCGGCGCTCATCAGAGCCTGCGCGTCTCCGCTCTCGCTTCCGAAGGCCAGCGCGTCTATGCAGCCAAGGCCCTTCAGGATGCGTATACCGCCTTTGGCGAATTCCCCCGCGCCGTTCACCGCATAACAAAAAGGCAGCTCGAGCACCAGGTCAGCTCCTCCGCGCACCGCCGCCTCTGCCCTTGTGAATTTGTCAGCGATCGCAGGGGCTCCTCGCTGGGTGAAGTCGCCGCTCATTACGCAAACGACAGCATCCGCGCCTTTCTTGGCGCGAACGCTGTCGATAAGATAGCTGTGACCGTTGTGGAACGGATCGAATTCCGAGATGATCCCGCAGATCTTCATCAGGACATCACTCCTGCTTGTCCTCCATCTGGGACTTGTAGATCTGCTCCTTTACCTCCGCTCTGGAATTGGAGATATTGGCGTTGATCTTCTCGAAGCTCTGCTGCAGATCGTCGAACATGTCGGTGAAATAGCCCGCGTAGAGCTGGTCGACCTTCTCCTGGAGATTGAAGAGCATATTGTCGGTGTAATCGAGTATGCTCATCTTCATGAGCTTGGAGTTCTCGGACGCGGTCTTGAGGATTTCGTCGGCCTTGTTCTTGGCCCTTACGGTGATCTCGTCGGCCTCGGTGAGCCTCTCGGCCTTCTCCTCGCCCTCCTTGATTATCTTCTCATACTCGGCCTTGGCCTCGTCGAGGATGCGGTTGCGTTCGTTTCTGATATACTGAGCCTGCTGTATCTCTTCGGGCAGCTCGCGTCTGATCTCCTCGACGATCTCTGTGATCTCGTTGGGGTCGAGCATGATCTTCTTTACGACGGGTACCTGAGCCGCGGTCTCCACGATCTCATCGAGCTCGTCAAGTAATTCTAGTACGTTCATTGCATCCTCCTGCTTTTGTATTCCTTCATGAGTTCGTATACCTTGTCGGGGACCCAGCCTGTTACGTCTGCCCCGAGCTCGAAGTTTACACGGACTACACTTGAGCTGATATATGAAAGATTGGGGTCCGTCATGAGATATACGGTCTCCGCCTTCCCATTATAAAACTTTGCGTAGATTTGCGCCAGCCCTATTTCATAGCCGAAGTCGGTGGCGTTCCTGAGGCCTCTGAACATGACGTCGTAGCCGTTCTCTAGCACGAAGCTCGCGAGATGCCCCTCGCAGTGGACTATGCCGACGTTGTCCAGATGAGCTATGGCGGCCTTTATCATCTCTATGCGCTGCTCGAGGGTGAACATGCACGTCTTGTCGGCGTTCACGAACACGCCTACGTCCAAATGGTCGCAGAGCTTGGCGGCTCTTTCTATCATCTCGACGTGTCCCACGGTTATAGGATCGAAGCTTCCGCTCACAAGTCCCTTATGCATCATCGCCCTCCCTTTCGTATATCGTGACGGCTATGGAGCCGTATCTCCTCTGCTTGACCGCCTTGAAGCCGTAGATCTCCTCCGGCAGTACCTCTCTGGCCGAATGCTCGCAGACCACTGCTCCCCCCGTTTGTACGGCGTCCTTTTTGTCGAGGGCCTCCAGGGCCGGAAGTATGAATCCGTCCGCGTAGGGGGGATCCAGGAAGGCCACGTCTATCTTCTGAGTCAGCCTTTTGATGTTTGATTTGAAATCTCCCTGAAGGAGCACGGCCCTGTCCAGAACTCCGCAGTGCTCGAGGTTCTCCTTCACGAGCCTTATGGAATCCCTCGAGGAGTCGGAAAAGAATACCGTAGCCGCTCCTCTGCTTATGGCCTCTATGCCGAGGCCTCCGCTTCCCGCGAATAGGTCGAGCGCCGTGAAGCTCCCGTCCATGTAGGGAATGAGCATGCTGAACACAGCCTCCTTGACCTTGTCGGTCGTGGGCCTTATATCGCTTCCCTCGGGAGATCTGAGCCTTCTCCCCTTAAGTTCACCTGCTATTACTCTCATCTATCTCTGTCGTTTATAAACGATAACGCGCATCAGCCGAGCTCGAGACCGGCGGCCCTTGCCGCGGCCTCCGCCGTGTGCAGCGCGAGTATCGAAGTGGTCACGGATCCGACGCCTCCCGGTACCGGTGTGATGCTGAGATCAAAGCCCTCGGCATCCTCGAAACACACGTCGCCGCAGAGCCTCTGCTTCTTCTCGGACCAGGATACGCCGACGTCTATGACGCACTGGCCGTCCCTGAGATGTTCAGTTCCAACGCTCTCGGGCTGACCCGAAGCTGCGATTATTATATCGGCATTTTTGCATTTGCCGGCGATATCAGAGCTCCTGCTGTGGCATATGGTCACGCTGGCGTTTCTAGCCAGCAGCAGCATGGCGGCCGGCTTTCCGATCACGAGGCTCCTGCCGATGACGACGGCGTCCTTTGAGGCAGGATCTATCCCGTAGTGATCGAGGATCTCCATGACTGCCTGAGCCGTGCAGGGAGCGAAACCCCTGCCGCTTCCTGTGAACAGCCCCGCGAGCGAGCCTTCTGTGCAGCCGTCCACGTCCTTTTCGGGTGGTATGAGTTCTCTCGCCGCGGCTTCGTCGAAGCCCTTAGGAAGGGGCCTCATGAGGAGTATCCCGTGAACGGAGGGGTCGGAGGCGAGTATCCTGAGGCTGCGCTGCAGCTCATCGTCGCTGTCCTTTTCGCAGAAGGCGAAGACCGCGCATTCTATCCCCAGCTTGGCGCAGCGCTTTATCGCGGCGTTCTCGTAGCTAAGGGTGCCCTCGTCCTCTCCCGCCCTGACTATGGCGAGAGAAGGAGCAACGCCTTCTTCTTTCAGCGCGGATACCAGAGCCTCCGTTTTTTTATTGACGCCGGCAGCAGCCGGCGCGCCTTTTAGAAGCTGGAGCATCAGACGAACCTCCCGTAAACTTCCTTGTATATCTTTTCGGCTGTGCGCCAGTGCGCGTCTACGAGCTTTTCTGCCTCGCTGTCCAGCGCCTTCGCGTATTCCCTGTCCTTCATGGACGAGGTGTTCACGCGGACGTTGAGGGCGGAGGCGTACATCGCGCTCCACGCGAGAACGGCGCCTGAAGCTACGTCGGAGACTATGATGGGCGAGACCTTTCCGTCCAGAAGGGCCTCGTGCAGCTCTATGGTCCTGGCGCTGAGCCTGAGCACCTCCATGGGCACCTCGGCGGCTCCGCGAAGGCAGCTCTCCATCACCTCGTCCCGCGAGGGGTCGTCTTTGGGGATGGAATACGCTTTGGAAAGAGGCTCGAAGGCCTCGGCGTCCTTCTCCACGAGAAGCGTGAGCCTGGAGCTGATGTCGCTCGCTTCGGCCATTATAGCTTCTATCTCGGGGACCTTTTCAGCGAACTTCTTTTTGTTGACGGTAAAATGCCCCGCCATGACGCAGAGCGCCGCGCCGAGTGAGGCCGCGTATGCGCCAGCGCCCCCTCCTCCTGGAGTTGGGCTTGCTGAAGCGAGCGCCTCGGAAAAAGCTTCTAAGCTAAGTTTTCTTTCATCCATAACGCAGAGTATATCACAGCTTGGTCAGTCTAAATAGTGATACCGTCTATATTCACGAATATTTCATCCAACCTGGATCTCAGGCCGGCGTTCTCGGGCGCGGAAAGGCTCGGGTCCTTCTTTATCAGCTCCTCTGCGGCCTTTCCGGCCTTCGAGGCGAGGCCCGCGTGCCTCACCGGGTCCGCGAGAGTGAGCTGAGGAAGTCCGTGCTGCCTGAAGCCGAAGAACTCTCCCGGCCCGCGCAGCTCGAGGTCGCTCTCGGCTATGACGAAGCCGTCGCCGGTCGAGCAGAGTATCTCCGCCCTGCTCTTCGCTATCTCGCTCTCCTCGCCTATGATGAGCAGGCACCAGGACTGCGCCGCGCCGCGTCCGACGCGCCCTCTGAGCTGATGCATCTGGGCGAGGCCGAACCTCTCGGAATTCTCTATTATCATGACGCTGGCGTTGGGGACGTTTATGCCGACCTCTATGACCACGGTAGATATCAGGACGGAGGTCTTTCCCTCCGCGTAATCTCTCATGACCGCGTCCTTTTCGCCCTGCTTCATCCCGCCGTGCAGCAGAGCGCAGCTGATATCGGGATGCTCGTCCGTGAAGCTCTGATAGAGCTCTTCCGCGGAGCGCCCGTTCACGGACTCGGAGTCCTCTATGAACGGAGCCACTATATATCCCTGCCGCCCTTCTCCGACTTCTGACAGCAGTATCTTGTAAGCATCGCCTCGTTCGCCTTCGCCGAAGCTCAGGGTCTTTACCGGCTTTCTTCCTGCCGGCAGCTCGTCTATGACCGATACGTCGAGGTCCCCGTAGAGCACCACGGCCAGCGTCCTCGGGATAGGAGTGGCCGTCATGACGAGTACGTCGGGATTGTCGCTCTTTTCGCTGAGCTTTTTTCTCTGGTTGACGCCGAACCTGTGCTGCTCGTCCGTGATGACGAGGGCAAGGTCTTTGAAGCGCACGGACTCGGAGATGAGGGCGTGGGTGCCAACGGCGACGTTTATGCTCCCGTCGGAAAGGCCTTTGAGCGCGGCCTGCCTTTCGGAGGCGTTCATGGATCCCGTGATCAGCGCCGTGCGCATGCCCAGAGGCTCCAGATCGCGGCTCAGGCTCTCGAAATGCTGGGAGGCGAGTATTTCTGTCGGCGCCATGAAAGCGGCCTGGAGACCGGCTCCTACGGCCTCTGAGATGGCAGCCTCCGCGACGGCCGTCTTGCCCGATCCGACGTCTCCCTGGACCAGCCTGTTCATGGCCGTATCCGACTTCATGTCGGACAGTATCTCAGATATCGCCCTTTTCTGCGCCCCCGTGAGCTCAAAGCTGAGAGTCTCTATGAAACGCTCCGCCCCTCCGGAGCTCACGCTTCTGCCCTTCCTTCCGGCGCCGAAGCGGTCTGCCGAGAGCATGAGCGCTGCCCTCAGATCGAAGAGCTCCTCGAATACGAGCCTGTATCTCGCCTCGTGATATTTATCCTCGTCTTCAGGGAAATGTATATTGCGTATTGCGTACTCCCTGCCGCAGAGTTTCTCCTTCGCGATGATTTCGGCCGGGAGCTGTTCTTCTATGACGTCCGGGAAGGACAAGACCTCTCTCACGAGCTTTCTCATGTCCTTCTGGCTCAGACCCCTGCTCAGCGGGTATACGGGAAGTATGCCCTCCTCCCCTTCGGCAGCGGGAGAAAAAGAGGGATGGAACATAAGTATCCTCCCGTTCTCGTTCTTCACCTTCCCGAAAAAGCTGTATTCCTCTCCCTGCCTGAAGGCGCGGGACATATAGCCCGCCTTGAAAAAGAGCACCTCCATGCGGCCGCTCATGTCCTCTGTAAGGAGCCTTAAGGTCCTGTTCCTTCCGAAGCCCCTTCCTTGGGTCACGAGCAGCACCCTGGCCCTGACCAGGGCCTTCTCGCCGTCCGCAAGCTCGGAGATGCTTTTTAATGAGCGCATGTCCTCATAGCTCCTCGGAAAATGCGAGAGGATCTGAGACACCCTCTCCAGTCCGAGTCTCGAGAGGGCTTCGGCTTTTTTGGGGCCGACTCCCTTGAGCGAGCTTAGAGGCGAGGAAGCGCTTATGATCTCGTTCTTCTTCACCACAGCGGAGCATCCTCCGCCTCGGTCAGCATGCTGTAGCTTACGACTATGTCCCTCTTCGCGGGCTTTTCGGATATAAGGCCGGTCACGACCAGTTCTATATCCTCTATGGGAAGGTCGAGGCATTCCGTTATGTCCTTCGCGACGGAGCTTATGATGCTCTCGGTGCAGGCCTTTATGCTGGTCCCGAAGCGCAGCATGAGGTACAGCCTGATGAACACGCCGTTTTCTGTGGTGGATATGATCTTTTCTTCGAGCGGCTCAAGATTGCCGCTTCGCACGGTCTTGTCGCTGCTCCTGCCCTTGTAGTTAGCGATCCAGACTCGGCCCTCCCAGGGCTTCATCGCCCTTTCTATGATCTGATCTATGAGGATGCCGTTGAAGCTGACCGCTCCCTGGGTGTTCGTAAGTCTTATTATCATGGCATTATTTTAGCACAAAAAGCCCATTCGTTAAATCAGCTTAACGAATGGGCGCCCTTAGATCTGTACTTCGGGGTTTTTGTTAGTTGGCGCGGGTGACCTTGCCGGACTTGATGCACTTGGTGCAAACGTTCATCTTAACAACGGTGCCGTTCTCCTCGACTCTTACAGTCTGGATGTTGGCATCCCACTTCCTTCTGGTGTGTCTGTTGGAATGGGAAACGTTGTTTCCGGAAACCTGGCCCTTGCCGCAAATATCGCACTTCTTAGACATATTTGAACCTCCTGAGCATTCGGTCGATCATTTATCATTCAGGCATTTTTCACGCTGAAAAAAGGTCTTTTGACAAAGACAGCTGCCATTATAACAAATGGTTTTCCGAAGCGCAAGCCTTATTTTTATAATTATTTGCCCGCCTTGAAGGCCTCGAGGAATTTCCAGTAGTCCTGATAATTGGCCTGGAGCACCTCGGGCGTATCGAGCCCGTACGGGCACTTTGAGGCGCAGCTGTAGCAGTGGATGCAGTTCTCTATCTTGTGCATCTCCTGCTGCCATTTATCGGTGAGCCAGCTGGCGGAAGGAGCGCGCCTGAGCATGAGCGACATCCTTGCGCAGTCCCTGATGCTGATATCCACAGGGCATGGCATGCAGTAGCCGCAGCCTCTGCAGAAAGTCCCGGAGAGCTCCGCCCTGTCCTTCTCGATGACGGCCTTGAACTCATCGGTCATGGGGCTGCCGTTCTTTAAGCAGTCGATGAACTCGTCAAGCTCGTTTTCTCTCTGGACGCCCCAGATAGGAAGCACTATATCCTGGGTGTACATGAAGGCAGAGGCGATGTAGCCGTTGTTTATGAGGCCGCCCGCGAGGGACTTCATGGCTACGAAGCCCATTCCCTTCTCCCTGCAGCCTTCGACCAGTTTCATCTCAGGCTCTCCGGAGAGGTAGCTGAACGGGAACTGAAGGGTCTCGTAGAGACCGGAATCTATGGCCTCCTGCGCGACCGCCAGCCTGTGGTTGGTTATTCCTATGTGCCTCACCTTACCCTGAGCCTTTGCTTCAAGCATGGCGTCGTAGAGCCCGTCCTCTCCGCCCGGCTTGGGACAGAATGCCGGATTGTGGAACTGATAGAGATCGATATAATCGGTCCTGAGCATCTTGAGGCTCATCTCGAGGTCCTTCCAAAAGCCCTCGGCGGTGGTGGCCATGGTCTTCGTCGCGATATATACCTTCTCCCTCATGCCGTCGAAGGCGTAGCCAAGCTTCTCCTCGCTGTCGCTGTAGGCTCTCGCGGTATCAAAATAGCGGAAGCCGTTGTCGTATGCCTTCCTGAGGAGATACGCGGCGTCTTCCTTGGGTATCCTTTGGATGGGAAGAGCGCCGAAGCCCATCTTCTTATCCATCACGATACCGGTGTTTCCAAGTTCAAATCTGCTCATCTCTAGCTCCTTGCTTTTATAGGGCTTTTTGGCCCGAAGGAAATAACGGTCGGGGTCTGTAAGTTCTATGTCTGTCAAATAATTATATCATGCGGAAGCTTCCGCCGTAAGGGCTGCTTCTCGTCTTCAGCGCGTCTATTATACACCCAGATAGCCCTTGAGCACCAGCAGAGTGCTGTGGACTCCGTCTATGTGGCTCCTCTCATAGCCGTGGCTCGCGTAAACGCCTGAGCCTATGAGGCCGTGACGAACGTCGTTACCCGCCCTTAAGGTGGTCTCCACGTCCGAGCCGTAGGCCGGATAGACGTCGACGGCGTAGTCTGCGCCCTCTTTTTTGGCGGCCTCTATGAGCTTGCCGACGAGCTCGTAGCTGTAAGGCCCTCCTGAATCCTTTGCGCATATCGAGCACATCTTCTCAGTGCAGAGAAGCCCCTCTCCGACGCAGCCCATGTCCACGCTCACAGCCTCGGTGACGCCCTGAGGTACGGAGGCCGATCCTCCGTGTCCTACCTCTTCGTATACTGTGACGTGCGCGTAGACCCTTCTTTCGGGCTCGATGGAGCTGTCCTTCATGTACTTTGCCAGGGCGAGCAGTATGCCGACGGACAGCTTGTCGTCCAGGAAGCGGCTCTTTATATATCCGCTCTCAGTGAACCTGCTGCGGGGCTCGAAGCACACGATATCTCCGTTCTCTATGCCCAGCGCCCTGACGTCTTCCGCGCTTCTCACGTCTTCGTCGAGTATTATCTCCACGTTGCTGAAGTCGCGCTTGGTCTCGTCATATTTTCTGTTGACGTGGGTCGACGCGTTTATGAGGTTGCAGGTGCCCTCGATCACCTTGCCGCTTCTGGTGTGGACGCGTACGTTCTCGGTCTCGGTGTTCTCCGCGCGAAGGCCGCCTATGTTGGTGATCCTGAGCCTTCCGTTTGATTTGATCTCGCAGACCATGCCTCCGAGGGTGTCGGTATGGGCTTCCAGCAGTATGGCGTCCTTAGAGTCTCTGCCGCCCAGATCGGCCAGCACTCCGCCCTTGCCGGTGATCTCTGCGGCGAAGCCCATAGCCCTGAATTCGGCGGCTACCCATTCGGCCGCTTTCGCGGTATAGCCCGAGGGGCTGTCTATGGCGAGCAGCTGCATGGTCTTATCGACCGCGAGCTTTGAATATCTTCTGTCTATCATGAGTTTCTCCTGTGCCAATTTCGGCGTTATCTATTTGGGCCTCGGAAGGTTCCATTTGAATCTGAACGCGAGTATCCTGAGCGTTATGACCGTGAAGATGCATACGAGCATAGCCGGATCGTGACCCAGAAAACTCACAGTGACGGTGTACGCGGCCGCTCCCAGAAGCGACGCGCAGGCGTAGAAATGCTTGACGAATATCGCGGGCATCTCTCTGGCGAAGATGTCGCGCATGACCCCTCCCCCAACGCCGGTCACGACGCCTACGAATATGAGCAGGAAGGGGCTGGCGCCTACGTTTGCCGAAAAAGCGGTCTCTATGCCTGCTGCGGTGAACAGCCCCAGCCCAACGGTATCCAGAACGAACAGGAGCAGCCTCCCGAAGCGCTCCGTCCTGTTGACCGCGTTCCTTACGAAGGGGAAGAATACTATTATCGATACGGCTATAGCGGTGAGCGCGTATACAGGCCTCACGAAGGCCGTCGGAGGATTCAGCCCGAGTATCAGATCCCTGATTATCCCGCCTCCCACCGCCGTCGTCATGCCGAGTATGGCGACGCCGAATATATCCATCTTTTTTTCTATCGCGAGCATCGCGCCGGAAAAAGCGAAGGCTACCGTTCCCAGTATCTCAAGCACGAAAAGCAGATCAGATCCCATGCTCATCCTCCCCGGCTTCGCCGCTCTTGTCCGCCGCATCTGCATATCCCGCTACTTTTGTTTGAGAGTCTGCACGGGCATCGTCAGCAGCGCCTGTCTTTTTCAGCAGGCACAGGGCCTCCGTGTGCTTCGTGAACGGGAAGTTGTCGTAGAGCGAGACCTCGTCCGTGCTGTACCCCGACAGCCTCGCGGCCCTGAGATTCTCCGCCATAGTCTTGGGATTGCAGGATATGTAGAGTATCTCGGGGACTCCGTACGATAGTATCTTTGACAGGGCCTTGGGATGCACCCCGCTCCTCGGTGGATCCATGACTATGATGTTGGGCTTTTCCCTTATGCCGTCCAGCACGTTCAGCACGTCTCCCGCGATGAAGCTGCAGTTGTCAAGCTTGTTGAGGGCAGCGTTCTCCTCCGCTGCTCTTACGGCGTCCTCTACTATCTCGACACCTATAACCTTGCCCGCCTTTAGAGCCATGGCCTGGCTTATGGTGCCGGTGCCGCAGTAAA
This sequence comes from Bacillota bacterium, assembly GCA_017417045.1. Classification (GTDB taxonomy): domain Bacteria; phylum Bacillota; class Clostridia; order Peptostreptococcales; family Anaerovoracaceae; genus RGIG2707. The sequence continues at coordinate 177,012 of JAFPZZ010000002.1, forward strand.
GGTCGTATACCGTCTTTCCTTCTATGCCGGGGATCATCGAAAGCGCGTCGGAGTAGAGCCGCTCGGCCGCGGCGACGTTGGTCTGAAAGAACGAAAAAGCGCTGACCGTGAATCTGAGTCCGAGGACTATCTCTTCGTAGCTGTCCCTTCCGTAGAGCAGCCGAAGCTCCTCGGGGATTACCGCGTCAGCTATATTGTCGTTTATAGTCCTGAGTATTCCGCATACCCTTCCCTCAAGCGGGATCGACAGTATGTGCTTTGCGAAGCCCTCTTCGTCGAAGCCCGGATCAGAACAGGTTACGATGTTCACGAGCAGCTCACCTGTCCTGACGCCTCTTCTCAGTATGAGGTTCCTGAGCAGGCCGCTGTGGGTCTTCTTGTTGTAGTGTGAATATCCTTTGCTCAAGCAGAAGGATAAAGTTGACAGTAATATTTTATTAAAATCCGGGTGAACTATATTGCACCGCGAGCAGTCCGTAACGGACATGAAGGACTTTTTCCTGTGCAGTCCCAGTATGGTGGGCCCGTCCTTGTATTCGTTGCCGAAGGTGTAGTCCATCCTGTTGCGGTAGTGATAGCGCTCCGGAGCGGCATTTATCGAGCTTATCAGAGCTGGATCTAGCCCGCAGTCGGAAAAGGCGCGCATAGCCTCGCCCGCCTTGTTCTTCAGCTGATCTTCATACGGCACTCCCTGATAGCTGCAGCCTCCGCAGACGCCGCTGCAGGGACAGACAGGAAGCCCTGCCGCATCCTTTTCAAGTCCTATTATCTTCATCAGAACTTTCCGTACTTGTCGAAGAATTCCTTTTTGTATTCGAGGAACCTGTCCTCCTCTATGGACTTTCTGATCTTCTCCATCGTCCTGACGAGGAAGTGCAGGTTGTGCTCGGAGAGCAGCATGGACGAGAGCATCTCCTCCGATTTGAAGAGGTGCCTCAGATAAGCCCTGCTGTAGTTCCTGCAGACGTAGCAGTCGCATTCCGGATCCAGCGGCCCGAGATCATCCTCGTACGCCGCGTTCTTGATATTTATCTTACCGTGGGAGGTCAGCGCCCTGCCGTGGCGCGCTTCCCTTGTGGGCAGAACGCAGTCGAACAAGTCTATGCCCCTCTCTACTCCCTCGAAGAGGCAGTCCGGGCTTCCGACGCCCATGAGGTATCTCGGCTTATCCTTGGGGAGCCTGGGTACGCAGTCTTCCATGACCTCGTACATGAGCTCCTTAGGCTCTCCCACTGAAAGGCCGCCTATCGCGTAGCCTGGAAGGTCGAGCTCGACTATCTCTTCCGCGCTCTGCGCCCTGAGATCCTTGTAGACCCCGCCCTGCATGATGCCGAAGAGGGACTGGCGTTCGACGTCTTTGTGGTGTTCCTTGCATCTGGCGAGCCAGCGGGTAGTCAGCTCAAGGGAATCCTTGACGTAACGCCTGTCAGCCGGATAGGGCGCGCATTCGTCGAAGGCCATGATTATGTCCGAACCCAGGGCGTTCTGCACGTCTATGCTGATCTCCGGCGAGAAGTGGTGCCCGGAGCCGTCGATATAGGAGCGGAAAAAGACCCCGCCCTCCTCTATCTTCCTCAGATGCCCTAGACTGAAGACCTGGAATCCGCCGCTGTCGGTGAGTATCGCGCCGTTCCAGTTCATGAACTTATGAAGGCCTCCGGCCTTTTTGATAAGCTCGTGGCCGGGGCGCAGATAGAGGTGGTAGGTGTTCGAGAGCAGTATATGCGCTCCTTCGGAGCCGAGCGAAGCCACGTCCTCCGGCTTCATAGCCTTTACCGTGGCCTGCGTGCCTACGGGCATGAAGACTGGGGTCTGTACGTCTCCGTGGGGGGTGTGCAGCACTCCCCTCCTGGCTTCAGACCTCGGATCCTCTTTTATAAGCGTATAGCTGACGGCGTGCTTCATTGCGCTCTCTCTTTCAATACCACAGCGTGCGCCCTGAGGAAGTCGCTCCATTCGGGATAGTGCTTCGCGAAGATGTGCACGTCGTCGAAGCTCTTTTCCCCATCTAGCGCGCCTCCATCGTCGAACAGCGGGTTGACGTCTATGTAATATATCGTGTCGAAATCGGCGAACATGCTTATCGCCGTGTTTAGCTCTTCGATCCTCTCGTTGTTGTAGATCTCATCGCTCTCGGAGCGGGCCGCGGTGACGTGGATGTTAGCCATCAGGAATATGACGGCGTCCTCCTGGGAGCTCCTCACGAGCTCGATCAGGTCGGAAAATCTCGACGAGATGACGCTTATATCGTATCCGAGCTCGTTTATTCCCAATCCTATGTATACGGCGTCATACTTCTTTGATGAAAGGACCGTTTCCAGATCTACCGGCTCAGCGCCCTCCTCCATGGCTATAGCCTTGTCCTTTATGTTGAAGACGCTTAGGCCCACGTCGGTGAACCAGTCGGGACCTTCTATCCCGCCGTACTTTCGCAGCCCTTCGCATCTCGAATCGCCGATGAAGAGAACGTTTTCGAAATAGCCTTCGGGGGCGTCTATGAAGCCCGTGGTCTTCCTGCCGTCGTCCGCCGGCTCAGAATTCTCTTCTATGCTCCCTTCGGTGCCGGCTTCTTCGGAAGAATTCGCCGTCTGGGAGTCCTTCTGCCCTTCGGAGCCTTCCTGTGCGCCCTGCTCCTTGGCAGAGCTGTCCCCGTTCTCTTTGGCGGACTGCTCGCTCTGGCTTCCTCCCGATGGACCTCCTGCAGGAGACGCGGAGCTGTCCTTGTAGGCCTCCCCGCACGAACAGAGCAGCATAGTCAGGATTATCAGGTATGCGAGTATTGTTTTTGATCTTTTGAGCATAGTCTTGGTAGATATATTGTTTGAACTGTATTTCATTTAAATCATAGTGTATGGCGTCGCAGGACGTCTTTCCGCCGCCCTTATCCTCAGAACCTGAAGTACAGGAAGGGATCGTTCATACCCGCGTAGAGGCAGTATACCGACGCCGCAAGCAGCGCTGCCAGCAGGACGCAGACTGCGGGATGCTTCTCATAGCGCCTGTAAAGCCTCGCGGGCCATTCCGTGCAGAGGACAGCGGCGGGTATCAGCAGCTTTGCGTACGTGCCCAGCGCCTCCGACCAGTCCTTAGCGTAGACGGAAAGTCCTCCCGCCCCTATCAGCCTCTGAGCGTAAGCGGCCAGCTCCGGAAGGCTGTCAGTCGCGAATATCATCCAGCTGAGCGGGATGAGCAGCGTCATGTACAGATGTCCGGCGAGCCTGTGCTTTTCGAGACGCTTAAGCAGAAAAGCCCTCTCCGCGGCCATGCACAGGAAGAGGAATACTCCCCACAGCAGGAAGTTCCAGCCCGCTCCGTGCCATAGGCCGGTCAGCACCCATACTATGAAAAGGTTCAGCGTGTTGCGCGCCTTGGAGCGGCGGCTGCCTCCGAGCGGTATGTACAGGTATTCCCTGAACCACGCTCCCAGAGTGATGTGCCATCTCCTCCAGAACTCCGTCATGCTCACCGAAACGTATGGCGAATCGAAGTTCCTCGGAAGCTCGAAGCCAGCCATCCTCCCGAGCCCTATCGCCATCAGCGAGTAGCCGCAGAAGTCGAAGTAGAGCTGGAAGCTGTAGGCTATGAGCCCCAGCCACGCCATGGGCGTCGTGACGGATTCCACTCCTATGGTCTTTACGTCGCGCCACAGGCCTCCTATCTGGTTGGCCAGGACGACCTTGGCTCCAAGGCCCAGGATGAATAACCTGACGCCGGAGACGAAACTTTCCAGGGTGTATTCCCTGTCCTTCAGCTGGGCGGATATCTCCGTATAGCGAACTATTGGCCCCGCTATCAACTGAGGGAACATGCTTATATAGGCGCAGAGGTCTATGGGATCCTTCTCGGCCTTCGCGTCCCCCCTGTACACGTCGATGAGATACGACATGCTCTGGAAGGTGTAAAAGCTTATGCCTATGGGCAGCACCAGCTTGAAGGGCATCAGCCTCAGAAACCAGCTGTACTTGAAGAATACAAGTATTCCGAGGTCGAGGCAGAGCCCCGCAGTGAGGAAAAGCTTTTTCTTCTTACCCTCCGCGCTTTCCGTAAGCAGTCCGAAGGCGTAGTTCGCGAGCATAGAAGCTGCGAACAGCAGTATGTACAGCGGAGTCTTCCACGCGCCGTAAGCGTAGAAGGCCATGCTGAAGAGCAGCATGCAGGCGTTTCGAAAGCGCTTAGGGCAGATATAGTATGCCGCGAGAAAGAGCGGCAGAAATATAAGCAAAAAGTGAAAGCTGCTGAATACCATTTGAGATCTTGCGTCCTACAGTATGATCATCGCGTCCCCATACGAGAAAAAGCGGTATCTCTCCTCCACTGCGATGCGGTACGCATCGAGCATCTTCTCCGTATCGTAGAGGGCGGATACGAGCATCATAAGCGTCGATTTAGGAAGGTGGAAGTTTGTGATAAGGCAGTCCAGCACCTTGTATCTGTAGCCGGGATAGATGAATATCCCCGTGCTGGAGCTTCCGGCCTTCACTCTTCCGTCCTCGCCACAGGCGCTCTCTATGGTTCGGCAGCTCGTAGTGCCTACGCAGATGATCCTCCCGCCGGCCGCCTTGGTGCTGTTTATGAGCTCCGCGGCCTCCTCCGAGACGCTGTATTCCTCGAAGTGCATGTGATGGTCCTCGACCCTCTCGACCTTTACGGGCCTGAAGGTGCCTATGCCGACGTGCAGTGTGACGAAGGCCGTCTTTACTCCCTTTGCCCTGGCGGCGTCCAAAAGCTCCTCGGTGAAGTGAAGCCCTGCGGTGGGAGCGGCTACCGAGCCTTCCTCCCTGGCGTATACGGTCTGATACCTGTCCCTGTCCTCTTCGCCGGCGCTGCGTTCGATGTACGGAGGAAGAGGCATGGAGCCTATCTTTTCGAGGAGCTCCATGAATATGCCCTCGTATTCGAACTCCACTATGCGGGTGCCTCCCTCGGAGCTTGAAAGGACCTTTGCCCTGAGCTCTCCGTTCTCGCCGAAGACTATGACGTCTCCCGTCCTGACCCTTCTTCCGGGGCGGACGAGGGTCTCCCAGCGGTCGCCCTCCACGCGCTTCGAGAGAAGGAACTCTATGCGGGCGCCGGTCTTCTCCCTGGTTCCGAAGAGCCTTGCGGGAATGACCTTGGAATCGTTCATGACGAGGCTGTCCCCGGGCTCGAGGTATTCGAGTATGTCGGAAAACATCCTGTGCTCTATCATGCCGCTGTCTCTGTGTATGACCATGAGGCGGCAGCCGTCGCGCTTATCGGATGGCTTCTGGGCTATGAGCTCCTGCGGGAGCTCGTAATCAAAATCGTTTACGTTCATTTCTTAAATCTATAGCGATGTGATGGAGATCCCCGTGTAATAATAGCTGAGTATGTCTCTGAAGCTGTATCCGGCGTTGGCCATGTTGCGCATGCTGGTCTGAGGCATGCCTACGCCGTGCCCGCTCCCGACTCCGGAGAAGTATATCACGTCGTCCTCGTCGTATACCTTCTCGTGAGTGAAGGTGTATGCGCTGCTGCTTCCGGGATCTCCGAGGAGCGTAGAGGATCCGTTGCTGAGGTAGATCTCATCCGCGTAGGCTCCCGCGGTCTCCCCGCCTGCTCCGAGCACAGTCAGTTCAGATGGCGCGCTGCTCACGCCTTCCGATGAGAGGAGATAAAGCCCGTCGCCGGAAGAAGATCTCGTCACAACTCCTGGGTAAGCCCCGGCGCCCATGGAGAAGAACACGCTCTTGAGCACGGAGCTTCCGAAGAGGCTGGTGATGCTGCCCTTTGATATGTAATAGGGTCCGTTAGTGGTCTCTATGGTAAGCTGGGTAACGGCGCCGTTCTCGGCAAAGCCAGTGGCTTCAACAGATATGATCTCGCCTGCGCCGCTGTACTTGCTCCTCAGCTTCTTGTAAAGATCGGAGATGGTGATGGAGCTGTTCCAGGTGTAGTCGGAGCAGAAGTCATCCTTAACGCTGCGAAGGTATCCCAGGCTGGACACCCATACGTCCTCGGAGTTCATGGTATATCCGCCCGATGAGGCGTAATAATAGGCGTTCACTACCCTGCCGCCGTAGCTTATGACAAGGCCCTCGGTCTCCCTGCAGGCCCTTATGGTGGAGCTGTATTCCTTGTTGAGGCCCTTATAGGCCTGGCAGTCGGTGCTGTCGCAGAGCTCGAAGCCCTGGCTCTTGTGCCTGGAGGCATTCGCGATGGCGTAGCTCCTCGCGGCCACGGCCTGGGCCTTGATGGCCTCAATTGGGTAAGAAGGTCCTATCTCCGCGCCTACGACTGACCAGAGATAGTGCTCGAGGTCCACGTAATTGATGACGGTGAGCTTTCCGTTGGAATTCGGAAGATACGAGACTCCGTCCCTGTACCTGTCTCCGTCTATCGTAATTATCTTGTTGTCAGCTCCGGAGGCCGCGCTCATGAGCACGCCCGCGCTGTCCATGTTGCTGATGACGAGCGTTCCGTCGGGATCGTATACCTCGACGTGGCTGCCCGATACTACGGCTTCGAGCTGGGTGTAGCCGCTGAGGTCCATGCGCAGAGCGTAGCCGTCGAGCGTCCCTATGCAGTACAAAAAGCCGTCCGAGCATTTGACGGTCGAGGACTGCCTTGCCGTGCTGCCGTAATACAGCCCGACCTTGATCCACCTCCCGCTTCCGCTCTCGGCATATACAGGCGCGCAGCAAGGTATGACCATGCAAAGCGCGAGTATGACAGATAATATCTTTTTCAGCATATTTTCAGCTGCTCCTCTTTAGATCTTTCGTCCGATTTTTCATCCTGCTCCGCAGGCGCCCTGTCCGGAACGGGAAGGCCGAGATGTACGTAGGCCGCGTCTGTGACGGTCCTGCCCTTCTGCGTGCGGTTGAGGAAGCCCAGCTGCATCAGGTAGGGCTCGTACATATCCTCTATGGTGACCCTCTCCTCGCCGAGCGCGGCCGCGATGGCGTCTATGCCGATGGGGCCCCCTCTGAAGGACGTGATTATAAGCCGGAGTATCCTCCTGTCGAGCTCCTCAAGTCCGGCTTCATCTATGCCGAGGGAGCTCAAAGTCTCCTTAACGATATCAGTATTTATGTTGCCATCGCCCTTGACCATCGAGAAATCGCGCACTCTCTTGAGTATCCTGTTCGCGATCCTCGGGGTGCCGCGGGATCTAGAGGCTATCAGCGCCGTCGAGGGCTCGTCTATCTTGACGTCGAGTATGCCCGCGGTCCTGGTTATGATCTGCGAGAGCTCGTCCGTCGTGTAGAGATCGAATTTGGCGAGCACGCCGAACCTGTCCCTGAGCGGGGCCGAGAGGCTTCCGGACCTCGTCGTAGCGCCTATCAGCGTGAACTTTGGCAGGGTGTATCTGATCGTGTTGGCCATCGTTCCCTTTCCGATGACCATGTCTATGGCGAAATCCTCCATGGCCGAGTAAAGAGTCTCCTCGACCGCCCTGTTGAGCCTGTGGATCTCGTCTATGAAGAGCACGTCTCCCTCATGCAGGTTGGATACTATAGCCGCGAGATCGGCCTGCCTTGTGATGGCCGGGCCCGAGGTTATCTTGAGCTCGACGTCCATCTCGTTGGCTATGATGCCCGCGAGCGTCGTCTTTCCAAGTCCCGGAGGGCCGAAGAAGAGAAGGTGGTCCAGGGGCTCTCCCCTCATCTTCGCCGCCTGTATATATATCTTGAGCTGAGAGGTCACGGCCGACTGGCCTATATAATCCTCGAAATGCCTCGGCCTGATCGATCTCTCGCTCTGCTCTTCGTCTCTCTGAAGCACAGGGGAAACGAATCTTCTGTCTTTTTCCATCTGCGATCCCTATCTGGCCGCCAGGGCCCTTCTTATGTATTCCTCTATGCTTAAGTCATCCTCGGGTATGCCCGCGAGAGCCGTCAGCGCCTCGGTCCTCGTCAGTCCAAGGTTCATGAGGGCCGACGCCGCGAGGTCCTTTGCCTCGTTTTGCTTCTTCGAGGGCCTTGCTGTCTGCGCTCCTGAAAGCGCCGTGAAGCCGTCGACCTTATCCCTAAGATCCAGCACTATGCGCTGGGCTGTCTTCTTTCCTATGCCGTTGGCCTTGGTTATGGCGGCCGCGTCTTCGTAGGCTATGGCCTGGGCGAGCTGTCCGACGGGAAGCGCCGAGAGCACTGACATCGCAGCCTTGGCGCCCACTCCGGATACAGTCATGAGCAGCCTGAACATAGCGAGGCTCTCCCTGTCGGAAAAACCGTACAGGCTGACATCGTCTTCCCGCACTATCATAGCGGTGTAGATCGTAACGATCTCCCCAGTGCCCTGGCTCAGCAGAGCCTCGCAGCCGTCAGGCACGTAGATCTCATAGCCTATGCCTGAGGCTTCGAGTACCAGCATTCCCGGCTCGGAGCCGGCTACTATCCCTTTAAGATAATGGATCATATCGTCCTCATTTCATTCGGAAAAATCTCTTCTGCGCCTCTCCGCAGTGCGAATGGCATATAGCCGCCGCCACGGCGTCGGCCGCGTCGTCAGGCCTGGGTATGCTGTCCAGCGCCAGCAGGCGCTGCACCATCAGCTGTATCTGCTTCTTCTCCGCCCTGCCGTTGCCTGTGAGGGTCATCTTTATCTGCAGAGGCGTGTATTCGAATATCGGAAGCCCGCTGTTGCTGCAGGCGAGCAGGGCCACTCCCCTTGCCTCGCCCACGTGTATCGCGGTGGTAGCGTTCGTGTTGAAGTAGAGCTCCTCGATGCTGACTTCGTCGGGCTGATACTCCGCTATGATATCCATGAGCTCGCTGTAGACTATCTTGAGCCTGTCGGGCATGGGAGTGTCCTTGTCCGTGGTGATGGCACCGTAGCCTGCGAGGGAGATCCTTGAACCCTCTTTGTCTATGATCCCGTAGCCCATTATGGCGTAGCCGGGGTCTATCCCGAGTATCCTCAAAGCCTCACCTCTGAAGAAACGACGCTAAAAATACATATCCAATCTATATTATCACAAAAGCGCGTCCGTGTCACCGAATATGCCCGCATTCGGCGGCAGCGCCGCGCCTTTCGTCATCGCTGTAATGATAGCACATTTCCTCTGCGCCGTCTCCCGTAAAAAACATAAATAAGTTTGATCTCAGAAGGCGTTAATAGTGGAAATATCTAGAAATAGGCGTATAATATTAATCGATATTGTATTTATTCAGCATTTTTGCGTTCAAAAAGGTGATCATATGAGTTTTGCAAGAAAAGAAAAGATACTCGAGATCATAGCCGCGGAGAGGATACAGACTCAGCAGCAGCTTGCTGAGAGGCTGCGCGGCGAGGGCTTCGAGGTCACGCAGGCTACAGTATCAAGGGACATAAACGAGCTGGGCCTCGTCAAAAACTCCGAAAAAGGCGGCAAGAGCTATTACGCGGTGCCCAAGAAGGAGAACAGGCTGAGCGACAGGTTCACGAAGATACTCAGGGAATCCGTCGTTGAGACCAGAAAGGCCGAGAACCTTATAGTGATACACACGCTCAGCGGCTGCGCGAGCCCCGCCTGCGAGGCTATAGATTCGATGAAGCTGGACGACATAGTCGGTACGCTGGCCGGCGAGAATACCGTCCTGATAATAACCCAGTCCAAGGACCATGCCCTCTCCGTCGAGGAAAGGATAAAGGAGATCATCCTATAGGTGGCGCCATGCTCGAACATGTAAGCATCAAAAATTTCGCCGTGGTCAAAAGCGCGAGCGTTGATCTGGGTCCCGGGCTAAACATTTTCACGGGTGAGACGGGCGCCGGAAAATCGGTGATCATAGAAGCCGTGAGCATGGGCCTCGGCAGTCGCGCGGACAGCGACTACATAAGGACGGGCGAGGACAAGGCCGAGATCACCCTCGTGTTCTCTGACGTGCCTTCAGAGGTCACTGACGCCCTCTCAGAGCTGGGAATAGAGCCCGATGAGGTACTTATACTCAAACGCGAGATAAGCTCCGGAAAGAGCCTCTGCAGGGCAAACGGGAGCATAGTCCCCCTCTCGCAGATGAGCAGGATATGCAGGAGCCTTGCCGATATACACGGACAGTACGACCACCAGTACCTGCTGAACAAGGACAGGCACATGGGCGTATTGGACGCCTTCGCGGGAAGCTCCATAGCAGCAGCCCTCGAGGAGACGGAAAAACACTACGGAGAATACGTGAGGGCCTCATCCGAGTTGATGGAGCTCAGACGCGGCATGAGCGACGCCCGCAGGCAGAAGGAACTGTACGCCTACGAGCTGAGCGAGATAGAAGCCGCTTCGGTAGCGCCGGGCGAGGACAGCTCGCTGGAGGAGCGCATAGAGCTCATGCAAAACAGCGCTTCGATCTATGAAGACCTTTCCTCGGCATACGAGCTCATTTACTCCGGGGACGGCGACGCGCTCAGCGCACTTGGCAGCGCCCTTTCGCGCCTTGAGGACGCCGGAAGGTTTTCAAAGGACATACGAACGGCCGCGGACACCCTCTCGGAGGCTTATTACTCCGTGGACGACCTCAGAAGCAGCCTGCGCCATCTGCGAGACTCCGTTAATTACTCGCAGGAGGAGCTCGACGAGTCCATAGAAAGGCTCGAGCTCATAAACGGGCTCAAGAGAAAATTCGGCGGAAGCATAGAGTCGATGTACGAATACGCGGATAAGGCCAGAGAACAGCTCGCGGTCATCGAGAACGCGGATGAGCGCATAGCTGCTCTGGAAGCGGAGATATCGGCCGCGCGCAGGGCCTACGACGAGGCCGCCGACGAGCTGAGCTCGAAGAGAAAGAGCGCGGCCATAAAGCTGCAGGAGCTCGTCACCAAGGAGCTGAAGGACCTTAGTTTCGAGCAGGCCGACCTTCTCGTGAGCTTTGAGGAGGGTCCCGTTACGGCCAAGGGCAAGGACAGCATCGAGTTCCTCATCTCCCCCAACCGCGGAGAAGCTCCGAGGCCTCTCGCCAAGATAGCCAGCGGCGGAGAGCTCTCCCGCATCATGCTCGCCTTAAAGCGCATAATAGGCGACACGGACGGCATACCCACTATGATATTCGACGAGATCGATACCGGCATCAGCGGCTCGGCTGCCGGAGCAGTCGGAGAGAAGCTGAAGGCCATATCCGAGGGGCGTCAGGTCGTGTGCATCACCCACCTCCCCCAGATCGCCGGCATGGGAGATCATCACTACAAGATAGTCAAGAGCAGCGACGACGAGCGGACTATGAGTGAGATCATCGAGCTTGACATCGAAGGACGCGTCGAAGAGATCTCCAGGCTTCTCAGCGGAGCCCAGATCACGGAGGCCGCACGCGCCCAGGCGAAGGAGCTGCTCGGGATAGCGCAATAGCGTAATATAGACGTATTTCCACAAGATCAACAGAGACCATCCAAACAAGGATGGTCCTCTGTCTATAATAAATACTACGATCTAAGCAGATCAAAGGAAAAAGGGTGCGATCATGCTCGTGATACTCGGATTCGCAACTGTCATACTCCTGCTCGCGGCGGTGATGTCCAAGAAGATGTCCCCTACCGCGGCGCTCATAGCTGTGCCGGTAGTGACGGGGGTCATAGCGTCATTTTTCATTGAAGACGGCGCGGGAACAGTTAATGTCGGCGCCAACATCAAGGCTCTGAGCTCGTATATCACGGGCTCGGGAGGCATGGGCTCCGTCGCCGCCACGGGCGTAATGTTCATCTTTTCGATACTCTTCTTCGGGGTGCTGACAGACGCGGGCACCTTCCGTCCCATCATCAGCGGGATACTGAATATCATAGGCTGCGACCCTGTAAAGATAACGATAGGCACAGCCGTGCTCGCGATGATAGTGCATCTCGACGGGTCAGGCGCGGTGACTTTCCTGATCTGCATCCCCGCCCTTCTTCCGCTGTATGACGCCCTTCAGATGAAGCGCACGACCCTCGCAACGGTGGTGGCGATGGCTGCCGGAGTCATGAATATCATGCCCTGGGGAGGCCCGACCATAAGGGCCGCCGCGGCCATGGGAGTTGACGTGATGGTACTCTTCGGGCCGCTTATAGCGCCGGTGCTCATCGGACTCGCGGCCGTGCTGTTTTTCGCCTTCCTTCTGGGAAGCTCCGAAAAGAAACGCCTCGGTTCGAACAGCGCTGAGATCAGCTGCACCGAGGAGCCTTTGACTGAGGAGACGGCCGCCCTTCTCAGGCCGGATCGCTTCAGGATCAACATATTGCTCATAATCGCGGCTATTGCGGCCCTGCTCTTTTCGGGCTTCGCTCCCGCATCGGTCTTCATGATAGCTTTCGTGCTGGCCATGATAATAAACTATCCGGATCCCGCAATGCAGACGCAGAGGGTCAACGCACACGCCAAAGAAGCCCTCATGATGGCCTCCGTGCTCTTTGCGGCCGGAGCCTTTACGGGCATAATGAAAGGCACCGGCATGATCTCAGCCATGGCCGGCGCCCTTGTAGCGGTGATCCCGCAGTCTCTGGGTCATTATTTCCCGGTGATAACCGGCGTCGTCGCTATGCCTTCCTCCCTGCTCTTCGATCCGGACTCCTTCTACTACGGAGTCCTTCCCGTGCTGTCCGCGACGGCCGAGAGCTTCGGGATCTCGGGCATATCCATAGCCAGAGCCGCGGTGCTCGGTCAGATGACTACGGGCTTCCCCGTATCGCCACTGACGGCGTCCACCTTCCTGCTCACTGGCCTGGCCGGAGTGGATCTCGGCGAACATCAGAAAAAGACCATACCCTTGTCCTTCGCTCTGACTCTCATAATGCTCGCGGCCGCCCTCATTTTCGGAGCGGTGGAGCTGTAGGTCATATCATCTATCCGCCGCCCTTCACAGCTGCATTACGCAGCTTTTGAAGAAGTCCTTCGCCCCTTCCGCTCCGAATACCTTTTCAAGGACGGAGGACGAGGGATTTCCTTCGTTTATCATCCTGCCGCGGAAAGCTTCCAGCCCTGCGATATTCGCGGGATCGGATCCCGCCTCGTCCGCAGCCGCCGAGTAAGCTCTGACGGAGGACAGTATCATATCCTCAAGCTCCTTCTCGTTTCCCACGTCCCCGCATTTGATCAGGGAATATGGAGCCCTTTCGCTCACGTACCATTTGGGCTTTTCTTCGTAATCCTGCAAATTGGAGAAGCGAGCCGCGACCTCATCAAGTCCGGGGAATTCGCCTGCGCCGAAGGGCTCATTCGATCCCGCGAGCTCATTTTGGCCTGAGTTCCCGTTCGGACTGGTGCCGCCCTTTTTCGCCCTGCAGTCGTAGTATTCCACGAATACCGTGCGCTTTTTGCCCATAGTCATTATGTCTATGAGGCAGTACGGCACCGAAACGCCCTCGCCTGGCATGAAGGACGCGGTCATCAGTTCCATACCGAACGCCGTATGGGTCTGCATGGTCATGAAATGTCCGAATCCCGGAACGCGGTATCTTTCGGTGTGGAACTTCATGAATTTGATCAGCTTCGGATAGCTGAAATCGCTGTAGCCGTCTTTCGCGGCCTTGACGTATTCTCTGTCCCCGAGAAAAGCCGAGGTCATCTCTTTTCTGATAGCTTCAAGGTCCATTGTGATAGGGTCAATATTGTTAAGGTTTTAGATAGTCTTGGAATATTTGATAAAGGCTCGGTCCGCTGATAACGGCGCCGCGGGAAAACGCTAAGACCTGTCTATATGCGCAAGCTCTCTTATCTCTATAAGACGCTCGCCGTCAAAGCTGAACTCAAGTATGTTGGGCATCCAGTACATCACGCGGCGGTAGTTCTCCAGAACGTATCCGGGGTCGTAATAGTTCATTATGGTGCTCAGCGCCGTTCCGTGTGTGCCGATGACGACGGTCTTGCCCGCGTACGCGGCGAGTATCTCGCTTAGCGCTTCGATATTGCGCCTCTGCACCGCGCCTAGCGACTCCCCGCCCTCTTCAGCGAAATCGAAGTCTGCCCATCTCTTTTCGACCAGGCCGGGCTCGTTCACGCCGTTGTCGCGCTCTCTGAAGCGCTCGTCAGTCTTTATATCCATCCTGAAGAGCTCCGCGGCGAGCCTTATCGTATCAACGCTTCGCTTGTAAGGGCTGCTGAAGAATGCGTCGATGTTTCTGCCCTTCAGGGTCTCTTCCACGATATGCCGGTCTTTTATTCCCTGCTCGGTGAGCGGCCTGGTCCTTTCGTCGCTGTAAGGATGCAGTGACTGCGCGTGGCGCACGAAGATTACGGTGGTCAGCTGTTTTTCCATATCAGACGTCCCCTTTCTTTGCATAAAGCGTCACTGCTGTTTCCCGAACAGCAGTTCGGCGATCCCTCCCATCAGATCCTTCCTCTTCTGGCTATCCGTTCCGAAACCCTCTCTGAAGATGTAATTCATGGAGTCATAGAAGGCCGACAGAGTCTGCTTCGAGAACTCTGCCTTAAGGTTTTTGTTGTTCTTGCTGCCGCTGTATTCCTTGAACTCCCTGTAGCTGCCAAAAAGGATCTTGCGCCAGTCGGATCCTAGCAGCTTTGCGGTGTATTTATCGTCAAACTCCTCGATCTCCGCGCAGATATCCAGAGGAATGTCCATGTAATAATACTTAAACAGGCTTCTGGTCTCTTTATGGAATTCCTTGAGCTCGGCTATCTTATCACTGTTCAGAGCGTCTATGTCCTCAAAATATCTCTCATACAGGCGCATATACCTGGTGTATATACCGCGCAGTAACGTCGTAAGTTCTTCCTTTTTCGCGGTCTCTTCGTGCAGGATCTGCTCGATCCTCTCATTGCTAAGTTCGTTCATTTTATGCTCCTTGAAACAGATCAACCTTTTTTTGTCAGAGAAAAACCGGATCTGCAACGACATACCAGAGATATCGTTCGTCAAAGCTGCTTCTGACGATAAAAAACTCTTCTGACACTATTTATAGTATCAGAAGAGGCGCTATGTTTCCGCAAATAATTACGCCAATTATGACTATTATTAGCTATAGCAAAACGCATTATCGTTCTGATCATCATTAAGCATTTAGCGGTCAAGCCATAGACCGCAAAATCCATAATAGTCAGAGCTTTTTTATGTACGCTTTGCCTAGATATGATAAAAGTCCGGTCCTTTTACGGACCGGACTTTTGTAAGTCTTAAACCATGTTCATCAGAACTGTCAGAGTACGCGGGGCAGTTGATCTTCCCAGGACTCTGATCGGGGTTTCCCGCTATTCGTCCTTGATCTCGATGCTGTAGACTTCGTCGTAGGAAGGAATGTTGAGGGTCTTCTGGAAAGCCCAGCACTCGTCGATGAGGGCCTGGTTGCCGAAGGCTTCGAAGGCGCCTTCAGCGAGGACCTTGCCGGCCCTGACGGCGGCCTTCTGGCCTATCGGGGAGCCGGAGCAGGCGGTGATGGTCCAGTGATGTCCGGGGCTTCCCGCGGCGGATCCGCCGCCGTGGATATGCGCGGTCGGGCAGAAATAGGACATGTCGGCAGCGTCGGTGCAGGTGGATCTCTCCTGCATTCCTTCGTAGGTCTTCTTGGAGGCCGGGAGCAGCTCTTCGTTGCTCTTGTCGGTAGCCGCGCCGGTGTAATCCTCTATGAGCTTCCTGGCGAACTCGTAGTCCTCTTCAGTGTACTCCACGTCGGGGATCTCCATGGAGATGTCGTGCAGGTACTTGTAGAGGGGCTCGTTCTGATAGAAGTACGGGATGATGAATATGAGCTTGGGCTCGAACTCGGTGTCGGTCATGTGGGCCGCGCCTTCGCCGCACTTTACTACTCTTTCGTAGAGATCCTTTACGTGCTCATTGTTGGCCGCTCTGCAGAAGTACTTGACGGAGGCGTAATCGGGTACGATGTTGGGGGCTCCGCCGCCGTTGGTGATCTGGTAATGGAGCAGGCAGTCCTTGGTGACGTGCTCTCTGAGGAACTCGCAGCCCATGTTCATGAGCTGTACGGCGTCGAGAGCGCTGCGTCCCGCCCAGGGAGCGCCGGCAGCATGGGCCGACTTACCGCGGAACTCGAAGGAACCGGCAAGTATGCAGAGACCAGGCTGGGGTTCGGCGCTGAATTCGTTGGGACCTGGATGCCACATGATGGCGAGGTCCATGTCGCTGAAGACTCCATCCTTGGCGAGCAGAGCCTTGCCGCGGCCTACTTCTTCGCCCGGGGCTTCGACGAGCCTCAGAGTGCCCTTGATGCCTTCCTTTTCCATGGCATATCTGAGAGCGCAGGCAGCGCCCATTGCGGCGCCGGCGATGAGGTTGTGTCCGCAGCCGTGTCCGGGACCCGCGATGGGAGCCTTGCCGGGTACGTCGCCGTTGCCGAGTCCGGGCAGAGCGTCGAGCTCGCCGACGATGCCGATGACGGGCTTGCCGCTGCCGTATTCCGCTATAACTGCGTTGGGGTTTTCTGTATTGGTCTTGACTCCCTCTCCCGCCCTGCTGATTATGGCGTCGGGGAATCCGTGGGTGGTGGCGAAGGCGTAGCTTGCCTCGGCCGCGTGCTTTGTGAAGAGTCCGAGCTCGGGATGCGCCCAAACGTCGTGCATATACTCGTTGAGCTCCTCCTCGTGCTGCTCGTACCACTCGTTGATCCATTTGTTAAGTCCGTTGACTTTCATTTGATTCCTCCAAATTTGATAAACGATTGTGTCGTAGAACAAAAAATTATCGGCAGAATTTATATAAATCAAATAATAAGCCTGATACCCATCGGATATCAAGCTTATTTTTAAACTGAAACATTTTTGTAACAGAGATCCTATTCCAGGCTGATGCGTCCTATGACGGCAGACCTGAATTCGTCGAGCACGGTCCTTGCGGTGCGCTCATAGTCTATGCGGCCTCCGGACATGATAAAGCCCCTCTTCAGAGCTATTGCCTCCATGGTCCCCAGCGGAGTATCGGCTATACACTCCAGCTTGTACCTGGCGCACAGAAGCTCGGGATATCTTTCCGACAGCAGTTTGATCAGCTCCAGGCCTAGCGTGGAAAGATCCATGGTCTCGTCCTTTATGGAGCCACAGAAGGCGAGCTTCTTGGCAACGTCCTGATCCTCGAATTTAGGCCAGAGTATGCCAGGAGTGTCGAGTAGCATCATGTCGTTGCCGAGGCTGAGCCACTGCTTGCCTCTGGTCACGCCAGGCTTGTTGCCTGTGACGGCGGCCCTGCGCCCGGTCAGCCTGTTTATGAGAGAGGATTTTCCGACGTTCGGGATGCCAACGATCATGGCCCTCAGCTGGCGCTTGCGCTCCCTGCCTTCGTTTCTTTCGTCCCTTATGCTCTCAAGAAGCTTGACCAGCTGCTGCGCGCCCTGCCCGCTGTTCGCGTTCATTATCAGGACCTGCGCGCCCTCATCGCTCTCAAGTCTGGCCTTGTGCGCCCTGCTTGCCTCTTCGTCCGCGAGATCTGATTTGTTCAGCACTATGATGCGCGGCTTGCCGGCAGTGAGCTCGGATATCATGGGATTCCTGCTTGAGATCGGTATCCTTGCGTCGAGCAGCTCTATGCAGACGTCGACGGCCTTGAGGTTCTCCTGGATGAGCACTCTGGTCTTTTTCATGTGGCCGGGGAACCAGTTGATGTTCATGGAGCTTTCGCCGGATCTGGTCTTTGAGGAGCCGGCGGCAGTTTTTGCGGAGCCGCCGCCCTTGCTCTTTGCGGGGCATTCGCTGTATGAGCTCTTGGCGGAGCTTTTTTTCACTTTGGTCTTCTCTTCGCTCATTGAAGAATGCGTAATAGAGCTGTATTTCAGCCTATAAATAAACTGAAAACTATCTGTCTAAAACAAATCGATAGAGTTCAACATTCTCGTCACTTTCGGCTGAAACGATGCTGAACCCGCATTTTTCGGTGTAAAAAGTCACGTTTTCTTTCTTGTTTAATGGAGTTACTAAAGTGAGCCTCTTCCAATCTTTATAATACGTTTTAACAAACCGTATCGCCTGAGTTCCTATTCCCCTGTGCTGATACTCTGGGACGACGCACAAAGCGCCGATCTCATATACTCTCTGTTCTATTTTTTTGCAGGAAACGCAGCCGACCGGTACATCATCATACAGTATGATATGCTTAGATTGTTCGCGTATCGACTCCTCCATCGCCATTTTAGATTTTCCGTATCCCGGACACGCGCCGAATCTTAAGTAGTCGCAGTAAAAAGACGCATTGTAAATATCGATCAGGAGCTCCGCATCTTCCAGGGTCGCTTTTCTATATTCGATCTTCGTGATTGTCACTCCCCTCTTGATCATTTACGCTTGCCCGGCGCAGGTAATAAAAAAAGCCCTGTTAGAGGCTTTTTTTATCGTGTTTACTTCTCGTCGCTCTTGATCTTGGCGGCCTTGCCGGTACGCTCCCTCATGTAGCTCAGCTTGGCTCTTCTGACGCTGCCCTTGCGGACCACGTCGATCTTTTCAACAAGCGGAGAATGAAGCGGGAAGGTCTTCTCAACGCCTACGCCGGAGGCGATCCTTCTTACGGTGAAGGTCTCGCTGATGCCGCCGTTCTGCCTCTTGAGAACGAATCCCTCGAACATCTGGATCCTTTCCCTGTTTCCTTCCTTGATCTTGACGTGCACTCTGACGGTGTCGCCTACGGAGAATTCGGGAATGTCCTTCTTTTCGTATTCTTCGGTGATTGCTTTGATAAGATCCATTTCAGGTCTTCCTTCCTTCATAGACGTTCTTAGGATCTCACCGCGGAGCCCTGTGCTCCGAAGCTATCCCATTGGACCGCCCGTTAACAATGCCTGAAAATAATAGCACGCAAAGGAGATGAATGCAAGTATTTTTTTATCGCCGTCATTGCTGCGGCAAAGCAGAGCGGAATATACCCTAAGCTCTCGGATGCGTCTTGTCGTATACGTCCATGATCCTCCTCTTGCTGACGACCATGTACATCTTGGCGGCGTTTATGTCCTCAAGACCCATCAGGTCCTGAATGGATTTGAGGTCGGCCCCGTTCTGTAGCATGTGCACCGCGAAGGAATTGCGCAGTATCTGGGGGTTCATCGGCTTTTCGATGCCGGAGGCTTCGGCATACTGCTTCATTATCTTCCATATGCCCTGGCGTGTGATGCGCTCGCCCTGGAAGTTCACGAAGAGAGCGTTGGTGCTCTCGCCGCCCTTCGTCAGCACAGGCCTGGAGGATTCGAGGTATTCCCTGAGGGCGGCTCTGGCCGGCCTGCCTATAGGGATGATCCTTCCCCTCCCCTCGCTGCAGGATATGAAGCCTATCCTGAGGTCTATGTCGCCGATATTCGCGGCAGCGATCTCGCTCGCCCTCATTCCGGTGGCGTACATGAGCTCGAGCAGAGCCCTGTCCCTGAGCCCCTTGGGATCTGAAGCCGGACTGGCGAGCAGCTTTTCGACCTCCTCGACCTCGAGATAGTCTATGCTGCGGTCCTCTACCTTAGGAGACTTGATCCCGGCTGCGGGATTGTAGCTTACGAGACCCTCCGACGCGAGCATGCTGTAGTAGCTCCTTACGGAGGACATCTTGCGGTTTATGGTCGAGGAGCTCTTTCCGCTCTCCTTAAGGCTCGTCATGAACGCGCTGATATCGGCGCCTGCGGCCTTGAGCGGGCTCTTGGAGCGGGCTTCCTTGAGATAAGCCTCGAACTCGTTTATGTCGCCGACGTAAGCGCTCAGGGTCGCGTCCGAGGCGGCCTTTTCCCTGGTCAGATAATCGATAAATCTCTTTTCGTATTCCATGATCTATATCCCCTTTTCCCTGGCTGTCATAAGAACTGCCACGGCAGTCTTGCAATCCTCTATCTCGCCGCTCAGCACCATGCGCAGAGCTTCATTCAGCGGGACCTCGAGTATGTCCAGATCCTCGTCACCGTCGAAGTGCGCTTCGCCCTTTTTTACCGCCCTGCAGGCGTAGATGTCAACGTGCTCGTTTGTGAATCCTACGGCAGTGTATATAGTCGTGAGCTTCCTCCAGTCCTCGGCTTCCCAGCCGGTCTCCTCGCTGAGCTCACGAATCGCCGCCGGAAGAGAATTATCTATAAAGCCCTCTGTGCCTCTGCTGCAAGGCTCCTTGCCCTCGGCTATGACCTCATAGTCGTCAATCTTGCCGGCGGGGATCTCGAGAAGCACCTTCTCGTAGGCCTTCCTGTACTGCTTTACCATCAGGAGCTTGTCCTCAGGCGTGAGCGCGGCTATCGCGACTGCTCCGTTGTGGTCTATGAGTATCCTTACGGACTGGCCGTTTCTGGTCTCCACGACGTCCTTGTGCATCTTGAAGAAGCCGGCGTCGTAGAGAGGCTCGCTTTTTATCGTTTTTTCTGTGTAAGGCATATCCACCTCATAAAACTATTATGTTTACTTGTGTATTATTTTATATCCTTACTAAAAGGATGTAAAGAAGGACGGAGCATCGAGTTTATGATATACTGATAACGATATGATTATGTTTTGACGGAGGTGTCCCATGTCAAAGATAACAATAACTGCTACAGGCGACTCGTTCATGACCCGTCCCGTTCCGGAGGGAGGCTATCAGGGATTTGAGGAAGTCAGGGAGAAGGTCCTTGAGGGCGATATACGCTTCAACAATCTCGAGTTCACGGCCCACGACCTCGAAGGTACTGCGGCTTCGGCCTCAGGCGGCACCTGGGCTATGTCCGAGCCCGAGATACTCGACGAGCTGCAGAAATACGGCTTCAACGCCTACAACTTCGCGAACAACCACACCCTCGACTATGGAGAGGACGGGCTGCTCGCGACCATAAGGCATCTGGATGAAAGGAATATGCTCAATTTCGGCGCGGGAAAGGACCTCAGGGCCGCTTCCGCTCCGGTGTATATGGAGTGCAAGGGCGTCAAGGCTGCCTTTATTGGCCTGAGCGCCTCGTTCAATGCTTTCAATCCGGCGTCGAACGCCACTAAGGACATTCCGGGAAGGCCCGGACTGAATCCCCTGCGTCACCGCACGGAGTTCCATGTCACTCCGGACAAGATTGAGTTTTTGAGAGATCTCGAGGACAAGATAGACATAAACTGCGAGCGCAACTATTCGATATCCAACGGATACATCGCGCCCGA
>JAFPZZ010000022.1 GCA_017417045.1 Bacillota bacterium
ATCTCCGAGATGTCCGGCAACCCGCGCTGGGCCTGGGACTGCTACAGGAGATTCATCCAGATGTACTCCGACGTCGTAATGGAAGTCGGCAAGAAGTACTTCGAGCAGCTCATCGACAAGATGAAGGAAGAAAAGGGCGTTACTCAGGACATCGAGCTTACAGCCGACGATCTTAAGGAGCTCGCAAGGCAGTTCAAGGCCGAGTACAAGGCCAAGATCGGCAGCGACTTCCCGACCGATCCCAAGGAACAGCTCTACGGCGCCATCAAGGCCGTATTCAGAAGCTGGGACAACCCCCGCGCCAACGTCTACAGAAGAGACAACGACATCCCCTATTCCTGGGGCACCGCCGTTAACGTTCAGTCCATGGCATTCGGAAACATGGGCGACGACTGCGGTACAGGCGTAGCCTTCACCCGCGACCCGGCTACCGGAGCCAAGGGCCTCTTCGGAGAGTTCCTTACCAACGCTCAGGGCGAAGACGTAGTAGCCGGCGTCCGCACCCCGATGCCCATCTCCGAGATGGAGCAGAAGTTCCCCGAAGCCTACGAGCAGTTCATCAAGGTCTGCGCGCGCCTCGAGGATCACTACAGAGACATGCAGGACATGGAGTTCACCGTCGAGAACGGCAAGCTCTACATGCTCCAGTGCAGAAACGGCAAGAGAACCGCTAAGGCCGCCCTCAAGATCGCTTGCGACCTCGTAGACGAGGGCATGATCGACGAGAAGCAGGCCGTCCTCATGATCGACCCGAGAAACCTCGATACCCTGCTCCACCCCGGCTTCGACACCGAAGCTCTCAAGAAGGCCACCCCGATGGGCAAGGGCCTCGGAGCTTCACCGGGCGCTGCCTGCGGAAAGATCGTATTCTCCGCAGAAGACGCCAAGGCCGCCGTTGAGAAGGATCCGAAGGCCAAGGTCGTTCTCGTAAGACTCGAGACCTCCCCCGAGGATATCGAAGGCATGAAGTCCGCTCAGGGCATCCTCACCGTACGCGGAGGCATGACCTCCCACGCCGCGGTAGTCGCCAGAGGCATGGGCAAGTGCTGCGTATCCGGCTGCGGAGACATCAAGATGGACGAGGAGAACAAGAAGTTCGAGCTTGCGGGCAAGACCTTCCACGAGGGGGACTACATCTCCATCGACGGTTCCACCGGAAACATCTACGACGGCATCATCCCGACCGTTGACGCTCAGATCGCCGGCGAGTTCGGCAGGATCATGGGCTGGGCCGACAAGTACAGGAGACTCGGCGTCCGCACCAACGCGGATACCCCCAAGGACGCTCAGAAGGCCAGAGAGCTCGGCGCCGAAGGCATCGGCCTCACCAGGACCGAGCACATGTTCTTCGAGGCTGACCGTATCGCCGCCTTCAGAGAGATGATCTGCTCCGACACCCTCGAGGAGAGAGTAGCCGCTCTCGCCAAGATCGAGCCGATGCAGCAGGCCGACTTCGAAGGTCTCTATGAGGCCATGGAAGGCGATCCCGTCACCATCAGACTCCTCGATCCTCCTCTCCACGAGTTCGTTCCGACCGAAGAGGAAGACATCAAGGCTCTCGCGGCCGCTCAGGGCAAGAGCGTAGAGGCTATCAAGGCCGTCATCGCCTCCCTCCACGAGTTCAACCCGATGATGGG
Source organism: Bacillota bacterium (assembly GCA_017417045.1). Lineage (GTDB taxonomy): Bacteria > Bacillota > Clostridia > Peptostreptococcales > Anaerovoracaceae > RGIG2707. The sequence goes on from JAFPZZ010000022.1 coordinate 1,638, forward strand.
TCACAGAGGCTGCCGTCTGGCCGTCACCTATCCTGAGATCGCAGAGATGCAGACCAGGGCCATCATCAAGGCCGCCCTCGCCGTAAGACAGCGCTGCGGATACAACATCGAGCCGCAGATCATGATCCCGCTCGTTGGCGAGGTCAAGGAGCTCAAGTACGTCAAGAGCGTAGTCGTAAAGGCCGCCGATGAGCTCATCAAGGCCGCCGGAAGCGACATGAAGTATCTCGTCGGAACCATGATCGAGATCCCCAGGGCCGCTCTGACCGCCGATGAGATCGCTCAGGAAGCTGAGTTCTTCTCCTTCGGCACCAACGACCTCACCCAGATGACCTTCGGCTTCTCCAGAGACGACGCCGGAAAGTTCCTCAGGGATTACTACGACAAGAAGATCTACGAGAGCGATCCGTTCGCCAGAGTCGACCAGACCGGCGTTGGCAAGCTCGTAGCTATGGCCGTCAAGCTCGGAAGAGCCACCAGACCTGAGCTCCACCTCGGCGTCTGCGGAGAGCACGGCGGAGATCCTTCTTCCGTAGAGTTCTTCCACAGGACCGGACTCGACTACGTATCCTGCTCGCCGTTCAGAGTTCCTATCGCAAGGCTCGCCGCCGCGCAGGCCGCGATCAAGGACGAGAAGTAGGACAACGGTCAACAGCCCTTGAAATTTCAATAGATCTAGCCGCGCCTCCATCATGGGGCGCGGCTTTTGTATGGGCAAGGTCCCGTGTTCGCTGGGAAAACGCTGTTTTGCAATGCGGGGTCTCGCGCAGGGCGCGTCTTTCAGAGGCCATCCTGCGGCGGCCGCGTATCACGAGTTTATGATATAATCATATTAAAGAAACGTCCGCGGGGAATGGGAGGTCTGCCATGGATATGGAAAAACTGAGCGAAGAGGCCAGGGAAGAGCTTTCCCGCGAGGAAAAGAACGAGCTGCTCTACTGGAAGCAGAAAGCTATGCTCGAAGAGTTTTTGGAAAGGGGCGCCATATCGAGGGCGCAGTTTGAGAAGAGCATGCACGATCTCGCTGGAAAGACCGGGCATGCGGAGGTATGAACTATGACGCGTGAGAGATACCCTTTTAACGACGGGTGGATGTTTTGCCCTTCCTACGAGGAGGGAATGGAGAAGCCAGGATATAGCGGCCACCCTGCAGGACAGGACAGCGCGGCAGGGACTGAGCCGGGATCGGCGGCAGGGCCCGGGAATACGTCGCCGGAAATGAAGCCCGTGCGCCTGCCGCATACGGTCATAGAGGCTCCGTTCGATTATTTCGACGAGGGCATATACCAGATGCTTAGCTGCTACAGGCGCAGCTTCACGGCGCCTGCGGACTGGGCAGGAAAGCACGTGGAACTGACCTTCGAGGGGGCCGCGCACGAGGCGGCCGTCTTCGTGAACGGAGAGCACGTGCTGACTCATTCCTGCGGCTATACGGCCTTTTCGATCGACCTTAGCGATCTGCTCAGATACGGTGAAGAGAATCTGATCGCCGTGCGGCTCGACAGCCGCGAGAGCCTGGACGTGCCGCCCTTTGGGAACGTAATAGACTACATGACCTACGGCGGCATATACCGCGAGGCATATATAGAGGTCTCGGGGAAGACCAGGCTCGCCGACGTCTTCCTTAGGACGGAAGGGACTCCCGACGCTCCCGAGCTCGTCAGCGTCATAGAGACCGAAGGGGCGGGTGAGAGGGATCTCTTCGTTAGGCAGATACTGATCGCGGAGGGCGCGGAGGAGCTTCTCGCAGGCGGCTCGGAGGAGAGGCTGCTCGCCGTGCGCCGCATGGAGGCCGCCGCGAAGGCGGCCGGGACCATGGAACTGCGGGCGGAAGCGGCAGACGTGCTGCTCTGGAGCCCGGACGATCCCAATCTCTACACTATAAGAACTGAGCTCGTGGACGGGGCGACCAACGAGACGCTCGACCGCGTCGACGTGCGCTTCGGTTTTCGCTTCGCGCAGTTCAAGGCGGACGGCTTCTATCTGAACGGCGAAAGGCTGCAGATAACAGGGCTCAACCGCCACCAGAGCTATCCCTACGAAGGCTACGCCATGCCTGCTTCGCTGCAGGATTTCGACGCGCGCGTGCTCAAATATGAGCTCGGGCTGAACGCCGTCAGGACCTCGCATTATCCGCAGTCTCACGCCTTCTTAGGCGCCTGCGACGAGCTGGGGCTCCTCGTTTTCACCGAGATCCCGGGCTGGCAGTACATAGGCGGCGAAGCCTGGCAGGATCAGGCGGTCAAAAATACGGAGGAGATGGTGCGCCAGTACCGCAACCATACATCCATAATCCTCTGGGGCGTCCGCATAAACGAGTCGCAGGACTGCGACGGGCTGTACGAGAGGACAAACGAGGCCGCGCGCAGGCTGGATCCCGGCAGGCAGACCGGGGGCGTGCGCTTCCTTAAAAAGAGCCATCTGCTCGAGGACGTATATACCTACAACGATTTCTCGCACAGCGGCGGCAACGCCGGCTGCGAGCCCAAAAAGGACGTCACTTCCGACATGTCCAAGGCCTATCTCGTCAGCGAGTACAACGGCCACATGTTCCCGACGAAGTCTTACGACAGCGAGGAGCATCGACGCGACCACATGCTGCGCCACGCCCGCGTCCTGAACGATATAACAGGACAGCCGGACATTGCGGGGAGCTTCGGCTGGTGCATGGCCGACTACAATACGCACAGGGATTTCGGCAGCGGGGACCGCATCTGCTACCACGGCGTGCTCGACATGTTCCGCAATCCCAAGCCCGCGGCCTCGATCTACGCCGTCATGGGAGATGAGCCCGTGCTCGAGGTCGCATCTTCCATGGATATAGGTGAGCATCCGGCCTCGAACCGCGGCACGGTATGGATCGTGACCAACGCCGACAGCGTCAGGATGTACAAGAACGGCAGGCTGCTCAAGGAATACTTCCCCTCGGATTCTCCGTTCAAGGAGCTCGCTCACGGCCCCATTCCTGTCGACGACCTCATAGGCAGCGCGATAGAGGAGGGCGAGGACTTCCTTCCCGCGCAGGCCGCGGACGTCAAGGAGATACTCAATTACGCCGCGATATACGGCATGGACCGCCTGCCGCCTTCTATCAAGGCCAAGGCCGCCAAGTGCATGCTCTTCTACGGCATGAAATACAGCGACGCCGTGGAGCTCTACAACAAATATATAGGCGACTGGGGCGGGGCCGCGACCGAATACCGCTTTGAAGCTGTCAAGGACGGGGAAGTCGTAAAGACCGTGATAAAGTCTCCGGCATCGAAGGTCGTGCTGGAGGTCAGGACCTCCTCGGAGGAACTCACTGACGCTCAGTCCTGGGACGCCGCGGCGGTGCGCATAAGGGCCCTCGACGAGCACGGCAACGTGCTTCCGTTCTTCAATGAGCCCGTATCCCTGGAGCTTGCCGGCCCGGCGGAGCTTATAGGGCCGGACGTCATCTCGCTAAAGGGAGGCATGGGAGGCACATACGTCAGGACTATAGGCGCAGAAGGGGAGGCCACGCTTATCATTCGCTCGCTCCAGGCGGAGCCCGTGAGCGTCAGCTTCTCCGTGAGGCGCTCGGAGGGAAAGAGGCTTTAAGCCAGCTGGAGCAGGCAGCACATATCGCCGCCCGCGCCTTTCGCGGGCGTCCGGTATGAGCCTGATCCTGTTCAGTGGAAAACGATCCCTAAGAGCATGCATCATGATGAGAGGAGCGTTCAGATGAAAGTATTGTTCGTGGGAAACAGCCACACCTTTTTCAACGATATGCCGGCGCTGTTTGCTGAGATGGCGAAAAAGAGCGGCGCGGGGAAAGTTACGGCGGACATGCTCGCGTACAGCGGCAGGGATTACGCCTGGCACCGTACGGAATATTTCGCTTTGAGATATGCCCTGCTTTACGGCGGCTATGACTTCTGTGTGCTGCAGCAGGCCGCGCATCCCTATCCGCCCGCGGAGTCCACGCTTGAATACGGCCGCGATCTCATAGAGATGTGCAAAAGGGCAGGCGTGAAGCCCGTCGTCTACATGACCTGGGCGGAGAAGCGCTTCCCGGAGAACCAGCAGAAGATGACAGATATCTGCGAAAAGCTCGCGGAAGAGACCGGCTCTCTTCTCTGCAGGGTGGGGCAGATATGGCAGCGGATCCTGAGAGAATGCCCGGATATAGAGCTGTTTTACGACGACGGCGAGCATGCGGGCCCCTATGGCGACTTCCTCATAGCGGCGGCTTTCTGCCGGCTGCTGGCGAGGAGAGTGGATCCGTCCGTTTCTGGCATAGGCAAGAGCTTTCTTATCGGCGGCCCCATAGACATGGATCGCCCACGCATAAAAGAAGACAGGGCTGCCGTCAGCTGCGCCCTGGATGCCGAAAAGACGGAGCGTATACTGCGCGCAGTCGAGAGCATACAGAAGCCCGCTTTCGACTTGAAAAGGGGATAGGCGGCGCTTATAATATGATACAGTTAGACGCATCTAACATGATATGCAGCATCATAAGCTGAAGGAAAGATATTATGTCCAGACACGACGAGATAAGAAGCTCATACAAGGCGCTTGGGGAGATGGGGAGCTTTTATGACGGCATCATCACGCGCTCTACCCTGGCTGGAAAGATCATCGACAGCGTCGTATGGGGGCTCGACGCGGACAAGGCCGAGAAGTGGATAGACGATGCCCTTGAGCCCATACCCCAGGACTTCTCGGGCAACCTGCTCGAAGTACCCGTCGGGACGGGGGTGCTCACCATGCCCCTTTACAAGACGCTTCCGGAAGCTTCCGTGACCTGCCTCGACTATTCCGCGGATATGATGGAAAACGCGAGGAAAAGGGCCCTTGCAATGGGCATCGAGGGCATAAGCTTCGTGCAGGGAGACGTCGGAGATCTCCCGTTTGACGATGAGAGCTTCGATATAGTCCTGTCGCTGAACGGCTTCCACGCCTTCCCCGACAAGGAAGCCGCGTACCGCGAGACCTTCCGCGTGCTTAAAAAGGGCGGCATATTCTGCGGCTGCTTCTATATCACCGGGGAATACGCCCGCACGGACCGCTTTATCGAAAAGCTCTACGTTCCCAAGGGCTTCTTCACTCCGCCTTTCGAAACTAAAGAGAGCCTCGAAGAGAGGCTCTCTGGGATGTATTCCGAGGTCAGCGTGAGTAGCGTCAATTCGGAAGGGATATTCCACTGCAGGAAGTGAGCGGCCAGGCGGACGTGACTCGCAGGGCTTGAGGCAGGCCATGCGCCGGCCTAGACCAGCTTTTCGATCATGGCGTTTCCGACAGTTGCTGCCAGCTTCAGCGCGAGGGGCAGCTCTTCGTTCCTGAAACAGTCGGCGAACCTGTAGATCTCCAGGTCGAGGGGGCCGTCGTAGCCTATCTCTTTCAGCGCGGTGAGCACCTCGTCCCACGGCACCGTAAAGCCGCGGAGCCCGGCTCCGCTTATCGCCGGGAGCCTGTGCATGTCGCTGGTGCCGTCGTTGTCGTGAACGTGCAGATACTGCACGTATCCCTTGCAGCTCCTGATGAAACCCGGCGCGTCGCCCGTGGTGACGTTGGCGTGTCCTATATCGATGCATCCGCAGTACATAGGGCTGTTCAGCTCTTCCATCATGCTTCTGAACATATTCGCATTGCCGAGACAGAGCTGAGTGTATATCTCGGTCCCGGGAGCCCTGCCGCCGAGGTTCTCGACGGCAATCTTTATGCCGTATTTCTCGGCGTAGGGAAGGAACGAGCGGTAGTACTTGAGATTGTATTCGAAGTGCTCCTCCATGCTGTCGCCCGGAAGCCTTACGCAGTGAAGGACTATCATAGGCGCCCCGAGATGCGCGGCAAACTCCATCGAGCGCACTATCCTGGCGTATTCGGGAGTCTCTATGCTCATCTTCATCCCGTATTTGAAATCGTACGGGGCGTGCGACTGGGAGTAGCGCAGCCCTCGGTCTTCGGTATACTTCCTAAGCTCATCCGCGTACTCGATATAACCTGGAGCGCCGACGATCTCGTCCCAGTCCTTCATCTTGGCTATGGTATAGTCTATGCCCGTGAAGCCGGCCTCTTTGAGCAGGTCCACCGTGCCGAGGTCTCCCGCACGCATCCTGATAGTATAGCTTTCCGTCGATAATATCATTTCAGGCACCTCCCGACGTCCTTTTTCTGCCCCAAGTATAGCACAAAAACAGCCCCGGGCGGACTTTTCAGTCCGCTCCGGAGCCAGTTTTATATATCATCTGCCGCTTTCAGCGGTATCAGTCCTCAACGAGCTTTTTCAGCAGGGCCTTGAGGGTCTCCTGCTCCTCTGCGCTTAGAGCCGAGAAGCGATCGTCGCTGTCTTCGCCGCAGGTCTTGAGGTATTCAAGTCCTGTTTCGGTGATCTTGAGACTGACCTTGCGCCTGTCATCGTCATCGCGCTCCCTCTCGATATAACCCTTGCTCTCGAGCTTTCCGAGCAGCTCGCTCATGCTGCCGGGCTTCACCCTCAGCAGCTGCTGCAGGTGGCGCTGGGACATCTGCTCTCCCGAGGCGAGCATGCGCAGCACTCTTTCCTGGCTGCGGCGCGTTCCCGGACGGTCCATGCCGAACGCGCAGCGGCGTATGAGTCCGGCGAGAGAATCGTCGTCCATGGGGAAGGGCGGCATCATTGGGCCGCGGGGGCCGAAGCCATCGCGTGGCCTGAAGCCTTCGTGCGCACTGAACCCCTCTTTGGGTCCGAAGCCATCGCGTCCGCAGTGTTCAGCGCGGGACCCGAAGCCTTCTCGGGGGCCGCATTCCCCGTGCGGGCCGTGTCCATCGCGGGGTCCGAAGCCTTCGCGATGACCGCATTCCCCGTGCGGGCCGTGTCCTTTGCCATGCCTTCCGAAGCCCTCTCTGCCGCTGTGCTCTTCGTCCGGGAATCCTGCTGCCTCCGGATCGCCGCTCTCAAAAGCCTCGAATATGGCCTCTCCCTTGGGGCAGGAGAGCTCATCCTCCGGGCAGTGCCTCTGGCAGCCCGGGCAATTCTCTTTCATTTTCTTGATATCATCAATATTCATCTTGTTTTCCTTTCTGTATATGTCTGAGTGTCGTTACATTTCTTCGTTGCAGTGAGATATATTTAGGTACCTCACGATCACAGTATAGACCGGCCCGAGATAATTGTCAAGGTACCTAATCATTTTTTTTTTAAATTAGCGATCAGTTTGCCCGCAGCTCCCATATGGGCTACAATAAACGTGACCAGATCCTTATTATCCGAAGGGAAGTGAGCCTTCTCTATGCGCCGAAAACCAAGAAAAAACTCATTACGGAAGGCGGCCCTGTTCCTGGCGGCGGCTCTGCTCGTCATCTGTACCCCGGCCTTCGCCTGCGCCACGGGATCATCCTTTACCGACGTAACGGCCTCGCACCCGGCGTATCTTTACGTGCAGGCCTGCGGCCGCGAGGGCATAATGAATGGGCGTGGAGACGGGAGCTTCGGTCCCGACGAGCCCCTCACTGCGGAGCAGCTGTCGGTGATGATCATCAGGGCCTGCTTCCCCGGAGAACCAATATCAACGGAGGACGGACAGCTTTGGAGCCGGCCCTACACTGACGCTGCGGAGAGGCTCGGCCTTCTTAGGGGTATAGGCTTCAGCATCCCTGAGGGCAAGCCCTCAGCCTCTGAAGAGTCATCAGCCTCAGGGAAGCCTTCTGCCTCGGGCGATGCGGGTAGAATAAGCGGATCCGCTTACGAAGACGGCTATGGCGGAGACGCTTTGAGGGAGCCTCTGCGTCGCTGCGACGCCGCGCTCATTGCCTCAAGAGCCGCCCTGCTACTCGGGCGGGGAAGAGTCCCTGTCATAAGATACCCCGAAGCTTCACAGGTCTCTTACAGCATGTCCCGCTGCGCTCAGTCCATAGGCTACTGCCTCTCGTCCGGGCTCATGGTCTGCTCTGAGGACGGCCTGTTTCACGGAGACGAGATTCTTAGCAGGGCGCAGGGAGCGGAGCTCATCTGCAGGCTCGCCGGGCTCGACCTTAGGGCAGCCGACCTGAGCTCATATGAGCCTCCGGATAAGGAGAACACGCGCCTGCTGATTCTGATGTACCACCGGGTCCTCGCTGACGGAGAGCCCTGCGGAGACTGGGACGCGAACGAGAGCAGTTTTCGCGCCGACCTGGCCTGGCTCGCCGAAAACGGCTTCAAGACGGTGCTTCCTTCGGAGCTCGCTTCCGGGAAGCTTCTTCCCGAAAGAGCTGTAATGCTGACTTTCGACGACGGCTACGAGGATAATTATACGAGAGCCTTCCCCCTGCTTATGGAATACGGCGCCAAGGCCGTCGTCGCGCCCATAGTCTCCCATCTCGACGAGGAGGCAGAGGGCTTCCTGAACTGGGATATGCTCAGAGAGATGTGCGCCTCCGGACTGGTCGAACCCGGCTCTCATACCTATCTTCTGCACGACGAGGGAGACGGCGGAAACCGCGGGATCTCCCGAGGAAGCGACAGCAGGGAGGAGTATGAGAAGAGGCTCAGGGAAGACCTCGAGCTCAGCGCGTCTCGGATAGAGGAGGAGACGGGGATAACGCCCTGCTACTTCGCATATCCCTTCGGCCTCACGGACAGCTGGGCAAACGGGATAGTCGACGAGCTCTTCCCGGTGAGCAGCGTCACCCGCGTAGGGATCGCCGACATATCCAAAGGCACTCGCAGGATCACCAGATACAATGCCAATTCCGAGTACGGAGCTGAGCACTACGCAAGGCGGAGATACCTTTAGGCTCCTTATCTCTAAACAGAATAGATAAAAAAATACAAAACAGCGTTCAAAAGCTCGGGAAAAAATATATAATAGATTAGCGGATACAACTTCAGTTTTAAGCATAGAAGGGACTGATACCAATGAACAAGAAACAGTTTGAGATCATGGCTAAGAGGCCCGGATTCATCGCTGCGCTCGACCAGAGCGGCGGATCCACTCCCAAGGCGCTCAAGGCATACGGCGTTACCGAGGATATGTACAGCGGCGAAAAGGAGATGTTCGATATGGTCCACGAGATGAGGACCAGGATCATCACCTCTCCCTCCTTCACCAGCGACCGCATCCTTGCCGCCATCCTCTTCGAGCAGACCATGGACCGCAAGATCTGCGGCATGTACACTGCCGATTACCTTTGGGAGGAAAAGGGCATCATCCCCATCCTCAAGATAGACAAGGGCCTTGCCGACGAAGTCAACAACGTCAAGCTCATGAAGCCGATCCCCGGACTCGATGAGACCCTCGAGCACGCAGCGTGCGACAGACACATCTTCGGGACCAAGGAGCGTTCCGTCATCTACGATTACAACGAGGAAGGCATCAAGGCCATCATCGATCAGCAGTTCGAGATCGGACTCAAGGTCGCGTCCCACGGACTCGTACCCATCCTTGAGCCGGAAGTAGACATCAACAGCCCGCACAAGGCCGAATGCGAAGAGTTCATGCTCGGCGAGATCAAGAAGCATCTGGCTACCCTCCCCGAGGACACCAAGCTGATGTTCAAGGTCACCATACCCACCAAGGCCGATCTCTACAGGGAGATCATGGACGATCCCAGAGTGGTCAGAGTGGTCGCACTTTCCGGTGGTTACACCGTTGAGCACGCCAACGAGCTGCTCGCCCAGAACCACGGTCTGATCGCTTCCTTCTCCAGAGCGCTGGCCGAGACCCTTCGCTATCAGCAGAGCGACGACGAGTTCAACGCCGCCCTCGCTACCGCCATCGAATCTATCTTCGAGGCTTCGATCAAATAAAAAACCGAATAGCAAAGATGCAGAGGCTGCCGGCATTCCGGCAGCCATTTTCTTTTTGCGCGAGCGGTTAGCGTATGCAAACTTTAGTGGATGAAGGTATTGACAGGAGTGATATAATCCTTTCGTAAAACGTTGTCAAATCAGGCGATAAGCCTTTTTCAAAGGAGTAATGGACATGACGAAGGTAGATATTTTTTCAGGCTTTCTCGGGGCTGGCAAGACCACGCTCATCAAGAAGCTGATCTCCGAAGCCTATAAGGGCGAGAAGCTCGTGCTCATAGAGAACGAATTCGGCGACATTTCCGTGGACAGCGGCTTCATGAAGGAATCCGGGATACAGGTCAACGAGCTCAATTCCGGCTGCATCTGCTGCACTCTCTTCGGAGATTTCCAGAAGGCGCTCGGGCAGGTCATAGAGCAGTTCTCTCCTGACCGCATACTCATCGAGCCCTCCGGAGTCGGCAAGCTCGGCGACGTTATCCTCGCGGTGCAGAGCGTCGAGGGCGTCGAGGTCAATTCCGCCACAGCGGTAGTCGACGCTTCAAAAGCCAAGATGTATATGAAGAATTTCGGCGAGTTCTACGCCGATCAGATCGAGCACGCCGGCGCGATAGTGCTCAGCCGCACAGGCGGTATAAGCGAGGAGAAGCTCGACGGCTGCGTCGCGATGCTCCGCGAAATGAATACCATGGCTACCATAGTCACGACTCCCTGGGATGAGCTCGACGGCAAGAAGATCCAGAAGGCCATAGAAAAGACCGAGACCCTTGAGAAGGAGCTCGAGGAGCTCAGCAAGATCGACACGGCCGAGCTCGAGGAGCATGCCCACCATCACCATCACCACCATCATCACGATGATGATGACGAACTCGGCGAAGAGCACGAGCACGATGATGATGAGGAGGAGCACGAGCATCATCACCATCATCACGACGAGGACGATGAGGAGCACGAGCATCACCATCATCACGACGATGACGATGACGAGCATGAGCATCACCATCACCATGACGAGGACGATGACGAACACGAGCATCATCACCACCATGATCACGACGCCGACGAGGTGTTCGACAGTTGGGGCGTGGAGACCGCCAGGAAGTTCTCCGAGGATGAGATCAGGGAGAAGCTCGGGGCGCTCGATGGCGGCAGCTTTGGCGCTGTGCTCAGGGCGAAGGGCATCGTAGCTCCCGCGGACGGAGGAGAGTGGATCCATTTCGACTACGTTCCCGGAGAGATCAGCATACGCCGCGGCACCAACGAAGTGACCGGCAGGCTCTGCGTCATAGGAGCCGAGATAAAGAGAAAGGCCATCAAAGAGCTCTTCATGGGCGAGTAGGATACGGGAAACGGCATGAGCGATATTCAGGAAAGCGAAATGCAGGAAGAAGTTATGGATCTAGTCGAGCCCGACATACCGGTATATCTTTTCACCGGCTTTCTTGAAGCGGGCAAGACCAAGTTCATACAGGAGACCCTCGAGAATTACAGATTCAACAAGGGCGAGCGCACGCTCCTCCTTCTCTGCGAGGAGGGCGAGCTCGATTATGCCCCTGAGCGCTTCATAGGCGACTATGTCTTCATAAAAAAGATCGACAGGGAGGAGCAGTTCACCGAGGAGTATATGCTCGAGCTGGAAGAGCAGTTCGACATAGAGCGCGTCATGATAGAATACAATGGGATGTGGAATATCGACGCGGTGTTCGCCGCGCTCCCTCCCCGCTGGATGGTCGCCCAGGAGTTCAGCTTCGCCGATTTCAGGAGCTTTTTGAGCTACAACATGAACATGCGCCAGCTCGTCTACGACAAGCTGAAGAGCTGCGAGCTCATAGTCTTCAACCGCAGCCCCAAGGGAGCGGACGTGATGGAACATCACAAGATAGTCCGCGCCGCGAACAGGAGCTGCACCATAGCTTACGAGCACGAGGACGGATCGGTTGATTACGACGACATCGAGGATCCTCTGCCGTTCGACATCGAAGCCCCCGTGATAGAGATCGCCGACAAGGACTACGCGATCTGGTACAGGGATATGGTCGAGGAGACCATAAAGTACAGCGGGAAGACCGTCAGCTTCAAGGGACAGGTGTCCTTAAACAGGGGACTTCCGAAGAACAGCTTCGTCATCGGCCGTCCTATGATGACCTGCTGCGAGGCCGATATAGCCTTCGCCGGGCTCGCCGTGAACGAGGCTCCGAGGATGGACTTCCTTCCGGGCGACTGGGTCAGGCTCATCGCGGAGATACGGCTGGAAAAACATCCGGCCTATCAGGAGAAGGGACCCGTGCTCTATGCCATAGAGCTCAACAAGACGGAGCCACCCGAGGAGGAGCTCGCGACCTTCTATTGACCTCGCGACATCCTATCGAGCATGCGTCCTTCTATTGACCTCGCGACCTTCTGACGATCTCGCTCAGCGGCCGGACAGCAGTCCCGGGAAATATAGAGGGCACTTCATATCGCAAAATGCGTATAAATACAATATAAGGTATTGACTAATCAGGGCGGCTGAATATATATTATAGCTATAAGCGCGATAAAATACATATATTACACTTATGTATAGTTTTTTGCTATGATTGCCTCAAGAATCAAGGAGACGAAAGGTAATGGATATCAAAGAATACACATACGTACTGGCTATAGTTGACAACGGGAATATATCTAAGGCCGCCCAGGCCCTGTATATCTCTCAGCCTTCGCTGAGCATCTTCCTCAAAAACCTCGAGAGCAGGCTCGGGGCCAAGCTCTTCGACCGCAGGGACGGAAGACTGGAACTCACCTATGAGGGAGAGCGCTACGTCAAATACGCCAGGCGCATAGTCGCGCTGAGCGAGGACCTGGAGCAGGAGCTCGAGGATATACAGAAAAACAATATAGGCCGCGTGCGCATAGGCGTGATGCTCACCAGGGCGACACTGACGCTGCCCACTCTCCTCAAGGGGCTTAAGGCCGAACATCCCCAGATCGAGATCCAGATAGTGGAGGATTCCCAGGGGGCGCTCGAGGAGATGGTCGTAAACGGAGATATAGACATAGCCTTCGTGAACTATCCGTTTAAAGAAGAGAAGCTCAGCTACGTTTCGCTCGTGGAGTACAACGCCGTACTGGTGGCGCCCAAAGACCTCGGGCTCGCCGAATACGCGGAGGAAAAGGATGACTATCCCTATCCTTACCTGGATCTCAAGGCGATCGATCCTTCCACGCCCTACGTGCTGATGAAGCCCGGCAGGGCGCTCAGGATGTACGCCGATTCGGTGTTCTCCCAGAACGCGATAATCCCCAAGGTGCTCTTCGAGACCAGCCTCATCACCACCACCTATGAGACCGCAAAGGCGGGGCTCGGCGCCGCCTTCGTCTACGATAACTTCTACAAGCACGACGACAGCGAAGATCTGGATATCTTCTCCGTGGGAGAGGATATGGAGCGCAAGTACGTCATCGCCTTCTCCTCCGAGAAGAAGCCCAGCAACCTCGTCCAGCTGGTCATAGATACGGCTGTGGATACGCTGTCGGACGTCAAGTGGAGGAACGACGGCTAAAAAACGCTATACGGACCGAAAGATATCGGCGCCGCGCTGTCATGCGCGGCGCTTTTCTCATGCCTGCAAGAGCTGCGGCCTAAGCCCGCGCAGCCTTCGGAAAAGCTTAAAATATGCCGCTTCCTGCCATATAATCATATGAACGTTTATTGACATATTTGTATGTAAAGAGAGGCCTCGTTCGTGTATAATTTAACTGGAAAATAAGAAAAAAGGGAGATCTATATGCATCTTATCAAAGAACAGCTGAAGGCTGACCTCAGCAGGGTACTGTTTGAGGATTATTCGCACACTCCGGGGAACTGCACGACTCAGGAGATGTATTCGGCTCTCGTGGAACTTATCAACGTAAAGGCAGATGAACTCGTGGCAGAGACCGCCTTCCGCCACATCCAGGATAAGTCCAAGAGAGTCTATTATTTTTCCATGGAATTCCTGCTCGGTCCGCTTCTCGATAATTATCTTCTGAACCTCGGAATAAGGGATACCGTGGAGGAGGGCCTTAAGGAGCTCGGCTTCAGCCTCGACGATATCATCGAATGCGAACCGGATCCCGCCCTCGGAAACGGCGGCCTCGGCAGGCTCGCAGCCTGCTTCCTGGATTCCATGGCCGCTCTGGGCATAAACGGCACCGGCATGGGCCTCAGATATAAATACGGACTCTTCCGCCAGAGGATAGAGAGCGGATACCAGATAGAGGAGCCCGACAACTGGCTAAAGGACGGCTGTCCCTGGGAGTTCGTCAAGCCGGTGGAGTCCGTCATCGTCCGCTTCGGCGGGAGCGTGGACAGATACTTCGAGGACGGAAAGCTCAAGTTCAAATACAGCGGCTATGAAAAGGTCAAGGCCGTTCCCTACGATACCCCCATCATAGGCTTCGGAGGGAACAGCGTTAACCAGCTCAGGCTCTGGAGGGCGCATTCCGTCGAGGACGTGGTGGATCAGGAGGCGTTCGACCGCGGCGATTACAGCGCCGCTCTCGCCGCGCAGAGCAAGGCGGAGGCGCTCACCTATTTCCTCTATCCTAACGACACCCACGAGGCCGGAAGGCTGCTCAGGCTCAAGCAGGAGTACTTCCTCGTCTGCGCCGGCCTGGAATCCATAGTCCGCGCGTACAAGGACGAGTTCGGCTGCGACAAATGGGCCGAGATGGGAGATCATATCTCCATCCACATCAACGATACCCATCCCGCGCTCGTGATTCCCGAGCTCATGAGGATACTCATGGACGAGAAAGGACTCGAATGGGAGGAGGCCTGGAAGACGACCAGGGAGGTCGTCTCCTTCACCAACCATACCGTTCTGCCTGAGGCACTGGAGAAGTGGCCTCAGGAAATGCTCCGCTCCCTGCTTCCCAGGGTCTACATGATCATCGAGGAGATAGACCGCAGGTGGCAGCAGGAGCTCAGGGCCAGCGGCGAGGATTTCGGAAGGATACACAGGACCACGGCCGTGCTATGGGGAGGAGAGGCCAGGATGGCCGACCTTTCCATCTTAGGCTCGCATTCCGTCAACGGCGTGGCGGGCCTCCACAGCGACATACTCAAAAACGACCTCTTCAGGGACTTCTACAGGATCTACCCCGAGAGGTTCAACAACAAGACCAACGGAGTCTCTCACAGAAGGTTCCTGATCCAGTCCAACCCCGCTCTCGCCTCTCTCATTACCGAGGGTATAGGGGAGAAGTGGATCAAGCATTTTGAGAAGCTCTCCGATATCAAGAAGTTTGAGAACGACTCCGCCTTCATAGAGAAGCTGCTCGCAGCCAAGCGCGAGAACAAGGTCAGGCTCGCCAAGTACATAGGCGACAAGGAGCATATCGCGGTAGATCCCGACTCCGTGTTCGACGTCCACGTAAAGAGGATACACGCCTACAAGCGCCAGCTGCTCAACGCCCTGAAGGTGCTCGAGCTCTACTTGGAGCTCAAGGAGAATCCCAATCTCGACATCAATCCCTACACCTTCATCTTTGGAGGCAAGGCTGCTCCGGGATATTACTTCGCCAAGGAAGTCATCAAGTTCATCTGCAGCATAGCAGACATGGTCAACTCGGACCCCGCAGTGAGCAAGAAGATCAAGGTCGTGTTCATCGAGAACTTCAGGATATCCAATGCCCAGCTCATCTACCCGGCAGCGGATATAGGAGAACAGATCTCCACCGCGGGCAAGGAGGCCAGCGGCACCGGCAACATGAAGTTCATGATGAACGGAGCCATAAACCTCGGCACCCTCGACGGAGCGAACATAGAGATCAGAGACCTGGCCGGGGCGGAGAACTTCCAGCTCTTCGGAATGACGGCCGAGGAGGTCTCGGCGCTCAGAAGCAGCGGAAGCTACAACTCCAGCGACTTCGCCTACGCCGATCCGGAGCTGGCGAGGCTGATAGATTCACTCACCAACGGATCTATAGGCGGACAGAGTTTCTGGGGCATACACGATGCGCTGATACCGCACAATGACGAGTATTTCGTGCTGAAGGACTATCATTCGTACAAGGACGCCTGGCTCGGACTGGACAAGATCTACAGCGACAGGCAGCGCTTCGGCCGCATGTCCCTCGCGAATATAGCGGGCTCCGCGTTCTTCTCCAGCGACCGCACCATAAAGGAATACGCAGAGGAAATCTGGAAGCTTTGATCGTTTATCCGACAGCCTTTAACGACTGCTGATATATTGAAGTTTATCTCTTGATTATTTGAAAGTAGGCGCAAGATGCAAAAGAAAGAATGCATAGCGATGCTGCTTGCCGGAGGGCAGGGCAGCAGGCTCGGTCTGCTGACGAAGAGCATAGCCAAGCCTGCGGTGTCATTTGGAGGGAAATACAGGATAATCGATTTCTCGCTTTCCAACTGTGTCAACTCCGGTATAGACACAGTGGGAGTCCTGATCCAGTACCGTCCAATGGTGCTGAGCAGATATCTCGGGACCGGCGAGTCCTGGGACCTCGACGCTCTGGACTCCGGCGTTTACGTTCTGCCTCCCTACGCGACGGAGAGCGGCGGCAACTGGTATGAAGGCACCGCCGATGCTATCTTCCGCAACATGAGGTTCATCAGCCACTACGATCCGGAATACGTGCTCATACTCTCTGGAGACCACCTCTACAACATGGACTACAACCAGATGCTCGAGGCTCACAAGGCCAAGGGCGCGGATCTGACCGTTGCGGTCAGAGAGGTCCCATGGGAGGAGGCCAGCCGCTTCGGCATCATGTCGGTAGACGGCAGCGATAGGATCACTAAGTTCGCCGAAAAGCCCAAAAAGCCTGAGAGCAATCTCGCTTCGATGGGCATATACATCTTCACCTGGAGCGTTCTCAGAGACGCTCTGACCAGGGATAATCAGGATCCTAATTCAGATAAGGACTTCGGAAAGAATATAATCCCGATGCTTCTCGGAGAGGGCAAGGAGCTGTTCGCCTATCACTTCGACGGCTTTTGGAAGGACGTGGGAACGGTAGAGAGCTACTACGACGCCCAGATGGATCTGCTCAGCGACGAGCCCGAGTTCGACATCTACAGGAGCGACGTCCCCATCTATTCGAATTCCAACATCTATCCCGCGCACCGCATAGGACCCGATGCCGAGGTCGACTGGGCCATCATCTGCAACGGCAGCATAATCGACGGCTCCGTGAAGCACTCGATAATAGGATCCGGCGCCGTGATAGAGAAGGGCGCGCAGATCGTCGACTCCATAGTGCTCCCCGGCGCGCGCGTCGGCAGCGGCAGCGTCATAAAGAGCTCGATAGTCAATGAGGACGCCGTCGTAGCCGAAGGCAGCGTCATCGGCGGGAAGGAAGGGACTATCTGCGTCATAGGCGACGGCGGAGAAGTCGCTGTTTCCGAAAGGCAGGTGTGATCATGAGAGCTACTACTATCGGACTTATCTCGACAAACTACGTGCACGACGATTTCGATGAGCTCACCGAGAGCAGGACGCTTCCGACGCTGATGTTCGGCGGCAAGTACAGGCTCATAGATTTCGCGATCTCGAATATGGTGAACGCCGGCATAAACGCCGTGGGCGTCATCTCGCACTACAAATACCGCTCCCTGGCTGACCACATCAGCAACGGCAAGCCCTGGGGCCTCGCCAGGAAGAAGGGCGGACTCTTCATGCTGCCAGGAAGCGTCTACGCCTCCAGGGAGAAGGGCAATCGCTTCCTCGTCAGAGACCTTCTCGACAACCACATCTTCTTCGACAAGGAGAAGGAAGCCGATTATGTCATACTCTGCGACGGAAGCACCGTCATGAACATAGATTTCCGCGCTTTCATCGAAAATCATCAGCAGTCCGGAGATCCGGTCACCCTGCTCTGCAAGAGCATGCCCGAGAGGACTGACGGACGCTTCCTGGAGGTCGAAGACGGCCACGTCAAGGCCTTCTCCCGCGCCGGCTGGGGCAGCGACCTTCGCTTCCTCAACTGCATGATCATCGACAGGCAGTATCTGGTCAACGGGCTCGAGCGCTACGGCGCTATGGACTTCTCCGATCTGATGGAGGTCTTCGACGAGCGCATAGGATACATGAAGGTCGGCTATATGGAATACGACGGCTTCGTGGGCGTGATCGAGAGCCTCAACGATTACATGAGGGTCAGCCAGAAGCTCCTCGACGAGGACGTAAGGGCCGAGCTCTTTGACGGAGAGCGCAAGATCTACACCAAGCCCCAGGACAGGACTCCGACCATCTACAGGCCGGGCTCCGTGGTCAAGAACTCTCTCGTATCCGCGGGCTGCGTGATCGAGGGCAGGGTGGAGAACAGCATAATCTCCAGGAACACCTACGTCGGCAAGGGAGCAGTCGTCAAGGACTGCATAATACTGCAAAAGGGCAGGATAGAAGAGGGCGCCTATATACGCGGAGTCATAAGCGACAAGAGCGCCGTCATCAGCAAGGGAGTGAGGCTCGAGGCCGGCGCCGACAGGCCCATAGTCATAGCCAAGGAATCCACAGTCTGACGTGGATCCATCGGTGCCCGGGTCCCGGCAGTCAGCAGGGCGCCGAATATTTATAGTGATTTGAGCGCATTCCGGAGGACATTCCCCCGGAATGCCTGATAATAAGCAGAGGATCCGGTGAGTACATGAGCAGACAAAAGAAACTAAACGTTTTGTTCGCGTCCTTCGAAGCTGTCCCGTTCTTTAAGAGCGGCGGGCTCGGAGACGTGGCGGGAACTCTTCCCGCGTATATCAACAGCAGCCTCTACGACGTGAGGGTGATACTTCCAAAGCTCAAGGCCATACCGAAGCGCTTCGCGGACAAGATGGAATACCTCTGCAATTACGAGGTGCCTCTTGGCTGGAGAAGGCAGTACTGTGGTCTGTTCCGTCTGAGGTACAAGGGCGTCACCTATTATTTCCTGGATAACGAATTCTATTTCTTCAGGAACAACGCCTACGGAGAGTTCGACGACGGCGAGCGCATAGCCTTCTTCTCCAAGGCGGTTCTCGAGACCATAGCGCATCTTCCGGACTTTAAGCCCGACATCCTTCACTGCAACGACTGGCATACCGCGCTCTGCCCGGTGTTCCTGAGGGCTCATTATTCCGGGATCCCGAGTTACGACGGGATAAAGACCATCTTCACCGTGCACAACCTCAAGTTCCAGGGTCAGTACTCCGATTATCTCTACGGAGACATACTCGGACTGGAGGGCTATCCCGCGGGAGATACCATACTGAGAGGCTACGGCGGCGGACGCTCGGTCAACTACCTGCAGGGCGCTCTGCTGTGCAGCGACCGCATAACCACCGTGAGCCCGAGCTACGCGGACGAGATCTGCGGCGAGTACTACGGCGAGCAGATGGACGGGATCTTCAGGGCGAGAAGGGGAGTGCTGAGCGGCATACTCAACGGCATAGACTACAAGCTCTTCGACCCGGAGCACGATCCCCTGATCGCCGAGAACTTCGGGCCTGACAGCCTCGGAAAGAAAAAGGCGAACAAGCTCGCGCTCCAAAAGGAGCTCGGTCTGGAGGAAAGCGAGGAAGTCCCGGTGTTCGCCCTCATCTCGAGGCTCACCGAGCAGAAGGGGCTCGACCTGCTGACCTACATACTTCCCGACCTCATGGGAAGAAAGATGCAGCTCGTGATCCTGGGAATAGGCGACCGCAAATACGAGGAGGCATTCAGCTGGTACGCCGGCAAGTATCCGTCTAAGATGGCAGCCGTGCTCAGCTTCGACGAGGCGCTCTCTCACAGGATATACGCGGGCGCCGACGCGGTCCTCATACCTTCGCGCTTCGAGCCCTGCGGGCTGACGCAGATGATGGCTATGAGATACGGATCCCTCCCTGTGGTCAGGGAGACCGGCGGGCTCAGGGACAGCGTCATACCCTACAACAAGTACACCGGAGAGGGAACGGGCTTCTCCTTCGCGAACTTCAACGCGGGAGAACTGCTGGACGCCATGGACAAGGCGATGGAGCTCTATTCTCATCCGCGCAAATGGGCCGCGGTCCAGAAGAACGCAATGGCTCAGGACTTCAGCTGGCATACATCCGCTAAAAAATACAGGCAGCTCTACAGGGAGCTCGCCGGGAAGTAGGACAGATGCATATATTCCACGATTCCAGAGATCTGAGATACAGAGATCCGGCAGGGGCGGCGGAGACCGGCTCTGCCGTTTCTTTATCCCTTGAGGCCGAGGGCGCACAGTCGGCGGTGCTCAGGCTTTGGCGCGACGAAGAGGGAGAGACGCGCGTGCAGATGCTTGAGGAGGAGGACGGCAGATACACCGCCCGCATAATGATCCCCTACGAGCCCGGCCTCATATGGTACTATTTCGTGATCACCTGCCCCGACGGCAGCGTGCTCTACTACGGGAACAAGGAAGACGCCCTTGGAGGGGAAGGCGAGATATACGACCACGAGCCGCAGTCCTTCCAGATCACCGTATACGAGAAGACGGTACTCCCGGAGTGGTACAGCAACGCCATAGTGTACCAGATATTCCCCGACAGGTTCGCTCGGGGGCGCGACTTCGAGAAGAAAAAAGACATCTTCAGAGGAGAGCACAGGAACGGGCCCGAGAGGGTGATGACCGAGGACTGGTACGAGTGTCCGACCTACCAGAAGCTCGAAAACGGCGACATGCTGCGATGGAGCTTTTACGGAGGCACGCTCGAGGGCATAAGGGAAAAGCTCTCGTATATAAAGAGCCTCGGCGCGACCGCGATCTATCTGAATCCCATATTCGAAGCGGCTTCGAACCACAGGTACGATACCGCGGATTACATGAACATAGACCCGCTTCTCGGAAGAGAGGAGGATTTCTCCAGGCTCTGCAGGGACGCTAGGCTGCTCGGCATACACATAATCCTGGACGGCGTCTTCAGCCATACCGGCGCGGACAGCATATATTTCGACAAATACGGGAACTACGGCATGGGCGGCGCTTGGATCGACGAGGATTCACCCTACAGGAACTGGTACGACTTCGACGAGAGCGAGGCCGGCTACCGCTCGTGGTGGGGAGTCAAGGATCTGCCGGAGGTCAACGAGCTCGATCCTTCCTATCTTGAGTTCATCTGCGGAGAGAACGGCGTCGTCGCAAAGTGGCTCAGGGCCGGCGCCGACGGCTTCAGGCTGGACGTGGCGGACGAGCTTCCGGACGCCTTCATAGAGGCCGTCAGGACCCGCATGAAGGCCGTTAAGCCCGATTCCGTGCTCATAGGCGAGGTCTGGGAGGACGCGAGCAACAAGGTCAGCTATTTCGAAAAGAGAAAGTTCCTAATGGGCAGGGAGCTCGATTCGGTCATGAATTATCCGCTGAGGGCTGCCGTCATAGATTTCGCGCTCGGAAGGATAGATTCGAATATGCTCGGAAGGAAGCTGAGCTCGCTCTGGGAGAACTACCCCGCGAGCGCGAGCTACGGCGCCCTGGACCTCATAGGCAGCCACGACCGCTGCAGGATACTCACCGTCCTCGGCGGGGCCGAGTTCATATGCAAGGCTGACATGCCCTCGTTCAAACTCGACGAGGACTCGCTCAAGATCGCCAAAGAGAGGCTCAAGATGCTCTCCGTGCTGCAGTACTCCCTGCCGGGAGTACCCTGCGTGTATTACGGCGACGAGGCGGGGCTAGAGGGCCACGCCGATCCCTACAACAGGAAGACCTATCCCTGGGGCAGGGAGGACAAGGAGCTGCTCAAGCATTACAGGCAGCTCGGAAGGGTCTACAAGGCCCACAGCGCCCTGAGGGACGGCGATCTCAAGGTCATAGACAGCGGCTCTGCGGAGCTGTTCGCCTTCCTTCGCGAGGATAAAAAAGAAAAGCTCCTGGTCCTCGTGAACCGCAGCGACAGGCCGCAGATATTCGAGTCTAAGGAGCTTGGGTACAAGACCAAGATAAAGGCGCTCTTCACGCTCATAGTCGTGCTCGAGGAGAAGGGAAAGGCCCTTCCTAAGAGGTAGTACTAGGCATCGGTGGGCGGAGTATGACTCCACCGCCAAGGACCGTATCTCCGTCGTAGAGCACGGCGTACTGCCCGGGAGTGACGGCCCGCTGGGGCTCGTCGAAGACGATGCGGACGCGCTGTCCTTCAATGTGTCCCTCTAAGGGCCCGCCTGATCCTCCGGATAACGCCGCGCCTTCAGGGTAGGCCCAGGCCGGCTGGGCGGCGTGGCGGTAGCGTATCTTAGCGCTGCAGCGCACAGGCTCCGTGGGAGCGCTCCCCGAGATCCAGCTGAAGGCTCCCGCGAGGAGCTCCCTCGAGAACTGTTCTTCATAATGACCGAGCACGACCTCGTTTCGCTCGGGGTCGAGTCTTAGCACGTAATAGGGGCTCTCGGCGGCTATGCCGAGGCCCTTTCTCTGTCCCACGGTGTAGTTTATTATGCC
>JAFPZZ010000023.1 GCA_017417045.1 Bacillota bacterium
ACGTCGAGGATGATGGCGCCCTCGTTCATCATGATGAGGCGGTTTCCGTGGCGGATCGCGTCCTTCATGTTGTGGGTGATCATCAGGGTCGTGAGGTGCTTCTCGTTTATGAGCTTCTCGGAGAGGTCGAGGACCTTTATGGCAGTGGCCGGGTCGAGAGCGGCCGTGTGCTCGTCGAGAAGCAGGAGCTTGGGCTCTCTCAGGGTAGCCATCAGAAGGGTGCAGGCCTGGCGCTGTCCGCCGGAGAGGAGACCGACCTTGGCCTCCAGCCTGTCCTCGAGGCCGAGGCCAAGAGGCGCGAGGATCTCCTTGTACATCTTGCGCTCTTCCCTGGTGACGCCCCACTTGAGCGTCCTTCTCTGTCCTCTGCGAAGGGCTAGGGCGAGGTTTTCCTCGAGCTGCATGTTCGGGGCGGTGCCCATCATCGGGTCCTGGAAGACCCTGCCTATAAAGACGGCCCTCTTGTGCTCGGGCATCGCCGTCACGTCCGTGCCGTCGAGGACGATACGCCCCGAATCCACCGGCCAGACGCCCGCTATGGCGTTGAGAAGCGTCGATTTGCCGGCTCCGTTGCCGCCGATGACCGTCACGAAATCGCCCGGATCGAGGTGGAGGGAGAGGCCGTCGAGGGCCTTTTTCTCGTTTATGGTGCCGGGGTTGAAGGTCTTGGATATGTTTTCGACATTAAGCATCTTTGCTGCCTCCCTTCTTTTTGAACTTCGCGAAGGAAGTCACCGACTGCTCCCTGAGGTAGGGGACAGCCAGGAAGAGGGCGACGATCACGGCCGTGAAGAGCTTGAGGTCGTTGGAGTTGAGCCTGAGCCAGAGGACTACGACGACGACCAGGTAGTAGATGACTCCGCCGATGACCGTGAAGGCGAGGGTGCCGAAGAAGTTGAGATGCTTTCCGAGGACCGCGCGACCGATGACCTCGCCGATTATGACGGCGGCAAGGCCGATGACGATGGCGCCGCGGCCCATGTTGACGTCCGCGAAGCCCTGGTACTGGGCCATGAGCCCGCCGGCGAGGGCGACGATCCCGTTCGAGACGGCAAGACCGAGGACCTTCATCGAGTTTATGTTGATGCCCTGCGCCTTGCTCATGTGCGGGTTGGAGCCCGTCGCACGGACGGCCCTGCCCTGCTCGGTGCCGAAGTACCAGTAGAATATCGAGACCAGAGCAAGGGCGATCAGCAGGCCCTTGAGTATGGCGCCGGGGATGTTGCGGGCGCTGAGCAGCAGCGAGTATTTGTCGACGGAGATCGCCTTGTTCGCGGCCATGCCCATGATCCTCAGGTTTATCGAATAGAGCGAGAACTGGGTTAGGATACCGGCGAGGATGACCGGGATGCCGAGCCTGGTGTGCAGGACGCCCGTCACGAAGCCGGCGATTATGCCCGCAATTATCGCTATTATCACCGCGGCCCAGGCGGGCCAGCCGGCCAGGATGAGCATGACCGTGACGGCGCCGCCCGTGGTGAAGGTCCCGTCGACGGAGAGGTCGGCCACGTCAAGGACGCGGAAGGTCACATAGATCCCGAGGGCCATGATGCCCCAGATGAGACCCTGCGCCGCGCCGCCGGGGAGGTTCTTTACGAGCTTTAAAAGGCTCAGGGAAGCGAAATACGCTGAAATATCCACTGTATCAGTCCGCTATGGCCACGTAGTCCGAGGGAACGGAGATCCCGAGAGCTTCGGCGTTTGCCGCGTTGTACTCCTTCGTGAATACCGGGGCGAACTGTATCGCCATCGTGGAGACGTCGGCGCCGTTTACGAGGACTTCATAGGCCATCTCGCCGGTCGCGTAGCCGAGGTCGTAGTAGTTGATGGAGAGGGTGGCAAGGCCGCAGCCCTTGCAGAGGTTCTCCTCGCCGCAGATTATGGGGACTCCGGCGGGCAGGGCAACGTTGTTGATGGCCTCGGTGCAGGAGGCGGCCGTGTTGTCTGTCGGGATGTAGAGGACGTCGTTCTCGCCGACGGCTGTCGCGGTCACGCTGGCGACGTCATTGGAGTCCGCGAAGGTGTATTCGGTGACGATGTAGCCGAGGTCCGCGAGGATCTGGTCGATCTTGTCGGCCTGGTACTTGGAGTTGGGCTCCGCGGAGCAGTAGAGAACGCCTACGCGGTGTGCGTCGGGGAAGAGCTCCTTGAGCATCTCGG
This sequence comes from Bacillota bacterium, assembly GCA_017417045.1. Classification (GTDB taxonomy): domain Bacteria; phylum Bacillota; class Clostridia; order Peptostreptococcales; family Anaerovoracaceae; genus RGIG2707. The sequence continues at coordinate 2,161 of JAFPZZ010000023.1, forward strand.
CCTGGCCGTCGAGGGGAGCGAGGTCGGAGGTGCCGGAGATGTTGAGGCCCGTGGCGCCGTTCCAGTCCTCAATGCCGAGGGCGGAGGCGTAGTCCGTGATGGAGGTGCCGAGTATGGGGATCTCGCCGGTCGCGGACTGGGCGGCGAGCAGGGCCGGGGTGGCGTTTGCCATGATGAGGTCGACCTGGTCGCTTACGAACTGGTTGACTATGACCGAGCAGGTGGGGCTGTCGCCTGAGGCGTTCTGGACGTCCACCTTGACTTTATCGCCGAGCTTGTCTTTGAGGGCTGCCTGGAAGCCTTCCGTGGCCGCGTCGAGGGCGGGGTGCTGTACGAGCTGGCATACGCCGACCGTGTAGCTCTCTTCCGCCTTGGCGGATGAAGCTCCGCAGGCGCAGAGCGCGAAGACCATGCAAAGGGCAAGGACCAGTGCAAATGCTTTTTTCATTTTGTTTTCCTCCCGAAAAAAATTTAAGAGCCTGCCCGTTTCGCGTGCAGACTCAAAGCTAACGTAAAGAACGCACCGCAAAACGCTATTACTTTTCGCTGCAATAGTAATAGTAATAACGGTATTCCGGTGCAAAAAAGAAGTTCATCGAATTGCCTCTTCCAAAAGATAAACGTACTTTAGCAGACAAAATGGATAAAGTCAACAGGAAATTACATTTCTTTACAGAAAAATATTGGGAAAAAGGCCCGAAACAGGGCTGAAACGACCGATTCATGAGCATTGGAGCCGGTTTAGACAAATACCAAATATTGTAAAAAATTGGTTACAAATGGGGAAAATTTTCAATATCTTGTGTTTTGCTGTTGACAGAGGAAAAGACCCGGAGTAATATAAGTCCTGCACGAAACAAAAGGAGGCTCAAGGCAAGTTGCTCATCGCCGGGCTTCAAAAGTTAACACTGCTGGATTTCCCGGGGAAGACGGCCTGCACGGTCTTCACTCCGGGCTGTAATTTCCGGTGTCCCTTCTGTCACAATGCTCTGCTCGTAACAGACATAGACGGGGGAACTTTTCTTGACGAAGAAGAGTTCTTTTCTTTTCTGAACAAGAGAAAGGGCATCCTGGAGGGGGTCGCGATAACCGGCGGGGAGCCCACGCTGCGAAAGGAGCTGCCTTTATTTATAAAGAGGATAAAGGACCTGGGCTTTCTCGTCAAGCTCGACACGAACGGCACGAACCCGGAGATGCTCGGGGCGCTGATCTCGGAGGGGCTCGTCGACAGGGTCGCCATGGACATAAAGAACGCCCCCGCGCTCTACGGCGAGACGGCAGGGCTTATAAACTTCGACATCGCGCCTGTTTCGAGGAGCAGGGAGCTTCTGCTCGAGGGGCGCTGCGATTACGAGTTCAGAACGACCGTCGTAAGGGGACTTCACACGAAGCAGAGTCTCAAAGAGGCCGCCCGCTGGATAGAAGGGGCGAAGGAGTATTGGCTCCAGCAGTACAAGGACAGCGGGAACCTCATAGACCCGCGGGGGCTCGGGGCCTTCGGCGAGGCGGAGATGAAGGAGCTGCTCGAGGCTGTGAGGGAGATAATACCGAGCGCGAAGCTCAGGGGCCTCTGATACTTATACTGTTTGCTATATTCGCATATAAACTACTGCTTGTTTTCAGGGAGAAAGAAAAAATGTACAGAGTAACAAAACGTGACGGGAAGACCGTCGATTTCGACATCACGAAGATCGCTGACGCGATCCGCAAGGCCTTCGATGCCACAGACACGGAGTATAACCAGAGCGTCATAGACTTTATCGCGCTCAAGGTCACATCGGACTTCGTTCCGAAGGTAAAGAACGGGCTCATCGCCGTCGAGGATATCCAGGACAGCGTCGAGACGGTGCTCTCCAGGGCGGGCTACGAGCAGGTCGCCAAGGCCTACATCCTCTACCGCAAGCAGAGAGAGAAGCTCCGCAACATGAAGTCCACCTATCTCGATTACAAAGAGACCGTCAACAGCTATGTCAACGTGCTCGACTGGCGCGTCAAGGAGAACTCGACGGTCACCTACTCCGTGGGCGGACTGATCCTGTCCAACTCCGGCGCGATCACGGCCAACTACTGGCTCAGCGAGATCTACGACGAGGAGATCGCGAACGCGCACAGAAACTGCGACTTCCATCTGCACGACCTGTCGATGCTCACCGGCTACTGCGCCGGCTGGAGCCTTAAGCAGCTCATCCAGCAGGGCCTCGGCATCCCGGGCAAGATCAACTCCTCCCCGGCGAGCCACCTGAGCACTCTCTGCAACCAGATGGTCAACTTCCTCGGCATCATGCAGAACGAGTGGGCGGGCGCCCAGGCCTTCTCATCCTTCGACACCTATCTCGCGCCCTTTGTCAAGATCGACAACCTCAACTACAAGGAAGTCAAGCAGTGCATCCAGAGCTTCGTCTTCGGAGTCAACACGCCCTCCAGATGGGGCACCCAGGCGCCGTTTTCCAACATTACGCTCGACTGGACGGTCCCGGCCGATCTCAAGGATCTCCCGGCGATAGTCGGCGGCAAGGAGACGGACTTCACCTACGGCGACTGCAAGAAAGAGATGGACATGGTCAACAAGGCCTTCATCGACATCATGATCGAGGGCGACGCCAACGGCAGGGGCTTCCAGTACCCGATCCCGACCTACTCGATCACGAGGGACTTCGACTGGTCCGACACCGAGAACAACAAGCTGCTCTTTGAGATGACCGCGAAATACGGCACGCCCTATTTCTCGAACTACATCAACAGCGACATGGAGCCGAGCGATGTCAGGTCCATGTGCTGCCGCCTGAGGCTCGACTTAAGAGAGCTTCGCAAGAAGTCCGGCGGATATTTCGGCTCCGGCGAGTCCACGGGCTCCATCGGCGTCGTCACGATCAACATGCCGAGGCTCGCGTATCTCTCCGAAAATGAGAGCGACTTCTACAGAAGACTGGATCACCTGATGGATCTGGCCGCCAGATCTCTGGATATCAAGCGCAAGGTCATCACGAAGCTTCTCGACGAGGGCCTCTACCCCTACACCAAGTACTATCTCGGCAACTTCAACAACCACTTCTCGACCATCGGCCTCGTCGGCATGAACGAGGCGGGCCTCAACGCGAGATGGATCCGCAAGGACATGACCTCCGCCGAGACCCAGCAGTTCACGAAGGATGTCCTCAACCACATGAGGTCGCGCCTGTCCGACTACCAGGAGAAGTACGGCGACCTCTTCAACCTTGAGGCTACTCCGGCCGAGTCCACGGCCTTCAGGCTCGCAAAGCACGACAAGGAGCAGTTCCCCGACATCATCACCGCGAACCAGAACGGGGATCCCTACTACACGAACTCCTCGCACCTGCCCGTCGGATACACCGATGACGTTTTCGCGGCCCTCGATATCCAGGACGATCTCCAGACGCTCTACACCTCCGGCACGGTCTTCCACGCCTTCCTGGGCGAGAAGCTCCCCGACTGGCAGGCGGCGGCGAAGCTGGTGCGGACGATCGCCGAGAACTACAAGCTGCCCTACTACACGCTCTCCCCGACATACTCCGTCTGCAAGACCCACGGCTACCTCAACGGCGAGCAGTTCGTATGCCCGCACTGCGGCGAGCCGACCGAGGTCTACAGCCGCATCACAGGCTACTACAGGCCCGTCCAGAACTGGAACATCGGCAAGACCCAGGAGTACAGGGACAGGAGGGAATATGTCCTGGCCGACAGCAGGCTCACCCACAAGGGGCCCCTGCCCGAGGGAGTTGCGACTGCGAGGATAGCCGAGAAGGAAGAAGGTTCCAAGGCTCCCGCGGCAGCTTCTGGCCTCACCAAGGCCACGCTCTTCGCCAGGGTCAACTGCCCGAACTGCAAGATCGCGCGCGCCTACATGGACAAGGCGGGATTTGCGTACGACGAGGTCATCGCCGAGGACAATCCCGAACTCACGACGGCATACGGCGTAAAGCAGGCGCCGACGCTCATCGTTCCCGATGACAAGGGCGGCTTCTCCAAGTACTCCGGCGCCGGGGCCATAAAGGCGATGCTCGGATGATGTATGACCTGATCATTGTCGGCGGCGGCCCCGCGGGACTCACCGCGGCGGTATACGCCCGCAGAGCCGGCAAGAAGACGCTCATTATAGAAAAGGACACCTTCGGAGGCCAGATCACCTGGTCCCCGAAGGTGGAAAACTTCCCATCCCATGTCAGCATCGCGGGGATGGAGCTCGGCGACGCCATGTTCAGCCAGGCCCTCGAGCAGGGAGCCGAGGCTGAGCTCGACGAGGTCCTCTCGATCGAGGACGAGGGCGTTGCCAAGAAGGTCGTCTGCGCCTCCGGAAGCGTTTTCGAGGGCAAGGCCGTCATAATCGCGGCTGGCGCGAAGCCGAGGACTCTAGGGCTCGAGGGCGAGCAGAGGCTGCAGGGCAGCGGGGTCTGCTACTGCGCGGTCTGTGACGGGGCCTTCTTCAAAGGCCAGGACGTCGCGGTCAACGGCGGCGGAAACAGCGCTCTCCAGGACGCGGTGCTCCTCTCGGAGATCTGCCGGAAGGTGTATGTCATACACAGAAGGGACAGCTTCAGAGGCGAGGACAGGCTCGTCGAGGCCCTGAGAGCCAAGGGGAATGTCGAATTCATCCTGAGCGCCAGGATCACCGCGCTCAAGGGCGGGGACGAGCTCGAGGGCATAGAGGTCACGGGAAACGGCGGGACACGTTTTATCCCTGTCTCGGGGCTCTTCGTGGCGATCGGGCACGAGCCGGACCTCGGGAAATTCGAGGCTCTTCTGAAGCTCGACCCGAGGGGCTATGCCGAGAGCGGCGAGGACTGCATGACGAAGACGCCCGGCATATTCGTGGCCGGGGACTGCCGGAAGAAGGGCGTGCGCCAGCTGACGACCGCCGTCTCGGACGGTTCGGCCGCGGCTCTGGCGGCTATCGACTATCTTGATTTCACCTGATACATACAATATAATATAAAAAACGCCGGGCAGATCAGCCCGGCGTAAATAATGCCCTTTTTCAGTTTTCTTCTTCCGGCTCCGGCATCTCAAAATCCTCGGGGAGCACGGCCATAAGGTCGTCCTTTGTCGGGGACTCGAGGGCGGCGACGCGGTTGGACTGGGTGACGACCATGTCCTCGAAGCAGTTTCTGACGTCACGGCCGTTGCCGAAGTTGTCGTCGCGGTTCTCGTACATCTCGGTGAACATGGCCCTGGCCTTCTCCTCCGATTCCGGAGTCAGGGTATAGCCGTTCTTGTCGCACTGGAGCTTGAAGATGGCGAGCAGCTGATCCCCGTTGTAGTCCGGGAAGTGGAGGTATTTGTTGAAGCGCGACTCCAGCCCGGGGTTGGAGCTTATGAACTTCTCCATCGGCCCGTCGTAGCCGGCGACTATGACTATCAGGTCGTCGCGGTGGTCCTCCATGGCCTTGAGGATGGTCTCGACGGCCTCTCTGCCGAAGTCGTTCTCACCGCCGGAGGCGAGGGAGTAGGCCTCGTCTATGAAGAGGACTCCACCGAGCGCGGATTTGATAACATCCTGGGTCTTGAGGGCGGTCTGGCCGACATAGCCGGCGACCAGGCCGGAGCGGTCGACCTCTATGAGCTGGCCCTTGGAGAGCACGCCGATCGCGGCGTAGAGCCCGGCCATGAGGCGGGCGACGGTCGTCTTGCCCGTGCCGGGATTGCCCGTGAAGACCATGTGCAGCGACATCGGAGGCACCGGCAGATCGTTCTCCTGCCTGAGCTTTCTGACCTTGACGAGGTTTATGAGGCTCTTGACATCCTTCTTTACGGTCTCGAGGCCGACGAGCTCTTCGAGCTGGGCCATGAGTTCGTCGAGCGAGGGCTTTTCCTCCTGGGGCTCTTCGGGCGCGACGGCGGGGGTCTCACCGCCGGAGGTCGCGGTGACGGCGGGATGCTTCTCCTTGAAGCCCGGGGCGATCGAGGTGACGAAGTCCATGGGATTTAAAGCGTCCTTGGTGTTCCTGACGCCGGTCGTGTCACAGATGACCGTGAGCTTGTCTATGCAGTCCGTGATGAACTCCGCCTCGGCGAAGGTGACGTCGTCATCTGTCGCGGCGAGGTAGAGCAGGATGTTCGTGAACATCCGGATGAAGATGCGGGAGTTCTCCCTGCGGTGCTTCACATCCTCCTCTGCGAGGTTCCAGAAGAAGACCGGGGGCAGGAAATCCGTCGTCTCGCAGACGGCGCTGGTAAGAGTCCAGAGCATGTAGGTGGGCGGCTGGTTTCCCCTGGAGTAGATCTGGTTCATGACGGCAACGTGGTCGTCGGTCACGGCTACGCTGTGGCTCCAGAGGCCCATGGCGCTGCGGCGCATGAACTCGTCGAGCTCCGTGGAATACTGCCTGTTCCCGGCCTTGTAGAAGGCCTCCGTGTTGGCTATATATATCCTGTGAAAATCTTCGGGGCTTTTTTTCCAGCTGGTAGGCATGCAAATACTCCTTTTCGGCGCTTTTCCGTATTTTCGTATCCTGTTTATTATAACCCAAAGCTGTTGCAAAGCAAGCCGAAATATGCAATAATTGTCAAAAAATGAGACAGAAACGGAGAATCGAAATGGCGAGATTTTTCATGGCAGGGACAAATCTCCTCGGGGGCACGGCGATAATCAGAGGCAAGGACGCGGAGCACATCAGGGTCCTGCGCATAAGGCCCGGCGAGGAAGTTATCATAAACGATACCCAAGGCACCGATTACAAATGCCGGATGGTCAGCTCGACGCCTGAGGAGGCGGAGCTCGAGGTGGTCGAGGCCGTTCCCTGCAAGGGCGAGCCGAGCGTTAAGGTGAGCGTCTTCTGCGGGCTTCCCAAGGGCAGCGACAGGACAGATTATATAATCCAGAAGAGCGTCGAGTCAGGGGCGGAGGAGATCGTCTTCTTCAAGTCCGACAGGTGCGTTGCCAGGCTCGAGAACGCGGAGAAGAAGCTCGCGAGGTGGAACTCGATCTCCGAGGCGGCTGCCCAGCAGTCCGGCAGGGGAATGATTCCGCGGGTGCGCTGGCTCGGGACGCTTGCCGAGGTCTTCGACGAGGCGGTCAAGAAGGACCTGGCGCTCTTCATGTACGAGACGGGCGAGAGGGAGAGCCTGAGCGATGTCCTGAAGGAGAACACGGAGATCTCCTCCTGCGCGATCATAACTGGGCCAGAGGGCGGATTTGCCGAGTTCGAGGCGAAGCTCGCGAAGATCTGCTCGCTTCGCGTCTGCTCGATGGGCGAGCGTATATACAGGTGCGAAACGGCGCCTGTGGTCGCGATCACGGCGGTCATGTACGAGACCGGGAACCTGAGCTGAGAGAAGTCGATGGAAGGGTTGCAAGTTTTTTCAAAAAAATTTGCAGTTTTCGCTTAAAACTTTCGTTATTTTCCATAAATCCGGGGCAGGGAAAAGGGTAAAATGCATTTTGAATACACAAAAAGTGCAAAAACCCTTGTTTTTTCCCTGCTTCTCTGCTATAATCCGCAATGCATAAAAACCAATACTATTGGAGGAAAACAAGATGAAAAAAATTCTCGCGCTCTGCCTGGCTCTCTGCATGGTCTTCGCGCTCTGCGCCTGCGGAAAAAGCGCTTCCGGCACGAACCTCACCTTCACGACCGGCGGTGACCAGGGCACATACTATGGCTTCGGCTCCGTGATCGGCGAGCAGGTCTCATCCAACACAGACACCAAGATCACAACAGTCACATCTGGCGGCTCGAAGGCAAACATCGAAGAGATGGACGCTGGCAACGCGCAGCTCGGTTTCGTACAGTCCGACGTCATGGCCTACGCCTACAACGGCGAGAGGCTCTTCGAGAAAGCAGTCGACAGCTTCTCGGTAGTCGCGGCTCTCTACATGGAGCAGGTCCAGATAGTAACTCTCGATCCGAACATCAAGACGGTAGCTGACCTCGCGGGAAAGATAGTCTCCATCGGAGCCCAGGGCTCTGGCGTTTACTTCAACGCGATAGACGTGCTTGGCGCCTACGATCTCACTGAGGCGGACATCACTCCCGTATACCAGAGCTTCGGCGACAGCGCCGACTCCCTGAAGGACGGCAAGATCGACGCGGCATTCGTAGTTGCCGGCGCGCCCACTGCAGCCATCACCGACCTCGCCACCTCGAAGAACGTGTATCTGGTCTCCCTCGATGACGAGCACATAGACAAGCTGCTTGCAGCTTCCCCGTTCTACTCCAAGAACGTTATCGCTGCCGATACCTATGCCGGAGTCGGCGAGTGCACGACCGTCGCTGTCGGCGCTGTGGTTATCGCGCGTGACGATGTTCCCGAGGCCGCGGTCTACGATTTCATCTCCGCGACATTCAACGATCTCGAAGGCCTTGCCAAGGGCCATGCCAAAGCAAACGAGCTCTCTCTCGAGTTTGCGGCTTCCGTAACGGCGGTTCCTTACCACCCGGGCGCTGTAAAATATCTGGCTGAGCAGGGCTTCAGCGTAGCAGGCAAATAAGTCCGAAACCGGACACGACTATTAAAACAACCGGACTGCGGTGCCGTTAAAAATGCATCGCAGTTCGGCTTTACTGCAAAGGGGTGTTTTCTCTTGTCGGAAGAAAATATCATGACAAATGAAGATTACAGCGAGGTCATGAAAAAATATGATCTCGAGTCCAACACCCGCATCTGGGAGGGGAAGTGGCTGACTGCAGTCAACTGCGTAATGGCGGTATTCTCGGCCTACTGCATTCTGGCGACGCTCTTCTCGCGGGCGGCTCTCGAGAAGAGGCTGACCCTGTTTCTCGGGCTGGTGGTGCTCATGGGATTTCTGAACTACCCGGCCTCGAAGAAGCATGTCAGGCCGAACAGCATGCCCTGGTATGATGTCGTTATCATGCTCGCGGGCTTCGCGAGTTTTCTGACCTATTATTTCCGCTACGACAGCCTGGTCATGACGCTCTCCAGCAGCGCGAAGATGACACCGTTCCTTGCGGCGGTCGGGCTTGTCGCCATTTTGAGCCTTATCGAGCTCTGCAGAAGGTGCGTCGGAGTGCCGATCCTCTGCGTGGCGGGGGCGCTGGTCATATACACTTTTGCTTCCGGCAAGAACCTCTATCAGGTCCTTCATACACTTTTCTACACGACCAACGGCGTTTTCGGAACTCCCGCACAGGTCTGCGCGAAGTTCATCGTGGTCTTCGTGGTGTTCGGGGCCTTCCTGGAGAGGACGGGGATCTCCGCCTTCTTTATAGATCTCGCGAACAAGATCGCGGGAGCCTCCGCCGGCGGGCCTGCCAAGGTCGCGGTCATCTCCTCCGCGCTCTGCGGAATGGTCTCCGGCTCCTCGGTCGGCAATACGGTCACGACGGGAAGCGTCACGATCCCCATGATGAAAAAGACCGGCTACGACCCGGACTTCGCCGGAGCAGTCGAGGCCGCCGCCTCCACCGGAGGACAGATAATGCCGCCGATAATGGGAGCCGCCGCTTTCCTGATGTGCGATTACATAGGGCAGTCCTACGGCAAGATCGCGGTCACGGCAATACTTCCGGCGGTATTGTATTTCACGGGCATCTTCATAGCGGTCCACCTCGAGGCGAAGAAGAAGAACCTCAAGGGCGTCGAGCGCTCGGAGCAGGCCCCCTGGATCGAGTTTCTGAAGAAGATGTATCTGCTCCTGCCGCTTGTGATCCTCGTCTGGCTGGTCGCCAGCAACACGAGGACCATGCAGTTCTCGGCCTCTGTAGCGATCATCGTCGCCATCCTCGTGAGCCTCTTCGACAAAGAAAACCGCATAACTCCGAAGCGCTTTATCGAGGCCATGGCGGCAGGCGGAAAGAGCACGATAACGGTGGCGGTCGCCTGCGCGATCGCGGGTATAATCGCGGGCTGCATAACGGTCACGGGGCTTGCGTCGATGCTCATTTCCGGGATCATAAAGGCCTCGGGCGGACATCTGATAATCGCGCTCATGATGACCATGGTCTGCTGCATAATCCTCGGCATGGGAGTTCCCACGACCGCGAACTACTGCATCATGGCCTCGACCTGCGCGCCTATTCTGGTCAAGATGGGCGTGCCGATGATGGCAGCGCACTTCTTCGTGTTCTATTTCGGAATAGTCGCGGATATCACTCCGCCGGTGGCGCTCGCGGCCTACGCGGGCTCGGCCATAGCCAAGGGAAATCCGATGAAGACCGGCGTCAACGCCACAAAGCTGGCAATAGCGGCCTTCATCGTTCCGTATATCTTTGCCATGGATCCCTCAATGCTCTTCATTGACGCGACGGCCTTCGACGTGGTCCAGATCTGCATCACCTCGATAATCGGACTTTTCGGAGTCGCGGCCGGAGTAAACGGGTATCTGTACAGGACGATAAACCCGGTCCTCCGCGTCCTGATGGCGGCAGGCGGACTCATGCTCATGTACCCGACAACGGTCACGGACATCGCGGGCATCGTAGTTGTCGGAGCAGTCATAGCGATCCAGTATTTTTCTTCAAAAAAAGAAACGGCCACAGCATAAAAAGGCCTTGACAAAAGGGGCGCGGTAGGATATATTACTTGAGCGCTCCTGAGACAGCAGGTGGAAGATTTCCGTAAATCCTGCCGAGGACATCATTTTAATGATATTGATGTGCCTTTGCGTCTTCGGACACAGAGGCACTTTTCTTTGAGAGCGTAGAATGTTAAACGCGGAGGTGAAAAACACACATGCCAAACGCAAAGGTTCTCAGTGAGAAACAGGCGATAGTGGAAGCACTTGCCGAGCGTATCAAAAAGTCGGAGTCCGGCGTTTTCGTAGACTACAGGGGAATCACTGTTCTCGAAGACACGGCGCTCAGGACCGAGATGCGCAAGAGCGGAGTCGAGTACACCGTCATCAAGAACACACTGGCAGCCAAAGCACTGGACAAGCTCGACATGAAGGGCCTCGAGGATATCCTCAACGGAACTACATCTCTTGCAACCAGCGCAGAGGATGCAATAGCACCTTTCAGGATCATTGCCGACTACTCCAAGAAGCTCGGCGACCGTTTCAACGTCAAAGCGGCGTACATGGACGGAGAGATCCTTTCCCCGGACGCAGTTGCCGAGCTCTCCACTCTCGGAAGCAAGGAAGCCCTGTACAGCAAGGTCCTCGGGACGATGCTCGCTCCCATCACAGCCCTGGCCGTATGCCTGGGACAGATCCTGGAGCAAAAAGGCGGAGCACTTGAAGCTCCGGCAGAAGCAGCGGAATGATTTCCGCAAAAACTAATTTAAAGAATTAAGGAGATATTTAAAATGGCAAGCGAAAAAGTAACCGCTATGATCGAGGAGATCAAGGCTCTTTCCGTACTGGAGCTTTCCGAGCTCGTACACGCACTTGAGGAGACATTCGGCGTATCCGCAGCAGCAGTTGCAGCAGGCCCCGCAGCAGGCGCGGCAGTTGAAGCAGTCGAAGAGAAGACCGAGTTCGACGTCGTTATGACAGACTTCGGCGCAGAGAAGATCAAGGTCATCAAGGAAGTCCGCGGCATCACAGGTCTCGGCCTCGCAGATGCAAAGGCACTCGTCGAAGGCGTTCCTGCAAAGATCAAGGAAGGCATCTCCAAGGACGATGCAGAAGCCCTCAAAGCACAGCTCGAGGCAGTCGGCGCAAAAGTCGAACTCAAGTAATTTCAATTACACAAACAGAAAACCCTCCGGGAATCCGGAGGGTTTTTGTATGGGCATTATTTGCCGTCCTTTATTTTATCCCAGTAGGCTTTCGCCGCCTGCTCGGTCTTGTTGTCCCCGTATTCATAGTATTTCGTGTTCTTGAGTTCGTCCGGAAGATATTGCTGTTTGACCCAGTGGTTTGGGAAGTCGTGGGGATAGAGGTAGCCCTGTTCGCGCTCAAAGCCTGTCCCGTCTGCGTGGACGTTCTGGAGCTCTCTGGGGATCGGCCCCGCTTTTCCGGCGCGGACATCCGAAAGGGCGCTGTCTATTGCCATTACGACGGAATTGGATTTCGGCGAGGTGGCGAGAAGTACACAGGCCTCCGCGAGAGGGAGCCTGGCCTCGGGCAGACCGAGCTGGAGCGCGGAATCGACGCAGGCTTTGACTATTGGGACAGCCATAGGATAGGCCATCCCGATATCCTCGCTGGCGGAGCAGAGTATCCTTCTGCAAATGCCCGTAAGGTCGCCCGTCTCGCATGCCCTGGCGAGATAGTGCAGAGCAGCGTCCGGGTCTGAGCCCCTCAGGGATTTCATGAGGGCGGAGAGAATATCGAAATGCTCGTCTCCGTCCCGGTCATAGCGCATAGCGCTCTTTTGGGAGACTGTCTTCGCGTCCTCAAGGCTTATATGCTTTTTCCCGTCTTTCTCCTCCGCGGCATTGAAGAGCAGCTCCACGCTGTTCATGGCCTTTCTGACGTCGCCGCCGCAGCTCTGGGAGATATACTTTACGACCCCGTCCTCAAGCTCATATTGCTCCTCAAGGTCTTTGGTCTTTATAGCGATCGCGCGGGAGACGGCGATCTCGGCGTCCCCGGCACTGACGGGCTTGAACTCGAATACCGTGCTCCGGGAGAGTATAGCGTTGAAAACGCAGAAATAGGGATTCTCTGTCGTGGAGGCAATCAGGGTGATACGGCCGTCTTCGATAAACTCGAGCAGGCTCTGCTGCTGTTTCTTGTTGAAGTACTGGATTTCATCGAGATAGAGCAGGACTCCGCCGGGGGTCAGGAGAGTGTCGAGTTCGGAGATTATGAGCTTGATATCCGCGATACCCGCAGTCGTGGCATTGAGCTTTCTCAGGGTGCGGTTGGTCTTTTCAGCTATGATGCGGGCGACTGTCGTTTTGCCCGTGCCGGAAGGGCCGTAGAATATCATGTTCGGAATCTGGCCGCTCTCGACTATCCTTCTCAAGAGCCCGCTTTCGCCCAGTATATGCTGCTGGCCAACGACATCGCTGAGC
>JAFPZZ010000024.1 GCA_017417045.1 Bacillota bacterium
AGGAGCTGAGACCCCTCGTCGGACGCGAATACAGAGCTTACGTCAATAAAGCTGTGCGCCAGGATCACAGGCAAAAGGCTCCCGCTCTTGTAGAACGCAAGCGTAAAGACAAAGCCGACTGCGATAGCGAAGACCACCTGGTTGAGCGTTTCGATCAGATCCTGCCCGGTGAACAGATTCAGAATATGTCCGAGCCCGAACGTGACGGAAGAAACGATGATAGCCGCTTTGGCGTTGCCGTCTTTAAGCATAGCCTTGAACAGGAAGCCCCTGAAGATCAGTTCCTCTGCAAATCCGACCATGGCCATGGATACGGCGGCATAAATCAGACCCGGCATCGGGTGATCCGGCCGAAATCCGCTGAAGAGATTCAGGCAGGATAAGATCCACAGGGGAATGAACCACAGCATGGCTCTGCTGTTTTTCGCCCAGCCGGACAGACCGTACTTCTCCAGAAGTCCGTTCCTTCTTACGAAGAGGTACATCGCCGCGGAAAGCAGCGTCAGGCCAAGCATCTGCCACAGCGAGTCCAGACCGTAATAGTTTTTCAGGGTCCCCATGCCCACGGTGTAGATCACGATCCAAAGGATCGCAAAAGCGATCTCGCTCTTTTCATACAGTTTCTTCATCTTCCCCCTCCTCCCGCGCAGCTGCGAGAAGCGCGCCCTTCCAGGCCAGTTCCAGGTGCTTCGCGACAAGCTCTTCGTCGTACTCCAGATCGTTGTTGGCGATGATGCTGGCATAACCGTGCGCAAACAACGCTACGGTCAGAAACAGCTGCTTGGTCTTTTCCATGCTCAGTTCCGCGCTCTCCTGCATGGCTGAAAGGACCGGGATCAGTTCTTCGGATCCGATCATTTCCAGCAGGCTCTTTTCCTTCGCGTATCCGGACTGAAATAGAAAGCGGAACAGCTGCGGTTCCTCCACGGCGAAGCGGACGTAGTTCAGGCCTATCCCAAGTACGGTATCCTGATCCGGGGAGACCGCCATCAAATATTCTGAATGCAGGTGATCGACCCTGGCATAAACAGCGCGTTTCATGGCGTCGATCGTCGAAAAATGATACATGACCGGCTGCGTGGAGCAGCGTAGCTGCTCGGATACCGTTCTGGCGTTGATGCTTTCATATCCGCTTTGTTTAGCAACTTCAATGGCTGCGTCTATTATCATGTCTTTGGTGATCCTTGTTTTCGGCGGCATGCGGCTATCCCCCTTCTGTATTATAATTATCGTTATGTAACGATAATTATAATACACTCTCTTGCTTTTTGTAAATACAAGACATGAAAAACACCCAGACAACTCCAAGCGAAGTCCTTTCGGGCTTCTGCTTTTGGTCTATATTTAGATGATTTTCTAAATAGTTCTTGACAGGAGGGGCGCCTCATGCTATATATTATTTAGAAAGATATCTAAATACTTTGCGACAGGAGAAAGAAATGGCTTTTGCCGAGACCTTCAAGGCGCTGTCAGACCCGGTCAGGCGCCAGATCCTCGAGCTCCTGAAGAAGGGTCCCCTCTCCGCAGGAGAGATCGCCTCGCACTTCGACATGACGAACGCGACGATATCGTATCATCTGAAGATGCTCAAGCAGGCGGACCTGGTATTCGAGAGCAGAGAAAAGAATTTCATATATTATCAGCTGAACGCGACCGTGCTTGAGGAGATCATGCTTTGGATCGCGGCGCTCAAAGGAGGTGACTCTGATGCTGAAAGCGAATAAAAAGACCATTATCATCACCAGCCTGGTGATCCTTATGCCTGCAGCAGCGGGCCTCATGCTCTGGGACAGGCTCCCGGATCCCATGGCCACACATTTCGGGATGAGCGGCGAGGCCGACGGCTTCAGCAGCAAGGCGTTCGGAGTATTCGGCCTTCCCCTGATACTGCTCGGCGTGCACCTGCTGTGCATAGTCGCGACCTGCTATGACCCAAGAAGGCAGAACATAAGCCCGAAGCTCTTCTCCCTCGTGCTCTGGGTCACACCCTTGATCTCGGCTATAGCCTCGGCAATGGTGTACGCGGCGAATCTCGGATACAAGACGAACAGCCAGCTCTACGCCGGGCTCATCATCGGGTTCGTATTCGTCATCGTAGGGAACTACCTGCCTAAAACAAGGCAGAACTACACCATAGGGATCAAGCTTCCATGGACTCTCGCGAACGAGGAGAACTGGAACAAGACCCATCGGCTGGCCGGAGCCCTATGGGTGGCGGCGGGCGCGATCATACTCGCGGCTGCGCTGAGCGGACATCTGCGCTTCGACCTGATGTTTGCGCTGATCATAGCAGCCACTATCATTCCCAGCGGCTACTCGTTCATGCTGCACGCGAGGAAGGGGCTGTAGTCCGGACCATACTTGATATATAATAGATACAGGGACATCTTGGGCCGCGCGCCTGGGACGCTCCCTGTATCTTTTCTTTTATCATAGAAAAAAGGAGCGTGCTTTTTGAGAAAGTACCAAACCAGGGTGATTGCGGGCTGACCGGGAGGTCTTCCGCGATCGCACAGACCTCCCGCTGAAAGGCAATTGAAGTCGACAATATTCAGGAGGATAAACAATGAATAAAAATGACTGCATCATCCGTTTGGAGAGAAAAGAAGAGCAGCGCGAAGTCGAGATGCTCGTAAGAGAGGCTTTCTGGAACGTCTACCGTCCCGGCTGCAGCGAACACTGCGTGCTGCACGCGCTCAGGGACGACCCCGCGTTCGTGAGAGAGCTGGATCTTGTAATGGAAAAAGAAGGCCGCCTGATAGGCCAGAGCGTCTCCGCGAGGACCGTGATAGAGCTTGACGGCGGCGGAGAGCTGCCTGTCCTCACCATCGGGCCTATCTGCATAGATCCCGCCCTTCAGGGGAAGGGATACGGGAAGCTGCTGCTCGGCCGCTCTCTTGAGCTGTCAGCGGAGCTTGGCTATGGAGCCGTGCTGCTTGAGGGAAACATAGGCTTTTACGGAAAGAGCGGCTTCGTATACGCCCGAAGCTTCGGCGTGCGCTATCACGATATGCCTGAGGAGGCGGATCAGTCCTTCTTCCTCTGCCGGGAGCTCATTCCGGGATATCTCAGCGGTGCGGAAGGAGTCTATCAGACGCCGAGGGCATATTATATATCCGAAGAGGAGGCGGAGGAATTCGACCGCGCCTTTCCGCCCAAAGAAAAGCTGAGACTGCCGGGCCAGCTGGTATAGAGACCGGAGCCGCGCGGCGATACAAAGCAGGTCGTGCGGGGGCTATACAAAATCGACCGCATGGCTGCAGCAGCGATACAAAACCGGCAGCGCGGCGGGTCGGAGCTTAGACCCAGCGGGCCTCCGATCAAAAGGAGAATGCAGATGAAACTACTCATCCACGACCTTAAAGACGAAGATATCAAGGCGTTCGGCGAGTTCGAAGGTTGGGAGACCGTCTCCGACGACGGGACCATAAAGCCCTGCGTCGGCTGCTTCTGCTGCTGGCACAAGGATCCCGGGCAGTGCATCGTCCGCGACGGCTACGAGAACATGGGCGCCCTTATCCACCGCGCCGAGGAGGTCTGCGTCATAAGCCGCTACACCTATGGAGGTTTCTCCGGCTTCGTCAAGAACGTCTTCGACCGCAGCCTCGGCTACGTGCTTCCACAGCTCACCCTTGCGGGCACGGAGACCCACCACAAAAAGCGCTACGAAGAGGACAAACCCTTCAGCTTCATCTTCTATGGGCGCGGGCTTGGCGATGATGAGAAAAAGAGCGCGGAGAGGTACGTAACGGCCGTCTGCGCGAATATCAGGGGCCACGTGCAGGAGCTGAGATTCGTGGAAGCGGAAGAATACGCTCCGCGGCCGTCCGAGACGGACGCAGCTTCGTTTGATCAGGCATCTGACGGCAGCCCATCGGACCCGTGCGACAACGCGCCGGGATGGGAGGACACGTCCGACAACGCGCCGGGCCGGGAGGCCCAGTCCCCCGAATCTTCGGGCAAGGTCCTGCTGATAAACGCAAGCATGCGCTCTGAGAACGGCAATTCGGCAAAGCTCGCGCGGCGCCTCGCGGATATGCTCACAGCGGACAGCGAGATCGCCGCTCTGAAAGACTATCGAAACGACCCGCTCCCGCTCGTAAGGCAGGCTGAAAAAGCCTCGGCGCTCATACTGTGCATGCCTCTTTACGTCGACGGGCTTCCCTCTCAGCTCATAAGGTTCATGGAATACTTCGAAAAGGAGTACAAAGGAACGCCCAAGAAGGTCTACGCCGTCGCGAACATGGGGCTCTATGAGAGCAGCCAGCTCGTCAATCTTTTCGACGCAGTGAGGCAGTGGTGCGTTTGCTGCGGCCTTGAGTACTGCGGCGCCTTCGGCGTGAGCGCCGGAGAGCTCATCGGGACCTTTATGGAGCACGTACCCATGGACTTCTGGCCCGGGAAGAAGGCCGCAAAGGGTCTTCAAACGTTTGCAGACGCCATAAACGGCGGAAGAGGCGCGGGCAGCATACTGACCGAGCCCTGGGCTTTTCCCAGAGGGCTCTATCTGGCTGTGGTCAATATCAACTGGAACAAGCTGGCAAGGAAAAACGGTCTTAAGCCGCGCGACCTCTACAGGCAGCTCTGATCGACAGTCAAGCGTCCGCGAAATGGCTTGCAGGTGCCGCTTGCGGTACTGCACCTCGCAGAGAAAAATGCCGGGGTAAGAACCTTTTAATAGTCTCCACGGCGCTCTCCCGCATACAAAACGAATACGGATACCCGCCTCTCCTGCGGGTATCTGTTTTAGTTATCGGCCTATCGCGAAAAACTATCTTCGCTCAGCACCCGGGACCCGGAAAAAGGGAAGGCATGTCTTGACATCGCCCTTCTGTTTTGCAACAATTATAGATGACAAATAGATATGTATATTATCGATTAGATGCATATCGGATCTTGAAAGGAGACACCATGGATCTCAAATTAAAGGATAAAGTCGTACTCGTCACCGGCGGTACGGGCGGTATCGGCACCGCCATCGTAAAGGCCTTCCTCGGAGAGGGCGCAAAGGTAGCGTTCTCCTCCACCAGGCAGGAAAAGATCGACGCCCTCATCCCCACCCTCGGCGCTGCCGAAGGCCAGGTAGCGGGCTTCGTCGCCGACATGAACAAGGAAGAAGACATCAAGAACTTCGTTGAAGCTGCCAAGGCCCACTTCGGCACCATCGACGTAGTCATCCCCAACGCGGGCTATGAAGGACAGGCTCATCCCGTTCAGGACATGACCCTCGAGCTCTTCGAGAAGACCTACATGCTGAACGTCTTCGCCGTGATGCTCACCCTCAAGTACGCGGCCCCGACTCTCATCGAGAAGAAGTCCGGCTCCGTAGTCGTGATCGCTTCCGCGGCTGCCTACGAGCCCACCGCGGGCAACAGCGCTTACGTATCCTCCAAGTATGCCGTAGCGGGCCTCACCAAGTGCGTCGCCCTCGAGCTCGGCCCCGTCGGAGTGCACGTTAACTACATCTGCCCCGGCCCTGTAGACACCCCGATGATGCTGCGCATCGAGAAGGATTTCTTCGGCGATACCATGACCCACGAGGAAGCCATGGCCATGCTCGCCGGCGCCTACGCTATGGATAAGCGCTACGCCAAGCCCGAAGAGGTCGCCAACGCTGCCCTCTATCTCGCTTCCGAGGTGTCCGCTCATACCGCGGGCATGGGAATGCACGTAGACTCCAAGGTCGGTCCGACCAGCTAGAGCCCAGCGCCCAGCGAAAAAGACTGCTATCAAAAGGAACGGTACTTCAAAAGTACCGTTCCTTTTTGATCAGCGGTGGTATAATCTATTGCATAGGAGGATGAGCAAATGATCGCAGACCTCATCAAAAACGACGAATCACTCACGATAAAACTGGAAGGAAGGCTCGATACGCCCGCATCCCAGGAGCTTGAAAAAACGCTGGACGGCAAGCTCGAAGGGATCAAGGAACTCATATTCGACCTCGAGGGGCTGGACTATATGTCCTCAGCCGGCCTTCGCATACTGCTCTCCGCCCAGAAGAAGATGAACGGCCAGGGAAGCATGAAGGTCGTTCATGTGTGCGACCTCATCATGGACATCTTCGAGGTCACCGGCTTCTCGAGCTTTCTGACCATAGAATAGAGAGCGTACCGCGCGGACGGCTCATCCCTGTCCGTCAGACGCCCCATCAAAGCTCGGCATTTATCAATAACAGGCCCCGCCTTATATGGCGAGGCCTGTTTTGCGCTTGTATGAAGCCGATCTGTACGGCTTTTATTTCGTCGCTCAGCCGGCTGTTTTTGCCGCCAAGGTGATTTTTCTTTTGGCTACCCCTGCGTCGCTTTTCAGGCCTCCTTGGAGTCTTCTGAGGAAGCGCCCTCCCCTATGCTCATGTCTATGAGCCCCTCAGGGATCTTCAGCACGGGTATGTTCTCGTCGAATTCGGGCTTTGGCCTTTCTTCGTCAGGCGGAAGTACGAGCTCGGGAACGGGCGGGATCTCGTCTGCGGCAGCGCCGGCAGCAGCGGGCGATAAGGAATCCGCGACCTCAAGCGGGGAGACCCCCTGCGGCTCAGCGAATACCGAGCCTTTCGACTCCTTGGGGACGTCATCGTCGTCATAGGTCAGGCTGGAGACCGGGGCGGCATCGGGTGCTTTTTCGATGTGAGCCTTGTTTATCCCCGTGCCCAGAGACGCGAGCAAAAGGCCGGCTGCGGTCACAGCGTCGACCCTCCAGTCCTTGCCTCCGTAAAGACCCGTGAAATAGCTCTGTCCGAAATGCGAATAGATCAGAAAGCCCGCACCGTCCGCAGCTGCGAAGAGCACTACCGGAAGCAGCGTGAGCAGGGCTATCTTTCTGTGGCCGACCAGAAGAGAGAAGAAAAGGAAGAGGAATGCCGCTGCGACGAGGCCTCCGGCTATGAGCCCTGCCGAGGCCTGAGCTCTCGCAAGCTGGCTTGCGGGATCAACGCCGTCTCCTGCGGGAATCCTGTTTTCGATGGCCTGCCAGAGCCTGATGCCGCTCCCAGCAAGGCCGGCGAAGGCGCCGAACATATACATCCCCTTCTTATCCGCTATGCAGCCTAGAGCCAGGAGCAGCCATCCGAGGATCATAAGCGCCAAAGCTCCGATCTGAACCGGCTCGGCGAAGAGCTCTCTAAGAGACGCCATCCCTCCGGCTTTGAAGGCTAGATAAAACAGGTATATCTCATACGCGAATACAGCCGCGAAACAAAGGCCGCTTATTATCAGCAGCGTTCTCCTTCCGGCGTTTTTTAGCAGATCCATCTTGTTCCTCCGTTCGGGTATACGGACCGCCAGGGCTTCGCGCCGAAGAGCGCGGGCTGCGGTCTTAATAAAATTATACCAAGCATACTGCGCGTCAACAACGAAAAGTGCTATTCTGTGATTGAAAGAAAGGAGTCCTGTATGTTCGGAAACGCTGAGAACCTCACTTTTTCCTTTGAAGGAAAGACCGTGGATTACGTCGCCTTCGGTAGCGGCAGCAGGCCAATAGTCCTCATACCCGGCCTCAGCGACGGGCTCAGGACTGTCAAGGGCATGGCGGGAAGCTTCGGCTTTTCCTACCGCGCCCTTGCGGAAGACGCCCGCGTATACTGCTTCAGCAGGGTAAACGAGCTCTGCGAGGGCTATACGATCATGGATATGGCAGACGACCTTGCCGCCGCGATCGAGGGCCTCGGCATAGCTCCCGCGGGTATAATAGGGGTCTCCCAGGGCGGCATGATAGCCCAGGAGCTCGCGCTGCGCCGTCCCGACCTCATAAGCCGCATGGTCCTCATGGTCACGGCTCCCTGCGCCGGAGCGCCCGCAGACGGCGTAATCGCTCACTGGCTTGAGCTGGCCGAAGAGGGCGACGTACGAAGTATAATGATAGATACCGCGGAGCGCAGCTACTCGGAAAAGTATCTCCTGAAGACGCGTCCCATGTACCCCTTCATCGGCGGTCTCTTGCGGCGGAAGGATCTTGGCAGGTTCATCATCCAGGCCAAGTCCTGCCTCTCTCACGACGCACTGGACAGGCTCGGAAATATCAGCTGCCCCGTGCTCGTCATAGGCGGCAGCGAAGACCGTATAGTCGGAGCCGAGGCCTCCTACTTGCTCGCGGAGAGGATCCCGGGCGCCAAGCTCCACATGTACGAGGGCCTCGGGCACGGCCTTTACGACGAGACCCGCGCCTGGCAGAAGGAGTGCGCGGATTTCCTTGAGGGCGGCGGGAAATATTACCCTAACGAAACATAGAAAAAGCAGATACGAAGCTATTTAAGGACAGGCGGGGATAGATGGGACCCAAACAGAAGCCTCCGGGATGACCCGGAGGCTGTTTTTTTAGTGTATGGATCTGCGGCCGATCAGTCTTCCGGCTCCTCGTCCGGAGCGTATTCGAGTATATCGCCGGGCTGGCAGTCCAGCGCCCTGCAGATGGCCTCGAGCGTTGAGAATCTCACGGCGCTGACCTTCCCGGTCTTGAGCTTGGAAAGGTTTACGTTCGAGATGCCGACCTTTTCTGAAAGCTCCCCGAGCGAAATCTTGCGGTCCGCCATCACGCGGTCAAGTCTCAGTATTATCATGGCGGCCTCCTAAACTGTCTCGTCCGAGAGCTTCTGCAGTTCCTCGCCGTAGCGGAAGATGTACGAGCAGAGGAAGAATACGAAGGCGATTATGATAAAGCTCAGGTCGATATTGTGGCTTATACCCACGACGACGCTGCCCGCACCCCTGTCGATGAGGGCCTTCGCGACCATATCCTTGCCTATGCCCTCGAATACCATCCTCAGTATCCCAACGGCTATGACGAACCAGCCGAGCCTGCGGAAATTACCGCTGACCTCGCTGCTGAAGGGCTGCCCCTCCTTCATCGGAGCGAGTATGCGCCTCACTATCCTGAGTCCGTACCACAGAGAGAAGAGCCCGACTATGGCTATCGCGGAGATCAGCAGGACCGCATGCATGACGTCCATCACGCTCACTACCAGATCTTCGGGCGACAGTATGACTCCGTTCAGCTCGGCGCCGATCTCCAGATGCCCTTTGTCCACGATCCTGTCGTAACCGAGTATGAGCCCTATGGCGTTCACGGCGGCGAGCACTATGATCCCTGCCATCGCAAGGCCCGAGATGATCTTGAATACGACGTCCAGGCCCTTCGCTGTTTTCTTTAACTGTTCCATTTAGATGATCCTCCTTTTATGCCCCGCGCCGGAGCTGCTGCCCGCAGGCTCCGCGGGTCATCCCCTGGCCTCGTTACCGGCCCCTTGGGAATTCCCTGAGCAGCATTGCAGACTCCGCAGGTGTTTCCCTGGCCACATTGCCGGACTTATTGGGGCCCGGGCACTTGCAAGCTGCCTCGGGCCTTTCGGATATCCTTTGCAAGCTTAAGATAGCATCTTGTTTTATGTTTGTCAACGATTATTTATTGTTTATCGTTAATTATTTTATGTTTTGATGGCGAGGCTGCGGGAGTCCTTACTGCAGGTCATACCGCATGACCGCCTATGCCCAAGCGAAAAACCGCCTGCCTCTTCAAACGAAAAAGCCGCGGCGCTTCGTATATATTATGTAAGCGCCGCGCTGCGGTGATAAAATGTGTTAAAAGAAAGGACCTCATACCATGAATATACGAACCGTCATAGCCGCCCTCCTGACGCTGGCTCTTGTAGCGCTTTCAGGCTGCGGGGCAAAGGAGGGCAGCGCGCCCGCTCCTGAGGAAAACGCGAAAGGATCCGAAACAAAGCCCTCCGAAGACGCTTCTGCCAGGGGACCCTCTTCAGACGGCCTTGAGACAGGCAGCTCCGGGCCGGGCGAGCCAGGCTCTTCCGACCCCGGGGACAGCGAGGCTCCGGAGCCCCTCATTGGGGGCCGCGTCATGATCCCCAATCCCTTCTCCGAATACGACACTATTGAAGCCGCACAGGAAGCGGCCGGCTTTGAGATAAGGCTGCCCGAGGCTCCCGAAGGGGCAGACCGCAGCGTATACCGCGTGATGAACGGTGGAAGCAAGATGCTGGAAGTCATATGGTACGCCGGAAGCGAGGAGCTGCTGCGCATGCGCAAAGCTCCCGGAGCAGAAAAGATCGACGGCGACTACAACGTCTACAGCATGACGAGCTGCGCCGAGTATCCCTTCGCCGAGGTCGAGCTAAGGATGGAAGACGGCCGCGCTCACGTCATAAGCTGGACTCAGAAGGAGGACGGGAGCGACTATTCCTACGCCGTGCTCAGCGGCGCGGGCCTGAGCTGCGGGATGGATGGAAGCCCCAGCGAAGCGGACGCAATCATCTGCGCGCTCGCGGGCTATGACGCCCCCGCAGGCTACGAGGCTTCGGCGGGGCGCGATCCATCCGAGAGTTCCAAAGCCCCTGCAGATAATGATCCTTCCGAGGACTATGTTCTTCCCGGGTATGCCGGGCTGAAAACGAAGAGCGGAGCTGAACTCCCCGGCGACATAGAGCTGCGCGCGGAGCAGTCCAGGCCCCATTCGCAGAGCACGCTTATAGTCTCAGTCGCCGAAGATTTCAGCGAGGATCAGCTTTCCGCCCTGCTGGAAAAATACGGCCTGAGCGTTATCTACGATTACAGGAATTTCCGCATGTACGCGCTCAGCGCGGGCAGGGATCTGGAAGACAAGGAGCTTTTCTCCCTCATAGAAGCTCTTGAGGAAGAGGACGGCGTGCTCGGCGCAGAGCCGGACTACATCATCGAGCTCACGGATCCCATCGAGCCGGTGAAGGAGACCGTTTGAGCCTGCGAACAAGGCCATTTGCGTCTGTTAAGGAGACCATTTGAGCCTTCGACCGTAGCTCGCGTCTTTGATCTAAACTTTAAATATCATCAATTTCCAACGGGTTCCGGCGCGTTTTTCGCCCTGCGGCCCGTTCTTTTTATTTGCCTATTGACAAAGTAGGAATTAGTGGGTATCATGCTTTCGGAAACCATCATAGGATAGACCGAAAGGAAGTTTTTATGAGAATATACGCAGACAACGGCGCTACGACCCAGATGAGTCAGAGCGCGATAAATGCGATGATCCCCTACCTCGGAGAGATCTACGGCAACCCCTCGAGCCTGCACAGCGTAGGCCAGAGAGCGAACGAAGCCCTCACCGACGCCAGGGAGAGGGTCGCCAAGTGCCTCGGGGCAAAGCCTTCCGAGATAACCTTCACCGGCGGCGGCAGCGAGGCCGACAACCAGGCCATAATCTCGGCCGCATACTTCGGCGCGAGGAAGGGCAAGAAGCACATCATATCCACAGCCTTCGAGCATCATGCGGTGCTGCACACCCTGAAGAAGCTCGAGAAGGAAGGCTTTTCCGTCACCCTGCTCGACGTGCATGAAAACGGCATCGTCACCCCGGAGCAGGTCGCGGAAGCGATCACGGATGACACCGCTCTCGTCACGATAATGTACGCGAACAACGAGATCGGAAGCATCCAGCCTATAAAGGAGATCGGCGCCGTATGCCGCGAAAAGGGCGTTATCTTCCACACTGACGCCGTCCAGGCAGCCGGACACGTGCATATAGACGTAGTCGATCAGAATATTGACATGCTGTCCCTCGCGGGCCATAAATTCCACGGGCCCAAGGGCGTGGGCGCTCTCTACTGCAAGAGAGGCATCCCCCTCACCAATATCATAGAGGGCGGCGCGCAGGAGAGGGGCAAGCGCGGCGGCACCGAGAACATCGCGGCCATCATGGGCATGGCCCAGGCTCTCGAGGACGCCTGCGCGGCCATCGACGAATACCAGGCGAGGCTCATCCCCCTTAGGGACAAGCTCATCGCCGGCCTCGAGGAGATCCCACACTCCATACTCAACGGAGACAGGACCCACAGGCTCCCGGGCAACGTCAACTTCTGCTTCGAGGGCATCGAGGGCGAGTCCATGCTGCTCCTTCTGGACGACAAGGGCATCTGCGCGTCTTCAGGCTCCGCCTGCACTTCCGGCTCGCTGGATCCGAGCCACGTGCTGCTGGCCATAGGCAGGGTGCACGACATAGCGCACGGATCGCTGAGGCTCACGATAGGCGATGATATAACGGAGGAAGAGATCGATTATATCATCAAGAGCGTGAAGGAGGTCGTGGAATATCTGAGAAACATGTCCCCCTTCTGGAGAGATCTCGAGAGCGGAAAAAGAAAGCACATCATATAGAAACGAGGAACTCAAATGGCTTTATACAGTGAAAAGGTAATGGACCACTTCCGCAACCCGAGGAACGTGGGCATAATCGAGAACGCCGACGGCATAGGCGAAGTCGGAAATCCCGTCTGCGGCGATATCATGAAGATCTATCTTAAGATAGACGACGATATCATCACCGACGTCAAATTCGAGACCTTCGGCTGCGGCAGCGCCATAGCCTCGAGCTCCATGGCGACGGAGATGATCAAGGGCCGCTCGGTATCCGAGGCCCTCGAGCTTACGAACAAGGCAGTCGCGGAGGCTCTCGACGGACTTCCCGCGCATAAGCTGCACTGCAGCGTCCTGGCCGAGGAAGCCATCAAGCTGGCCCTCAAGGACTACTACGACAAGAACGGCATCGAATACGACAAGGAGATGTTCGCCGGCATAGGCGAGGACGACGAGATCGTAGAGCATTCCATCATCTAGCATCATAAAAAAGGCGGCGTCTAAATGACTATCACCACCAGGGGACGCTACGCGCTCAGGGTGCTGCACGACATAGCGCAGACCAGCGGCGGCGAGTTCGTCTCCCTCAAGGATATCTGCGAGAGAAACGACATTTCCCGCAAATATCTCGAAAACATAATGAATTCGCTATGCAAGGCCGGGCTCGTAGAGAGCTCCAAGGGCAAATCCGGCGGCTACAGGTTGACGAAGCCGGCCGAGGACTACA
Source organism: Bacillota bacterium (assembly GCA_017417045.1). Lineage (GTDB taxonomy): Bacteria > Bacillota > Clostridia > Peptostreptococcales > Anaerovoracaceae > RGIG2707. Next base: position 12,841 of record JAFPZZ010000024.1, read on the forward strand.
GCGTAGGCGAGATACTACGCGTGACCGAGGGTGACCTGGCCCCCGTATCCTGCGCGGGCGAAGGAGGCTTCCCCTGCGAGCACGCGATGGACTGCCCAACACTGCCCGTCTGGGAAAAGCTCACCGTGCTGATAAACGATTACCTCGACAGCGTGAGCCTGGCGGATCTATAAGACTGCGGATCTATAAGACTGCAGATCGGAGAAGAACGGAATGCCGCGCCCCTTTCGGGACGCGGCATTTTTGCGCTTATTCCAAGCCCTTCGATGCGCTCTTTCACACACCTGGGCTCGTAAGGTCGGCGTCTGTGAAACGACGCCTTCGGATCTCTTTATCCTAGACCTTCTCGAATCTGACGACGTCGGTGATGAATATGGTGGCGCCGCCGACCTCTACGGGTATCGGCGAGGTCATTGCCATGTTTCCGGCCTCTATGAACAGCGGGGAGGTCACCATCTCTGTCCTCTTCTTGCTGTTCTCGCGGATGATGTTGATAACGTCATCCACCTGCTCGTCCTCGAGCCCGAGGAAGAGGGTCGAATTGCCCGTGCTCAGGAAACCGCCGCTCGTCGCAACCTTGGTGAACCTGTAGCCCTGTTCTCTCAAAACGTCCGCGCATTTTCCGGCGTCGGTCTTATTGATTATTGCGATCATAAGTTTCATGGTCGTTTCCTCCTTTGGCTGCATTATACCACGGCGTCAGTATACGCGATACCGCAAAAATGTAATGGACCGTTCCGATAAACCTATCGTCAGAACTCCCTCCTTATCTGCCAGTATCCTCCCTCCTCGTCGTCGAAGATGATATGCGCTGTATATTCAAGGGTCTCGTCCTCGTAGACCGCAGTGAATCTGACGAGTCTCTCCTCAGCGCCATCCGCGCAGAGCTTAGACTGCAGGCTGCTGTCCCACAGCGTGCCGGTGTAGATGAGCTTCTCGTCGCGGTCCAGCTCCCCGCTGCTTCTCAGCCTCGCGGACACTCCGCAGCCCACGAGCTCCGCGCTCACCGTAAGCGGCTCTCCGCCTATGGCGGCGCTCACGACCAGTCTCTCCCCGGGCCAGAAGACGTTGCTTCCCCTGAGCCTCGGAAGCTTCTGCTGCCTGTAGGAGGGGAAAGACGAGAGCTCTGCTCCGCCCTCGCGGCCGCATCTCAGGAGATTATATCTGCGCCTGTTGGCGTCCCATTCCTCCGTGTGCTCGACCTCCCCGCTCACGCTCCTCTCCTGGACGACGACGAAGCTGTAGCCAGCGATATCCGCCGCCTCCGCGCTGCGCAGCTTTACTTCTATCTCGTACGTACCCGGCTTCGCCTTAGGCGCGCCTGAAAAGCGCTGAACTGGATATGCCCCGACCGCGTCCGGCGTTATGCCCGTTTTCGAGAAACGCTTTATCTCCTCCCCGTTTCGGCGCAGCACGAGCTCAAGGCTTAGGGCAGCTCCTGAAGGGTCGCTTATTTCGACCGTTATATCGTAGCCGTCGCCCTCTTTTATCCTGAGCGGCTGCGTGGAGATATCATCTATGCTGGGTCTCCCGGGCGCGGTCCCCGAGATGATAAAGCTCAGCACGGCGGGTTCCGAGCTCTTGTCGTATTCCTCCGTGAGTCCCCTTCCCGCGTCATCGATCTGCCAGTGCTTCAGGGTGTAGCGCCCATCATGGTAAAAGCGTCTGATCGGGCTGCTCAGCACTGACCCGCTCTGAGGATGCAGTCCGTCGTTTAAAGGCTCGTGGGTATATAGCCAGAAACCTTCCTTGGAAGGATCGCCCTCGAAGTCGCTGTACGACACGTCGTAGCTTACGAACTCGCCCTTGGCGAACACCCTCTCCTGCGCGGAGTCTTCCTGGGCAAAGCCGGAGAGATCCGCCATCTCCATCACGGGCTCTATACCGGGAGGCAGAGCCCCGCTGGCGCCGCCTCCTGTATCTCCGAGCGACGCTATCCTAGCGGCCAGCAGCGCTGGGTCCGCGGCGCCGGTGACGCGCCAGCATACGCTGTACTCGCTTTCCCCGCCGAGATGCTTTCCAATCAGGCGCGCTGTCTCGGCCTCCTGAGTCTCGCTTACGCCGCTGAGCTGATGGGTGACGCTGGATCTGAGAGAGGTGCTCATGCATATGAGCCCGCCGTTCACGAAGCCCGCGCTGTGGCCCGCGCTTATGCCGTTCGTCAGAAGCAGGGTATCCTTTGAGACCGCGCGAAGGCGTCCCGTATCTATGGTAAAGGCCTTGGGTCTGGTCGTTCCAATACCAGGCCACACCTCGTTTTCATAGAAAGATCCGCTGGAGAAGGCCAGCCTTTCCGCGCTCGGGAGGGCCGCGCTGTAGCTTATCCTGTCCGGATCGTAGGGCTCGCTGGACGACGAGCTGCTGGTCTCAAAGGCGAACGCGCTGTTTGCCAGATCGTAGACGTTGAGATAGCAGCTGGAGCCGCTCCTTCCCCTGTATGAGACGGCCGTAACGTACATTATCCTGCCGGAGGAGTCGCGCGCCGGGGCATAGGATCTGATGCTGCCCCTGATCGAGGCCTTTATGCAGCCGGCCACCCCGTCCGCATCCCACCAGCGCAGGCTGCCGTCTTTGTATATCACGGCTATCCTACCCGACGTGTCCACGCCGGCGCAGCCGAGTATCTCGGCGCTCTCCGAATCCTCGAGCGGGCTAAGTATTAGGGCCTCCGTCTGCGGGTCGAATTCTGTTCTCAGCACGCTGCCTTCCGCTCCGAAGGCTGCGAATACGAGCTTTCCCTTTACGAGCTGGGCGCAGCCCTCGCCCGCAGCTATGTCCAGGGGACGTATGAGACTCACGCTGCCGTCCGCGAGCGAGGCTCTGAGTATGCCCCTGCCGCTGACCGAGTAGATATACTCGTCCCTTACGCAGTTCACAAGGTCGAGCTCTCCCGCGAGGGTACCCACGACCGCCCCGCTGCTCTTTTCTATAAGGAGCGTCTTGCCGTCCGAGATCAGATAGAGATATTTCTCCTGCTCGTCGTGCGCGAAGCGCGCGTCATACAGCGCCGACGGACTGTCGAACTGAGCCCTGCTTATGGTAGTCCTCCAGGACTCGCTCAGGCTGCCGCCCTCCCAGGAGATCTCCCTCGCCGTGAGCGTCATCGGGTAGCAGCGCTCGATGCTGCTTATGCCGCCCCCTTCCGTAAGGCAGTAGCAGCTGGCCGAGCTCATAACGTAATACCGGTGCGCGTCGGCGGTCGATGCCGCCTGAGAGCCCATGAGCCGGCCGTCCATGCCGCCTGAGACTCCCCAAAAGTCCGAGACCATTGTCTGATAGCTGAAGCGCGCCCCGCCGCTTCCAAGCTGGGAGAATTCGCTGACGGTACCGAACCTGACTATCCTATCCGCCTCCTCTTCGCCCGCGTGCGCCGATCTTTCCGCGCTGATCCTCGCGGATATGCCCCTTTCGAGCAGAGCAGCCTTAAGGGCGGGGATCAGGGCAGAGGCCCTTTCCGCGTTCTCTTCATCGTCCGCTATGAGCAGTATCTCCGCCGAAGGAAGCCTGCTCATCCTTGCGCTGACGACGGGGGCTATATTGTCCACGAATGAGCTGGCCTCTGACTCCGCGATCAGTCTGTCGTCTTCGCTGACGTATTCCTCCAGGGTCTCCTCGGTCCACTTGTCCCTGATGACGAGCTTCACACCGAAGCGTCCTACGCCGTTCTTGCTCACGCTCACGCGCTGGCCCGAACCCAGGCTGAGATCCCTGTAGCCGGGAAGGCTCTCCGCAGGCAGGTATTCGCCTGTGCCCTGCACGTCTATATACCAGCGGCGCTCCAGGGCGTCGCCGTCGCTTCCGCTGAGGTCCTCGATCGTGAGCTTCGCGTCGTTAGAGCCCTCTCCCCGGTAATATCTCTCTTCAAGGCCTATACGGGCATTCGGGGCCTCGTCCCCGATGACCGTGAAGCTGGCGGAGGCGTTGCCCGTCCTTCCAGCACTGTCGCGGGCCTCTGCCCTGTATTCGAACTGCCTTTCTCCTTCACCCTTGGTCAGGAATTCCAGCTCGAGCAGGAGATACTGAGCGTCGCTTCCGCCGTCTGTCATGGTCCTGTATTTTATATTCTCGCTGTTTTCAGGCTCCCGGAAGCCTTCTCCTATGACCTCCTTCAGGCTGACCTTTTCTCCGCTCAAAACATCCCTCAGCTCTAGGCTGAGCTCCCTTACCGGATGACGGGGATCCTGCGCTATGACGAGCTGCAGAGTCTGCCTGCGGTTCTGCTTCTGCGTCCCGCCCAGCACCGCGTTGACGTATGGGACCTTTCTGACCTCTATGGGGCTCGTGACGCTGTCCGAGAGGCTTCCCGCGCTGACGTCCAGCCTCAGCGTGTAGCTGCCCGGCGAGTCGAAGCAGAGGACGCTTTCCGCGGGAGCGGCCTTTTTTACGGAGGCGGCTCCTCCCAAGACGCTTATCCTCCCCCTGGCCAGACCGCTTCTGTAAGCCCTCTCCGCGGAGAGCACGCTCTCCCCGTATTCAAATATCGACTCGTCGAAGACGCTGAAGGAATGACCGACGTAGCACACGTCCGGAGCGTTCATGGCGGCTGTCACGAAGCTTATCCTCGAGCCCTCCTCTATCGCCGGAACGGTCGGCACGGCAGGCCCCGGCGGCTGGGAGGGACCCCCTATGCCTCCTTCGCTCGTCCCCTGCTCAGCGGGGACCTCCGTCATCTTCACATAGCTTATCTTGAGCTTTACGGGGAAGCGGAAGAGATAGCCTATAGCCCCGCCTCCGGCGAAAGTCCCGCTGCCTATCGAAAGTCCGTCGGAGCTTAGCCTTGCTCCGTCAACGCTGACGCTGTAGCCGCCTTTCAGCGCGCCGCTCCTGTCCTTTATCATGGAAGGATGGATATAGGGCGAGGTTATGCGGCCCGGATCGGAGGCGTCGAAGCGGCCCCAGCCCTTGCCGGCGCTGACTCCCCTGCCGAAGACCGAATAAAGATTCCATCCCCTCTCCGAGGAGATGAGCGCGTACGGTCTTGAGTAACCCTCTGCGAAGTCCTTGTAAAGGTATGGACTTAGGACGAAGCGGGGCTGCAGCGAAAATGATATGGTCTCGCCGCCCACATCCGCGCTGAAAGCGTTTATGCTCTCCGCGTCGAACAGCTCCTTCAGCGGCAGCCCCGAAGGCATAAGCGTCATGCCGCTTATGCGGCCGCCGCCTTCTATGGCCTCAAGTATCTCGGCCGGGATATCCAGCTCGTATCTCAGGCTGCGGCCTTCGGAGTTCAGGTACTCGTCTATGCCAGCTCCGGCGAGCTCCCTGTCCGTTATCCTTTCGCTGCCCTCGTCGAATATGGCGTTCCAGTAGCTTCCGCTGTAGTGCCACATCTCCACGGTCCTCTCCGCGCTCAGGATCAGCTCGCAGAGCTCCTCGCGCAGTACAGTTCCGCCGCCCTCCTCCTGAGAACCGTAGGCGAAAAGATCTTCCATGGCCGGAAGTCCCGCACGCGTGAGTCCGCCGGACAGCGCGGCACCGAGAAGCATCAGGGCCGGAGCCGCAGCTGAAAAGATAAGGAAAACCGCAAGCGCGGTTGCAGCCGCGCGCAGCGACGCGGTCGTATTCAGCGCTGGGGTCGTATTCATCGCCGGGGCAGTATCCAGCGCCGGGGCGGCGCTCCTTGCCTTAGCGGCTGCATCTGTTTTTCTCACCACAGGAACACCTCCCGCGGATCGAGTACATCCTGCGCGGGAACGCTGAGTATCCTGCTTCCTCCGGAGTTTACTATCAACTCAGCGCTAACGCTGCCGTCGTCCCAGACCATCACGATCTCCCGGCAGGAGCCCTTTCCCTCGCTCCTGCTATAGGCGTAGAGATGTATTATAAACGACCTGCCCTCGAGCGAACTAATGCCGGCGAGCCTCCTGCTCACGCTGTGCGCGGAAGGGTCATAGCTCTCGCTGTAGTCCGCCGTCTCGTACTCGCTGTCATACCAGAGAAGCTGGGCGTAGTCCTCGGCCTCGGAGCCATAAAGCAAAAAATGATATTCAAAGTACAGCTCCGGTCCGATCTCCGGCTGTTCGTAGCTGACTGTATACGTCGATCCGCTCCGGGCGCAGCGGCTGCTCCTGGCAGTCTCGAGCAGCAGCTTCATGAGGGGATCTTCCTCGGCCTGGCGTCCGGCGCCTTCCTCCCCCGTGTCCGCTGAAAAAATGATGCTTCCGACGCGGGCTCTCTCGCAGAGCTCCGCGAAGGCCGTCACTGCCTTGAGCGCCTCGCAGCGCCTCAGCACCCCCTCCGGCCTGAAGCTCCCGTCCTCGTAGCCGTTTAAGATGCCCAGGCTGCTGCACAGCGATATATGGTACTCGTTCGGGTCCGCGCTTCCGACGTCGCTGTAGGCGTAGACGGGGATGCGTACGCGGGTTCCTTCGTCTCCGACTCCTTCATCCCCAGCCCCTTTCTGTCCGGGCAAGAGCCTTGTCAGCCCCTCGGCCTCCGCCGCTCCCGCTATGATCTGCGCCATAATCCGCCGCGTTATGCGCTCAGAAAGCAGCCTTACCGGAAGAGAGCCCTCCGTTATCCAGCCCCTTTCGGTTGCGAAAGCGTAGTGCCCCGCGGCCCAGTGCGAGTAGCCGCCTTTATAGGCGGCCTCCTGCTGAGCGCATATCATGGCCAGGAATTCCCCGCAGCTGAGGCCCGCGTCCGGCCTGAAACTGCCGTCCTCGTAGCCTCTGACCAGCCCGCTTTCAAGCGCCTTTTCGAGCCACTGTCCGTACCACGCTCCCTCGGGCACGTCCGGGAAGCTGTGCGCCAGGCAGGGCGCTGCGCTGAGCATGACTGCTGCCAAGGCCGCCGCAGCCGCGCTCAGGATGCGCTTCCGAAGCCGCCATTTATCCTTTTTTCTCATCGTTTCCCCTCCTCTTTGCAGATTCCATATATTAACATATTCAGCATATATTACCATATATTTACAGTGGCATGCAAGTGCGCTCCGCATTTTCTACAGATCATATTTAGGCGTCAAGACAGCAAATGCATCTGGAAAGAAGCAGCCCCGTCTGCTATACTATATTTTGTAGAATTTTGTGACCGAAAGGCTTTGGTGAAACTATATGCAGATCGGATTTGACGCTGAGAAATACCTCGAGGAACAGTCGAAATATATACTGGAGAGGATAAACGACTGTCAGGGGGAGCGGCTCTATCTGGAGTTCGGAGGGAAGCTCGTGCAGGACAAGCACGCGGCCAGGGTCCTCCCGGGATTCGATGAGAACGCGAAGATAAAGCTTCTCGCCAGGATGAAGGATCATGCGGAGATCATCATCCCCGTATACGCAGGGGACATACTGACGAACAAGACCAGGCAGGATTTCGGCATCACCTATGACCTCGAGGTCATGCGCCTCATAGACATGTTCAGGTCCTACGACCTTGAGATAAACAGCGTGGTAATCACCCGCTACCAGGACCAGCCCGCGGTCAACACCTTCATCACAAAGCTCGAGCGCCGGGGCATAAGGACTTACAAGCACTATCACACCAAGGGCTATCCCACAGACATAGACACCATAGTCAGCGAAGAGGGCTACGGGCAGAACCCCTATATCGAGGTCACCAAGCCTCTCATCGTCGTAAACGGGCCGGGTCCGGGCTCAGGCAAGCTCGCGACCTGCCTCTCTCAGCTCTACCACGAGAACCTTCGCGGGGTAAAGGCGCGCTACGCCAAGTTCGAGACCTTCCCTATCTGGAACCTCTCGCTCAAGCACCCCGTCAACATCGCCTACGAGGCCGCCACGATAGACCTTCAGGACTTCAACCAGATCGACAGCTACCACCTCGACGCCTACGGCGTGCCCGCAGTAAATTACAACAGGGACATGGAGGTGTTCCCGGTCGTAAAGAGGATCATAGAGAAGATCACCGGCAAGCCCTGCGAATACCAGTCTCCGACCGATATGGGAGTAAACCGCGCGGGCTTTTGCATCACGGACGACGAGGTCTGCCGCAGCGCGTCGGAGCAGGAGATCATCAGGCGCTACCTGATAGCGCAGGTGGACTTCAAGAAGGGCCTCATAGACGAGAAATCCTTCGAGCGCGCCAAGCTGCTCATGGACGAGGTCGGCTGCGTTCCCGAGGACAGGACGGTCGTGCAGCCCGCCAGGGATTACGCCGAATACAAGAGGAGCCTCGACAAGAAATACGAGAACGTAATAGCAATGGCCATGGAGCTTCCGAACGGACAGATAGTCACGGGAAGGAGCTCTCGCAGGATGGTGGCGGGGGCCGCCCTTCTGCTGAACGCGATCAAGGTGCTCTGTGGCTATCCCGACGAGGTCCTGCTCATCTCGCCTGAGATACTCAAGACCATACAGCACCTCAAGACCGATATACTACACAGGAGAAAAGCCACGCTCAATATGGAGGAGGTGCTCTCCGCCCTGACTATATCCGCCGCCATCAACCCCATGGCGGGAGCCGCGCTGGAGAAGCTGCCCGAGCTCTTCGGCTGCAGGGCGCACTGCACCGCGATACTGAGCGATCAGGACTCTCAGATCTTCCACGACCTCGGGATAGACGCG
>JAFPZZ010000025.1 GCA_017417045.1 Bacillota bacterium
ACAGCCCCTGACCGAAAGTCAGAGATGCTATGGAGGACAACATGTGGACCGATGAGATGTTCGGCGTAAAGAAGCCAATAATAGCCATGCTCCACCTCAGGGCGCTGCCCGGAGACCCCCTGTACGAGGACGGGACCGGCATCGACAGAGTCGCCGAGTTGGCTAGTGAAGAACTGCTGGCGCTTCAGGAGGGCGGAGTCGATGGAATACTCATAGCCAACGAATTCTCCCTGCCCTATGAGAAGCAGATCTCTCCCGTGGCGCTGGCTTCCTTCGCTTACATAGTTGGAAGGATACGCGCGGACATAGTTCTGCCCTTCGGAGTGAACATCGCCCACAACGCTATAGAGACGATAGACCTCGCGGCGGCGACGGGCGCGCAGTTCGTGCGCAACGCCTTTACGGGGGCATACGCCGGAGAATACGGTATCGTGGATACCGACGTGTCGGCCGCCCTCAGAAGGAAGAAGTATCTCGGGCTGAAGGATCTGAAGCTGTTCTTTAAGGCGAATCCTGAAGGAGACGTCTTCATCGCGGACAAGCCAATCGAGGCGGTGACGAAGTCCATCGTCTTCTCCTGCGCCCCTGACGCTCTGTGCGCTTCCGGATCGTCCGCAGGCAGCGAGACCGACTCCGAGATAATAAAGCGCATCAAGTCGGCTGCAGGGAGCGTTCCCGTGTTTGCGAATACGGGCTGCACCATGGAAAATATAGCTGAAAAGCTCAGCATATGCGACGGCGCCGTGGTCGGGACCGCCTTCAAGGAGGACGGACGATTCGCAGGCAGAGCAGACGCGCGCCGCGTCAAGGAATTCATGGATGTAGTGAAAGATTACCGCAGGACGCTCTGATCGCCGCGGATCAAGGCGGGCGTGCCCCGCGGGTCTTCACATAGAAATGATTTAAAACGCTAGGGGGGCGCGGATCTTATCCGACCCTGCCGCCATTCATCGGAGGGATCATGGCAAGATATCTGATGGGAATAGACGTCGGCACCTATGAGAGCAAGGGCGTCATAATCGATACTGAGGGCCGGGTGATATGCTCGCTCAGCACTCCTCACGGCATGGAGAATCCACTTCCGCATCACTACGAGCACGACGCGGAAGAGGTGTGGCTGAGCGACGTGCTTAAGCTTTCGAACGGTCTGCTGGACAGCTCGGGGATACCCGCGGCTGAGATACTGGGACTCGGGCTAAGCACCCTCGGCACCTGCCTCGTGCCTGTGGATAAAGAGCTTCGCCCGCTTAGAAAGGCCATCCTCTACGGTATAGACGCCAGGGCCACGGACGAATGGCGCGAGATGACGGAGCTGTACGGAGAGGACGGCGTGCTAGAGCTCTTCGGAAGGCCGATATGCTCGGACGACGTCGCGGCCAAGATACTCTGGATAAAGAACAAGGAGCCGGAGGTCTACGCGAAGACATATAAATTTCTCACGGGAACCTCTTTCCTCGTGGCCAGGCTCACGGGAAACTTCTATCTCGACCGCTTCCTCGGGAGCGCGTCGTTCAAACCGCTCTACAGGCCGGATGGCAGCATACGCGAAGAGATGTGCGGACCATACTGCCGCCCGGACCAGCTGCCGCGCGGCCAGGTCGTGACCGACTGTGCAGGCTATATTACAGAAGAGGCCGCGCGGCTCACCGGGCTCCTGCCCGGGACGCCGGTGATGACCGGCAGCGGCGATTCCTCGTCCGAATCCATAAGCACCGGCGTGCTGGATCCGGGCGACGCCATGATACAGCTCGGATCCTCGATGTTCATGTACTGCTGCACGGACAGGCTCATTAGCGACCCCCGCATCCACGGCGGCGGCTTCCTCATCCCGGACAGGTACAGCGTCTCGGCGGGGACCAACAACTGCGGCACCGTCACCAGATGGTTCAGGGACAACGTCTATTTCGACCTGAAGTCAGCGGAGGATGAGGGCAGAGAGAACGCTTATTCCGCCATGATGAGGGGAATAGACGATATCCCCATAGGCTCAGGCGGGCTCGTGACCCTGCCCTATCTCGCGGGAGAGCGCAGCCCTATAAACGACCCGGACGCGAGAGGCCTCGTCATAGGCCTTACGCTTAAGCATACCAGGGCCCACCTCTACCGCTCCGCCCTTGAGGGCGTATGCTTCACCGTCGCCCAGCACGTCGATATACTCAAGGAGAACGGGATATCGCCTCTCAGGCTCCACGCCGTGGGCGGAGGGACAAAGAACCCCTACTGGATGCAGATGTGCGCGGATATCTGCGGAGAGCCTCTGAATCTGATGGAGGTCACGATAGGCGCGAGCTACGGGGACGCTCTTATGGCTGGCATATGCACTGGGGTCTTCGGCGGCTTTTCTGATCTGAGGCGCGTACTGAAGCCTGCGAAAACAGTCTATCCCGACATGGAAAAACACGAGCTCTACAAGCCCTTCCGCGAGGTCTTCGATGAAGCTTATGCTGCGAACAGGGATCTCATGCACCGGCTCGGCTGACGATAATGCAGCCGGGTCCCGGGTATGCGGCAAACATATATCTGTTGCAAAGGGGTCGAGAACGGCGCCGCGTGCCAAGGGAACGCTGATATAAAAGACGCAGGCCTAAAGCCTGCGTCTTTTTCGTTCTATCTATACTCTGTGCTCCGGCAGCACCCGGCAGCATACGCGCCATCCGCGCCCTGCCGCAGCCTTCCATGGAAAGCCCCTTCAGGGCCTATCCCATCTGTATGTGCTCCTTGACGTAGTTCACGAACCTGGAGCCCACCGCGGAGAGGACGTGGTTCTTCTGGGTGATGACGGATCTCGAAGTCCTTATCATCTCTCCCAGCGTCGGATCGTCGCTCGTGAGCGGTTTGCAGAAGGTGTTGTGATACTCTATGGCCTCCGTGTTGTTCGTTCTTATGATCGCGACCGCGGCGTTGGCCTCGGCCCACATCATCGTATTGCTCCTGGAGGTCGAGACGCTCAGGATCTCCGGGCTTATATTTGCCCTTTCAAACATCTCCCTGAGCTGCTCCTCTACGCCTCTGGAAATCGCCAGAGTCATGTTCCCGAGCCTCGTAAACTCGACGGTCTCCTCGTCCTGCCTGATCCAGGGATTGTTGCGGTTGCAGAGCACGCTCATGCGCTCCACCATCGAGGCTTCCTCGTTGAAGTTGGCGGGGATGTGTCCGTTGATCCTGGTAAAGCCTATCTCGATGACCCCGGCCTTTAGCAGCTCGAGCACCTCTCTGGAGTCCTCCTCGCGTATCTCGAATTTGACCTCGGGATTTTCGATCTGGAAGCC
>JAFPZZ010000026.1 GCA_017417045.1 Bacillota bacterium
CTCTCCAAAAGAAGGCGGTCAAGCTCCGCCTTCTGCGCGGGATCCGGCTGCTCGTCCTTTTTCATAAAAAGATCCAGCCTGCTCATGCCGAATGCCCTCTCAAAGAGCATCTCGGCCTCCTGGCGCGGATTCTCCGCGCCGAAGTGAGCCAGACTGAATTCGGTCTCTATCTGTAAAAGCCTGAAATTCTTTTCGTTCATATCACAGGGAGCCCCTTTGAGGGCTCTTTGCAGCGCTATCAGCGCTTTTCGCCCCCTTCCCTCTTTCTTCTTAGAGCCTCCGTGGCCTCCTCGTCCTTGACCGCCCCCTCCGGGGTGAGATGCCCCACCCAGTAGCTTACGGGAAGCGAAGGATCCTCGTGCGAGGGCAGCACCGCGTTCATCGCGGCTATGGCGACCTCGAGCTGCTTTTCGTCGGGCTCGCGCGTCGTGAGCCTCTGCAGCAATATACCGGGGAGGCTGAGCAGCCTGACGAGCCTTCCGTCGTGCCTTCCAGTCCACTGCAGGAGCTCGTAAGAGAGCCCTGCTATAACAGGTATCATCACGAGCCTCGAGACCACCCTCAGGGCCAGATTCGGCCAGCCGAAGAGCGAGAATACGAGCAGGGATATCACCATCACGAACATCATGAAGCTGGTCCCGCAGCGCGGGTGCAGAGTGTAAAAGCTCTGCGCGTTCTCAGGCGTGAGCTCCAGGCCGTTCTCGTAGCAGTGTATGGTCTTGTGCTCAGCTCCGTGGTACTCGAATACCCTGCGTATGTCGGGCATTTTAGAGACCGCCGCAATGTAGGCGACGAACATGCATATCCTGAGCAGGCCCTCGCAGAGATTGAGCAAAAGCACGCTCTTAAGCCCCGCGCGGGAGATGAGATTCATTATGAAGGTCGGCGCCAGTATGAAGAGCACCACGGTGAGGAGTATGGCCAGGACGACCGAGATATACATCTCGATCTTGAAGGCCGTATCCTCGTCAAAGCGCTTCTCAAGCCAGAGCGTGAGGGCGTCCTTTTCCTGAGGGACGGCTCCCTCCTGACCCTCGAAGCTCTCCAGCACCTCCGCCCCGTAGAGCAGCACAGAAGTGCCCGTGACGAGGCTCGAGACGAAGCTGACCACGCCCCTTAGCACCGGTATCTTCTTCCAGACGCCGGAGGGCTTTAGCGGCTCCACGCTGAGGTGGATGTTTCCGTTCGGCTCCCTTATCGCGACCGACAGCGCTCTGCTTCCGCGCATCATCAGCCCTTCCAGTATGGCCTGTCCTCCCACCTTGGTGGGGGAGGCATTTTTCATGAATATCCTGCTGAGATCCATTACAGGCGCATCTTCCTTATCCTCTGTATGAAATCGTAGTTGGTCTTCGTGTGGACCAGCTCGAATATGATCCTCTCGGTCGCGTCCTCGACGCCCATGTCGGCGACGGCGCGGCGCATCATCCAGACCGCCTCGAGCTCCTCCTGGTTCATCAAGGTCTCCTCGCGGCGGGTCCCGGACTTGTTGATATCGACCGCGGGGAAAAGCCTCTTCTCCTGGAGCCTGCGGTCGAGGTGCAGCTCCATGTTGCCCGTTCCCTTGAACTCCTCGTATATCATGTCGTCCATGCGGCTGCCGGTCTCAACGAGAGCTGTGGCGAGTATGGTCACGCTTCCGCCCTCCTCGGTATTCCTCGCCGCGCCGAAGAATCTCTTCGGCTTGTAGAGCGCCGCCGGATCAAGGCCGCCAGAAAGCGTCCTGCCCGAGGCCGGCTCGACGAGATTGTAGGCCCTGGCGAGCCTTGTAATGCTGTCCATGAGTATTATGACGTTCTTGCCCTGCTCGCAGAGGCGCATAGCCCTGGCGAGGACCATCTCCGCGACCTTGACGTGGTGCTGCGGAAGCTCGTCGAAGGTCGAATATATGACGTGGCCCTTTATGGAGCGCTGCATATCGGTGACCTCCTCCGGACGTTCGTCTATGAGGAGCACGATTAGCTCGGCGTCCACGTTCTGGGCCTCTATAGATTTCGCTATCTGCTTGAGAAGGGTGGTCTTTCCTGCCTTCGGGGGCGCGACTATGATGCCCCTCTGGCCGAGGCCTATGGGCGCCACGAGGTCGGTGAGCCTCATCGAGAGCGCGCTGCTGCCCTTTTCGAGCACTATCCTCTTTTCAGGATATATGGGCGTAAGGTCGGTGAAATCCGGCCTTCTAACGGCCTTTATGGGCTCGTCCCCGTTTACCGTCTTTACGTAGAGCAGTCCGCCGAAGCGCTCTCCGGCGCCCGGCTCGTGGGCTATGCCGTATATCATGTCGCCGGTCTTCAGGTTGAAGCGCCTGATCTGGGTCGGCGATACGTAGATGTCCTTTTCGGAGGTCAGGAAATTGTCGAAGCGAAGGAAGCCGAAGCCTCCCTCGGCGAGGTCCAGCACTCCGGTGATCTCAAAGCGCCCCTCCTTCTGCTGCTGGACTTCGGGCTCCTTTTTTTCGGGCTTTTCATCTCCGCTGCGCGCCTCAGCCTCAGCTGATTCCGCAGGAACAGCGCTCTCTGCCGGCGCTGATTCCGCCGCAGAGGCAGTCTCCGCCGTTGCCGCTTCGCTTTCTGCGGCAGCGCTCTTTTTCTTTCTGCCGCGCCTTTTGGGGGCTGCTTCCTTTGAGGCAGCGTCTGCTCCAAGGGGGGCAGAGGCCTCCGCTGCGGGAGCGGAGCCTTCTGTCGCGGGGGCGGTGCCCCCCATCGCGGGAACTGAGCTCTCTGATCCGAGGACGGAGCCTTCTGCCGCAGCAGCAACGCTCTCATCAGCGGGCTCGGGACAATCCTTTGTTGCCGCTGAGCCCTCGTTTGCAGGAGCAGAGTCCTCTTCTGAAGGCGCTGAACTCGCTTCCGAAGAACCGTTCTCCGCATAGGCATCCTTTTTCCGCCTTCCGCGCCTCTTCGCGGGAGACTTTTCCTGGGCTGCCCCGCTTTGGGCGCCTTCCGAGCTATCTTCCTGCGCTGCGCGAGGGGACGCTTTCTCCGTCTCAGGCCCGCCGGAGCTCTTGGCCTCCTCAGCCTGCCTGTTCATCTCGGAGAGCAGCTCGTAGAGCTCCTTCTTTTTCATTCCGGAAGCTCCCTCAACGCCAAGAGCCGAAGCTATTATCCTAAGCTCCGCGACGCTCTTTCCCTTTAAAATTTCCTGATCCATTTGAACCTCTGGTAAGACTACCTCATCTCGAGAATGAGTATGCCGTCAGAAATAAAATCATAAGAACGGTTCCGCCTGATAGTCGGAACGTCGGAGTCCCCATCGGTAACGAGAGTTATCCTTATGCCGTTTTCGAGCTCCATGGAGATCACGTCGCGGCCTCTTTCGCTTTCGACCCCCTTGACCGTGCCGTGCTGGACGACGGGCCTGCTCTGGATCACGACGCTGTTTTCGCCGCCCGCGTAGGCGGAGACTGTTATCTTAGAGCCCGAAAGGGCTGAGATATCCGAAAGCTTCGCGGCCGTGCCGTCCAGCGCTACGCGCGCTCCGTCGGCCACGTAAAGACTGACGGACTGAAAGGAGAGCCTGATGATGCCCTGCTCCGCCGAGAGCTCGGAAAGCGTACCGCTGAAGTTCATGAGAGGATCCACGTCGGCCATTCCGGCGAACTTCGGATCGAGGCCGAGCAGCCTCGTGCACACCGCGGCCATCTCGCTGCGCCTTACCCCGTCGTTTCCGTGGAAAAGCCCGTCGCTGCCCTCCATGATATGCTTCCTGTAAAGGGCGTCGACGTACTGCCTGTTTTCGGGATCTATATCGAGATAGTCGGAGTAGACGATCTGGCAAAGCGGCGAGAGCTCGTAACCCATCGCCCTGGCCGTCCATCTGGCTATAAGCTGCCTGGACGCGGCGGCGCCTCCGCCGAAGCCTGACGCTCCGGACGCGGCGAAATCGCCCTCTTCTAGTATGCCGCTCTCAAAACCGTAGGCGCAGTAGCTCCAGGCCCATTCGGCTATGCCGCAGGCCTTCATGGTCTCCGCCCATTTCGCGCTAAGGCCTCCGTCTGCCGCGGATCCTCCGGGCTGCGCAGCGGCCCCCGAGCTCTCCGAAGCCCCGGAAGACTGCCCATCCGAAGCCTCTTCGGCATCTTCCGTGAGCATACCGGCCTTCGAGAGGGTCCTGTAGAGCATGGTCATGCATTCCTGGCGGCTCACGTTGTTGTCCGGCTTGAAAAGCCAGGTCCCGTTCTCGTTGTAACCCTCGATTATGCCGTTTTCTCTGGCAAGCCTGATGGTATCGACCGCCCAGTGATCGTCCGGAAGGTCGTCAAAACCCACCGCCGCAAATACCGGCGGTGCTGCAAGAAGTATGCAGAGAATGACGCAGAGAAGCTTTTTCATAGCGGGGGTAAAAATGTATAGGGGCGGGGCAGAAGTCCGCCCTGGTGCTAAGGATTCGCAGGCGCTTGGGAGCCCTCTTCCTCGGATGACTGATCTATGCCGTAGATCTCCTCCAGCATTCTGTATATCCCCTCGTCGTCCTGCACCCAGAACGAGAGCTCGTACATGGTCTTATCCGTGCCGGGGAGCTGGTAGAGCTTGACGTTCTCCATGCTGAGCCCGGACGCCTTCGACGCTATCTTTATCGCGTTGGAAAGGCTGAGATCGCTCTCCACGGTGCTGAGCACGGCCTTGGCAACTTCCTTGAGATTGCCTTCGGAGAGACACTTCTCTATGACCTTCTGAACGAATTCCCTCTGCATCTCCGTGCGGCCTATGTCGCCGTTGACATAGCTGCCGTAGACGCCCTTTCTGAAGCGCAGGAATTCCTCGACGTTGCTCGAATCGATGATCTGATTGCCGGCCGGGATGTCTATATGGAGCTCATGCCCCTTGGTCGGGTCGTCGTACTTCATATGGAAGGGTATGTACATCTCGACCCCGCCTATCGCCTGCATGACCTGGCGTATATCCTCGTAGGTCACGAGGGCATAGCAGTGTATGGGCATGCCGTAGAGTATCTCAGAGACGGTCTCCGCCACGGGCACGACGCTCTTGTTGCTTGTGCGGTAGATGGAGTTGATCTTGTAGGCCCCGTAGCTTGTGAAGCCGGCCCTGTAGTGATAGGTGTCCCTGGGGATGGAGATGATGCTGACCTTCTGCGAAGACATGTCGTAGCTTCCGACCATTATGGTGTCGGTGTTGCCGTCGGCTATGCCCAGGAGCAGGACGTTGATCCTGTCCTGATCCTTGAAGGCCTTGTAGAACGGGCTGTTCTCGTCTACGGTGATGGGCGTCATATCGTCCACCAGCCTCTCGCCCAGCTCGTTCGTGTTGAATATGCTCATCCCGCCGCTGATGGTCCCCTTGGCGCTCCTCGAGCGAAGCATGGTCATGCCCGTGCATGATATAGCGAACACGAGGAGGAATATCAGAAGAGAGACCTTGTCGCGGCCCTTGGTTTTTGTTGTTTTCGTTTCGTTCCTTGCCATAGTTGGGATTATATATCAGTAAGAGCTGATTTTGTGTGAATTCTATATGATATATATGCCGTGCGGAGAGTTTTTACTGCTGATTTCGTCCATAGCGAACGCGGAAGGGCTTCCCCTCTATATCCCGGTGCCGCTTCTTGGGCGCAGGGGCACGGACTCAGGCGCCGCGTCAAGGCGCCGCTCTTCAGTCCGTCTCCCTCGCGGCTATCAGCCTGTTGCAGGCGAAGCCTATCGCGAGCATGCTGTAGAAAAGAGGCATGGTGGACACCGTGCTGTCGTTGAAGAGCCCTACGACCAGGAAGGCGCAGCAGCCCAGGAAGGCCCCGAAACCGGCGAAGTGCGCGAGGTCGTCGTGCTCAGCCACGCGGCAGCAGCCCCTGAGGCTCTCCTTTACGAAGAGCGCGATGATGCCCAGCCAGAACACGAGCGACACGAGGCCCGTATTGAGGGCGATGTCGAGGTAGATGCAGTGCGGCTTATCGACTACGATGAGTATATTGTTCTGAAGCGTGTATTTATATCCGTAGTCGTACTGCGGATAGTTTATGCAGTAGGTGTCGGCGCCCGGGCCGATGAATATGGAGTTTTTGAGCATGGGAAGGCTGTTCGCCCAGATAGCGCCTCTCCCGCTGCCGAGCCTTTCCCTTCCCTCGAATCCAAACCTTTCGGCGGAGCCGCTTAGGGCAGTGTACTTGCCCACCGGAGTTCGGTAGCTGACCCCATCCTCCGTGAAACGGAATACCCAGACGTTATCCTTGTTCGGCCTCTGCTGTATCTCCTTGTTCGGCACGGTCTCTATGCCAAGCCCTATCTCTTTGTCGCTGGCCTCTATGATATAGAGCCTGCACCACTTTGAGAAATGCTCGTCCTCGAAGAGATAGATGCCGTTTTCCCCGCTGGGCTCGACGTCTATGGGCTGGCCGTCGCCGTCGACGTATATCTGATCGCCGCTGACTTCCACGCGCAGCGTCTTGCCTGAAATATCCATCGAGAACCAGTCGTCCCCTGTGATGACGTTGCTGACCTTAAGCAGCTCGGATTCGTCAATGGGGAGTTCCTGTTCGCTTCCGCCGCGGTCTATTATCTTTTTCTTGATCTCAGGCCACCAGCGGTCTGATATCGAGACCATGACGAGCACCGTGACCAGAGCTATCACCGCGAGGGGCTTTGCCCAGGCCTTGAGCTTCTTCCTGCAGAAGAAGACCGCGAGCAGGAACATGGTCACCAGGCCGAAATAGCCCGAGGCCGAATTCGCGCAGAAGAAATTGTACAGCGTGAAGGCGTACATCACGAGCATGAGCGCGGCGCCTGCCTTATGGCTGCGCAGGCCTTTCCCGTCCCCCTCGCCGGCGCTCGCGAGCATCCAGCTCCTGATGAAGAGCATCACGAATACCGGGATCACAAGGCAGAGGTAGAACGATACGTAGTTGATATTGTATACGGTCTGGTAGACCTGGCGGTTCGTGAAGTTGAATTTGTAGTAGAGCTGGCCCTGCTGCGCGAGGCTGTCTATCTGCTGCCAGACGGTGGAGCCGTTCGCGAGGGTCTCGTTGGGGCTTATGAGCTTCTGCCCTGCGGTGCTTCTGAAGAAGTCTATGTCTAT
This sequence comes from Bacillota bacterium, assembly GCA_017417045.1. Lineage (GTDB taxonomy): Bacteria > Bacillota > Clostridia > Peptostreptococcales > Anaerovoracaceae > RGIG2707. The sequence continues at coordinate 7,023 of JAFPZZ010000026.1, forward strand.
GGACTGGAAGAAGCCGAGCAGGTCTTCGGCGAATATGGCCGCCGTTATGCCGCCCAGCATTATCCTGACTCCGCGCTCGCTCGCGATATGACCTATCATGTATATGAGCATGACCATGTAGCAGAGCAGCGTGACGGTCCCCTCGAAGCGATCGTTCCAGCCCCAGAGCGAAAACTCCTTGTAGCCGGAAAGCATGTAAGAAAGCAGCACGAATAGGCTGTAGCCTCCCATGCATATGAGCAGAGCCTTGTTCCTCCTGTCGGGCCTGATAGAGCTTCTCTCCATCGCCCTCACTAGCATGAAGAGCAATGCGAGCGCCGCGCAGACCACTATGAGCCTCATCTTGTTGTAGGAGAAGAAGTCCAGAAGCTGGGTGTCGTCCGTCTTCTCTGTCCAGAAAAACTGCGTCATCGGGCGGCTGTAGTGATGTCCTCTGACTATCAGGAGCACCACGCTCGAAAAGAGCAGCGCGGGAATGAGCCTGATGCCCTCGGCGGAGCCGCCTTTTTCAAGCCTGCCTTCCAAAGCCGCGCTATGCTTCGTCGCGCGCTGCGCCTTAGAATCGCCGCCGTCCGCTTTTTTAACGGTATTCTTCTTAGCCATTCTGCGCTTCCTCTTCCCTTATCATGGCGTTTATGGCAAAACCGAGCCCGAGCACCGCGTAGAAGAACGGCGCAGTCGAAACGGAGCTGTCGTTGAATAATCCGACCGCGAGGAAGGAAGCCACTCCGAGGAAGCATCCCGCCGCGGCGTATCTGAGTATCCCAAGGCCGGAGCCTTTACCAGGGATCTTAGCCTTGGACGTTTCAGCCTCTGCGCCGCTTTCCCGGCGCTTCTTTCCAAAGCCGAAGCCCGTCTTCAGGGAATCCCTGAAGTAGAAGAAGAATATGCCGAGCTGAGCTATGAGCGAGGTGATCCCGGTGTTTATCGCGGTCTGCAGGTACATGTCGTGCGGCTTGTCGTAGATCAGATTGAAGCGGCTGTCGAGATGTCCAAAACGGCTGAAGCTGTATTTTCCGGCGTAGTCGTCGTTCGGGAAGTAAGCGCAGAAGGTGTCCGCACCGTGTCCTATGAATATGGTATCCTTCAGCATGGGTATGCTTCTGGACCATATGTAGCCTCTGCCGGATCCGAGATTATAGCGGCCCTCAAAGCCCCATTTATCGACCTTTCCGAGGGTTATGAGCTTTCCGCTGGGCGCCTCGAACAGCGCGGTGTATTCCGTGAATATAAAATCCCAGTTCCTCTTATATGTGGCGAACCGGTACCTTCCGCTCTCCTCTATGAACTGGAAGGTGATGTAGTCGTGGAAGCGCTCGTCCATGAAGGAGTATATCTTGTTCTCCTCGTCGTGCATGTATACCCTCACGTATTCATCATCTGAATCCGTGAATGCTACGCCGCCGCCGATATAGTTCATGAATAGCTCGTTTCCGTTGATGCTGAAGGCAACGTAGTCCTCTCCCGTCTCGACGTAGTCTATCCAGGGCTTGACGCTGGCGGGCTTGTTCTCAAAGTCCGAAGGCTCAAGGCCGTATGCTCCGTCTATGATACCCGATACGGCCGTCTCGCTCTCGGTGAAGAGCTTCTGCTTGAGCTCCGGATACCATCTGCTCCAGAGTATTCCCATGATGAGCGCCGTCACCAGCGCGAGCGCGAGCAGGGGTTTGAGCCACTTGATTATATTCCTGCGGAAGACTATGAGCCCTAGCAGGAACATCGTGACGAGTCCAAAGTAGCCGGAAGCCGAATTAGCGCAGAAGAAATTGTAGAGGACGAAGGCAAAGAGCACCAGAAGCGCGCTGATCATAAGCGCCCTCAGACCGTCCTTCATCCTGACGTCCCTGTCGCAGGCCCCTATGAAGCACAGAGCTATCACGGGAAGCACCGCGCTGAGATAGAAGGGCACGTAGTTGATGTTGTACAGAGTCTGGTATACGACGCCCGGTCTGAACTCTATCGAATAGATCATCTTGCCCTCTTCGGCGAGCTGGTCTATAGCCTCCCAGGCGGTCCTGCCGTCGGTAAGCTTGAGGTCGGGAACTATGAGCTTCTGACCCCATACCGTGCGGAAGAGATCCTTGCCTGAGGCCTGATAATAGCCCACGATGCCGAGAAGGAGCACCGCGATACCCATGCCTATAAGTATGAGCTTCGCTGTCCTCGGATCTCTCACGCAGACCATCAGGTACACGAGGACTATCATGTAGGCGAATAGGGTAAGCGTTCCCTCGAAGCGGTCGTTCCAGCCGAGCCAGGCGAAGGTCTTGTACTTGGAGAATACGAATGAGAGCAGCACGAAGAACAGGTACGCTCCCACGCATACCAGGGCGAGCGCCGCGGGATCCTTCTCCTTCACGCGCTGCTTAAAGCCTTTCTCCAGCGGAGAGCGCTTTATGCCCATGACGTAGCGGACGGCCATCATGATAAGCGCCATAACCGCGCCGGCCACGATCACGACCATCTTGTAATAGGCGAAAAAGTCCGTGAGCTGAGTGTTGTTGTACTGTCCAATGGCTCCGAACTGGGTCATCGGGCGGAAGTAATAATGCAATCTGACGGTCAGTATGGATACTGCCGCGAATAATATGACAGGCAGGGCGGCCAGAAGGCTGCCGAGCATTCCTTCGTTTTTCTTCAAATCACTGCTCCCTAAATATCTTTAAGATCTTTTCAGGCCATAGTTAAGATATTATATATCAAAAACGCGCACCGGTCTACCAGACGCGCGTATTTTGAGCATCGTTTGCGGATAATGAAGGCCTGACCTTCACTCGCCTAGCCCTTCAATACAGGGCTGAGCCTCTTGTAGATCAGCATGGTAACGGCTGAGCTGAGCGCGCCCTTCAAGATGTTGAAAGGCAGGACGCTGTATAGCACAACGTCGAGCTTGGTCTCGATGAAGGGGAGGGCCGAGGCGTACATTGCGATGATCCTCTCGAGCGGCATGAAGGATTCGTACAGCGGAAGCATGATGTAATAGTTCGCGAAGACCGCGACTATTCCCTTGCAGAGGCTTCCGATGACGCAGGCCCTCACGGCGTTCTTCTTGGTCTTGCGGTACTTGTAGATGAGTCCCGCGGGGAGTACCAGGGCGCTGCCCATGAGGAAGTTCGCGAGCTCTCCCACGCCTCCGGTGGAGCTCCTCATCAGGTAGAGCAGGTTCTTCACGGCCTCTATGGCCACTCCCCACCAGGGCCCGTAGGCGAAGGCTCCGATAAGCGCCGGCATGTCGGATATGTCCATCTTCATGTGGGCCGGAGCCAGAGGCACCGGAAACTCCAGGAAATGGAGCACGAAGGACACAGCCGTCAGCATGGCTGCTCCCGCCAGCACGCGGGTGCGGTTTCTCTTGTTCATAAAAAAAACTCCTTTCACGACAAAAGGAGGGCGAAAAAATACTCCGAGCGCGCAGACTCAGAGCGTCTTTCTTCTTTCATCCGGACTATACCGTCGGTACCGGAGTTTCACCGGTTCATGCCAGAGGCTCGCAGACTATACTGCCGGTGGGGAATCCCGCCCCGCCCTGAAGAAATATATGATATGTGAAAAGTATAGCCCCAGCGGAGGGATATGTAAACAGTTATTTCGCTGATCTCGCAGGGCCGGGAGCCGACAGCGGTCCAAGGATCCTCTCCCCTACGGCTTCACCGACCTCATCGCCAGCATGGTCGGAACGTTCAGCTCGTGCAGGCGTCCCTCACCGTTCGTATCCTCGTAGAGCGCCGTGAGTATGAAGCCGGCCTCGAGCTGGCCGCCTATCTGCTCCTCTAGAGTATGGGAGAACTGCACGCCGCAGTCCGCCTCCGCGAGCTGCCTCATCTGCTCCGGATCCGAAAGTGGATCGAACGGCAGATGGTTCACTATGCGCTCCTCATCGTCGTCCACAAGGTAATTCACGAAGTGATCGGTCCCCGAGAGCAGTATCCCGCCGCTTCTCAGCACGCGGAAGCACTCCCTCCACACGTGCCTTACGTCGCGTACGTAGCAGTTTGAGACCGGATGGAAGACAATATCAAATTCGCCGTCGTCAAAAGGCAGGCGCTCGGTCATGTCGCCCCGGAGTATCCGTATATCATAGCCCTCGCGCTCCGCTACGGCGCGATCGCTTTCGAGCTGCTTTTCGGAATAGTCCAAAACCGTGCATTTGGCGCCGAGAGCCGCGAAGATCGGCATCTGCTGTCCTCCGCCGCTCGCGAGACCGAGGATCTTTCTTCCCCTGATCTCTCCGCCGAACCATTCGTGCGGCACGTATCTGGTCGGGGTGAGCTTGACGTCCCACTCCCCTTTCAGGGCCTTCGCAAAGGTCTCGCGGTCTATGGGCCTCCCCCATTCCCAGCCTTCTTCTACCCAGCGGTCAATGGTCTCGGCGTTTATGTCGGTGTATTTTACGGAGCTCAAGGCTATGTCCCTTCTTGGTAAACTAAGACCCCTTGATATCTCAAGGGGTCTTCAGTGGAGCTGCTGACCAGATTTGAACTGGTGACCTCATCCTTACCAAGGATGCGCTCTACCAACTGAGCTACAGCAGCATATGCGGCGTCGCGACTTGCGACGCCATTTATTATATCCAAGGAATATATCGCCGTCAACCTTTTTGTTTTCCAAGCGCGAAAAATTCAAGGCATGCGGGCTCTCAGCACTGCTTTTTGAAGTCGAGCAGATTGATGCCTATCTCCTCGTCGCGGGTACGCTCCACGCGGCCTTCTATGACGCGTATGACCATTTCGCAGGTGCAGCTGATGACGGCGCGGTTCAAGTGCCCTCCGAAGGCTCTTCCCTTGTCGTCTCCGGCGATCATGTGGATGTGCGCGTAGTACTTCCCGTCCATGACGGTGATGGTGCCCGTCAGAGACGCGATCTCAAAGGCTCCCTGAAAGCTGTTGGCGTGATAGCGCTTCTCGGCGAGATCGTAGACGCCCACAGTAAAATCATCGGTGGCGCCTAGGGCGCTCACCTCCGCGAGCTTGACGTTCTCCGCGAGGGCTACCTTTTCGAGCTGTTCCAGCAGTTCCTCTCCCCTGTTCATGCGGACTATTATGGTGTCGGCGAATCTTCTGTATTCCATGATCTTGCCTCCTTATTTAAAGATACTGGGCTTAAAGATACCGGATTTTTAAAGAAACCGGGCCGCGGCGGTCTGTGGCGCATCGCGTTATTCGGCCGCCCAGCCGCGGATCGCATTAAGCCGCTGCTAAGCCGCGTACCGATCCATCCTATGCCTTTACCGGGCGGCCCTTGCCGGACGCCTGCTTTATCGAAAGGGATATCCTGCGCTTCTGCGCGTCGGCCTCCAGCACGATAACGTCGACCACGTCTCCTACGGACAGGACCTCCGACGGGTGCTTTATGAACCTGTCCGCGATCTGCGATACGTGTACCAGTCCGTCCTGATGCACGCCTATATCAACGAAAGCCCCGAAGTCCACGACGTTCCTGACAGTGCCCTTGAGCTTCATGCCGGGCTTAAGATCGCTGAGCTCGAGCACGTCGGTCCTGAGCACCACAGGGGGAAGCTCCTCCCTGGGATCCCTGCCGGGCTTTATGAGCTCATCCGCTATGTCCATGAGAGTGGGGAGCCCGACCCCGCACTGCGCGGCAAGCTTTTCGCTGCCAAGCCTCGCCATGCGGTCTTTAAGGCCACTCAGTTCTCCCGTCCGCAGCTCCTCTTCGCCGTAGCCGGTGAGCGAGAGCAGCTTTCTGGCCGCGTCGTAGCTCTCCGGATGCACAGCCGTGCCGTCGAGCAGCTCGCTCCCGCCGTGTATCCTGAGAAAGCCCGCGCACTGCTCGAAGGCCTTGGGTCCGAGGCCTTTGACCTTTGAGAGCTCCTTCCTGCTTTTGAACGGGCCGTTCTCCTTCCTGTAGCTCACCAGGTTCGCGGCAGTGGCCTTTCCGAGGCCCGCGACCCTGAGCAGAAGGGCGGCAGAAGCTGTGTTCGCATCGACCCCGACCGAGTTGACGCAGTCCTCGACGACTCCGTCCAGCGCCGCGGCGAGCCTGGCCTGCGGCATATCGTGCTGGTACTGACCCACGCCTATAGCCATGGGATCTATCTTAACGAGCTCGGCCAGCGGATCCTGCAGCCTTCTGGCGATGGATACGGCCGACCTGAGATTGACGTCGAGCTCCGGGAACTCAGCCGCGCCCGCCTCAGACGCGCTGTATACAGAGGCCCCGGCCTCGTTAACTATCGCGTAGCCCACGCGGCCGCCGCCAAGGCGCTTCAGCATATCCGCAGCCATGCTCTCGGTCTCCCGCGAGGCTGTGCCGTTTCCTATGGCTATATCCCGGACACCGTGCCTGGCTATGAGGGCAGTGAGTTTTTTGATCGCCTCCTCGCGCTTAGCCTCGCTGAAGGTCGGATAGACCACGGCCGTGTCGAGAAGCCTCCCTGTGCCGTCCACGACCGCCACCTTGCAGCCGTTGCGATAGCCCGGATCGAGCCCCATGGTCACCCTTCCCCTTATCGGGGCCTGCATGAGCAGGGGCTTTAGGTTCAGAGCGAAGGTCTTTATGGCGCCTTCGTTTGCCATATCCGTCAGATCCGAGCGTAGCTCCCTTTCGAGCGAGGGGAATATGAGCCTCTCCCAGGCGTCGCGCGAGGCGGCCCTTACGAGCTCCGAGCATGCTCCGCTTCCTCTGACCCATCGCGCAGAGAGCCTTTCCACGGCCGAGTCCTGATCCGCGTCAAGCGAGACCTTCAGCATGCCCTCCTTCTCTCCGCGGTTCAGCGCAAGCACCTGATGGCCAGCCAGCCTGGATACCGGCTGCGAAAAATCGTAATAGAGCCTGTATACCGAATCCTCATCCGCAGCGGCTTTGCTAACGATCCTGCCATGGCTTTTGATATATCTCCTGAGATCTTCCCTGCTCTCCGCGTCGTCGGAGATGGTCTCCGCTATTATATCCGAAGCCCCGGACAGGGCCTCTGCTTCGTCTGCCGGGCCGTTCTCGGTCCCTATATATGGCTGCGCGAGCTCCGCAGGATCGGAGCCTCCCTGCAGCATTACAGCAGCCGCGAGGGGCTCAAGGCCCTTCTCCCGCGCTGCGGAAGCGCGTGTGCGCCTCTTGGGCTTGTAGGGTCTGTAAAGATCCTCTATCCTCGCGAGCGTCTCGGCTTCTTCTATCTCTTTCGACAGCTCCGTCGTGAGCTTCCCCTGCTCCTCTATCGAGGCCAGTACGCTGCTCTTCCTCTCCTCTAGCCCGCGAAGGTATTCGAGACGCTGCGCGAGCTGCCTTAGCGCGGAGTCGTCCATGCTTCCGTGCAGCTCCTTGCGGTAGCGCGCGATGAAGGGAATGGTGTTGCCCTCGTCTATCAGTTTTATGACGTTCTTCGCGTGATCCGGCCTTACGCCGAGCTCCGACGCTATCTTTTCGTATATCTCCATATTAGGGCTCCCTGGAGGGGCTTATACCTTTTCGGCCCCGCGCAGCTGCGCAGGCGCAGATTGCCCTCCGTTTAAGGAAACCGCGGACGCTTACAGCGTTTTCCGCGGCTATATCATCTTTTTGATCTTGCTTCTGATGCGCTGCATGGCGTTGTCGATCTGCTTGGGCGTCTTGCCCATACTCTCCGCTATGCTACGGTAATCTCCGCCCTCGAGCAGCGCCGTCAGGACCTCCCGCTCGAAGCCGCTGAAGCTCTTGCTTTCCGGGCCTATGAGCTTTTCGAGCTCAAGGGACAGATACGTGGCCTCCGGGTCAGAATCCGGACCGGCCGCGATCATGTCGCCGAGCGTCCTCTCCTCCTCGTCCTCAGGCCCTATCGGAAGGTCCAGCGAGAAGGCCTCGTTCAGGGGCTTATATTTATTCCTCGAGGCGCTCTTTACTGCGCTGATTATGCGCGTGTTTATGCAGAGCTCGGCGTAGGTGGCGAAACTTGCGCCTCTCGACGGATCGTAGCTCCTTATGGCCTTGAAGAGGCCTATCATGCCCTCCTGGACTATATCGTCGTGCTCCGCGCCCAGCATAAAATAGAGGCGTGCCTTGACGCGCACGCTCTCCTTGTATCTAGAGTAGAGCTCGTCCTCGGCCTCTCTTTCGCCCGAGGACGCTCTCTCCCAAAGCTGTTCGTCTGTAAGCTCTTTAAGCTCCGTCATAAAACATCCGATCCGGGGACTTCTTCGGTCTCCGCGGCTTCATCTTCGCGAGCTTCCTCCGCGGCAGCGGCGGCCGTCCTCTGCCTCTCGGCCTCGTAGAGCACCACCGCGGCGGCGTTCGAGGCGTTGAGCGAATTTACCCTTCCCTTCATGGGTATAGATACGCAAAGGTCGCACTTCTCCTTTATGAGCCTGGAGACTCCTCTGCCTTCTCCCCCTATGACGAGGGCGAGAGCTCCGCTGAGATCAGCCTCGGAATAAGGCTCGCCGTCCATATCTACGGCGGCTATCCAAAGGCCTCTTTCCTTTAGCTCGTCTATGGCGGAGGCGAGGTTTCCGACCTTGGCCACGGGAACGTATTCTATCGCTCCGGCGCTGGCCTTGGCGACCGTCTCGGTGAGGCTCACGGACCTTCTGGAGGGGATGACCACTCCGTGGGCTCCAGCTCCGTCGGCGCTTCTTAATATGGCGCCGAGGTTGTGCGGGTCCTCGAGCCCGTCCAGAAGCACGACGAGGGGAGCTTCTCCCTTCTCATCCGCCGCGTCCAGTATATCCTCGAGCTCCGCGTAGGCGTGGGCCGCGGCGTAGGCGGCGACGCCCTGATGAGGCCTTCCGGGAGCCAGCTTGTCCAGGACTATCTTGTCGACGTACTGCAGCTGTATGCCCTCCTCGCGGGCCATGGCGGCGATCTTCTTGATCGAGCCCTCCCCGTCCTTCTGCATGAGTATCCTGTCTATGGTGCGGCCGCTCTTGATGGCCTCTGCGACGGGATTCCTGCCTATGAGCAGGTTGGGATTTTCCTGAAAGCCCCCGTCGTCAGCGTAGGTGCGGGACGAAGCATCCCTGCCGGCGTAGCCGCGGGAAGCCCTCTCTCTATCCGCGAAAGCGCGCGAAGACATGCCCGCTTCGGCGCGGCCTGCCCTGCTGCCTTCCGTATAGGAACGGCGTTTGCCTGCCTCGCCTTTGGCGCCTGGGGCGTACGAGCTCTTTCCCTGCGCCTCCTTGGCGCGGCTGCTCCTGGTGCTTCGCTCCATTCTCGGCGCCGAGCCCCTCGATGCCGCGTGCGCAGAGCGCGTATTCTTTCCGCTGCGGGATCTTTCGCCCTGATAGCGCGGATTATCTCTCTTAGCCATTCTTTTTATAAGTCCTTCTGTAGTATCTGAGCTCGCCCTCAAAGTACGGACCGAGCTCCTGCGTTATATGGAAGCGGCTCTTATACTCCGGGAAGAAACTGTCGGCTTCAGCGGCCTCAGTCTGCACCTCGGTGATGACGAGCGAGTCGCACTCGTCTATGAAGAGCCTGTATATGGCCTCTCCCCCGCTGAGCACGGCTTCGTCCATGAGGCCCTTCTCATCGAGGTAGTCAAGCAGCCTTTCCGGGGTGCTCCTCACGGCAAACACGTAGCCACCCTTGAGTTCCTCCTCGCATTCGGGGATGGACGAAGAAAGGATCACGTTGTTCCTCCCGGGAAGGGGCCTCCCCTTGGGGAAGGACAGCAGAGTATTCTTTCCTGCCACTATAGTCTTTCCCCTGGTCTGCTTCCTGTAGAAGCCTAGATCCTCGGGCAGGCTGAAGAGCAGCCTGTTCTCAAAACCTATGGCTCTGTTTTTGTCTATGCATACGAGCGCTTTCAATGCACACCTCTGACTAAAACGTGAAACAGATGCAGATAAAACTCGTTTGTGGATATATGAAAGAGCTCCTTTGATATGTTCCAGACACGCCTACGCTCTTCACGCTGAGCCTCTGCGCCCATCGTTTTCGACCCTCTTTCATCGGGTCTCAAACACTGGGCTTGAGTCTCGACTACGCTCCGGCAAAGTGTCTGTCACACATCACAGGAGCTCTTTCGCATTTTTACACCGCTACCGGTATCCCCTTGATCTGCTCGCCCTTCTGGTAGTCGATGAGCTTGAAATCGTCGACGGTGAAGTCGTAGAAATCCTTGATCTCAGGATTGATCCAGAGCTTCGGGGCGGGATAGGTCGGGCGCTGTATGAGCTCCTCGATTATCGGAAGATGCCTGTCGTAGATATGGGCGTCGGATATGACGTGGATGAGCTCTCCGGCCTCTAGGCCTGAGACCTGCGCCATCATGTGCACGAGCACGGCGTACTGGCACACGTTCCAGGCGTTCGCGGCGAGTATGTCCTGCGAGCGCTGGTTGAGTATGGCGTTGAGCTTATTGCCAACCACGTTGAAGGTCATGGAGTAGGCGCAGGGCTCGAGAGCCATCTCGTGCAGATCCTCGAAGTTGAAGAGGTTCGTGAGTATGCGCCTCGAGTAGCGGTCGTTCTTCAGGCACCAGAGGACGTTGTCCACCTGGTCCATCTCGCCGCCCTTGAAGATGTACTTCTTCTGCATCTGGTAGCCGTAGGCCTTGCCTATGCTGCCGTTTTCGTCGGCCCATGCGTCCCAGATGTGACCCTTGAGGTCCTTAATATTGTTGCTCTTTTTCTGCCAGATCCAGAGCAGCTCGTCAACGCAGGTCTTGAAGGGAACGGGCCTGAGCGTGAGCGCAGGGAATTCCTCGGAAAGATCGTATCGGTTGATCACTCCAAACACTTTTTTGGTGTGCGCGGGCTCGTTGGTATCCGCCCATCTGGCCCTCACCTGCTGGCCCTCGGTGGAAAAGCCCTCGTCGAGGACCCTTCTGCACATACTGATGAAGAGATCGTCAGCCTTGCTCATCGCCTTGCCTCCTTTTCTGAATAGACCTTGTACATGAAGAGCATGAAGAACGCCATCACAAGGCATATGGCCGCGTTGATGACCCATGCTGTGGAATAGCTTATGAAACCGAGCAGGAATCCAAAGAGGGTTGGCCCCACGGCCCTGCCCACGTATCTGGACGCCTCGTAGAACGACTGGCACCTGGCCAGATGCGACGGAGGCGAATTGCTCGCTATGAAGGCTCCGACGCCGGTGGAGATCATGATCTCTCCCAGAGACCATATGATGGCGAAGGCCAGGAAGAGCCAGGAGGTCTTCAGGAAGGCGTAGGATCCGAAACCCGCCGCGTAGAGCAGCAGCCCGAAGAACATGTTCCTGAACTGGTGATGCTTCTTGGTCTCGGTTATTATCACAGGGGTGAAGAATACTATGCAAAGGCAGTTAACGGTCCAGATGAAGCCCGAATACCTCGACGCCACGGCGTCTCCGAAATAGTCTGACATCTGCATGGTGAGCATGAAGCTTATCATCTGGTAGCACATGGTCACTATGGCCATGGTGATGAAGAGCACCGGAAGGGAGCAGTGCTGCTTGAATATCGCGAGCATGCTCACGTCCCTGTCTCCGGAGGTCTCGGCGTTCATCTCGCGCGCGGCAGCCCTCCTCGCCTCGGCCGGATCGTAGTTCTCCTTCGTCATGAGCTGGAAGAAGCAGGACGATATGGCTGTCATTATGAACTGGAGTATGTATACGAGCTCCAGGTGATTGTAATAGAGCATGCCGCCTATGGACGGCCCTATGGCGAAGCCGAGGTTTGACGCCATGTATAGCAGCGAGAAAGCTTCCATCTGCATCCCGCCGTGCTTGACCTCGTCTCCAATGACCGCGTTGAATGCGGGATAGGCGAGGTTCGCGAAGCACTGATTGAGTATTATGAGCAGGACCATGAGAGGCTTCCTGCAGAAGAAATACGAGAGCGCGTAGCTTGAACAGGCGAGTACGGAGGAGATAAGGCAGGTCTTCTTGCGCCCTATTCGGTCCGCGAGCCTTCCCCCGAGCAGGGTCGAGCTCATGGCCATTATGGACGCCGCAGAGACTACCATTCCTATGGCGGACTCCTTCATGCCCAGTATGCTTCGCATCTGCAGCGTGGAAAAGACGTGGCTCATGGAGCCCATGCCGAGTATGGTCCTCGTGATGCACACGAGGTATATCTGCCGAGTCAGCCCTTTGTATTGATCAAGGTAGTGCAAGTCAGTATTCCCTCTTCTCGCTGAGCTCCCAGGCCCTGTCCATGATATATCCGAGGCGCTCTTCCTCCCCGGACAGCTCAAGATAACCGAGGAGCGCTTCGAACGCGGTCGCCCACTTGTAGCTCACCGCGTCTGCGTTCTTCGGTTTAGTCGCTATCTTGTGATTTCTGGCCCTGAGGACCAGCCTCTGTTCTTCTTCCGTAAGCTCGGGCATAAGGGCCCTGACGGCCTCCGCCTGCGCTGACGCGCGCACGAAGACCACGGCCTGCCTGTGCATGCGGTCTGCCCGTCCGCTGCAGCTTCCGCTCCTGACGAGCCGCTCCCTCACGTAGCGCTCGTAGAGCGCGTCTCCGAGGAAGGCCAGCACTATGGGGTTCATGAGCCGGGGATCTGCAGTGCCGGAAGCGGGATATCTCGCGCCGGAGGCAAGATCCGCAGCGCCGCGGGCGGGGTCTCCTGCGCCGAAGGCGGGATCCTCCGACCTCTCCGAAACACAGCAAGACACTTGCTCGTTTTCCTTTATGCCTAGGGTATCTTCGATCATGCCCTGTCCGCCTTGTTCAATAGCTCGCGCAGCTTGGAGCCTCCGTGCGCGCCGGGCCTGAAGCTGGCGGCGCCGGCTGCGGTGCAGAACATATCGTCGACGGAGGCTGGGCTTCCTTCACCCCTGTCGTCCGCGTCGGCCTCGGAGAGGTCGGTCTCGAACTCGCTCTCCTCCGCCTCGCTGCGCTCTGCCAGCGTGAGGTCTCTTACGGTAGCCATCAGGATCTGATCACCTGCACGCCCTGAGGAGTATCCTTGAGCGTGATGCCCTTTGCGGCGAGCTCGTCCCTGATGCGGTCGGCCTCGGCCCAGTTTTTGGCCTTCCTTGCTTCTGCCCTGGCGTCGATCAGGGCCTGGATCTCGGGCTCGATCTCCTGCTCGGGCTCGACCCTGAGCAGTCCTAGCACTCCCGTGAGCTCGTCGAGCAGCGCGAAGGCCTTCTCGGCGAATTCCTTGGAGCAGCCTTGCGCTACGTCGGTATTGATATCCCTGACGAGCTCGAATACCGCGGAGATGGCGTCGGCGGTATTGAGATCGTCGTCCATCGCCTTGATAAAGGCCTCCTTGTGGGCTCCGAGAGCCTCGAGCCTGGCCTTCTCATCCTCGCTCATGCTGCCGCTTCCGGTAGAGATGAGGTGCTTGAGCGTGCTCTTGCAGTTCCTCATCCTGTCGAGGGAGGCCTTGGACTGGTCCATGATCTCCTTGGAGAAATCGATCGGTCCTCTGTACTGCACGGAGAGCAGGAAGTATCTGACGGTCTCGCCGTCGTAGTCCTTTAAGATATCGTGGAGCAGGAAGAAGTTGCCCTTGGATTTGGACATCTTCTCCTTGTCCATGGTGATGAATCCGTTGTGCATCCAGTAGCGGGAGAAGGTCTTCCCGGTGAGGCCCTCGGTCTGAGCGATCTCGTTCTCATGATGCGGGAACTGAAGGTCCTCGCCGCCCGCGTGGAGGTCTATGGTCTCTCCGAGATACTTTCTGGACATGGCGGAGCACTCGATGTGCCAGCCCGGCCTGCCCATGCCCCAGGGGGATTCCCAGGCGATCTCGTCCTCGGACTTGCGCGCCTTCCAGAGGGCGAAGTCGAGCGGATCCTCCTTGACCTCGCCGGGCATTACCCTGGCGCCGGCCTCGAGGTCGTCTATGTTCTGCCCGGAGAGCTTGCCGTAGCCGGGGAACTTCCTGGTCCTGTAGTAGACGTCTCCGCCAACCTCGTAGGCCATTCCCTTGTCGATCAGGCCCTGCACGAAGGCTATGATGTCGGGTATGGTCTCCGAGACCCTCGGATGGACCGTCGCCCTGGTGACGTTGAGGGCCTTGACGTCTTCAAAGTACGCGTCTATGTACTTCTCGGCGACCTCCATTGCGGTGATGCCCTCTTCCCTGGCGCGGTTGATTATCTTGTCGTCGACATCGGTGAAGTTCTGCACGAACTTGACCTTCTGCCCTCTCCATTCGAGGTACTTCCTCATGGTGTCGAAGACCACTATGGGACGGGCGTTTCCGATGTGGATATAGTTGTATACGGTGGGGCCGCAGACGTACATGGTAAGTTTCTTCGGGTCCTGCGGCACCAGTTCTTCTTTCTTTCTCGTAAGGGTATTGTAGACTTTCATGTCCTGCCTCTTCTTTCAGCTTTGAGGGACGGCTCCTGACTGCTCTTCAGAGCAAGCCGTCTGAGCCTCCGCCTCGGGGCTAGCCCCTTCTCTCCGAATTTACGAGCTCTGCGGCGCGCCTTACGGCCTCGTCCGCGTCTATGAGCTCCATATCTCCTCCGCGTCTGAGCTTGTATTCGACCTTCCCGTCCGCCGCGGTCTTGCCCACGGTGATGCGTATGGGGAAGCCGAGCAGGTCGGCGTCCTTGAACTTGACGCCCGCGCGCTCGTCGCGGTCGTCGAGCACGACTTCCACTCCGGCGGCGAGGAGCTTCTTATAGATGTCCTCAGCGAGGGACATCTGGGTCTCGTCCTTGGTATTGATGGCAACGAGCATCACATGGTACGGGGCCACGGAGACCGGCCAGATGATGCCGTTCTCGTCGTGGTGCTGCTCCACTATCGCGGCCAGCGTACGCGTGACGCCTATGCCGTAACAGCCCATCTCCATGGGTATCTCGTTCATGTTCTCGTCCCTGTACACGCAGTTCATCGCCGCGGAATACTTGGTGCCGAGCTTGAATACCTGGCCGACCTCTATGCCTCTCGCGGTCTTGACGGGCTTTCCGCAGACAGGACAGGGATCGCCCTCCTGGAGCAGCTTGAGATCCACGACCTTGTCGGCCTTGTAGTCCCTGCCGTAGTTGACATTGATATAGTGGTGATCCGCCTCGCAGGCGCCCGCGCACATATTCTTCGCGTTCACGAGCTCGCTGTCGGCTATTATGAGGCAGTCGTGAAGCCCCATGGGGCCTGTGAAGCCTCCAACGCAGCCGGTAGCGAAGCCCATCTTTTCCTCATCAGCGAAGGAAACGGCGTAATCGGGGAGCCCGAGGGCGTTTATGAGCTTGGTCTTGTTGAGCTGCCTGTCGCCCCTGATAAAGCAGGCGGCGTACTGCATCTCAGCGTTCGGATCCTCCGGATCGAAGTACTGGAAGAGCAGAGCCTTGATGCTCTTTTCCTGCGGCAGTCCGAGGAAGGCGCAGACGTCTTCTATGGTCTTGGTGCCCGGGGTGAGCTTCTTCTCGAGGGGCAGGAGCTCTTCGTCCGCGAAGGCGGCGTCCCTGAAGGCAGCCCTCTCGGAGGTCGCGGCCATGCCGCAGGCGTCGCAGTAGACGATCTCCTCCTCGCCGCTTCCCGCGAGCGCGCAGAACTCATGCGAATTGGAACCGCCGATGGCGCCGGAATCGGCCTCCACGGGGCGGAAATCGAGCCCGCAGCGGGTGAAGATCTTGCTGTAGGCGTCGTAGTTGTCCTGGTAGCTCTTGTCGAGTCCCGCCTTGTCGCGGTCGAAGGAATAATTGTCCTTCATTATGAACTCGCGGCTCCTCATGAGCCCGAAGCGGGGACGGGCCTCGTCCCTGTACTTGTGCTGGATCTGGTAAAGGCTCAGGGGGAGCTGCCTGTAGGAGCTGACCCTGGTCCTGACGGTGTCCGTGAAGATCTCCTCATGCGTGGGTCCGAGGCAGAATTCGCGGTCGTTCCTGTCCTTTAGTCTCCACATCTCGGGCCCGTAGGCGTACCAGCGTCCGGACTCCTGCCAGAGCTCAGCCGGCTGAAGCGCGGACATGAGGACCTCCTGGGCGCCTATGGCGTCCATTTCCTCCCTGATTATGGTCTCTATCTTCTGGAGGGACCTGATCCCGAGCGGGAGGAAGCCGTATACCCCGGATACGAGCTTGCTTATCATTCCCGTCCTGAGAAGCAGGATATGGCTGGGGATCTCCGCCTCCGAAGGGGCTTCTCTGAGCGTGTTGAGAAACATCTTTGATGCGCGCATGATATATTTCCTTTTCTTTGAGAGTTGTAGTTCGGTGTGTTAACGGGCCTCGAGCATGGCCACGGCCTGCGCGGCCATAGCGCTGCCGTTTCCGGTGAATCCGAGCCCCTCCTCTGTCGTCGCCTTGATGCTTACGGATGCCTTCGGGACCCCGAGGGCCTCTGAGACCCTCTCCCTCATGAGCTCCGTATACGGCGAGATCTTAGGCTTTTCGGCAATAAGTGTAGCATCCGCGTTGACTATTGTAAAGCCTTTGGAGCGCACGGCCTCGGCCGTCTTTTTGAGCAGCTCCGAGCCCGCCATACCCTCTGTCTCCGCCGCGCTGTCGGGAAAGAGTTTTCCTATGTCCCCCATAGCCGCGGCGCCCAGCAGGGCGTCCGCGATCGCGTGCGCTATGACGTCTGCGTCGCTATGCCCTAGCAATCCCTTCTCATACGGGATCTCCACGCAGCCAAGCATGAGCTTTCGGCCCTCCGCGAGCCTGTGAACGTCGTATCCTGTTCCTATCCTCATCTTCCTTGGAAGGTCCTCCTCGGTGGTGATCTTTATGTTCTTGTAATCACCCGGCACTATGGCGGGGATGACGCCGAGCCTCTCCGCAAGAGAAGCGTCGTCGGTCCCTGAGAAGCCGTCCTCCGCGGCCTTCTCGTAGGCCCTGATCAGCAGCTCTCTTCTGAAACCCTGTGGGGTCTGGACTTCGTAAAGGCTGCTCCTGTCAAGCGTCCTTTCGGCCGTCCTTATGGTGCTCTTCGGCGCGACGCAGGGCACGGCGGCATCCGCGCCGTCCTCAAGGGCCCTTATCACCAACTCGATGATGGTCCTGTCCGTATAGGGCCTGGCGCCGTCCTGCACGAGGACGAAGGCGCTCTTCGGATCCGTCTGCCTGAGCGCGGCGAGCACCGAGTCCTGCCGCTCAGCCCCGCCCGCCGTGAGCTTAACGGGGAGCCCTGAGGGCAGCTCAAGCCTGACTGGCCCACCGGGCACGGCATCGGCATCTGATCCTTGCGCCGAAGCCCCTCTATCCGCCTCGGACGGTCCGGCTTCTGCTCCCAGATGCTCTGCGAGCAGCGACGAGACGTAGTCCTCGTCTCCCGCGGGTACGCTGATGACTATCTCTGAAAAAAGCTCCGTATCACAAAAGGCCTTGACGGTCTTTATAAGGACCGGAAGGTCTTCTATGAGCATATACTGTTTGGGAACGCCGCCTCCCATGCGCCTGGAGGCGCCGGCCGCGGCGATGACTAACGAGATATCTGTCTTCACTTATAAAATCCGCTGCCCGCGAAGCCGTTTCCGGTCCCGCGGGCTCTTTCGATCTGTTATTTGACCTTTGTGAATATCATCCTTCCAGCAGAGGTCTGCAGCACGCTGGTGACGATGGTGTCAACAGTCTTGCCTATGAATTTCCTGCCTTCCTCTACGACTATCATGGTGCCGTCCTCGAGATAGCCCACGCCCTGGGTCCTCTCCTTGCCTTCCTTGACTACGAAGATCTGCATCTCCTCGCCCGGAAGCACGACAGGCTTGAGCGTATTTGCCAGCTCGTTTATATTCAGCACCCCGACTCCGGTGATCGACGCCACCTTGTTGAGATTGTAGTCGTTCGTGACTATCATGCCCTTCATGGTCTGCGCAAGCTTGATGAGCTTGACGTCGACCTCGGGTATCTCGGCGAGGGACTTGTCTCCCTCGGTGCTGAGGATCTCGATGCCGTAGTCGCTTTGGATCGCGTTCAGGATATCCAGTCCGCGCCTGCCCCTGGCCCTTTTGAGCGAATCCGAGGAGTCGGCTATATGCCTGAGCTCCACGAGCACGACATCGGGGATTATGACGTCGCCTTCAAGAAAACCCGTCTTGAGCAGATCGTGTATGCGGCCGTCGATTATGACGCTGGTATCGAATATCTTAGGGGGTGAAGCGTTTCCCTTCGCCTTGCCCTTTGCCGTCTCCCTACCCGGGAGCGCTGCAGAGAACGTGCTCCTGACCGCTTCGGGCGACAGCCTCCTGGCGAGGGTGTAGCCCGTGTAGCCCAGTATGACGTAGAGCACGATATTGATGATGGTATTGAGATAGAAAGCCTGCAGGAATCTTATGTCATTTATAATCCTCGACAGTAAAGACGCTATCAGCAGGCCTATCAGAGCCCCGAAAACTCCGGGTACCATCTCCTGGAGCGGCATAGCCTCTATGCTCGTCTCCAGATCTCTGGCCATCTTCTCTCCGCTTCGGTACAGTGCTGTGTATAATTTAAAGAAAATAAGTGCTGAAGTAAAGATGACTACCGACTGGAACAATATGAGCTCCGTATTGGTGAAGGTGTAATCCCTCTCCTGAGCGATCCTGATCAGATAGTCCGCCACACCGTAACCGAACAGCATTCCGCAAAACGTGATAACGATACGGAATACCCGTCTGAACATTATTCTGTTTTTATCCTCCTTTCCTCAAAGAATCTATATATGAACATACGCAGGGGCTTTACACCCTGCTGTCGATGTACTCCTGGGCCTCGTCCAACTGTATGTTGTTTACGACGGCGATCTCGCTGGCGAGGATCTGCCTGGCGTTCTGAAGGAGCTTCTTCTCTCCGGCAGAGAGCCTCTTGACCCTGTCGATGCGAAGGAGGTTCCTGATGACCTCGGCGACCTCGAAAACGTCGCCCGTCTTCAGTTTCTCCATATTCTCCCTGTTGCGCCTGTTCCAGTTGTCGTCCATAGGAGTGGACTCCGCCGCAAGCGTGTTCCCCACCTGCGAGATAGTCTCCGCGTCCACTATCGAACGCAGCCCGGCGGATTCTCCCTTGGTCGGCACCATTATCTCCATATTACCATTTGTGATATGGAGAATATAGTAGGATTTGACTTCGCCAAGTATCTTTTTTTCTTCTATCGCCTTAACCTTACCTGCGCCGTGCATCGCGTACACGACGTCGTCACCTATGGCAAACATGACTTTCCCTCCGCACGCTAATTATACTCACGTGAGGAAAATAAGTCAAGCATATAAAAATAAATAATTTTACTATACGCTTATTACTCTGTCAATACCATATTTGAATATAGAAGAGTACTATTTATTTGATTTTGTTATAGATGTATAGGATCATTTGCGCCTTATCACAGGTAGCGCGAACCAGAAGCTGCTTCCGACCCCGGGCTGGCTGCTCACGCCGTAGCGTGCTCCATGCTGTTCGAGTATCTCCTTCGCGATAGAAAGACCGAGGCCCGTGCCTCCCCTTCTTCCCCGCACGCCCTGCCTGCTGGCTTTCTGGTAGCGGTTCCAGATGTTGGCCAGGTCCTTCTCGTCTATGCCTATTCCGCAGTCGTTGACGGAGCAGCGCACCCAGCCGTTCTTCTCCTCGATCACGACGCTTATGTCCTTGATCTCGTCGCTGTAGCGTATGGCGTTCGAGAGCAGGTTCGAGAGCACCTGCTGCAGCTTGCGCTCGTCTCCGTTCACCATCACGGGATGATCGGGCTTGACGAGCTCGAACTTGAAGCCTTCCTTTTCGAGCACGAGATAGACCTTGATTATGTTCTCGGCGCTCTTGCTTATGTCGAAGACGCTCTTCTCCAGGGCTTCGTTGCCGGCCTGCAGCTTCGAGAGCGTGAGCAGGTCGCTGACCAGGTCGGAGAGCCTGTCGGTCTCGTCTATGATGACCTCGAGGCTTTCGTTCCTCTTTGCCTCGTTGTTTCCATATATATCCCTTATGAGCTCCGCGTAGGACTTTATCATCGTGAGCGGAGTCCTCAGGTCGTGGGAGATGTTCGCTATGAGGTCCTTTTGGAGGTTGTCCGCCTTCTCAAGCTCATCCGCCGCGTCGCTCAGGATGTCGCCCAGCTCCTCTATCTCCCTGTAGCCGTAGGCGGAGAAGTCCACGTCGTATTCTCCGTGGGTGAGGAGCTTCGCCTTGCCGCTTATATCCGTTACCGGCTTCGCAAGCTTCCTGGAATAGAAGACTGCGATGACGGCAGCGAGCAGCAGCGATATGAGCGTGACTATGAAGAGCTGCCTCTTGATTATCTCGACCGCGGGGCCGAGCGGGGTAAGGGTCGTGTAGGCGTAGATGAAAAGCGTCTCGCGGTATTCGCTCTCGACCTTGGACACGCTGATGAGGACGTTGGCGTCCGGCCCGTCCTTTGCCTTGAAGCTCACGCTGTTGCCTTCTCCGAAGTAGAGCCTGGCGCGAACCTCCTCCAGAGTCTTCTGGTCTCCGCGCGCCCTTCTGCCGAACATGCCCGTATCTGACGAGAGCGTGACGCTCCCGTCCTCGTTCTCGGCGTAGAAGAACATGTCGTTCTTCTTGGACATCTCCTGCAGGGTCTGCTCGTACTCGGCAAGGTCGAGCTCCTCGCTTTCCGCGTAGATCGAGCTGACGTAAGAAAGCGCGGCCCCGGCTTTCTTTTCCATGGAGCTCTCGTAGTAGCGCTCCAAAAAGACCGTCTGAAGCAGCCAGATGAGTCCCATCAGTATCAGCGCGAAGAAGATCAGAGCGCAGGTGAGCTTGAAGCTCAGGCTCCTGCTTCTCGGCCTGTTTTCAGTGCCGGCTCTATTTGTCTTCAAATTTATATCCTATGCCTCTGACCGTCGAGATCTTGTCCCGGCAGCTTCCGAGCCTTCCTCTGAGATTCTTTATGTGGGTGTCTATGGTGCGGTCGTCGCCGAAGAAATCGTAGCCCCAGATATCCGATAGCAGCCTGTCCCTGGAAAGGGCGACGTTCTTGTTCTGCATCATGTAGAGCAGTATCTCGTATTCCTTGAGCGTGAGATCGACCTTCTCTCCCTCAACGGTGACGGTCCTCGACTGGGGATCCAGCACGAGCTCACCGGAGGTAAGCAGGGCGGGGCGGCCGGCGCTGTCTCCGCCGCCGTTCCTGGCGAGGACGGCCGCGATCCTGGCCATTAGCTCCTTCGGACTGAAGGGCTTGACCACATAGTCGTCTATGCCGAGCTCGAAGCCGAAGAGCTTGTCGTACTCCTCTCCCCTCGCTGAGAGCATGATGATAGGAGTATTCTTCGTCTTTCTGATCTGCTTGCAGGCCATATAGCCGTCGAGCTTGGGCATCATGATGTCCATGATGATCAGGTCGTAATCGTTGACGAGGCACTTGTTCACGGCCTCCATGCCGTCTTCGGCCTCATCGGTCTCATAGTTGTTGAACTGGGCGTATTCGCGTATGACCGCCCTTATCATTTCCTCGTCGTCGACTATAAGGATCTTTGCCATAACAGCCTCCTTGTCCTTTTAAGAGTCTTTTAACGGATGATACAACGCCTTCGTGTAGCCGGCGTGAAGCTTGTGCGTTTTTTGCCGCGGGCTATGTCTGCCCTAGCGGTCGACCTTCCCCGCGAGCTTTTCGGCGGCGGCTATGGCGTCTCTCACCGTCTCAGCCCCTATGAGCCTGAGCCCGGAGGTCTTTTCCCTAGACCTCTCCCTGCTGCGCTCGGGAAGTATCATATATCTGAAGCCCATGCGGTCGGCTTCCTTGATCAGCTTGTCGGCGTTCTGAACCGGCCTGAGCTCTCCGGTGAGCCCGACCTCGCCCACTATCACGAGCTCGCCGGGCAGCCTCTGCTTCTTCTCGTCGGACCATATCGCAAGGGCTACGGCGAGATCGGCTGAGGTGCTCTCGGGCCTTAGCCCGCCCACGACGTTAACGTATATGTCGCGGTTGACGAGATTGAGCCCGGCCTTCTTCTCAAGCACGGCCACTATCATGGCGAGCCTGGAATTGTCTATGCCTATGGCCGTGCGCCTGGGGAAGCCCATGGTCGTGGTCGAGGTCAGAGCCTGTATCTCGAGCATAAGAGGCCGCGTCCCCTCATATACCGCGGTCGCGGCTGCGCCGTCCTCGCTCCCGCCGAGCCCGTCCAGGAAACTTGCCGAGAGGTTCTCGACCTCCGCGAGGCCCTCCTCCCGCATCTCGAAGGCTCCTATCTCCGAGGTCGTCCCGAAGCGGTTCTTGTTCGCCCTGAGTATGCGAAGATCCTGGTTGCGCTCGCCGCTGAAGTGCAGCACGGTATCCACCATGTGCTCCACTATCTTGGGCCCGGCGAGCTCCCCGCTCTTCGTGACATGGGCGACTATGAATACGGGGATGTTCCTCCCCTTGCCTATGTTCATGAGTATGTTCCCGCAGGCCCTGACCTGCGAGACGCTGCCGGGAGCCGAATCCAGATCCTCGGTGAACATGGTCTGTATGGAGTCTATCACCAGGAAGGCCGGCTCTATGCTGTCTATCAGGGGTATCACCGCGTCTATGTCGGTCTCGGAAGCCACGAAGAGATTCGAAAGATCGCCGCTGCAGACCCTGTCCGCGCGCATCTTTATCTGCTCCTCTGACTCCTCGCCCGAAACGTAGAGCACCGGACCCGCCGTGCGCGATATGTGGCTGGCAGCCTGTATTATGATCGTGGACTTTCCTATTCCCGGCTCGCCGGAGATGAGGGTGAGGCTGCCCTTTACGAGCCCTCCTCCGAGGACCCTGTTGAGCTCTCCTATCCCTGTATCCATCCTGGTCGTCTGGCCGGACCTGATGTCGGGTAGCCTCTGCGCCCTCGCGCTGCGGCCTGCCCTCTGATCCGCTCCCGAGGCGCTTCCGCGCCTTCTGACGTCGTCCGGATCGCGCTCCGTGACATTTTCCTCGACGAAGCTGTTCCAGGCCCTGCAGACCGGGCACTGCCCTGTCCATTTGGGGCTTTCAAAGCCGCATTCCTGGCATACGAAAACGCTTTTAGCTTTCTTTGGCATACACGCTCCCTTTCCGCCCGCGTAACTCGTAAGGGCCCGCCTCCCCCGCAGGGGCAGCCGATGGCCCGCCTATATCTATTCCCCGAAGAACTCCTCCAGGGCCTCCTTGTCGTCGTTGGCTATGAGCAGCTCCTTGAGGCTCATCCTGTACTGCTTCCTGCTCTCTGCGAGCTCCGCGCCCTTCTCCAGGAAGTTCTTCGCGTAGCAGACTGCAGCCGCGACGCCCTTGATGAGCACGCTCTCGTCTATGTCGAACTGCCCGTTGTGATGAGCCGCTCCGCTGCCCTTTTCGGGGTCGCCGACTCCGAGCAGGCAGAGCACTCCCGGCCACTGCGCCAGAAAGCCTCCGTATGTCTCGGAGGCCATCCAGGGCTCGCAGGGATGGGCGCTTCCGTCGCCGAAGTCCTCGTTTATGGCCCTTCTCGCGAAATCGGCCATCACGGGATCGTTCACAGTGGAGATGTAGAACGGATCCTCGAATATATTATACCTCACCTTGCAGCCGCACATCTCGGCGGACAGGTCTATGGTCTTCTTCAGGGCGTTCATAAACTTGTGGGATTCAGCCATGTCGAAGAAGCGCACCGTGCCGCCGAAGCTCAGCTCCTGGGGGATGACGTTCATCTGCTTGCCTCCCTCGAGCTTTCCCACGGACACCGTGACGGGCTTATAGGGGTCGTTCGTGAGCATCCTGAGCGCCTCTATGCGCTGGTAGATGGTGACGAAGCAGTCTATGGGGTTGTTGGACTGATCCGGACGAGAGCCGTGTCCGCCCTTACCCTCGATGGTGACGTCGAAGCGGCTGATGCCCGACATCGCGGCCTCGTCGTTTATGCCCACGGTGCCGCTCGGTATCATCGAATAGACGTGCGTGGCGTAGCAGCTGTCGACCCTTATTCCGTTGTCGTATATGTACTTCCAAAGATATCTGGCTCCCGCCGGGGTCCTTATCTCCTCGCTCCTCTCGAAGGCCAGTACGACGGTCCCCTTGAGCTCGCCTTTCATATCGCTGAGCATGCGGGCCGCCGCGAGCAGCATGGCGGTGTGGCCGTCGTGTCCGCAGGCGTGCATCACGCCCTTGTTCTTGGAGAAGCAGGCGCGGCTTCCGTTGAGGTTTTGAAGCTCCTCCACGGGGAGCGCGTCCATATCCGCTCTGAGGAGGACGACGGGGCCATCCTCGGCCCCTCTT
Organism: Bacillota bacterium; assembly: GCA_017417045.1. Taxonomy (GTDB): domain Bacteria; phylum Bacillota; class Clostridia; order Peptostreptococcales; family Anaerovoracaceae; genus RGIG2707. The sequence continues at coordinate 30,967 of JAFPZZ010000026.1, forward strand.
ATGAAGCCTATGATGCCGCCGTTCTCGACCTCGACGTGCTCGATGCCGTACGCGCTGAGCTCCTCGTCTATCTTCTTAAGGGTCCCGAATTCGCGTCCCGAGAGCTCCGGGTTCTCGTGGAGCCATCTCCTCATTTGGACGACGTACTCCTCATATGCCTTTGAGCGTTCCAGTATAGTCATATTTTTCTCCTGTATTGCAAAAAGGAAGCTGCTAAAAGCAGCTCCCTTTATCGGTCCGAAAGAATTAAGCGTTGGCCTCTTCCTCAGCCTTGTGAGCCTCGATGATCTTCTGGGCGAGGTTCGCGGGGACTTCCTCATAGCGTACGAACTCCATCGTGAAGGAGCCTCTCGCCTGAGTCATCGCGCGAAGATCGTTCGCGTAGCTGAAGAGCTCGACCTGCGGGGCCTCGGCGCTGAGCACCTGGAGTCCGCCGGCCATCGGGCTCATTCCCATGATCCTGCCGCGGCGCTTGTTCATGTCGCCCATGACGTCTCCGGTGTACTCGTCGGGGACGGTGATCTCGACCTTCATGATGGGCTCGAGCAGGCAGGGCTTGGCCTCCTGGATACCCTTCTTGAAGGCGATGGAAGCCGCGAGCTTGAAGGACATTTCATCGGAGTCTACTGCGTGGTAGGAACCGTAGTAGAGAGTGGCCTTGATGTTCTGGCACTTGCAGCCGGCAAGAGGACCTCTTTCCATGCACTCGCGCAGTCCCTTCTCGACCGCGGGGATGAACTGCTTGGGAACGCAGCCGCCGACGGTCTCATCGGCAAATTCGAATTCCTCGGTGCTCGGGCTGAACTTGACGTATACGTCGCCGTACTGTCCGCTGCCGCCGGTCTGCTTCTTGTGCTTGCCCTGTACGTCGGAAGTGCCCTTGATGGTCTCTCTGTAAGCGACCTTCTGGGGAACGCTGTCGACGTCGGCGCCGTACCTGTCCTTGAGCTTGGAGAGTATGATGCCCGCCTGGATGTCGCCCTGGGTCCCGAGGAGGGACTGACGGGTCTCGGCGTTCCTCTCATAGCTGAAGGAAGGATCCTCTTCCCTGATCTTGGCTATGCCCGCGGCTACTTTGGCGTCGTCGCCCTTGGCCTTGGGCTCGATGGCGGTGAAGAGGGTCGGCTGCGGATAGGTCACAGGCGCGAACTTGACCTGCGCGGCCTTGTCGCAGAGGGTGTCTCCGGTCTGGGTGAACTGGAGCTTGGCGAAGGCGACGATATCGCCAGCGTTGACCTCGGTGCACTCGAGCTGGGTCTTGCCCCTCATGAAGAACATGGAGCCGAGCTTCTCGTCCTTCTCGGAGCAGGCGTTGAATATGATCTGGGCCGGTGTGAGCTTGCCGCGGATGACCTTCGCGAGGGAGATCTTTCCGAGGAACGGGTCTGCTATGGTCTTGAAGATGAAGGCCGCCGCGGGGCCGTCGCCGTATGCTACGGCGTCTCCCTCAACTGCCTCGACCTCGCCGGCCGGCTTGGGTACGTAGTTTACGAAAGCTTCGAGGGTCTCCTTGATATTGGTACCCTTGAGGGCGGAACAGGTGAATACCGGGCAGATACCTCCGCTCTTGATGCCGTTGGCAAGTCCGGTGCTGAACTCCTCAGGGGTGAATTCCTCGCCCTCGAAATATTTCTCCATGAGCTCCTCGTCGGTCTCGGCGATGGCTTCGTTGATGGAGTCGGTCTCGTCCATGGTCATGACGGAGCTTCCGAACTTTTCCTTGAGCTGGGACACGAGCTCGCGGAGGTCGACGTTGTCCTTGTCGATCTTGTTGATAACGAAGAGCCTGGGCATACCTGCGGCCTTGCAGTAATTCCAGGACTTCTCGGTGCCTACCTGGATGCCGGAGGAGGCGTCCACGAATATCGCGGCGGCTTCGGCGGCTCTCATGGCGGAGTTCACCTCGCCCACGAAGTCGAATACGCCCGGAGTGTCGATGAAGTTGATCTTGGTCTTCCCGAATTCCACGGGGACCATGGTGGCGGAGATGGAGTAGCCTTTTTCGATCTCCATCTTGTCGAAGTCGGATACGGTGTTTCCGTCTTCAACTCTGCCGAGCCTGGTGATCACTCCCGTCGCGAGGAGCGCAGCCTCGAGGAAGGTGGTCTTCCCGCTGCTGCCGTGACCGAGCAGGGCGATGTTTCTGATGTTTTCGCTCGTGTAAGCTTTCATTTGTATTGGATCCTCCTACTATAATTGATTCGCTTATTATCTTTTCGTTTCAGCCGCGCCGCCTTAAAAGGCCTTACGCCGCGGTCCGCCGCTTTGTACCGTCAGTATATGCCGCGCTAGAAGTCCGCAGTCCTCGGGGTCCTCGGGAAGGGGATGACGTCCCTGATGTTGCCCATGCCGGTCAGGTACATGATCATGCGCTCGAAGCCGAGTCCGAAGCCCGAATGCTTGACTCCGCCGTACTTTCTGAGCTCCATATACCACCAGTAGTCCTTCATGTCGAAGCCCAGCTCCTTGATCTTGGCCTCGAGCACGTCGTAGCGCTCCTCCCTCTGGGAGCCTCCGATGATCTCTCCTATTCCGGGCACGAGCAGGTCGCAGGCAGCGACGGTCTTGCCGTCGTCATTGTGCCTCATGTAGAAGGCCTTGATGGCCTCGGGATAGTTGATCAGGAATACCGGCTTTTTGAAGACCTCTTCGGTGATGTATCTCTCGTGCTCGGACTGAAGGTCCATGCCCCAGCCGGTTACGGGATACTGGAAGTCCTTGCCGGAGTTCCTGAGCAGATCTATGGCCTCGGTATAGGTGAGGGTCGCGAAGTCATTGCTCACGACGTTGTGCAGCCTCTCGATCAGGCCCTTGTCTATGAACTGGTTGAAGAAGGCCATCTCCTCCGGGCAGTTCTCCATGACGTAGGTGATGATGTATTTGACCATGTCCTCCATCACGCGCATGTCGCCCTCGAGGTCGCAGAAGGCCATCTCCGGCTCTATCATCCAGAACTCGCTCGCGTGGCGTGCGGTGTTGGAGTTCTCTGCCCTGAAGGTGGGGCCGAAGGTGTAGACGTTCTTGAAGGCCAGTGCGAAGATCTCGGCCTCGAGCTGGCCGGAAACGGTCAGGTTCGTGGATTTGCCGAAGAAGTCCTGGGAGAAGTCCACCTTGCCGTCCTCGGTCCTGGGAAGCTCGTCCATATCCAGGGTGGTGACCCTGAACATCTCTCCCGCGCCCTCGGCGTCGGAGCCGGTGATGATGGGAGGATGCGCGTAGACGAAGCCCCTCTCCTGGAAGAACTTGTGGATGGCGTAGGCCGCGACGCTCCTCACTCTGAAGACCGCGCTGAAGGTATTGGTCCTGGGACGCAGGTGAGCCTGGGTCCTGAGGTATTCCATGGTGTGGCGCTTCTTCTGCAGCGGATAATCGGGGTCAGAGTCGGCCTCGACCGTGATCTCGGCGGCCTTGATCTCGAACGGCTGCTTTGCCTCCGGCGTGAGCACGAGCGTGCCCTTTACGTTGAGAGCGGTCATGATCGGAAGCTTCGCCACCTCGGCGAAGTTGTCTATCAGAGACTCCTCGTAGACCACCTGTACGGACTTGAAGAAGGTGCCGTCGTTCAGTTCGATGAATCCGAATCTGTTGGAGTTTCGATTGGTGCGTACCCAACCGCAAACTTCTACATTCTGGTTGGCGTACGACCCCGGATCTTTGAAGATCAATCTGAGTTCTGTAATTGCCATTTTATTCACCTCACAGCTGTATTTTTCCGCGCAAAAAGCCTATTGCGCAACATAAAAATTATAACTGCTTTGCGTTGATGTTGCAAGCATTTGATAATCTCAGGCTTTCCTGATATTATGATTTTAACTCATAGATCCGATATATTTTTCGCATCGGGCGAAGGGCGGCCCCGGCAAGGTCCGGCGTCGTCCCTGCTTCGCCGCGTTACCGCAGAAAGGAAAGCGCCATGCTCATCAAACAGCTCATAGAATTATACGACATACTCGACAGCCCCGCGGCCAGCGGCGAAGCGGTCAAAGAATACCTCCTCGGCATCAAGCCGGACGCCGACGTCGAGGTAAAGGTCATCGAAGGCCCCAAGGGCCACACCGATATGGTAAAGATCCACATCCCCGGAAGCGAAGGCAAGGCCTCCGGCGGCAGCGCCCCCACGATCGGCCTCCTCGGAAGGCTCGGCGGAATAGGCGCGCGTCCCGAGATTATAGGCTTCGTCTCCGACGGCGACGGCGCCCTCTGCGCCCTCACCTGCGCGGCCAAGCTGCTAGACATGCAGGCCAAGGCAGACTTCCTTAAGGGCGACGTCTTCGTGTCCACGCAGATCTGCCCCTGCGCCCCGACCACGCCTCATAAGCCCGTTCCCTTCATGAACTCGCCGGTCGAGATGGCCGACGTCAACAGGGAGGAGGTCGAGGACAGCCTCGACGCCATACTCACGGTCGACACCACCAAGGGCAACAGGATCATCAACAAACGTGGCTTCGCCATCTCCAACACCGTCAAGCAGGGCTGGATACTCCCCGTGGCCGAGGATCTGCTCCAGGTGATGCAGGTCACGACAGGACAGCTCCCTGCCGTATTCCCGCTCTCCATGCAGGACATCACCCCCTATGCCAACAAGCTCTACCATATGAACTCCATACTCCAGCCCTCGACCGCTTCCGCCGCGCCCTGCGTAGGCATAGCGATCACCGCCGAGACTATGGTCCCCGGCTGCGCCAGCGGCGCCAGCCACTTCACCGACGTAGAGGAGGCCGCAAGGTATATGATCGAGGTCGCCAAGGAGTTCGGAAACGGAGACCTCAGCTTCTACGACGAGGAGAACTTTGAGGAGCTCGTGGCCCGCTACGGCTCCATGGAGAAGCTCCAGACCGTAGGAGAGGAATAAAGGCGCGAAATACGCTAATTTTTCGCGAATGTGCGGGAAATGCTTTTTTCTCTGAAAAAGCGCGAAAATTCGCCTGTTTTCTCTCAAAAAGTACTGGACAAAGCGTTTATCATCGCTATAATAATCGGGTGTGAAGTTATCATTCACACCCAATTATTTTACGATATATCTCGGTTTTATTGTTAGATAGAGACAAATTGGTGCGAGAGGCAGACAAAATGGCTGACAACGAAAAAAAGAACGGGATGCTCGACTACGTACTGATCTTCATCCTCGCGATCCTGCTCGATTTCCTGAGCGAGATCTTCATCTATTACAACGACTTCGCGCCGGCCGGGCTCGGCGGCATAGGCGCCATGCTGCAGTATCTTTTCGGCTTCAAGGTCGGATACTTCAGCCTCATAGTAAACATCCCTCTGCTGATAGCGGGCTGGAGCAAGCTCAACCGCGAGTTCGCTCTTAAGAGCGGCTTCTTCGTCATCATCTACTCCCTCGCGAACATAGTCTTCCGTTCGATGGACCTCAGCGCCGTAGCCTTCGTGGCTGCTGACGGCGGCGAGGCCATCATGGCTGCCATAGGCGCGGGCGTGGCCCTGGGCGTCGTCTTCGCCATAGCCTACAGGCTCGGCGGCAGCACCGGCGGCACCGACATAGTCGCGGCCCTCATAAGGGTGAAGAACCCCGAATACGACATCACCACGATCAACTTCATCATCAACAGCTGCATCGCGCTGGCCTCGTTCTTCGTGTTCGGCAGGAAATACACGCCTGTCATTCTCTGCATCATCGTCAGCTACGTAGGGACCTGGATCAGCGATATCATACTCAAGGGCGCCAAGGCGGCCGTCAAATTCGAGATCTTCACCGACAGCCCGAACGAGCTCGCCGCGGAGCTCATGGAAAAGCTACACCACGCCTGCACCCTCGTCAACGCCCGCGGCATGTACCGCGGCGAGGGCAAGAGCATGCTCATCTGCGTCATCAACAGACACCAGATAGTCGACTGCGAGAAGATCATAGACAAGTATCCCGGAAGCTTCTCCGTCATCTCCGGTGTGAGCAGCACCTACGGCAGCTTCAACAGGGCTAAGTAGGATGCGCTTCATTCTTTATTTCCAGACAGTCACCTGACTTTTATATACAGACAGGCCCCGCGCCTGTGAAGCGGACCCCTTTCGTGAGATAAAAGACCTCGCGGGAGGGGTCCATTTTTCTGCCTTATGAGCGCCCGCCTGTGAGGGGACTTTTTCTACCAGGGGTTGATTTTTATCAAATTTCCCGTTATTTACGGATCGTTCAGCTGACAGTATCATGTAAATGCAGGCTGCGAAAACAATGAACGACAGAGGAATAATTACTGAGGAATACACTATGGACACATTGAAGATCGGACGATATATACAGCATCTGCGCAGATCCGCAGGCATGACGCAGAAAGACCTAGCGGAGAAACTTAGCATATCTTTTCAGGCCGTCTCCAAATGGGAGAACGGCGACGCGCTTCCCGACACCGGCATACTTCTCGACCTGTGCGACGTGCTGAACACTACGGCAGACAAACTTCTCAATGGCGGGAACCTCGCGGCAGGCGAGCGCAGACTCATGAAGCTTGAGGACGTCATCACCGGCTTTCAGTATATGGAAAGCATAGGAAAGCTTTTCGGCGAGGACTGCAGCTTTTTTACAGGTATGATCGACGGGATCAACGAGAAGATGAACATCGACCTCCTGACCTGCCTGAAGGATCCCAAGACCCGCGAGGTGATGTACGCGGAAGTCCTGATCCAGGGCATACTTTCCGGACGGACCGTAGATATGGACGAGATCGAGGCGAACTTCCAAAACGAAAAGATGATCGATACGATAAGGCGCTACATTGCCAAGGCAGACGGGGATACCCAGACAGCCGAATAGATCATAGAAAACACCGCCCGCATAGATACGGAGATCTGCGCGGGCGGTGTTTTCGTTCTCAAATCGCATAAATGAATCGTGACCAGAGGTGTGCTGCAGCAGGTTCACCAGATAATCCCTGTTTTCATTGTACAGATGGGCTCCGTCATAAAGCGTCTGTTTCCACAGATAATCATCCGCGCTGGTCTGGTCTACGATCTCCGCGACGGATCTGGTGTGCTTCCACGCGATAAGATCGTATTTATCTTTGAAATAGCGATAAAAAGTGGCAGGGGAATACCCGCAGTTGTCCGTGATATCCTGTATCGTGATCTTATCGATGCTTTTCACGGCGGCGAGCTCCTGAAAAGACGCCGTGAGGATCTCTTTTGCTGTTTTTCGCTTCATTGGCTTTACTCTCCGAACTGCGTTTTTCGATATGCCAACAGGCGGCCAGTCACCTTTGGATCTCCCGTATCATATGATATTCGTTCAGCAGGGTCCCGTCCTTCAGCCGGACCGCGTTCACGCCGACTCCGGTGATCCTAAAGCCCATTTTCTCATATAAGGCCCGGGCCCTGCTGTTCCCCTCGATAAAGTCCAGTTCGATCTGCAAAAGCTTTTCATTCTCCTCAGCGATCCGGATGAGTTCCTGGAGAAGCCTTGTCCCGATGCCCTGCCCCCAGTACTCCTTCAGCAGGGCGATCGCAACGCTGGCGCGGTGCCTTGTTTTGATCAGATCGTCCCAGCTGATCTGACAGTTGCCGGCCACTTTTCCTTCCACGAGGCAGACGAGCATGGCGCCATTTTCGGACGCGTTGATCCTCTCGAAGCGCTCTTTTGCGCCTTTCACGGTGTACCGGCTCCATTCTTCGGGATAACGAAGCAGATAATCGGTCTCTCCCGAGGATCGCTGCAGATAGTCAAGTATGCCCGGAATATCTTCTTCTTTCGGACTCCGGATCAGGGCTTTTCTTCCATCCTTTAACGTATATTCTATTTCTTGAACGATCATTGCGATCTCTCCTTAATAACAGGACTCTGCCTGTTTTTTGTTAGGTCAAAGCTCTCGTTTACCAGCGACATGACGGCGTCGTCCGTCAAACTGCCGTCAAGCAAAACGGAGATCCAATACTTATGGTTCATGTGATATGACGGATAAATCCCGTTCTGTTCGGTCAGTTTTACTATCTCTTCCGGGTCGGCTTTCAGGTTTATGATATCGACGATCGTCCCGTCTCCGTTTTTCAAAAGCACCTGGCGCTTTACGTTCATGATCAGGGCAAACCATTTTGAGTTCTCGGGGTGACGGAAAACGCCGTAGCTCTGATACCGGCCCTGCTCCCAGGGATAGTCCGGCTCTATGCCAAAGCCGTCCGCGATGCGCTCCGCGATCCTGTTCGCCTGATCGGAGGAGAAGAGCACCTCCCTGCAGCACGCGGCCGCGATCTGGCCGAGCCATTCTTCATAAGCCGCCCGTACTGAACCGACATAGGCTCCCTGAAAGACCTCCATGCGAAGCTGACGGTATTCTTCACCGTTTATCTTGTCGATGACGGTCCCGGCGAGATCTCCTTTATCTGAGACCGTCAGCGCAGCCGAAAAGTCACCGTTAATAAGGTCGCCTTCAAAGAGGTAGCCGCTGTCTGTTTTTATAAAGCCGAATTCACGCATCGCTTCAGGAACGAAGCGCTTGCGGCCGAATACTTTTTCCTCTATGTTCATTCTCTGTATCTTCGCTGCAGGCGGGATCACGTTTAAAGAAAGCTTGCGCCTTGCTTTTTACACCCGCTTCTATTTCCCTTTCCGCAGCCTTAAGTCGAACCCTCTCCTGTCGCTGATCCCAGGCGGAGATCCTCTATTCAAACAGCCTTTCCGCTGTCCTGTAGAGCAGCTCGCAGCCCGCGGGCAGGCAGGCCGGGTCGAAATGCATGTCTCTCGCGTGCAGTCCGGGCTTCAGATCGCTCCCCAGCGCCATATAGGCAGCCGGGACTCCGGCCTCCATGTGATATGCGTGGAAGTCCTCGCTGCCGACTGTCTTTATCGGGGCCGCGCACTCACCGAAGACCTCCCTTACGGCCTCCTCGCATATGGCTGTAAGAGCCGGGTCGTATTCCGCGGCATAGCCGGTGACCGTGCTGCTCTCTATCGTGCAGCCGTATCGCTTCGCGGCTTCCTCGCAGCGCCCGAGGACTTCGCCAAGCAGCGCCCTGCCCAGGACGTTGCTCTCCGCGCGTACGTCAAATGTGACGGCGCATTTTTCAGGGACTACGTTGTGGGTATTGCCGAAGGTGTCGCAGATCGTGGCCTTCGCGGACCAGGAGCTGCCTTCCCTGCCGCCTTCTCCCGCAGAGCTGCCGTCGGGACCTTTGGGAAGATCCTCCGGGCCTATTGCGTCCACCATCGTTATGGCGAGAGCCGCAGCCGAAAGGGCGTTCCTCCCCAGGAAGGGTCTTGCTCCGTGGGAGCCCTTTCCCGTAAACGTAACGGTCGTGGGAAGGGTCGCCCCGTGCAGCAGCTGCGCTGCAGCCTTTCCCGCAGGCAGCTCGGATTCAGGTCTTATATGTATTCCTATGATGCCGTCAAGCGGCGGCAGGCCGTCTTTAAGCACCGCGAATGAACCTGTCATCGTCTCCTCCGCCGGTTGGAACAGAAGGTACAGCTTTCCCTTCGCGGGTATCCCCGCGCGCCTAAGCGCGATACCGGCGCTGAGCAGCATGGCCGCGTGGCTGTCATGCCCGCAGGCGTGTTTATATTCGAAGCTGCCGTCCGCGTTCGCGAATTTGAGGGCGTCGATATCTGCCCTCAGCGTGTAGGAAGGCCCGGGATGTCCGCTGTCCAAAAGCGCCAGCGTCCCGGTCTCCGCGATGGGCCTGACATCATCAAAGCCCTCTTCTTTGAGTCTTTTCCTTATAAATTCAGCCGTCTTGTATTCTGCGAAGCCCGGCTCGGGCATGGAATGCAGCGCCTCGTAGTCTCTGAGCAGCTGCCCGGCGTCGATGTGAAGATCCATAGCGGTCCTCCTTTCATTGCAGCTATCCTATCCCTCAGATATCAGAACGTCACGGGCTGCGTGACCCTGTTGAGCGTCGATACCGCGCTCAGCGCTATCATGCTCATCATGGGGATGTCATCCTTGGGCGGCTTGTTCTTTATCGTGATCACGGCCTCAGCGGCGTCGTTTTCAAGTTCGAGCGAGAAGCCGCCTTTGCCGTCCTCGGGTATGCGGGTCTCGTAAAATGCGTTGCCGAAGCCGCCGCAGGCTATCGCGCTCTCTATGACTACGTTGAGGTGCGATGGCGAAAGCGCGAAGCCCTCGAGCGCAGTGCCTTTGAAATGCTCAGGCAGTGCCTTCATGGGGTTCCCGTCCGGCATCCCGCTGCGCTCCGGCACGTACTGCACCACGGTCCCCTTCATCCCGGGCAGCAGGCTGAAGGTCGCCGCCAGATCGAAGCCTCCCTCGGCCCCGTGCGGCAGGTATACCCTGCTTCCGTGTTCGCGCGCCGTCCTTCTGACCTCCTCCAGGAAATCCTCGTCCGCGAAGGCTCCCGTGGAGAGCGGTATGACGCTCACGCCGCGCTCAAGCAGCCCTACTAGGCATTCCCTAAGGGCGGCCGGCTTCGAGGCTTCTATGATGATCTCAGCTCCTTTGTCTGCCAGATCGGAAGGCGTCACCCCAAGGCTCCTCGAGGCGACCCCGACCAGTTCGCAGTCCGGCGCCAGCCCGGCCTCTATCGCGTCCTTTACTATGGTCCCGAGGCGCCCTGCGCCTATGATGCCTACTTTCGTCATGCTTCTTCCTCCGTCTGCGATCAGATCGCGAAAAATCAAAACGTTTCCAGCTGATTATATCCCGCGCGGGGAAAAAGCTCAATACGGGCGCCGCAGGCTCCCGCGCAGCAAAAGAGCGCCTCCCCTTGCGGGGAAGCGCTCTCGTCTCTTTTATCCTCGGACTATACGAGCTCCAGGAATACGGCTTCCGCTACGTCTCCCTGACGGGGACCGAGCTTGAGTATCCTGGTGTAGCCGCCGTGTCTCTCCTCATACTTGGGAGCGATCTCGTCGAACAGCTTCTTTACAACGTCTTCGTCCTTGATGTATGCCATGGCCTGACGTCTCGCGTGAAGATCGCCCTTCTTGGCGAGCGTGATCATCTTCTCAGCCTCTTTCCTGGCTTCCTTGGCTCTGCAGTCAGTGGTCTGAATGCGTCCGTATTTGAAGAGATCGGTCACGAGATTTCTGAGCATGGACTTTCTGTGGGCGCTCTTGACACCCAGCTTCCTGTATCCGGGCATTGAAGTTATCTCCTTTCCCTATTCGTCGCTTGGCTTAAGGCCAAGACCTAATTCTTCTAGTTTGTGCTTCACCTCGTCGAGGGACTTCTTTCCGAGGTTGCGGACCTTCATCATGTCCTCCTCGGTCTTCTTGGTGAGCTCCTCTACGGTGTTGATGTTAGCACGCTTAAGGCAGTTGAACGAACGTACGGAAAGTTCCAGTTCTTCAACGCTCATCTCCAGCACTTTGCCCTTGTGGTCCTCCTCCTTCTCGACCATGATGTTCACGGTCTCGATATTGTCGGTAAGGTCGATGAAGAGCTGCAGATGCTCCTGCATTATCTTTGCGCCTATGGAAACGCCTTCCTTCGGGTCGATGCTTCCGTCGGTCCAGACCTCGAGCACGAGCCTCTCATAGTCCGTCACCTGGCCTACGCGGGTGTTCTCCACGGTGTAGTTGACCTTCCTGACGGGAGTATAGATGCTGTCGATGGGGATGACCGCTATCGGGGTGTTCTCATCCTTGTTCTGGTCAGCGGGCACGTAGCCTCTGCCGGTGGAGATGTTGAGCTCCATGACCAGGCTGGCGCCTTCCTCGAGGCTAGCGATGTGAAGCTCCGGATTGAAGATCTCAAGGCTGCTGTCGGCGATGATATCTCCCGCGGTGACCTCACAGGGGCCCTTGGCGCTGATAATGGCGAGCTTTTTATCCTCTCCGTGGAGAGCGATAGCGAGCTTCTTGAGATTGAGGATGATCTCCGTCACGTCTTCCTTGACTCCGGGGATCGTTGAGAACTCATGGAGTATCCCTTCGATCCTGATGGAAGTGACGGCGGCTCCGGGAAGGGAGCTCAGGAGTATCCTCCTGAGGCTGTTACCCAGTGTATTTCCATAACCTCTTTCGAGGGGTTCAACGACAAATCTTCCGTATCCGTCTTCCGAGCACTCGCAAATAATGCTGGGCTTTTCAATTTCTATCATCCAGTCCCTCCTTCTTAAATAAAACTCTTCTGCGATTTTTATTTATTACTTGGAGTAGAGCTCGACGATCAGGTGCTCGGCGACCGGGGTGTCGATCTGAGCCCTGGTGGGAATGGCGAGCACCTTGCCCTCGAGCTTGTCGGGGTTGATGCTTACCCACTCAGGAGTACTGATGGTCATCTCCTTGATTTCCTTGAACTTCTCGATGGAAACGCTCTTTTCCTTTACGGCGATTACGTCTCCGGCCTTGACCGCCTGGGAGGGGATGTCTGCCTTCTTGCCGTTCACGGTGAAGTGGCCGTGGAGGACGAGCTGACGGGCTTCCTTCCTGGAGGAGGCGAATCCCATGCGGAATACGGTGTTGTCAAGTCTGGTCTCGAGCATGATGAGCAGGTTCTCACCGGTCATGCCGCTCTTTCTCGCAGCCTTGTCAAAGTAATTTCTGAACTGGGTCTCCTGGAGGCCGTAGAATCTCTTAGCCTTCTGCTTCTCGCGGAGCTGGAGGCCGTAATCGGAGGCCTTCTTCCTGCCCTGTCCGTGCTGTCCCGGAGCATAGCTTCTTCTTTCAAGCGCGCACTTGCCGCTGTAGCAGCGGTCGCCCTTGAGGAACAGCTTCTGGCCTTCTCTTCTGCAAAGCCTGCAGGAAGGTCCTGTATATCTTGCCATGTTGTGTTTCCTCCCTTACTAAACTCTTCTTCTCTTCGGCGGTCTGCAGCCGTTGTGGGGAATGGGCGTGATGTCCTTGATCATGGTGATGTTCAGACCTGCGCCCGAAAGAGCTCTTATTGCAGCTTCTCTTCCTGAACCGGGGCCCTTTACGTAGACCTCGACGGTCTTGAGTCCCTGCTCTATAGCGCCCTTGGCAGCCTCCTCGGCGGCCATCTGAGCGGCGAACGGGGTGGATTTTCTGGAACCCTTGAAACCGAGGGATCCGGCGCTGCACCAGGAAATAGCGTTTCCTGAGAGGTCGGTGAGTGTGACAAGTGTGTTATTGAAGGAAGCCTGGATATGAGCCTGACCGCTTTCAATGTTCTTACGCTCTCTCTTTTTCTTGCGAGCAGTAGTCTTTGCCTGTGCCATTGCCTTTGGTCCTCCTTCTTAATTATTTCGACTTGGAACGACCAACAGTCTTCTTGGGACCCTTGCGGGTGCGGCTGTTGTTCTTGGTGTTCTGTCCGCGTACGGGCAGGTTTCTTCTGTGACGGATGCCTCTGTAGCAGCCGATCTCCATGAGCCTCTTGATGTTGAGGGAGACTTCTCTTCTGAGATCGCCCTCCACCATGTACTCGGAATCGATGATCTTTCTGATAGCGCCGACTTCGTCCTCGGAAAGATCTCTAACTCTGGTATCGGGGTTTACGCCGGCTTTCTCGAGGATAGCCTTCGCGGTCGGTTTCCCGATGCCGTAGATGTAGGTAAGTCCGATCTCCACTCTCTTGTTGTTGGGAAGATCGACACCGGCCAAACGAGCCATAAAATGTACCTCCTGTGTACTGCAACTATTAAATAATTTGACGTGCCAACCCGGGGCTTTCCCCGCCGGCACACAATACCTTATTTAGAGGTGCCTATAAGTATATATCTGCACCATTTACTAACCCTGGACCTGCTTGTGCTTGGGGTTCTCACAGATGACCATGACCTTGCCGTTCCTCTTGATGACCTTGCACTTTTCGCAGATGGGCTTTACTGAACTTCTGACTTTCATCGTTATTCCTCCGTTTATGGACTATTTTTCTCTCCAGGTGATCCTGCCCCTGGTCAGATCGTACGGGCTGAGCTCGAGCCTAACCCTGTCGCCGGGCAGTATGCGGATGAAGTTCATCCTCATCTTTCCGGAGATGTGGGCCAGCACTTCGAAATCGTTCTCCAGCTTCACCTTGAACATCGCGTTGGGCAGAGCTTCGAGCACCGTGCCGTAGACCTCTATGCTGTCGTTTTTAGCCATCAGATCCCTCCTTTCGGCTCAAGCGTCAGAATTCTCGGTTCGCCGTCCGTTATGACTATCGTGTTCTCGTAGTGCGCCGCGTAAGATCCGTCCACCGTTACGGCGGTCCAGTCGTTCGACAGCACCTCCACGTCGTAGTCGCCGACGGCTATCATTGGCTCTATGGCCAAGGTCATGCCGGGAACCAGCCTGGGCCCGTGGTGGGACTTGCCGTAGTTCGGTACCGGGGGATCCTCATGAAGATCGTGCCCGACGCCGTGTCCGACGAAATCCCTCACGACGGAGAAGCCGTTTGCTTCGACATGCGCCTGAATAGCATGTGATACATCGCCAAGTCGGTAGCCTTCCCTGCAGAACTTGAGTCCCTCGAAAAAGCTCTCCTCGGCCACGCGGATCAGCCTGGCGTTCTCTTCGCTGATCTTACCTACCGGGTAGGTCCTGGCCGCGTCTGAATAATAGTCCTTGTATATGGTCCCGAGGTCGACGCTAACGATATCTCCCTCCTTGAGTATCCTCTTCTTGGAGGGGATGCCGTGAACGACCTCCTCGTTCACCGATATGCAGGCTGAAGCGGGGAAGCCTCCGTAGCCCTTGAAAGCCGGCTTCATGTCGTGGCTGAGGATGAATTCCTCGACCCAGCGGTCTATCTCCTTGGTGGAGACTCCCGGCTGTATGATCGCGGGGAGATGGATGAACATCTCCGCCGTGACCGAAGCCGCCTTTGCCATGAGCTCGATCTCGTGATCGGATTTGATTACGATCATCGTAGGATCACTCCCCTATGGCCTCTATGATCTGTTCGAAGACCTCAGCAGGGGTCTTCTCGCCGTCGATGCGCAGCAGCCTGTCGTCCTCGCCGTAGTAGTCTATCAGGGGCGCGGTCTGCGCCTCGTAGACCTTCAGGCGGTTCATGACGGTCTCTTCGCTGTCGTCAGCCCTCTGGATCACCTCTCCGCCGCAGACGTCGCAGACGCCTTCGGCCTTGGGCGGATGGCTGAGCATGTGGTAAGTGGCTCCGCACTTCGAGCAGACCCTTCTTCCGGTGAGCCTGGGCAGCAGGGCCTCGGGCGCGACCTCTATATCGACGACCGCGTCAAGCTGCATGCACTGGCTCATCAGGTAGCTGTCGAGTCTCTCAGCCTGGAATACGGTCCTGGGGAAGCCGTCGAGCAGGTAGCCGTTCGCGCAGTCTTCCGCCCTGAGACGGTCCTCTACGAGGTCGCATACCAGCGAATCGGGGACGAGCAGTCCCTGGTCCATGTATTCCTTGGCCTTTTTCCCAAGCGGAGTTCCTTCCTTGACGTTCGCGCGGAAGATATCTCCGGTCGAGATGTGCGGGATGTTGTATTTTTCCGATATCCTCACGGCCTGGGTGCCCTTGCCGGCTCCCGGAGGCCCGAGCAGAACTATACGCTTCACTTTGCCCTCCTTATTTGAGGAATCCGCTGTAGTTGCGCATCATCATCATGGTCTCGATCTGCTTCATGGTCTCGAGAGCGACGCCCACCGCGATGACGAGGGAGGTGCCGCCGAAGCCGATCGACAGGCTGGTCCAGTGCTGGAGCAGCGTGGGCAGAGAGGCGATGATCGCGAGGAAGATCGCGCTCACGAGGTTGAGCCTGCTGCTGACCTTGGCGATATAGTCGGAGGTGGGCCTGCCCGGTCTGATGCCGGGGATGAACCCGCCGTTAGTCTTCATCTGGTCCGATATCTGGACGGGATCGAAGCTGATCGCGCCGTAGAAGTAGGTGAAGGCTATTATGAGCAGGATATCCATCACGAAGTAGATCCAGACGCCGGGGTTGCCGGTGGAGCTGAGGTACTTGGAAACGAAGTTGGCGAAGCCGCTGTTCGGTACCATGTAGGCTATCGTGCTCGGGAGCTGGAGTATGGACACCGCGAAGATCACGGGGATGACTCCGGCCTGATTGACCTTGATGGGAATGTGGGTGGTCTGTCCGCCGTACATCTTGCGGCCGACGACTCTCTTCGCGTACTGGACGGGGATCCTTCTGGTACCTTCCTGCACGAGGATGATGCCGATGATCACGATGAGCGCGAAGATCAGGAAGATGATCACGGAGATGACGCTGACGGTACCGTCGGTCACGCCGGTGATGGTCTTCTTGATGGCGGTCGGGATCCTGGATACGATACCGGCGAAGATGAGCAGCGAGATGCCGTTGCCCATGCCGTTGTCGTTGATCCTCTCGCCGAGCCACATGAGGAAGACACTGCCCGCTACGAGGACGAGCACGATGACGATCTTCGCCATGAAGCTGCTGTCGGTGAGTATCCCGCTGAAGAGACCGAAGGTGTAGCCTACTGCCTGGATCAGCGCGAGTCCGAGGGTGGTATATCTGGTGATCGCCGCGATCTTGCGCCTTCCCTCCTCACCCTGCTTGCTGAGCTCCTCGAGTGCGGGGATCGCTACGGCGAGCAGCTGCAGGATAATGGACGACGTGATGTACGGCGAGATACCCAGGGCGAATATGGTGAAGTTGCTGAAGGCACCGCCCGAGAATATATCGTAGAGGCCGAAGAGTCCGGAGCTGTTGGAATCGAACATCGAAGCGAGCATCGCGCGATTGATCCCGGGGACCGGAATGTTCGAGCCGATACGGAAGACGATGAGCATCGCGAGGGTGTACAGCATCTTCTTCTTCATCTCGGGTATCTTCCAAGCCTGAGCGAAAGTCTGGAAAATGCCCATTAGACCACCTCTGCCTTTCCTCCCGCGGCAACGATCTTGTCGATCGCGCTGTTGCTGAACTTCTGAGCCTGTACGGTGAGATTCTTCTTGAGCTCTCCGCCGCCGAGGATCTTGATGCCGTCGGTGACCGCCTTGGCGAGTCCCATCTCGATCATCATCTCGGGAGTGACGACGGTGCCGTCCTCAAACACGTTGAGAGCATCGACGTTAACAGCAACATAGTCTGTTCTGAAGTGGTTGGTGAATCCTCTCTTGGGGATCCTTCTGTAGAGAGGCATCTGGCCGCCTTCGAAGCCGAGGCGTACGCCGCCGCCGCTCCTGGAGTTCTGTCCGTTCATGCCGCGGCCGGCTGTGGTGCCGTTTCCGCTGCCCGTGCCTCTGCCTTTTCTCTTAGCCTTGAAGGTAGAACCGGCAGGCTTTTTGAGTTCATGTAATTTCATCTTTACTGCCCTCCTACTCTGTCTCTTCTACCTGGAGGAGATGAGAGACTTTGGCGATCGCGCCCCTGCTCTGCGGGGTGTTGGGAAGCTCTACGGTCTGGTGGAGCTTTCTGAGTCCAAGCGCTTCGACGACCTTCTTCTGATAAGGGGTGGAACCGATGGTGCTCTTGATAAGTGTTACTTTAAGCATTGTTTCCCTCCTATCCCAGGATCTCTTCCTTGCTGAGTCCTCTGAGCCTGGCGACGTTCTCGACTGTCACGAGGCTGCTGAGTCCCGCGAGGGTGGCGTTGGCCACGTTGCCTGCGTTGCTGGATCCGAGAGACTTGGCTCTGACGTCCTTGATGCCCGCAAATTCGAGCACTGTTCTGGCAGCGCCGCCGGCGATGACGCCGGTACCGGGAACTGCCGGCATGAGGAGCACTCTGCCCGCTCCGAATACGCCTTCTACCCTGTGGGGGATCGTGGTGCCCTTCATGGGAACGGTGATGAGGTTCTTCTTAGCGTCCTCGGTGGCCTTCCTGACGGCCTCGGGGATCTCAACGGACTTTCCGAGTCCGAGACCTACGTGTCCGTCGCTGTCTCCGACCACTACGGTCACGCTGAATCTGGAGTTCTTTCCGCCCTTAACTACTTTCGTAACCCTTCTGATGTTTACGATGGATTCCTTCAGGTCAAGTTTGGAGACATCTATCTTGTTTGCCATTCTAGTTCTCCTCCTTAGAAGTCAAGGCCTGCGGCTCTCGCGCCGTCAGCCAGCTCTTTTACTCTGCCGTGATAGAGGTATCCGCCTCTGTCAAACGTTACGGTCTCGATGCCAGCTTCCTTGGCGCGCTTTCCTATGAGCTCGCCGACAAGCTTGGCTGCGGCTTTGTTTCCGCCGTAAGCGGCCTGCTCCTTGATCTCCTTGTCGAGGGAGGAGGCTGCGGCGAGGGTCTTGCCGTTCACGTCGTCGATGACCTGGGCATAGATGTTCTTAGAGCTTCTGAATACACAGAGCCTGGGCATCTCAGGAGTTCCGAATACGTTCTTTCTGACTCTCTCGTGTCTTTTGATACGATTGTCATTTCTGCTGTTCATGCGTTACTCCTTCCTCTACTTACCGGTCTTTCCTTCTTTGCGGCGGATGACCTCGCCGACGTAGTGGATACCCTTGCCCTTGTAGGGTTCAGGCTTTCTCCACGCGCGGATGATGGCCGCATAGTTTCCGACCTGGGCCTTATCGGCGCCCTTTACGACGATCTCGGTCTGGCTGGGGACCTCGGTGGTGATGCCTTCGGGATCCTTCATCTCGACCGGATGGGAGTAACCGAGCTGCATGATGAGGGTGTCGCCCTTCTTCTCAGCTCTGTAGCCTACGCCTGTCATCTCGAGCTTCTTCTCGAAGCCGGAGGTTACGCCGACTACCATGTTGTGTACGAGGCTCCTGGCGAGTCCGTGCTGCATGTTGGCTTCGCGGCCTTCTGCAGAGGGGCTGAACTTGAGGGTCCCGTTCTCGTTTTCTACCTTGATGAGCGGGCTGATCTGCTGGCTGAGGGTTCCCTTGGGGCCCTTCACGGTAACAAGGTTCTGATCACTTACGGTGATCTCGACTCCGGCAGGAACAGTCACAGGCAGCTTTCCTATTCTGGACATTTGTTCTCTTCTCCTTTCCTTATTACCAAACGTAGCAGATGACTTCGCCGCCCACTCCGAGCTTCCTGGCCTCCTTATCGGTGATAAGGCCGCTCGACGTGGAGATGATGGCGATCCCGAGTCCTCCGAGCACCTTGGGGACGTCGGCGGCCTTAGCGTAGACCTTGAGTCCCGGCTTGGAGATCCTCTTGATGCCGGTGATGACCCTGGTCTTGCCGGCGGCGTACTTCATCTCGACTCTGATGATGGGCTGGTTCTCGCCTTCGATGAGCTCGAAGCCCTTGATATATCCTTCCTTGACAAGGATCTCTGCGATATTCTTCTTGATCTTAGAAGCAGGAATATCAACAAAGTCATGTCCTGCGGTGTTAGCGTTCCTGATTCTTGTGAGCATATCTGCTACAGGATCTGTCATCGTCATTGATAGTTACCTCCTTCCCCTTTACCAGCTGGCCTTCTTTACGCCGGGGATCTCTCCCTTGTATGCCAGCTCTCTGAAGCATATACGGCAGATTCCGTACTTTCTGAGATAAGCATGCGGTCTTCCACAGATCTTGCAGCGGTTGTAAGCCTGTGTAGAGTACTTAGGAGCTCTCTGCTGCTTTACCTTGAGAGATGTTTTTGCCATGTTGCCCTCCTACTTCTCAAACGGCATGCCCAGCATCTCGAGAAGCGTGTAGGCTTCCTCGTCTGTCTTAGCCGTGGTGGTGAATACGATGTCCATGCCCCTGACCTTCTCCACCTTGTCGTAAACGATCTCGGGGAAGATCAGCTGTTCCTTGACGCCCATGGAGTAGTTTCCGCGGCCGTCGAAGGAGTTCTTGTTCACGCCCTTGAAGTCTCTTACCCTGGGCAGAACTATGTTGAAGAACTTATCCGCGAACTCGTACATCCTGTCGCCGCGAAGGGTGACCTTGCAGCCTACGGACATTCCGTTCCTCACCTTGAAGTTCGCGATGGACTTCCTGGACTTGGTCACGACGGGAGCCTGTCCCGCGATCTCAGCCATCTCCTTTACCGCCATCTCGAGCAGCTTGGGGTTGTCCTTGCAGTCTCCGAGTCCCATATTCAGGGTGATCTTTTCGAGTTTCGGAACCTGCATCACATTATCATAATTGTACTTTTCCTTGAGCGCAGGGAATACCTGAGCCTTGTACGTTTCTTTAAGTCTTGCTGACAAGTTTCTATCCTCCTTTCGAATTAATCGATCACCTGACCGGACTTCTTGGAGATCCTCTTCTTGGTGCCGTTTTCTACGGTGTAACCAATGCGGGTCGCGGTCTTGGTCTTGGTGTCATAGTACATGACGTTGGAAGCGTCGATGGGTCCCTCGAGCTTGCGGATCTCGGCGGGCTGATCGCCCTGGGCCCTGGCGTGCTTGTACTGGAAGTTGACGCCCTCTACGATGACTGTATTATTCTTGGGGGAAACGGCAAGAACTTTGCCGGTCTTGCCCTTATCCTTGCCGGCGATCACCATTACGGTGTCGTTCTTCTTGATCTTCATTGATTCGGCCTCCTTACAGTACTTCCGGTGCGAGGGAAACGATCTTCATGAAGCCCTTGTCTCTGAGCTCCCTGGCGACCGGTCCGAAAATACGGGTTCCCTTCGGGGTCTTGTCTTCGTTGATGATCACGGCTGCGTTCTGATCGAACTTCACGTAGCTTCCGTCGACTCTTCTGGCGCCGGTAGCGCTTCTTACGATGACTGCCTTGACTACGTCGCCCTTCTTGACGATTCCGCCCGGGGTCGCATCCTTAACGGCACATACGATGATGTCGCCAATGTTTGCATATTTACGTCCGGTACCTCCGAGGATCCTGATGCAAAGGAGTTCCTTCGCTCCGGAATTGTCGGCGACCTTCAGTCTTGTTTCATTCTGAATCATCTGGTGCCTCCTACTTAACCTTCTCTACGATCCTGACCAGTCTCCATCTCTTGTTCTTGGAGAGAGGTCTGGTCTCCATGATGAGAACCTTGTCGCCGATCTCGCACTCGTTGTTCTCGTCGTGAGCCATGAACTTCTTGGTGATCTTGGTGGATTTTCCATAGAGAGCGTGGCGGCGGGATTCCTCAACGCTTACAACGATGGACTTGTCCATCTTGTTGCTGCTGACGATACCGACCTCGGTCCTTCTTGCATTTCTTTCTTCAGCCATTGTCCACGTCCTCCTTTCTACTTCTCAGCTGCCTTGAGCTCATTCTCTCTGATAACGGTCTTGATCCTCGCGATGTCTCTCTTGATCTCCTTCATCTTGAGGGGATTGTCGAGCTGTCCGGTGACGTGCTGGAAGCGGAGATTGAAGAGCTCCTTCCTGAGCTTCATCTCCTCGCTCGCAAGCTCGGACTGGCTCATATTTCTGATCTTTTCGATTTTCATTATGCCTTGGCCTCCTCCTGATTCTTGCAAACGAACTTGCACTTGATCGGGAGCTTGTGGGACGCGAGCCTCATAGCTTCTCTTGCGTCATCCTCGGATACTCCGCTGATCTCGAACATGACCCTGCCCGGCTTGACGACCGCTACCCAGTATTCGGGAGCGCCCTTACCGGAACCCATACGGACTTCTGCAGGCTTCTTGGTGACGGACTTGTGCGGGAAGATCTTGATGAAGACCTGTCCGCCTCTCTTGATGGATCTGGTCATCGCGATACGGGCCGCCTCGATCTGGTTGGCGGTTATCCAAGCGCATTCCTGCGCTACGAGACCGTATTCGCCGTATGTGACGGTGTTGCCCTTGGTGGCAACGCCCTTCATTCTTCCTCTGTGGACTCTTCTGTGCTTAACACGCTTTGGCATTAACATGGCTGGTCCCTCCTTTATACTTCTTCTGCGGGAGCAGCTTCGGCTGCTTCTGCCTGAGCGGGGGCTTCTGCGGGAGCGGGAGCCGGCTTATTGGGGCGCTTGCGCGGATTCTCGGCCTTCTTGGTCTCTCTGGCTTCGAACCTGCCGCCATCCCTGCGGCTGCCTCTTCTGTCCTGACGGTCTCCGCTTCTTCTCTCTCTGCGTCCGTCTCTCTTGCCGCGCTCTCTCTTGTTCTCTTCCTCAGCCGGGATGGCGGGGATGAGCTCCTTGTCGAGAACTTCGCCGTTGTTGATCCAGACCTTGACGCCGATCCTGCCGTACTGGGTGTCAGCCTCGGCAAAGCCGTAGTCGATGTTGGCCCTGAGGGTGTGGAGAGGAACGTTGCCTTCGGAGTACTTCTCGGATCTCGCGATCTCGGCTCCGCCTACGCGGCCGCTGATCACGACCTTGATGCCCTTGGCTCCGGCCTTCATGGTCCTCTGGATGGCCTGCTTCATGGCCCTTCTGAAGGAGGTCCTCTTCTCAAGGGCCTGAGCGACGGACTCAGCGGTGAGCTGGGCGTCGATGTCTACCTTCTTGAGCTCTACGATATTTACGAAGACTGTCTTCTTGGTGAGCTTCTGGAGCTCGGCCCTGAGCTGGTCGATGCCGTCTCCGCCGCGTCCGATCACCATGCCCGGCTTGGCGGTGAGCACGTTGACCCTGATCTGGCCTTCGGCCGCTCTCTCTATGACGACCTTGGAAACGCCGGCCGCATAGAGCTTCTTCTTTACATATTCTCTTACTTCGTGGTCCTCAGCGAGGTAATCAGCGAAGTTCTTTTTGTTGGCATACCACTTGGAATCCCAGTCCTGGATGACGCCAACTCTGAATCCGTGAGGACTAACTTTCTGACCCATTTTTACCTCCTGACTACCTTTCCTTAAGTACTACGCTGATGTGGCTGCTTCTCTTGAGGATCCTGCCGGCCCTTCCCTGGGCGCCGGCTCTCCAGCGCTTCATGGTCGGTCCCTGGTTCGCGTGGATCTCAGCTACGTAGAGCTTGGAAGCGTCCATCTCGAAGTTGTTCTCCGCGTTTGCCTTGGCGGACTGAACTACCTTCTCTACCAGCTCGGCACTCTTGCCCGGAGTGAACTTGAGGATGGTCAGAGCCTCTGTCAGGTCCTTGCCCCTCACGAGGTCCGTAACGGGCTTGAGCTTGGACGGAGACATCCTAACATATTTTGCTACTGCTTTAGCTTCCATCGTGTGCCTCCTTCTTAGTTGACCTTAGAGGAATTTCCGTGTCCTCTGTATGTTCTGGTAGGAGCGAACTCACCGAGTCTGTGGCCTACCATATCTTCCGTAATATATACGGGGATGTGCTTCTTGCCGTCGTAAACGGCGATAGTGTGTCCGACCATCTGCGGGAAAATAGTGGACGGCCTGGACCAGGTCTTGATGACCTTCTTTTCGTTAGCGGCGTTCATGGCATCGATAGCCTTGAGCAGCTTCTCGTTTACGAAGGGTCCCTTCTTTAATGATCTACCCATTGTCTATCCTCCCTACTTCTGATCTCTTCTCTTGACGATGTACTGGTTGCTGGCCTTGTTCTTCTTTCTGGTCTTGTAACCGAGAGCAGGCTTGCCCCAGGGGGTGACAGGACCGGGACGGCCTACGGGGGCCTTTCCTTCGCCGCCGCCGTGCGGGTGGTCGTTCGGGTTCATTACGCTGCCGCGGACCGTCGGACGGATGCCCATGTGCCTCTTCCTGCCGGCCTTGCCGATGGAGATGAGCTCGTGATCGATGTTGCCGACCTCGCCGATGGTGGCCCTGCAGTTGATGCGGATCTTCCTGACCTCTCCGGACGGGAGACGGACCTGAGCGAACGCGCCTTCCTTAGCCATGAGCTGGGCGCCGTTTCCGGCGGACCTGCAGAGCTGCGCGCCCTTGCCGGGCTGGAGCTCGATGTTGTGGATCAGGGTACCTACGGGGATGTTCGCGAGCGGGAGGGCGTTGCCGGTCTTGATGTCGGCAGCCGGACCGCTGTAGAGAACGTCACCTACGCTGAGCCCGTTGGGAGCTATGATGTAGCGCTTCTCGCCGTCCGCGTAGCAGACGAGAGCGATGTTGGCGCTGCGGTTCGGATCGTACTCGATGGTCTTTACGGTGGCGGGGATGTCATCCTTAAGACGCTTGAAATCGATGATCCTGTACTTGTGCCTGGTGCCGCCGCCCTGATGGCGTACGGTGATCATTCCGCGGTTGTTCCTTCCGGAATGCTTCTTGAGAGTCTTGGTGAGCGACTTCTCGGGGGTGGTGCTGGTGATCTCTTCGAAGGTGGAGACTGTCATGCCTCTGAGACCCGGAGTAGTCGGTTTATATTTTCTGATTCCCATTGTCTTTTAGCCTCCTATTACAGTCCTTCGAAGAAGTCGATCGGCTTGCTGCTCTCGGAGAGGGTCACGATAGCCTTCTTATAGGAAGGAGTGACGCCCTTGGTGAGTCCGCGCCTTCTTACCTTGCCGTCGATGTTCATCACGTTGACTCTGACGACCTCGACCCCGAAGATCTCTTCGACTGCTGCCTTGATCTGGGGCTTGGTGGCGTTTACGTCGACTTTGAAAGTGTACTTTCTTTCGGCTGCGTCATCCATGCTCTTTTCAGAGACGACCGGAGCCTTGATGATATCGTATGCGGTCTTCATTATGCGTACACCTCCTGGATCTTCTCAGCCGCGTCCTTAGTGAGGATGAGGCTGGTGTGGCCTATGATCTCGTAGACGTTCATCTGGCCGACCTGGGAGACCTTGACTCCGGGAATGTTGGCCGCGCTCCTCATCACGTTCTCGTCGGTATCGGCGGTGATGATGAGTGCCTTCTTGGCTGCGCTGACGTTCTCGAGGACCTTGATCATCTCCTTGGTCTTGGGAGCCTCGAAGCCGAGGCTGTCGATCACGATGAGATCATTCTCCTGAAGCTTGGAAGAGAGCGCTGAGAACATCGCGAGCCTTCTGAGCTTCTTGTTGATGGTATATCTGTAGCTTCTGGGCTTGGGAGCGAATACCACGCCGCCGCCGATCTGCGACGGGTCAGTGGAATGTCCCTGCCTGTGACGGCCGGTGCCCTTCTGTCTGAAAGGCTTGCGTCCGCCTCCTCTTACCTCGCCTCTGGTCAGAGCTGACTGAGTGCCCTGTCTCTGGTTGGCCAGGTAGTTCTTGATGACTTCGTGTACAGCGTACTCGTTCGGCTCGATGCCGAAGATGGCGTCGCTGAGTTCGATGGTGCCTGCGTCGGCGCCGGTCATGCTGAGCATCTTTACTGTTGCCATTTTGACTTCCTCCTTTCCTTTCCGCTATTTACCCTGTCCCTTGACAGCGGTGCGGATACGAAGGAGTCCGCCCTTGTTTCCCGGAACTGCGCCCTTGACGAGCATGAGGTTTCTTTCAGGTATTATCTTTACGAGCTCGAGATTCTGTACCGTTACGGTGTCCCTGCCGGTCCTTCCGGGGCCGTCGTTGCCCTTGAATACCCTGGAGGGATAGGTGGCTGCCGCGAGGCCGCCGGGGAGTCTCTTGTGCTTGGAACCGTGGCTCATGGGTCCTCTTCTGTGGTGATGGCGCTTGATGTTGCCCTGAGTACCCTTACCCTTGGAAGTGCCGGTGATGTCGAGCTTGGTGCCCTCCTCGAAATCGGCAACTGTGATGGTCTGTCCGAGTTCGTAGCTCTCGCCCTCTTCGGGTCTGAACTCGCCGAGGTGCTTCTTGTAGCCGACGCCGGCCTTATCGAAGTGTCCTCTCTCGGGCTTGATGGTCCTGGATTCCTTCTTGTCTTCGAAGCCGATCTGCACTCCGTAGTAGCCGTCGGTCTCGACCGTCTTGATCTGGGTCACGACTGCGGGGCCAGCTTCGATGACGGTTACGGGGATGATCTCTCCGGCTTCGGAGAAGATCTGGGTCATCGCGACCTTTTTCCCTAAAATCGCTTTCATTCTTTTTCCTCCTAAGTTCTTACAGCGGATCGGTCGCCCGATCATACTAAGTCCGTTAGTAATCTATGTTAACTAAGGGTACTTACAGTTTGATCTCGATATCTACGCCTGCGGGCATGTCCATCTTCATGAGGGTGTCCATGGTCTTGGCCGTAGGATTGATGATATCGATCAGCCTCTTGTGAGTTCTCTGTTCGAACTGCTCGCGGCTGTCCTTGTACTTGTGGACCGCTCTGAGGATGGTGACGACTTCCTTCTCGGTGGGGAGAGGGATGGGTCCGTTTACCTCGGCTCCGGTCTTCTTGGCTGCCTCAACGATCCTCTCGGCGGACTGGTCCAGCGCCTTGTGATCGTAGGCCTTGAGTCTGATTCTGATCTTCTGACTGCTCATTTTTTCCTCCTGATGCTTGATGCGGCTTTGCCGCTCTTATTCTTTTCACACATTTTCGCCATTCTGTGTGAAGGTCGTCCCGCCCTCTGTTTTCAAGGGACCGCGGACTTTCAGTTCCGCTTTTGGGGCCTGCATGCAACTCGTTATACGGCTCCGTGTGTTTCGTATTCCTTTACTCAAAACAAAAGATGCGAGAACTCCTCCGCCGGATTCTCGGACCCGACGATTCTCGGCAGAAATTCCCTGATGGCACAGCAACTTCCTGCGTCTTGGCCGATTTGGGCATAGTTTGACCTATGGCCCGTTCTCAAGCAAGCTTTATCAATATACAACCGAAGCGAGGATAATGCAAGTACTTTTTTAAACTTTTTCGGCTTTTTTCGGTGAGGCGAAAAGCTTTATTTTTCAAGGCCTCAGGGGACGTCAGACGTCCCTCGGGAAGGGCACGACACTGTGAACGCTCCCGGGTGTTTCTTTATATCCCAAATATAGTGGGGCGCCCCGAAGGACGCCCCAAGATAGCGTATATAAGGCTTTCACCGCTGCAGTTCTATGAGTATATCATATAGCTTCTATACGGTTTTCGATAGCTGAACGGGCAGAGCGCAGAACGTAAGGTTCTGCGCGCGCCACACCGCGGGACATGCGCAGCCAAGACCCCGCGCGCCGCCTTACAGATCCTCGTCTGCGATCGTTATGAAGTCCGCGTCGCTGAGCTCCGAAAGATCGGACTCGTTTATCCTCTCGTTGTGCTTTTCCACAACCTTGTCGCAGAGGTTGCGCACTCCTCGGGCGTTGCCGAAGTCCTTGGCCTTTATGTTCTCTTCTATGAGCGGGACGAGCTTTTCGTCGCTGACCTTCACCTCGTAGCCCCTCTTTGCGAGCTCCTTCCTGAAGATCTCGGCGAGCTGCACCGGCGTGTAGTCCTCGAACTCCACGACTCTCGGGAGGCGGCTCCTGAGCCCCGGGTTGCTGTCCAGGAACTCCGACATCTCCTTGGTGTAGCCCGCGAGTATGACCGCGAGGTTCTCGCGGTTGTTCTCTATCTCGCTGACGAGGGTGTTTACCGCCTCTATGCCGAAGCTGTCGTTCTCGCCCATGACGAGCGAATAGGCCTCGTCTATGAAGAGTATGCCGCCGAAGGCGCGGTGTACGGCCTCCTTGACCTTGATCGCGGTCTCGCCCTGATAGCGTCCCACGAGGTCCGCGCGCACGCACTCCACGAAGACGTCCGGGCGCTTGAGAAGGCCGAGGTGGTAGTATATCCTGGACAGCAGCCTCGCCACGGTCGTCTTGCCCGTGCCGGGGTTGCCGGTGAACACCATGTTTATCTGGGCGGGAGCGGAGGAGATCAAAAGACCCCTCTTCCTGCTCTCGTTCTGTATCCTGACTCCGCGAACGAAGCTCTGTATCTCTGACTTGACCCCTTCGAGGCCCGTGAGCTCGTTCAGCTGCGCCATGCAGGAGTCGAGCGTGGAGACGTCGCTCTGCGGCTTTCCGAAATCGTCGGCCTCGAGCACCTGCAGCTGCTCTGCGCCGAGCTCCCCGCTCATCTCGCTGAGCCTCATGGCCTGGCGCTCTATGGCCTCGTCCAGAAGCCTTCGCGCGTAGCGGGCGTTGTCGAAGGTCTCGTCTATCTTCTCGCGCTCAATCATCGCGAGTATGACGGGCCGGGCTTCCTTTTTTATAAGGAAGTGCTTGGACGCCGCCATGGACACTAGTATGTCGGTCAGCTCGTCAGCGCTGTAGTCGCCTATGGTCACCTTGTGATCGAAGCGCGACGCGAGGCCCGGGTTCGCGAGGCGCATCATCTCGTTCATCTCGTCCGCGTAGCCGGCCATGATGACGCAGTACTCGCCCCTGTGGTCCTCCATGTCTTTTAGAAGAGTGTCTATGGCTTCGCTTCCGAAGTCCTTTGTATCGCCCTTCTTGAACAGCGAGTAGGCCTCGTCTATGAAGAGCGTGCCGCCGCGCGCCGATTCGATGGCGGCGCTGGTAAGCTTGGCCGTCTGGCCTATGTACTCCCCGACGAGCTTCGAGCGGTCGACCTCTACCAGGGTCTCCTCCGGGAGTATGCCCATATCGCAGAGCATGCGCCCTATGATGCGGGCGACCGTGGTCTTGCCCGTGCCCGGGCTGCCTGTGATTATGAAATAGTAGCCCTGCTTGCTCTGCTTGAGCCCCAGGGTCTTTTGGCGCATCGAATCTATGCGGAAGCGCTTGTAGAGCTTGTCGAGCTGGTCCTTGACGCTCTCCATGCCTATGACGTCCGCGAAATACGGCTGCAGCTCGGCAGCGTATTTGCCGTTGCCGTCGTACTGCACGTGCAGGAAGCGCTCGTCCGAGGGATCGAGCCTCAGGACGTCCGGGGAGAGCTCGTCATTTTCGGGAGCCTTTTTGCCGTTTCCAGAGGGCCCTTTCTTCGCTGAGGGATCCCTGCCTGAGGGATCCTTCTTTACGGAAGAGCCCTTCTTCGCGGAGGCGTCTTTCCCGGAGGATTTGTCCTTTCCCGTGAAGCCTTTTGCGGAGCCATCGTCCTCCGCGGCCTCCTCGCCTATCTTCCTGCCGCCCGAGTAATGCTCTATGGCTTTGCTGCCGTCAGGATAGACGACGGTAAAGCTGCCGTCCATCATATCCCCCTTGTAGCGGCCCGTGTAGCTGACGCCCTCGGGCGAGGTATAGGTCCCGAGTCCTTCCTTGCTGTACGAGTTGTCTATTATCTTAAGTTCGCCCCTGTAGACCCCGCCGTCATTGTAGCGCATCTCGGCGGTGCCCACGGTCTCCCAGCCCCTGAAGGTCCCCTTGAGCTCGCTGCCCTCGATGGGCCAGCTGTTCGTGCCGGGGCCGTTTTGCACGTCGTCTTCGTATTCGCCTTCGAACACGTTCCTGACGTTCCAGCTATCGTCGCAGTAAGAAGCCTTGCCGTGTCCCCAGCGCCTGTTGTTTCTCCAGTAGCCCTCGAATATCTCGCGAGAATCGGGGAAGGTCGCCTTGCCGTAGCCGTCCCAGTCGCCGTTTTTGAAGTGTCCTTCGTATACGTGGCCGTCGGCGTACTCTATCCTGCCTTCGCCGTTGGGCTCTCCGGACTTCACTTCTCCCACGTATACGGCTCCGTCGCCGTATCTTATGGTGCCGGTCCTGGACTGCTGCCCTGCGCTGTTCTTCGCCCCCGCACAGCTGCTGCCCTTGGCGCCGCCGCGGTCTCCGGAGCCTTCCGCGGAGTCTTTCCCGGATGGAAGCGCCGCATTTCCCTCCTCGGGCACGAACCGCCTTTCGAATTCCCCGGCGCTCACCTTTTTGCCTTCAATGTAATACTCGGTCTCTTCCCTGTCCGGATAGGAGATCTTGAACCTTCCGTGTCTCTTGTCGTTTTTGAAGCTGCCGTAGCTCTTCACGCCGCCGGCCGTGGTCAGCACGCCGTAGCCCGTCTTGCAGTAGCTTCCGTTGTATATGTCGAGCAGGCCCCTATAGACCGAGCCGTCGGCGTAGCGCATGGTGGCCTTGCCAACCACGTAGTGTCCGTTGAAGTCCCCGCTCAGTTCGCAGTCCTGGGCCGGCCAGGTGTTCACCCCCGGGCCCTTCCTGACGTCGTTTTCGAACTCTCCTTCGAATATCGAGCTGACGCTGCCGTCCTCCTTGAAGAAGGTCTCCTTGCCGTGGCCGTGGCGCTTGTCGTATCTCCAGTAGCCCTCGTATTCTGAGTTGCTGCTGCGAAGCTTCGCCCTGCCGTAGCCGTGGCGCCTGCCGTCGTCGAAGCCGCCGTCGTAGGTGCTGCCGTCGGCGTAGATCATGCTTCCGACGCCAGTGACTTTTCCGTACTGCATCTCGCCGACGTATACGGTGCCGTCCTCGTATTCGACGCGGTAATTCCCGCCAAATAGTCTCTTTGTCCTGGGCATTTCTATCGCTCCTGCTTGATGACGCCCATCTCGTACCTTTCGAGCACGGGCATGAGCTCGGAATACACCGCTTCGGCTGCTTCGTCTTCGGGGGAGTTTTCGGAGAGGATCTCGGCCGCATCGTCCTCGTGCGCGTCTTCGGAGAGGATCTCAGCCGTCGCACCGAGCTCCATGCGTTCCCTGTCCATGTCTATATGTTCTAGCCTCAGGGTCCCGAAGCCATATTCGGCCGGAAGCCCGCAGAACTCTAGCACGTCGAGCACGTCCTCGGACGCAAAGCTCACGCCTTTTAGGAACTCCAGAAGCACGCCGAGGGAACTTCCTCCCCAGAGCTCCGGCGCTTCGGAAAAGACCTGGATGCTCCTGCCCCTGGCCCTGCAGCCTATGGGAAAGCCGGTAAGGCTCCTGAACGCGGCCACTGACTCCCTGACGGCGGCGTTGTTCGCCCCGGTGAGCACGGCGCTCCCGCTAGCGCGGTCCGCCTTTAGGGAGCTCAGCTGCACCCCGGGCTCCGCGGCAGCGGCCTTATGCATTTTTTTGACTATGTCGAAGCTAATGGTCTTCATCGTCCCATCCTTTTGGATCGGAGGGTCCACGCGGCATTCCTCCTGTTTTGGGAAGCCCGCGCGCTGCGTTTGCTTAAAAAGCTGATCTGTCCTATCCGCCGTTTTTTGCGAAGCCGGACAGCCCTACCTGCCGTTCTTCGGGAAGCTCACGGAGCTGCGGCTGAATGGCTCGGTGTTGAGGTACTGCTCTCCTATGAGCTCGGTCATGGACTTGAGCGCCGCCTGAGCGCGGCTCACGTGGCCCGAATAGTTCAGCATCTCGTTGTTCTCGAAGCCTTCCGTGAGGGGGATTATCCCGTACTCGTAAGTCCCGCCCTTGGAGTACCTGTCGACCCAGGTCGGGATAAAGGAGACTTCCGTTATCTCATGCCTTCCGTCGTTCTTGCAGACCCTGACGCGCACGCAGGCTATCATGCCCTGCTCGGTCTTGGCAGCGGTCGCGGTCCCGAAATCGCCGGAAAGGCTCTCAGTCCTCTGATTGGATATGAAATTGCCCATGGAGTAGAACACGGGGACGGTCTTTTCCCCGCTCTCGGTCTCCACCTTGAGCTCCTCTATCGCTTGCACCACGTGCGGATGGGAGGCGAAGATGATGTCAGCCCCGGCGTCCGCCATCTTCTGCGCCATGTATTTCTGCCAGCGGTTCGGGGAATACTGGTATTCCTCGCCCCAGTGCATGTAGAGTATGACGAGCTGCGCGCCCGCGTCCCTGGCGCTCTGCATCTGCTGGGCTATGACGGCGAGGTCCTGATCGAGGGCCGTCTCGTTGTCCTGGGTGAAGCTGTTTATGCACTCCACCGCCGCGTCGGAAAGTATCCCGGCGTTTATGGTGCGGCGTCCCCCGTTCCTCGGGGTCTCGTAAGTATAGGCCACTATGCCTATGTCTATTCCGTTGACGTTTACGATCTGCCAGCGGTCCTCGCCCGCGTGCTGGGCCCCGGAGACGGTCATCCCCATGCTCCTCAGCGCGTCAACGGTCCTCTCGGTCGTCGCGAGGCCGAGGTCATACATGTGGTTGTTGGCGAATATGGCCACGTCCACGCCCATGTTCCTGAGCTTGCAGCCCAAGCTGTCGGGTGCATTGAAGCTGGGATAGCCCAGATAAGGCCCGGAACCCTTGAGCGTGGTCTCCAGATTGGCCAGGGTGAGGTCGGCGTCCATCATGTAGGGCGCGACGTATTTAAAGTGGTTCTCCCAGTTGTAGTAGGCCCCGCCGTCTCGCTTCGCGGACTCGGTCTGGCCGGTGTGGGCCATGACGTCGCCTGCGCAGCGTATGCTGAGCTCTACCCAGCGCTCGGCCTCCATATCGGGAGCGACTGTCTTTACCGGAATCTCGGGCTCCGGCTCAGCCTTGGGAGCGAGCAGCCCGGGTATTATCTTTACTCCCGCGAACGCTACGAGCGCTATCAAAACAAGGCCAAGGCCCAGACGGACCTTCGCCCTGCGCTTTCTGGCGCGCTCCTCGCGGGCCTTTCTTCTCTGTGTCCTTGTTTCTTCCATCTGTCGTGAAATGTATCGGTCTAAAGCCCGGGCGCTGATCCCGCGGCTTCATCGTCAAAACGGCCGCAGCCTGAGGGGCGGTAGGCTCATGCCCGTCCGACCCGTCATGCCGCGGCGTCCTGATGCTTCGCTATGCTACTGCTTCTACGGAAGCTACTGCGTCTCCGAGGCTGTCCTTGAGGTATTCCTCTATGCCCATCTTTACGGTCATCTGAGCGTAGGGGCAGCCTGCGCAGTGGCCCTGGAGCCTTACGAGAACGGTCTTGTCCTCGGTGTAATCGACGAACTCGACGTCTCCGCCGTCCCTCTGCAGGAAGGGCCTTACCTGCTCAAGCGCAGCTATGATCTGCTCTCTCATTTTTTCTCCTATTCTCCCCATCTCGGGGCAACTGTAAATACCGCCTGCGTCCCTTCGGACGTGATCTGTTCTATTATTACATCTCTGAGGGGATCGCCCTGGGCGCCCATACTGATGCTGCCCGTGGCTCCCTCGAGTTCGTAAACGTTAGTAAGCTTGCTCGCTATGAGCTCCCCATCATCCGTGCTGGAGGCCTCCTCCATGCCGGCGAGGGCCAGCAGGTACGCGTCGAAGCCGAAGGCGAATTCCTCGGAGGGCACGGCTCCCTGGCCGTTCCTCTTGGCGTACTCATTCAGCATGATCTGCGTGGTGTCGGAGCTGTAGGCGCTTATATCGTAATCCTCGATATATGATACACCGACGAGGTAATCTTCTTCAAGTGTCCTGTACTGGGGATCCGCGTCCTCGATATCCTCCCAGCGGCTGTCCCCTATCCATTTGAAATCGAAGCCGCCGTTCTTCGCCGCACGTATCATCGCGTCGCCCTGGACGGCGCTCCCCGGGAAGAACACCGTGCTGCAGCCGGACATCTCGAGCCTCCTCAGGACCGGCGTAAGGTCCTCGAGCTCGGGCGAATAGGTCAGCACCCTTATGCTGCCCTCCCTGCCGTTTGCCTTCTCCATCGTGCTTACGAACTGCTCGGCCAGAGCCTGAGAATAATCGTCGCCCTCGGCCATTATGACCACAGCCTCGGTCTCGCCCAGGCAGTCGAGCACGTACCTCGCCGCGCTCCTGCCCTCGAAGGCGTCTATGTAGCATACTCTGAAATAATACGGGTTGGTCTGCGTTATTAAAGGATTCTTCGCGGTGATGCATATTGCAGGCGTCTTGCTTTCTGAAAAGACGTCGCTGGCCGCCAGGCTGAGCACGCTGCGGTAGCTGCCCAGCACGACGGAGGCCCCCTTGTCTATGAGGCCCTGCGCCGCGGAAGCAGCCATGGCCGTATCCGACTGGTTGTCCCCGTAGAGGAGCTCGACCTTAGTCCCCATCACGTAGCCGTAGATCTCGTGCGCGAGCTCTATCCCCGCGACCTCGTCCGCGGCAGCGGAAGCGTCGGCCCCTGTGAGGGGCTCGAATATACCTATATATACGACGGGCTCGTCCGTCTCCTTCGCGAAGAAGGTATTGTAGAAGTTGTCCCATGTGCGGCAGCCGCTGAGCGTGAGACACATGCACGCGCAGAGCAGCAGCGCCGCAAGGCGTTTAAGCTTTTTCATAACAAATTATTGTAGCACCCGCAAGCCCCTTTGGCAACCGGCGCTCCCGGGGGCGTTTCCCGCTGCAGCCATAGTCCGGCGCATATGGACCCGGCGGGCTGCCATCGGAGCTTGAGGGCCCGGCGGGGCTCGTTCGGGGTTTAAGGGCCCGGCGCGGGATATGTTCGGGACTTGAGGATCCTGCGGGACTCGTTCGGAGCTTGAGGGTCCAAGGATTCCAGGCTAGAGCTCCTCCAGCCTGTAAACGTCCGTTCTGCGCTGCCTCAGCAGGGGGATCTGCTCCCTCGCTTCATCTACGGCTCTGAGGTCGAGCTCCGTTATCTGAACGCCCTCCTTCTCATCGAGCTGCGCGATCACCATGCCCCAGGGGTCGACGGCTATGCTGTGTCCCCACGCGTGATAGGAATTCTCCACGTCAAGGCAGGGAGAGGTCGCGACCACGAAGAGCTGGTTGTACATGGCCTCGGATCTGTGGCAGAGCTCCCAGTGCCTGGGGCCTGTCGTCATGTTGAATGCCGCGGGGCAGAGCACGAGCTTCGCCCCTCCGAGCGCCATCAGTCTCGTCAGCTCAGGGAAACGCACGTCGTAGCATATCATGAGACCCATGCGAACCCCGTCCGCCTCGAAGAGCGTAACGTCCTTTCCCGCACTAAGGGTCTCGGATTCCATGAAGCGCTGCCCTCCCTTGACGTCTATATCGAAGAGATGCATCTTGCGGTGTTTGGCAAGGCGCTCACCGTTCCTGCCGAAGACGTAGGCGCTGTTGAATATCCTGCCTTCGCCGTCTGACTCAGGCACCGAGCCCGCGGAGAGTATGAGTCCGTATTTCGCGGCGAGCTCGGCAGATCGGCTGCTTATCTCCCCTCCGTCCGGCTGTGCGTACTCCGGAAAATGCGACGCCTCGTAGGGGCAGCACCACATCTCCGGGAGACAGAGGATATCCGCCCCGGCGTCCGTAGCCTGTCTGCAGTATTCTTCGGCTTTAGCGAAGGCCGCGTCAAGATCGGTCACGACTTTGAGCTGGGCCTGAAAGATTCTTATCTTTTCTTTTTCCATATATGAACGCTCCTGTCCCGGCGCACGCCGCGTATCATTATCTGAATATCCCGAGCTTGTAGGTCCAGCCGAAGCTATCCTCCACGCTGCCCGTCTGGATCCCGTAGAGCGTGTCGTACAGCTTCTGCGCGAGCTCTCCAACTTCGCCGTCCGCGACGCCGTAGTCGGTCCCCTTGTAGTTCAGAGTGCCTATGGGCGATATCACCGCGGCGGTCCCGCTCGCGAAGATCTCCTTAAGGCTCCCGTCCACGCTGGCCCTCAGCACGTCGGCTATGTCGAGCCTGCGCTCGCTGACCTTGACGCCCCAGCTCTTGAGGATCTGTATGACAGAATCCCTTGTGATGCCGGGCAGTATGGTGCCGGAGTCAAGCGGCGCGGTGATGACCTCATCGCCTATCCTGAAGAATGCGTTGGAGGTGCCTATCTCCTCCACGAACCTATGCTCGGCCGCGTCCAGCCAAAGGACGTCCTTGCAGTCGTAGAGCATGGCGTCCTTCGAGGCCCTCATGCCTCCGCCGTAGTTGCCCCCGACCTTTGCGTAGCCTGTGCCGCCCCTTGCGGCGCGTATGTACTCATCCTGCACGTAGATGCGCGTGGCGCTCAGTCCGCCGTCGTTAGCGGCGTAGTAAGAGCCGGTGGGGCTCAGTATTATGAGGAAGCGATAGTGCTTCGCGGGAAGCACGGAGAACGAGGGCTCGTCCCCAAAGATGAACGGGCGTATGTAGAGGGCCGTTCCGGGCGAGACCGGGATCCAGTCTGCGTCTTCCTTTATTACGGCCTTTATGGCCGCGATATAGAGGTCTCCCGGGATCGAAGGCATGCACATGCGCTCGTTGGTGCGCGCCAGGCGTTTCACGTTCATGTCCGGGCGGAAGAGCTGTATCTCTCCGCTCGGCGTGCGGTAGGCCTTCATGCCCTCGAAGGCCATCTGAGCGTAGTGCAGCACGCAGGAGGCGGGATCGATAAGTATTGGTTCGTTGGGCACGACGCGGCCGTCGTGCCAGCCTATGCCTTCGTCCCATTCCATTGCGAACATGTGGTCTGTGAAATAACGGGCGAAGCCGAGCTTGCTCTCGTCTTCAGGGCGGGGTCTGGGGTGAGTAGTCCTTGTTATCGGAAAATCGTATTCCATGGCGCTTCTCCTCTCTTCATCGAGCTCGGGTATAATATGGATCTTTATTTGCGGTCTATCTGTCATTCAGCCGGCGTCGCCTGATCGAAAGGCCGTATCATCGCACCTTATCCGCGTAACGGCCGGCGCATGCGGCCGCGGCTGTTCAAAGGCAGCCCTTCGCACAGCCTGCGCTTAATTATATCAGCAATGCGAACGCGGCATGAAATAATATTTGCCTTCCGAAAGCCCCGGGAGCATAGACTCAGCCTATCGCGGGACGCCTGCGAAGAGCTCCGTTCTTTACTTTGGGCCGCTTTTATAGTATTTTAAAGTGATATATCATCTTCTCAAGAAGAAAGATCATGCCCGAAAACAAACTCAGGGGAATAGTATTTCCCAAAAGCAAAAAGACCTCGGGGATGACCATCATACCGATGGAAGTCCCCGACATGGTATATATTCCGATGAAGCAGGCCCCGGGAGAGGTCTATCTTCCCATTGCGTCGCCCGGAGACAGGGTCAAGCTCGGCCAGCTCATCGCAGAGGCGGGAAGTCCGCGCTGCGCGCCTATCCACAGCAGCGTTTCAGGCGAGATCGTGTCGATAGATACCCTCGCGGCAAACAGGGACGCGGACGAGCTTTATATAAAGATACGCACGGACGGAAGGCAGGACCTTCACGAGAGCGTCGTTCCGCCGAGGATAAGGAGCAGCTACGAATTCTTCGAAGTCGTAAGGAGCTCCGGCCTGCTCAATTTCGGCAGGGACAGGACTCCGCTGAGCACCGTGCTCGAGAACGCCGCCGACGCCAAAGTGGACACACTCATAGTCAACGGCACCGAATCCGAGCCCTTCCTGAGCGCCGGAGGGATGAACATGCTCTCCTTCCCGGGCTTCATGAAGGACGGCGCCCTCGCGATAATGGAGCATCTCGGGCTGAACCGCGGGATCTTCGCGGTCGGAAGCGACAAGAAGCCCGCCATGGAGGCCCTGAAAAAGGAGCTCGCGGGAGAGAACAGGCTCGAGCTCTATTCCGTGAGGGATTATTACCCCAACGGCTTCGATACGGTCCTGATAAAAGAGGTCACAGGAAAACTCCTCCCGCCGGGAAAGAAGCCCGCGGATCTCGGAATACTCATACTGGACTGCGGAAGCGTCATCAAGCTGGGGCAGCTGCTCGACACGGGGCTCCCGCTCGTTAGCCGCAGCATCACCGTCGACGGAGACGCGATAGCCAGGCCCATGAACGTGGAAGTCCCTATAGGCACCCACGTCACCGACCTCATCGCATTCTGCGGCGGAGAGAAGGCTCCCATACGCAAGATCATCATCGGAGGGCCGATCACCGGCAGGACCATAGAAAACAGCAATTATTCCGTGGGCAAGGACGACAGCGCCCTGCTCTGCTTCAGCGAGCTCTACGCGAAGGACACCGCCGAGAGCTCCTGCATACGCTGCAGCAGGTGCGCCGCGGTCTGCCCTATGGACCTCATGCCCATGCGCATAATGGACGCGGTCAGAAGATCCGACGGGAGGGCCTTTTCAAAGCTCTCGGCGTTCAGCTGCATAGGCTGCAGCGCATGCTCCTACGCCTGCCCCGCCAGGATAAGGCTGTCGGAGCGCATCATGAAGGCCGTGGCTTACTTCAAAAACGCCGGGAAGGCGGAAGGTTCAGCATATCCCTCGCTCAGTTCGAACTCCGCGCGTGTAGCCTCAGTCGGCACCGCAGATGCTAACGGAGCTCCTTCAGCGCGCAGGAAAGGGAAAGGAGGCCGAAATGCAGGATAAGGGTTACCTCGAAGGCCTAATGGTCTCCCCTGCTCCCCACATAGCCGGCCCCATGGACAGCTCCCTGATAATGCAGGACGTGCTCAGAGCCGGCATACCCGCAATTATATTCGCGCTCATACGCTTCGGCCCGAAGGCCCTGGCGGTGCTTGCCGTGTCCATAGTGAGCTGCGTATTCCTGGAGGCAGTGACCAGAAACATACTCGGCCGAAGGCAGACCATAGGCGACATGAGCGCCGCGGTAACGGGCATGATAATAGCCTTCTGCTGCCCGGCGGATATACCTCTCTGGATGCCCGCCGTGGCTTCATTCTGCGCCATAGTCATAGCCAAGCAGCTCTTCGGCGGTCTGGGGCAGAATTTTGCTAACCCCGCAGTGACGGGCGTGCTGATGATGGTCGCAAGCTATCCTGAAGTATTCACCAGCGGCGACACTCCCCTCGAGCTCTGGAACAACAACCAGGACGTCCCGGGGATGCTCGATCTTTTCATAGGAAACACCAGCGGATGCCTGGGCGAGGTCAGCGCGGCGGCTCTGCTGCTCGGCTGCCTCTACATGGTATTCAGAAGGACCATAGATCCCATTACCCCACTGGTATACCTCGCGAGCATAGCGGCCTCAGCAGCCTTCATGGGCTTCAATCCGCTCTTCCACGTGCTCGCGGGCAGCTCCGTGCTCGCCGCGGTATTCATGGTCAACGACTACGCCACCACTCCCCTCACGAGGAAGGGCCGCGTCATATTCGCCGTGATATGCGGCATGCTGACCATGCTAATAAGGGTCTATTCGAGCTATCCCGACGGAGTTCTCTTCGCCGTGCTGCTCACAGACCTCCTCACGCCTCATATAGACAGACTGACCGGTCGCAGGCCGCTCTTCGCGGAAGGAGGCTCGGGCGATGAATAAAGCGAGGCCCATACAGTCCTTCTTCTCCATGCTGCTCGTCTGCCTCATCTGTGCAATGGCAGTGACCATAGTCTACGAGGTCACGGCCCCGCGCATCGAAGAGTTGGAGCTCGCGCGCAGCAACGAAGCCAGAGCCGCCGTGCTCCCGGGCGCGAACGGTTTCACGAAGGTGGAGGATATAGAGCTCCTGGACGGAGTTACCGAGGTCTACAGGGCTAACAACAACAGCGGCTACGCCGTAACGGCGAGAGCCAAGGGAAGCAGCGGATATATAGAGACGATAACCGGTATAGACGCAGGCGGCGTCATCACCGGAGTGAAGGTCACCGACGTCAGCGGAGAGATCTCAGGACTCGGCACGAACGTGACCCTCGCGGATTATACAGACCAGTATACCGGCGCCAGAGCCATCACGGCCGATCCGACGGATCCGGGCGCGGCGTATATAGAGGCGGCTGAACGCGCGGACGAGGCGTCGATGGCCGTATTCACCTGCGTGAGCAACTCGCTGCTGCAGGTAAGCGGGATGGGGACGGTAATCTGATGAAGAAAAACAGAAAGCGCCGCATCTTCATAAACGGTATATTCACGGAAAACCCCCTGCTGATATCAGCCATGGGGATATGTCCCGCGCTCGCAGTGACGACGAGGGCATCGAACGGCTTCGGCATGGGCATGGCCCTGACCTTCGTGCTCATATGCACGGGGCTCGTGCTTTCCGCCCTCAAGAGGGTCATACCCTCGAACGTAAGGATCCCCTGCTACATGTTCATCGCCGCGTCGTTCGTGAGCATAGTCAGGATGCTTTTCAGCGCGTATCTTCCCGCGCTCGACGGCTCGATAGGCCCTTATCTGCCCCTGCTCGCGGTCAACTGCGTCATACTGGAGCGCGCCGAGGCATTCTCCACCAAAAACAGCATCGCGGACTCGACCCTGCACGGCTTCGCCTGCGGGCTCGGCTACACCGCCGCCCTAACGGTAATGGGCGCCCTCAGGGAACTCCTCGGAAGCGGGGAGCTCTTCGGGGCGATAATAATACCCGGCTTCCCCAGGGCCTCGATGTTCCTGCTTGCGCCGGGCGGTTTTCTCGTGCTCGGGGCGCTGATCGCCGCGGCCAACAAGCTGAGCGGAAGGAACGCCGAAAACTGCGACGGAAACTGCGCGGGCTGCCCTCTCGAGGGAAACTGCGCGGATGAGAGAAAGGAGGCCGCGAGATGAGAGACATACTCGTCATCATAGTGACGGCCGTGCTTTCGGATAATCTCGTGCTCTCGCGCTCCCTGGGCGTATGCCCCTTCCTGGGAAGCGGCAGCAATATCAGAAGGTCTCTGAGACTGGGCCTGCTTACGACGCTCTGTATGTGCGTCTCCGCCATGATAGCCTGGCCCGTGAGCAGCATATACCTCAGGCCGAACGGACTCTCGCACCTCGAGACCCTGGCCTTCGTTCTGATCATCGCGTCGGTAGTGCAGCTCGCTGAGACCCTGATCAGGCACTTCTCGGCTGAGAACGGCGGCCTCGGGACCTGGCTCCCACTCATCGCCTCGAACTGCGCCATCATAGGCGTCTGCACGCAGAACGCCGAGGAGGGCTACAGCTTCGCTCAGTCGGTCGCCAACGCGGCCGCGGGAGGAGCAGGCTTCATCATCGCCCTCCTGATATTCGCGGGCATACACGAGAGGATAGACGGAAGCGACATACCAAAGCCCTTCAGGGGCATAGCAATAAGCCTCATCGCGGCCGCGATAGTCAGCCTATCCTTCATGGGCTTCGCCGGCCTCGCAGGAGGCATATTCGGGTCCTAAAAGGCCCGGCCCGCATAGTCAGATACGAAGATCTTCGGGAGTTCAAATGGACAGCTTCACCGGTTCACTTA